>CAZOLV010000081.1:14712-25515 GCA_964580725.1 uncultured Anaerolineae bacterium | reverse complement strand
GACAGGTCTCGGAAAACCTGACAGGTCTCGAAGACCTGTCAGGTTTTGGAAAACCTTCTCGGAAAACCTGACAGGTCTCGGAAAACCTGACAGGTCTCGAAGACCTGTCAGGTTTTGGACAACCATCTCGGAAAACCTGACAGGTCTCGAAGACCTGTCAGGTTTTGGAAAACCTTCTCGGAAAACCTGACAGGTCTCGAAGACCTGTCAGGTTTTGGAAAACCAGGTCTCGGAAAACCTGAATGGTCTCTGCGGGTTCAGCGCGGGGCGGCGCCAAAACGGCGCGCCAGTTCGGCCTCCACCTGATCCCAGGTCAGGCCACGCGCCGCCAGGAACACCAGGGTGTGGTAGAGTACATCGGCCAGTTCGTAGATGATGCGCTCGTCGGTCTCGCCTTTGGCGGCGATGATGACCTCGACCATCTCCTCGCCCATTTTCTTCAGGATTTCGTTTTCGCCTTTGGCAAAGAGTGCGGCGGTGTAGGAGCCGGGCGGTGGGCTGGTCTTGCGCGCTTCGATCAGGCTGTAGAGGTCGGCAATGATACGGTTCATGATGTCAACTCGTCAAACGGCGGTAGAAACAAGAGACGGCCCCGGTGTGACAGGTGGGGCCGGTGGGTTGGACGCGATAGAGGAGGGCGTCGGCGTCACAATCAACCCAGATTTCATGGACGCGCAGGGTGTTGCCGGAGGTTGCGCCCTTGCGCCACAGGGTCTGGCGGCTGCGGCTCCAGAACCAGGCGTCACCCGTTTCGAGGGTAAAGCGCAGGGCGGCGGCGTCGGCATAGGCCAGCATCAGGACTTGCCCGGTGGAGTCGTCCTGAACAATGACGGGCCGCAAGGTGTGAGCGTTGGCGGGGGGAAAGAGATCGGAGATGGCGGGGGCGGGCTGCGATGCGGCGGTCGCCGGCAAACCAGCAGACTGGCGGACGGGGATGCCGCGACTGTGCAGGTAATCCTTGACCTGGGGAATCGTGAGGGTTTTGTAGTGAAAGAGCGAGGCGGCCAGGGCGGCCTGCGCGCCACCGGTGGTCAGGGCTTCGGCGAAGTGTTCCAGCCGGCCGGCGCCGCCCGAAGCGATGACAGGGATGGAAACGGCGCCCACGACGGCCTGCAGCATGGGAAGGTCGAAGCCGGCCTGGGTGCCGTCGCGATCCATCGAGGTGAGTAGAATCTCGCCGGCGCCCAACGCCTCGGCCTGCATGGCCCATTCGACCAGATCGAGGCCGGCCGGCTCACGGCCGCCGCGCACGTAAACTTGCCAATGCGGCTGGCCAGCCTGAGTACGGGCATCGAGCACGCGCCGCGCATCGATGGCGACGACGATGCATTGGCTGCCAAAGCGCATGGCGCCCTCGCTGATGAGCGTGGGTTGGCTCACGGCCGCCGAGTTGATGGCGGTCTTATCGGCGCCGGCCAGCAGCATGGCGCGCATGTCTGCGACGCTGCGCAGGCCGCCGCCCACGGTGAGCGGGATGAAGACGGCATCGGCGACGGCGCGCACGACCTGGCGCGTGATGTCGCGCCCCTCGTGCGTGGCGGTGATGTCAAGAAAGACCAGTTCGTCGGCCCCTTGCGCATCGTAGGCCTGCGCCTGCGCCACAGGATCGCCGGCGTCGCGCAAGTCGAGGAAGTTGATGCCCTTGACCACGCGGCCGTCTTTGACATCGAGACAGGGGATGATGCGTTTGGCCAGCATCGTTCATGCACTCCCGGCGGCGACGACGAGAGCCAGGGCATCGGGCAACTGTATTTGGCCGCTGTAGAGGGCCTGGCCAGCAATGGCGCCAATCACGCCCTGGTCTTGCACGGCCAGCAGGTTGCGAATGTCGTTCAGGTCACGCAAGCCGCCGCTGACGATGATGTCCAGGCCGCTGGCCTCCGCCAGGGCTACGGCGCCCTCCACATCTACGCCGCTCAGCATTCCATCGCGGCCAATGTCGGTGTAGACTGCCGTCTGTACGCCGGCGTCGGCGATGGCTTTGGCCATGTCAAGCGCCTGGACGCGGCTCGGACGCCGCCAACCATGCGTGGCGACCAGGCCATCCCTGGCATCGATGCTGACCAGGATACGGCCAGCGCCGAAGCGGCGCAGGGCGGCGTGCAGCATGTCAGGATCGCGCAGCGCCACCGTGCCCAGGATGACGCGCGTCGCGCCCAGGGTCAGCGCCAGTTCGATATCCGCCAGGGTGCGCAGGCCGCCGCCAAACTGAATGGGTGTGGAGACGATCTGGCGAATCTGGGCCAGGCGGTGTAGGTTGACGGGCAGGCTCTTGTCGGTCGGCATATTCAAGCCGTAGGGCGAGCCGATCTGCAGCGCGCCATCGAGATTGACGACATGCAGCCAGGCGGCGCCCTGGTTGGCCCAACGACGGGCGACTGCGGCCGGATCGGCGCCGAAGATCGTTTCGGCGGCCGGGTCGCCCTGGCGCAGCCGCACGCAGCGCCCCTCACGCAGATCAATGGCGGGAAACACATGAAAGACCTGTGCGGGCGGAGCACTCTGCAGAGAGGCAAGATACTCGAAGAAGCGGGCCTGAATCTGGCTGGAAGAAGGAGTTAGCATGGTGTGACCTCCGATTGGTGAGAAGCGACCAAAATTGCGAAATTGCGCAGAATACGCAGACCGGTCGTTTGGCTCTTTTCGGGGTGAAACTGCACGCCCCACACGCGACCCTGACCAAAACGACCGCCGCAGACGGAGGTGTAGTCCAGGCCATAGTCGGTAACGGCGATGGCAGCGGCGAGGTTGGCGGGTGCGCAGTAGTAGGAGTGCACGAAATAGGCATAGCTGCCGCTGGCAACCCCGGCCAACAGTGGGTCAGCGCCGTTGTGATGGATCTGGTTCCAGCCGATCTGCGGAACGGTCAGGCGCTGGCCGTCTGCCATCAGCATCACGCGGTTGGCGTCGCCAAAGCGCAAGACGCGCCCGGGCAGGATGCCGAGGCCGCGATGACGGCCCAACTCCTCGCTTTCGTCGAAGAGGAGCTGCATGCCGACGCAGATGCCGAGCAGCGGGACGCCGGCGTCCACCAGATCGAGGAGCGGTTCCTCGAAACCGGCGCGACGCAAGCGGGCGGCGGCGTCGCCAAAGGCGCCCACGCCCGGCAGGATGATGCCCTGGGCGCCGGTCAGTTCGTCTGGGCGCTCGATGACGCGCAGCGGAGCGCCGACGTGCTCCAGGGACTTGGCGACGCTGCGCAGATTGCCCACGCCATAGTCAATCAAAACGATCATGTCGTTGCCCATGCGACCGAAGATTGCGGTCGAAGCAAACGGAGCGAAGCTGGCGCTTCGCTCCGTCACGAATCACAGACCAATCGAGCCAGTGCCTGGCGCACAGGCTCAGGCGGCGGGCGCCGGTCTTTTGCCGGTCAGGCGGCGCCACAGGTCGCCGATTTCGCCATTTTCCCAGACCACGAGCAGCGGGCTGGCATTGAAGATGGAGGAGTAGGTGCCGCTGAGAATGCCGACGAGCAAGGTGATGACGAAGATGCGCACCGTCACGCCGCCGAGCAGCGCCAGCGCCGTCAGCGTGAAAAGCACGGTCAACTGTGTGTTGATCGAACGGTCGAGGGTTTCGATGATGCTGCGGTTGACGATCGTTTCGAAGTCTTGCGAACGATAGCGGGTGATGTTCTCACGCACACGGTCGAAGACGACGATGGTGTCGTGCACCGAGAAGCCGATGACCGTGAGCAGGGCGGTGAGGAAGAGCGAGTCAACCTCCCAGCCCAGGAAACGGCCCGCCAGCGACATCAGGCCCAGAACGACCAGGGTGTCGTGCATGAGGGCGATGATGGCGCATGCGCCGTAGCGGAAGGAATTGGGCACCTTACGGAAGGCGAGCGAGATGTAGAGCAGAATCGCCACGGCCGCCATGCCGACGGCCAGGGTGGCGTTGCGCGCAACCTCGGCGCCGATGGCGGGGCCGACGTTATCGAAACGCTGTTCCGTGAAGGCGCCGTAGCGCGCCGTAAGCCTGGTTTGCAGATCTTCCTTCTGCGCCGGCTCCAGCGTCTTGGAACGCACGATGATGGTGTCATCGTTGTTTTGGGTGGTGGAGGTCTGCACGAGGGCCTCGTCGAAGCCTGCTTCGACGAAGATGGCCTTGACCTCGGCCGGCTGAATGGGCGCCGCGGCGGCGTCGGTGAAATGCACCTGCCACAGCGAGCCGCCGGTGAAATCAATCGAGAGGCGCAGGCCAAAGAGGGCCAGCGAGATCAGGCCCGGCACGATGATGAGTAGCGATAGACCGAAATACCAGTAACGTTTGCCAACGATATTGAGCATGATTCTTCCTTTATAAGAGCCTGGCAGTAAGCCGCCTGGCAGAAAAAGCCTGGCAGAAAAAGCCTGGCTAGAAAAGCCCGAATGTCAGACGCCAAACCACCAGCGGTTGCGGGCCAGGTCCATGTTGTTCATGACCAGGTGCAGGAAGGTGCGCGTGACGGTGATGGCGGTGAAGAGACTGACCAACACGCCGATCGAGAGCGTCACGGCGAAACCTTTGACGATGCTGGCGCCGAAGTTCGACCCGAACCAGAACAGGATCAAACAGGTGATGAGCGTCGAGACGTTCGAGTCACGAATGGAGGGCCAGGCGCGTGCAAAGCCGGTGTCAATGGCGGCGCGCAGGGTGCGGCCGTTGCGCAGTTCCTCTTTCATGCGTTCGAAGATCAGGATGTTGGCGTCTACCGCCATGCCGACGCTCAGCACGAAGCCGGCGATGCCTGGGAGGGTCAGCGTGACCGGGATCAGCTTGAAGAGCGCAAAGACCAGCAGGGCGTAGATGACGAGTGCGGCGTCGGCCAGCAGGCCGGGCAGGCGGTAATAAAGGAGCATGAAGACGATGACAACCAGCAGGCCGATCAGGCCGGCGGTGATGCTCTTGCGCACCGAGTCCTGGCCAAGTGTGGGGCCGACGGCGCGGCTTTCGGCGACGCGCAGCGGAACCGGCAGCGCGCCGTAGCGCATCTGTACGGAGAGCGAGCGGGCCTCGTCTAGGGTGAAGTTGCCGGTGATCTGCCCGGTGCCGCCGGTGATGGCGCTCTGGATGCGCGGCGACGACAGGACGGTCTTGTCCAGGACGATGGAGAGAATCTTGCCGATGTTGGCGGTGGTGTATTCGGCAAACTTCTTGGAACCCTCATCGGTCAGTTCGAAGGTGATCAGGGGGGCGTTGGTGTTGGGATCGAAGGCGATGTTGGCCGTCTTGAGGTCGGCGCCGGTCATGATCGTGCGGTAGATTTTGGCCGGCGTGGCCGTCACAGCCGGAGAAACGACGCCGGTGGCCGTCACGGTGGCGGTGGAGGTGACAGTACCCGAATCGTCGAGCGATCCCATGCTGGTGCTGATGCGCGTGCCGGCAGGCAAGAACTCATCACCCGCCTCGATGAATTCCAACAACCCCGTGCCCTTGAGCGTTTCGATGGCTTGATCGGGATCGCTGATGCCGGGCAGTTCGACGACGATGCGGCGGTCGCCCTGCACCTGGATGAGCGGTTCCGAGACGCCCAGGCCGTTCACACGGTTTTCGACAATCTGTTTGGCGGTCTGGATGGCGTCGCGCTCAACGGTTTGGTCGGCGGGCACATCGGCTTCGAGCAGAACTTGCAGGCCGCCGCGCAGGTCGAGGCCTTCTTTGATCTGCAAATCACGAGTGCTGGCGGGCTGCCAAAAGACCAGGCTGGTGAGCCAATCGGGGTGCTGGATGGGCAGCGCCAGGTAGACCGCAATGGCAGTCAAGATGATGGTGGTGATCAGAAATCCGGTCGTACGATCTCGCATGAAATGAGCGTCTCCTCACGTTTCGATGGCAGTCTGGCTGCCTGGCAAACAGGGCGATTATAGTGCAGGCCCAATATCCTGTCAAAACCCCTGGCGCAGTCGCTGTGCGCCGATGGCATCGAGGAAGGCTAGGGCCGCGGCTTCGACTTGATCGGGCGTCAGGTCGTCGGTGGGCAGGTAGAGGTCACAGTGGGTGCGGGCGTGGGCCAGGCGCACGCGCTCGTCGGCCAGCCATTCTTCCACCGGTTCGGACGTCTGGCGGCGGCGGGCAACGGTGGGCGGTTGGGCGTCGAGAAAGATCAGCACGTCGGGCGGGTTCAGGCGACGCCACAGGTCGGGCACGTAGGAATGTTCTTGCGCACAGGAGGCGGCGTCAAAACCGGCGGCGCGCAGCCGCTGGCGCAGGGTAGATTTGCCGGAGGCGCAGACGCCCACCAGTTTGATCCTGGTTGGCGGCGCCGCGAGAGGTTTCATCGTCAAGCCGATCGTCATGCCGATGGGCCGTGAGCCGGCAGCGGAAAACTGACGCTCAACCGGCGGGCATCGTCGGCGCGGCTGAAGGGGACGATCTGGATTACCAGCACGCTCATGTCGTCGTCGGGGCGCCCCTTGTCCAGGCGCGTGCTTTCGGCCAGAATGGCGTCGGCCAGGCCCTGGGCGTTGGTGGGCGCCGGGGCCTCTTGCAGGTGACTGCGCAGGATGGCGAGCAGGTCAATGGGCTGGCCATGACGGGCGCCGGCCGACCAGACGCCGTCGGTGAAGACGAGCAGCGTCAGCCCTGGCTCGATCGGCAACTGGGCGATGACCGGTTTGGTATTGGGGTAGATGCCGATCACCTGGCTGGGTTGGTCGAGCAGGATGATTTCCTGGCTGCGCACGACGATGGCGGGACACTGGCTGTTGCGCGAGATGACGATAGTCTGCGTGGCCAGGTCAACCGAAACGATGTGCAGTTCGGCGGAGACCTGGCCGCGCCGGTGGGTGCGCAGATAGTCGTGGGCGGCGCGGGCCGCAACTCCGTCGCGCGCCCCTTCGCCGAGCAGGGTAATCGCCTTGCGCGCCACCAGGTTGCTGATGATCTTGGCGCTGCGACCGCTGCGCTGACCGTCGGCCAGCACGAGCGAAACGCCGCCGTGTGGCCGTTCGACCATCTCCAGGGTGTCGCCGCTCTCGCTGTTGGCGTATTTGCCAGTCTTGGCCGCTGCAATCTGAAGCTCCATGCGCTGCGCTTTCCTCCGTTACTGCACGGTGACGGTCACCTGGGCGCTACTGCGCGCTGCGGCGTTGCCACGCGAGACGGCTTCCAGCGTCACGATGGCGGAAGTGCCGGTGGCGGTTCCGCTGGGCGCCGCCATGCGCACTTCGGCCGTCTGTGCGCCGCCGCTGGCCAGGGTGATTTCGGTCAGGTTGTCGGTGAAACAACGGCTGCCCTCGCTGCCGCGCAGGCAGAGCAGCAGCCGCCAGCCGTCAGGCAAACTGCCGCTCAGGCTGATTGCCAGTTGATCGGTGACGTTGCCCAGGTTTTCGACGGTCAAGGCGGCCACTTCGTGTTCCATGTCGTCCGCCGCCAACGAGACCTGACCGCCGCCGCTGACGCGCACGCCATACTGCGGCGTGGCGCTTGGCGTGGGTGTCGGCGCGTTGGTGGACGTGGGCGTTGGGGTCAAAACGGGGGTGGCGGTGAAAGTGGGCGTGACGGAAGGGGTCGGTGTGCCGCGCACCTGTACGCTGGCAACCCAGATCTGATCGGTCAGGTCACGCAACACGACACGCAGGTAATAGTCGGTGTCAACCAGCGGGCAGACCTGGCGCGAGCCGACGCCAACGACGCCAGTTTCGGTTCCGTCCACATCGAGATAGACCGCTTCGACGCCGGCGGTGTTCCAGCGCAAGGTGGCGCATTGACCGAGGAGAATGGTGCGGGGAGCGGCGGAGAAGTTGATGATGGGCGTTGTCGGTTCGGTGGGCGCCAGGGTGGGGGTGGGAGAGAGCAGGCCGGTGGGGGTCGGCGTAGCGCCCAGGTCAGGCAAGGGGGTGGGGGTGGGAGTCTCGGTGAAGATGAGGTCAGGCCCGGCTGTGCCGTCGGCGGGGGTTGGGCGGCGCGTTGGCGTGGGGCGCGGGGTGAGGGTGAAGGAGGGCGGTTGGGGGGCGTCGGCCTCTGCGGTGAGGCGAGCGACGGCGGTGACGGTGGCAAACGCGGCCTCGATGGCAGGATCGGCGGTGGGCTGCTGCGGGGTTGGTGTAAAAGTGGCGGGACGGATGGTGACCGGGCCGGCGACGATGGGGGTTGGCGCGGCGCCGCGCAGGTTGGCTGTCCAGGAGCGCCAGAGGAGGAAGCCGCCGGCAACGACCAGGCAGGCGATCAGGAGAAGGAGTGCGCCGCCGGCGCCGAGCAGGTAGGGCGCCCAACCGCTGCGACCGGCAGCGACGGGGGGATCGGGGTCAGCGGGCGGCTGCCAGAGCGCATCGGGGGGGTGGGTGGCGGCTGGCTGAGCATGTGTGTGCAACGAGACGGTGGGCGGTCGTCCACGCGTCGCCATGACGTAGCGCGGGCAGGCGGCAAACTGGCCGCCCAGACAAAAGAACTGCTGTTGGGCCAACGGCGCCGCTTCACTGCGGCCGGCGGCGTAGCAGCGATTTTCGAAGTTTGGGTAATTGAGGTAAACGCCTTGCTCGCTGAGCGATCCCAGCAGGGGGCATGCCTGGCTCTCCATAAAGAATCAAATCCCCGTTCCGCAATCCAAAGTGACACGCATGGGATCGAACGAAGCTCCTGGTCGCACGGCGGGATTATAACACCGGGGGTGCGTGGTGTCCAAAAAACGGGCGCGGCGGGGGGCGTTGCCAAAAGATCATTTGCGCCGCCGCAGGGGGTGTGGTGGAATCGCAACAGGCGCCGGTCGGACTGTCCGGCAGAATGTCGCGTCGGCAACGTCCGTTCGGTTTCAATTGAGTTGAGCAGGATATGCTGTTCTTTCTGAGTGACGTCACGAAACCCAACGCACAGTCAGCGATCAAGCGTGCTCCGAAGTTTTCCGTGTCTGGGAGATGTTCGAACGCAAAAACGCAAGAACCTTTTTCGATTCTTCCCGCTTGATGGTATACTCCGTTGAGTCGCAGGCGTCTCGCCGGCAGGCGGATGAGGCGACCGGCGATCGAGCGTTGTGCGAATCGGAGCGATGACATGAGCAACGAACCAGACAACCCACAATCCGCAGTAATTCCGAGCGACAGCCCAAGCGCTGACGAGACCAGGGCGGGGCTGGCCTACATTGGCGAGGTCGTCCAGGTCTACCCCATCCTCGAAGCTGATCGCATCGAGAGCCTGGAAGTGGTGTGCGGTAAGGGCGGACGCTGGCGCGGTACGGCGCAGAAGGCGCAGTTCGCCATCGGCGCGGCGTGCGAGGTCTATCTGCAAGATGCGCTGCTGCCGCACACGGAGCGTTTCGCCTTCCTGGAGCAGCGCGGCTGGCGCATCCGCATGATGCGCCTGCGCGGCGTGCCGAGCGAATGTCTGATCATGCCGCTCAGCGCAGAAGCGCAGGACCTGCCCCCTGGCACTGACATCACGGCGCTGATGGATGTGACCAAGTACGAGAAGCCGCTGCCGGCCAACATTGGCGGCGACATTCGCGGCCGCTTTCCGTCGCACATCCCCAAGACCGACGAACCCAACTTCCAGTCCGCGCCTGAGATGGTGGCAACGCTGCGCGGCAAACCGTTCTATGCCACCCTCAAAGCGGACGGCAGCAGCGGCACCGTTTTCTGGGATGAAGAGGGCGTGGTGCGCGCCTGTTCGCGCAACTACGAACTGAAAGATACTCCAGAAACCGCCATCTGGCAGCTCGTGCGTAAATATGGCCTGGCCGAGCGCCGGCTGCCGGTTGCCCTGCAGTTCGAGATCGTCGGCCCAGGCATCCAGCGGAATCGGCTCGGCTTGAAAAGCGTGGACTTACGGCTGTTCAACATTTGGCATATCGGCGAGCGGCGCTATCTCGACTATGCCGACATGCGCGACCTGGCGCAACAGCTCGGCCTGCCGCTGGTTGATCTGGTGGAGATTGGCGATGCCTTCGCCCTGCAGGACGATGAGGCGCTGCGTCACTATGCTGAACGCACCTACCCCAACGGCGGCCCCGCCGAAGGCGTCGTCATCCGCCCCCTGCAGGAAATGCAGGTCAACGGCGAACGCCTCAGTTTCAAGGTCATCAATCTGCTCTATCGCGATTGACGCTCGCCGGTCGAACCTTGCTGTTCAAGACCCGCAGTCAACCGCAGCGCAGAGTGCGTACAACGATGCAGCAGACAACACCCGTCACGATTGTCAATGTCGGCTATCGCTCGACCAACTACTGGGTGATCAGCGCCGGTTCGGCGCGCCTGTTGGTTGACTTGGGCTGGCCCGGCACGCTCGGCGTCATGAAGTCGAACCTCAAGCGCATGGGCGTGCCGCTGCGCGAAATCCGCTACGCTTTCGCCACCCACTATCACATTGACCACGCCGGCCTGGCCGAAGAACTGAAACGAGAAGGCGTTCCGCTGCTCGTCCTGACCGTGCAAGTGGGCGCCATTGCGCAGATGAAAACCTGGACCAAACCGTGGGACAACTACGTCGAGATCACCGAGGATGGGAACATCGTCATCGCCTGCGAGGAGAGCCGCCAGCTCTTGAGTCGCATCGGCATTGCGGGCGAGATCGTCCACACCCCCGGTCACTCCGATCACTGCGTCTCGCTGCTGCTCGACGATGGCTCGGTCTTCACGGGGGATTTACCGCCGGAGGCCTATGCTTTCGATAACCCCGTCGCCCTGGCAACCTGGCAGGGCCTGCGCACACGAGGCGCCCGGCTGGTCTATCCGGCGCATGGCCCGGTCAGGCCGATTGATAACGCGCCGGCCCCGCCCTTCCGCGCATGACGCGTGAATCGTAGTGGCGACTTGGGTGGCTCTGTGATGGTGGGGACGGCTGAAGCCGTCACTACGAACGGTGGGACGGCTGAAGCCGTCACTACGA
>CAZOLV010000081.1:0-14612 GCA_964580725.1 uncultured Anaerolineae bacterium | reverse complement strand
GGGACGGCTGAAGCCGTCACTACGAACGGTGGGACGGCTGAAGCCGTCACTACGAACGGTGGGACGGCTGAAGCCGTCACTACGAACGGTGGGACGGCTGAAGCCGTCACTACGAACGGTGGGACGGCTGAAGCCGTCACTACGAACGGTGGGACGGCTGAAGCCGTCACTACGAACGGTGGGACGGCTGAAGCCGTCACTACGAACGGTGGGACGGCTGAAGCCGTCACTACGAACGGTTACTACGAACGGTGGGACGGCTGAAGCCGTCACTACGAACGGTTATTACGAACGGTTATTACGAGCGGTTCTTTCGATCTGCGCTTGCATGAACGCCCAGGCGTCGTCCGGGGAAACGATGACCCCGGCCGCCTGCTCCTCGCGCAGCCGACCAAGCAGCGCGCCGATCTGCGGCCCTGGCGCTAGACCCAGGCGTTCCAGCAGTTGGCGTCCATCCAGCAGCAGCGGCGGCTCTACCTGCTCGGCGTAGTGCAGGACGAAGGCGGTGAGCAGCGTCTGCACCGTCGTACAGCGCATCTGCCAGCGTTGCGGCCGCAGGATATTGGCTTGGGCGCCCAGATGATCGGCCAGTGACAAGAGCGCCGTCTCCACGCCAACCGGGTGGGCGCCGCGAAAGAAACGATAGACATCACGCCGGTCAGGCCGGCCAGCCGTTGCGGCTGAGAGCGCCCCCGCGCGCCGGTGCTCTGTGCAGGTGCGGGCAATCAGTTGACCAGCCACCCGGCCAAACGTCAGCCGCCGGCAGAGCGCCGCCGCCAGGCGTCCACTGATCGCCTCGTGCTCCTCGAAGCTGATAGCGTCCGCAGCGTCCACGCGGCGCGTCGTCGGCTTGCCAATGTCGTGCAACAGCGCCGACCAGACGAGCAGAGCGGCCCGGCTGTACCCCTGCTCCACCGTCTGCGCCAGATGGGCCGCCAGGGCCGGGCGCACATGCGCCAGATCGGCGGTCAGTGGGGCCAGTTCCGGCGCCGCCTCTGGCGCGCCGTGCAGCCAGGCGAGGATCTGCTGCATCCAGCCGGCCACAGCCAGCGTGTGTTCGTAGACATCCAGGCGGTGCGGCGGGTTCTGCGTCACTCCTTGCAGCGCCTTGAGTTCCGGCAGCACGCGCTGCAACGCATCGAGCGCATCGAGCTGGCGCACGGCGGCGGCGGCGTTGTGCATGAAGGTGCGCACCAGTTCCTCGCGCATACGTTCCGCCGCAACCTGGTTCAGATTGGCCGCCTCGGCGCGGGCCAGAGCGATCGTTGCGGCGTCCCAGGTCAGGCCAAAGGTCTGCGCCATGCGCACGCCGCGCAGAATGCGCAGCGGATCGTCCCGGAAGGCGCGGTCGCTGGCCACACGCAGGCGACGCGCCTGCAGATCGTCCAGCCCGCCGGTCACATCAATCACCTGTGCGGCGGCGTGCAGATCGAGCGCCAGCGCGTTGATGGTGAAATCGCGCAGGCGCAGATCGTCCTCCAGGGTGGGAGCGCGGCTGCAGGCCACATCCACGAAGGTCTGGCTGCCGTCCGACTCGAGCAGGACGGCACGCCCCACATCGCGTTCGGCGTCGAGGGCAAAGTAGGCTGCGCCAAGCGCATCGGCCAGGCGCCGCGCCAGGCGCAGGCCGGAGCCAGGCGTCACCAGATCGAGATCGTGCGCCGGCCGGCCCAACAGCAGGTCGCGCACCGTCCCGCCCACCAGCCAGATGGGCGTTTCTTGCGTCTGCAGCCAGGCCAGCGCCTGGCGGGCCGGCAGGCTCAGGGAACGGTTCGTCTCGTCGAACAGGGTGAATTGCGGCACGATTGGATTGGACTTTTGGCGATTGGATCGAATCGAGGAGCGCAAGCCGCGGATGTGACCGGGGCCGTCCGGCGGCTTGCGCTTGGCTGTTGATGCGTTAGAAGCGGCTGAGTTGGCTGGCGACCAACTCGGCAATCTTGATTGGCGTGGGGGCGACCTGCACGCCGGCCTTGCGCAGGGCGGCCATCTTCTCGGCGGCGGTGCCTGTGCCGCCGGAGATGATCGCGCCCGCATGTCCCATGCGCTTGCCGGGCGGCGCCGTCTGCCCGGCGATGAAGCCGACGACCGGCTTGCTCATGCGCTGCGCAATGAATTCGGCGGCGCGTTCCTCATCGGCGCCGCCAATTTCGCCGATCATCACCACCATTTCGGTCTGCTCGTCTTCCTCGAACAGGCTCAGCGCATCTATGAACGTCGTGCCGATGATCGGATCGCCGCCGATGCCGACCGCCGTAGATTGGCCGATGCCGCGCTCGGTCAGCGCGTAGACCACCTCGTAGGTCAACGTGCCGCTGCGCGACACCAGCCCAACCGGCCCCGGCGTGTGGATGTGACCGGGCATGATACCCACTTTGGCCTCGCCCGGCGTGATGATGCCCGGACAGTTGGGGCCAATCAGGCGCACATCGGTTTGATCGAGAAACGCCCGCACCTTGATCATGTCGAGCGTGGGCAACCCCTCGGTGATACAGACGACCAGGCTGACGCCGCTGTCGGCGGCTTCCAGAATGGCATCGGGCGCAAAACGGGCCGGCACATAAATGATCGACGCGTTGGCCCCGGTGGCGTTGACCGCCTCGCGCACCGTGTCGAACACCGGCACGCCAAGAATCCACTCGCCACCCTTGCCCGGCGTCACCCCACCCACGACGTTGGTGCCGTATTCGAGCATCTGTTTGGTGTGGAACATCCCCTCGCGGCCGGTGACGCCCTGCACCAGCAGACGTGTTTCTTTGTTGACCAGAATAGACATCGAACAGAATCCTCCCTGATTCAGCGATCGCTCGGTGTGCGCAGTTGTTGACGCACGGCTTCGGCCAGATCGTTCAGTTCGTGCTGAGGGGCGCGGCGGCGGCTTCCCGGCGCATGCAGCCCATCCCCGACGTAACGCGGTAGCATGTGCATGTGAAAATGAAAGATCACCTGACCCGCCGTGCGTTCGCTCGACTGCCAGATGTTCATGCCTGCTGCGCCTGTTGCATCGCGCAGCGCCGGCGCCAGATGCACCGCCGCCGCAATCACCGCGCCGGCCGTTTCTGGCGGCACATCGTACAGGTTGCGCACATGCCGGCGCGGCACGATGAGACAGTGGCCGCGCGTCGCCGGGAAAATGTCCATGAACGCCACGACCGTTTCATCTTGATAGACGAAGACCGCCGGTGACTCGCCAGCAATGATCTGGCAAAAAACGCATTCATCGTTCATCTGCGCTACGCTCAGAATCTCAGCTCGCCGCGCGCGGCGCGCACCGCCTTGTCGGCCGCCTCGTCGAGCGTGGAGGCCGTGCCCATGTGCGCATCGGCTAGAATTGCGCGCCCTTCGGCCTCGTTGGTGCCCACCAGGCGGGCCACCATCGGCACATTCGTCGGCACTTCCTGCAGCGCAGACAGGATGCCGCGGGCCACTTCGTCGCAACGGGTGATGCCGCCAAAGATGTTGAACAGCACCGCCTTGACGTTCTTGTCCGAAAGGATGATGCGCAGCGCCGCCGCCACCTTGTCGGCCTGTGCGCCGCCGCCTACATCCAGGAAATTGGCGGGCGAGCCGCCGTAGAACTTGATGATGTCCATCGTCGCCATCGCCAAACCGGCGCCGTTGACCATGCAGCCAATCTCGCCGTCCAGCTTGACGTAGCTCAGCCCAAAGCGCCGCGCCTCGGCTTCGTAGGGGTCTTCCTCGTCCACGTCGCGCATCTCGTCCAGATCATGATGGCGGAACAGGGCGTTGTCGTCCACCGACATCTTGCCGTCCAGGCCGGCCAGCTTGCCGTCGCCGATGACTGCCAGCGGGTTGATCTCCGCCAGGGAGGCGTCGCTCTGCATGAACGCGTTGTAGAGCGCCTGGGCAATGCGGATGAAATCGCCCACCAACTCGCGGCTCACGCCCATCGTCATGGCCATTTCACGCGCCTGGTAGTCCTTCAGGCCGAGGAACGGGTCAATGGCGATCTTGCTGATCTTCTCTGGTGTGCGCGCCGCCACCTCTTCGATGTCAACGCCGCCCTCGCTCGATCCCATCATCACCACGCGCCGTTGGGTGCGATCAATGACCAGGCCGAGGTAGAGTTCCTTCTTGATGTCGGCGGCTTCGTCTACCAACACCTTGCGCACCTTGAGACCCTTGATGTCCATGCCCAGGATCTTTTCGGCCACGGCCTCGGCCTCATCGGGCGTGTTGGCCAGCTTGATGCCGCCCGCTTTGCCGCGCCCACCCACCAGCACTTGCGACTTGATGACGACGCGCGTACCGAGGCGCCGGGCGATGTCCCGCGCCGCCGCGGCGGTCGTCGCCACTTCGCCACGCGGAATGGGGACGCCGTAGCGGGCAAAGATCCGCTTCGATTGATACTCTTGCAGGTTCAATGTCTTCTCCTTCTGTCAACCTGACAGTTGACTTGACTGTCAACTCTTTTGTCAACTTGCTGCCGACTCGAACAATGCAGCGTCATTTTACCATGCCCGCAACGAAAGGGCAAAGGTATCTTCTCAATCATCCGGGGTAATCCGGAGTAGTCCGGGGAAAAAACCTGACAGGTCTCCGTTTGCGCTGCGCTGGCCGCTTCATCTATAATGCTGTCACTGTGACGGCTTGCGCGTCAGATCGCACCAGTCGCAGATCATCTTGGAGCCAGGAGGCTCGACCATGCATCACCGATTGTTTCGTTTGCTGCACAGCGCCCAAACGGCGCCAGGCGTCGCCCTCAGCCTGATCGTTTGCCTGCTCTTTCTCGCTGTTCCCGCGTACAGCAACGCCCAAGCGACGCCCGCGGCGCCGTTGTGGGTGGATATCGCCGAATCGGCCCTGCCGCCCGGCGGTGAACGGCTCATCGTTCCTCAGGCCTATCGCACCCTGGCCCTTGATCAACCGGCGCTCGACGCCCTGCTGCGCCAGGCGCCTTCCGAAACGACCACCCGCGCCGGTTTCAGCCCCGTCATCCTCACCCTGCCCCTGCCCGACGGCGGTTGGGGTCGTTTTGGCCTGGTCGAGTCGCCCATCATGGCGCCCGAACTGGCCGCCCGCTTCCCCGAAATTCGCACCTACGCCGCCCAGGGTCTGGACGATGCCAGCGCCACCGCACGGCTGGACTGGACGCCCGCCGGTTTTCACGCCATGATCCTCTCTAGCGCCGGCTCGGTCTTCATTGACCCGTACCGGCGCGGCGACACGACGCATTACATCAGCTACGACGCCAGCGCCTTCGTCGCCCCGGACGCCAAGCGCGTCCCGGAACTGCCGCCGCTCGACGACGGCATGGGCGCCACGATCGCGGCGCTCGTCGCCTCACAGCCGCCGGCGGCCAGCGGGGCGCAACTGCGCACCTACCGGCTGGCCGTCGCCGCCACTGGCGAATACACCATCTACCACGGCGGCACCGTCGCCCTGGGGCTGGCCGCCGTCGTCACTTCGGTCAATCGCGTCAATGGGGTGTACGAGCGCGAGGTCGCCGTGCGCATGGTGTTGGTTGCCAACAACAACCTGGTCATCTACACCAATCCCGCCACCGATCCCTACACAAACAACAACGGCAGCGCCATGCTCGGCCAAAACCAGACCACCCTGGACTCCGTCATCGGCTCGGCCAACTACGACGTGGGCCATGTCTTCAGCACGGGCGGGGGCGGAGTGGCCTACCTGGGCGTGCCCTGTCGGGCCGGTTGGAAAGCACAGGGCGTCACCGGCAGCAGCAACCCCATCGGCGATCCTTTCGACATTGATTACGTCGCCCACGAGATGGGGCATCAGTTTGGCGCCAATCACAGCTTCAACGGCAACGCCGGTTCGTGCAGCGGCGGCAACCGCAACGCCTCCACCGCCTACGAACCGGGCAGCGGCTCCACCATCATGGCCTACGCCGGCATCTGCGGCGCCCAGGACTTGCAGCCGCACAGCGACGACTACTTCCATAACATTAGCTATGTCGAAATCATCGCCTACACCACAACCGGCCAGGGCAACAACTGCCCCATCATCAGCAACACCGGTAATCAGCCGCCCGTGGTCAACGCCGGCAGCGGCGGCTTCACCATCCCGCGCCAAACCCCCTTCGATCTGACCGGTTCGGCGACCGATGGCAACAACGACACCCTGACCTACAACTGGGAAGAGTTCGACCTGGGCGCGGCGGGGGCACCCAACAACGCCGCCAACCCGCCCTTCTTCCGCTCCTGGCCCTCTCTCTCCAGCCCCACACGCACCTTCCCACGCCTCAGCGACCTGGTGAACAACACCACCGTCATCGGCGAAGTGCTGCCCAACGTCACACGGGCGCTCAACTTCCGCCTGACGGTGCGCGACAACCGGTCGGGTGGCGGGGGCGTCAACTACGCCGCGCTCAGTTTCAACGTCACCACCGCCGCCGGGCCGTTTGCCGTCACCTCGCCCAACTCCGCCGTCACCCTGTTGGGCGGTACACCGATCACCGTCACCTGGAACGTGGCCAACACCACCGCCGCCCCGGTCAACTGTGCGACGGCGCACATTGACCTCTCCACCGATGGCGGCTTCACCTACCCCGTGCGCCTGGCCAGCGCCACACCCAACGACGGTTCGCAGACTGTGACGATGCCCAACGTCAACAGCAGCACGGCGCGCATCCAGGTCGCTTGCGCCAGCAACGTCTTCTTCGACATCTCGAACGCCAATTTCACCGTGCCGGCCTGTCACTGGGCCGACATAGACTGTTCCTGCAACGCCGGCAGCACGATGATCGAAATCAGCGATCTGAGCGCCGTGGCCGACGCCTGGCTGACGTTCGCAAAACGCGGCGTTTACACCCGCGTCGGTGACATCGAGTGTCGGGCGGCGGGCGGCTGCGACGGTAAGAACGACATTCGGGATGTGCAGGCCGCCGCCTCTGCCTGGAATACGTCCTGCCCGTAGAGTGGAAATTGGGGTTTCATCATGCGGCTGTGGCGCGGGCTACTGAGCCTGATCCTACCCGTTGTGCTCCTGCTGGCGCTCGATGCGCTCAGCGGTGCGCCAGGCGCCGTTGGCGCGGAGAGAGCCGGGCCGCGGGCTGCGCCGGCGGCGCCAGCACAGCCCGCGTCGCACACGATGCTGCCGCCGCCCACACCGCCCGCCTTCTACTGGGTGGAGACGGATGCGTCCATGCGCCAGGCGTCGCCCATCCCCCCGGCCATGCCCAGGACAGGGCCGGCGGCAGCACTGCCCGATCTCAGCGTGCAGTGGATCGAACGTACGCCGCGCTATCAGCGGTTTTGCCTGGACTACAGCAGCGGGCTGCCCGATCTTTGCCCCGGCACAGAGAACCTGCGCCGCTTTCCCCTGCCGGGCGAGATCGTGTCGTTTACGGCGCGCATCGCCAACCAGGGCGCGGTGACCAGCCCCGTTGCCAGCGCCCTGTGGGAACTGCTGCCAGCCGGCGTTGCTGACGCCCGTGCGCAGACGGCCCTGGCCATTGTGCCGCCGCTGCCGCCGGGGGTCACGACGACGCTGACGATCAGTTGGCCCTGGCAAAGCGACCGCTTCACCGTCTCACTGACGCTCGACCCGGCGCTGACCTTCGACGAAATCACACGCCAGAACAACCGGCGCAGCGACGCCTCCGATGCGCTCTACCTGGACGTGCTCGTCCATCCCCTCATCGCCCAAGCCTTCGCCGTGCGCTTCAACCTGATCGGTTCCTACAGCTTCCAGGACTGGATTCAGGCACAGTTCGACCGTATGAACGCCAACCTGGCGGCGGCGACTTATACGGCCGCGCCCGCCGGCATCCTGGATCGGGTGCGCATTGATGTTGTCACCGTCACCGAGCAGGTGGGCGGCGATCAGGTCAGCGGCAGCCTGTGGTTCGATGGTCGCTGGACGTTTCGCGTGGAGACAGACGATCCCGATACGCCCGAAAACGAGGCGGAACTGTCGGCCCAAAACTATGCGCAGACCTTCGCCAGCACCATTGACTGGGGCTTGATCCATGAGCTGACGCATCAGCTCGGCGTGATTGATCTGTACAACCTCAACGTGGCCGGCAGCTATCAAAACGAAGTGGTGGACGGCGACGGCCGGCCGCTGCTGCTCGGTTTTTCCTGGCCGCGGCCCGGTCTGATGGGCGGCGGCGACGTCGGGCCGCACACTGCCTGGCGTGATTACAGCGATCATACGGCGCTGGCGCTCAATCGCAACCAGGGCCAGCGCCGCGGCTACTTCGGCGAATACCTGTTCGACACGCCCACCAGCAGCACGCTGCGTGTGCTCGACAACCGCGGGCAGCCCCTGGCCGGCGCCCAGGTGGCGCTTTATCAGACGGCGGGCGGCGTTGTGGGGGCGACGCCGGTCGCCAGCGGCTCGACCGACGCGGCCGGGCGTTTTGCACTGCCCAACCGCGGTCTGCCGTTGGGCGGCGTCACGACTGCCACCGGTCACACACTGGTTCCCAACCCGTTTGGGCAGATTGGCGTGGTTGGCTTCGATGGGCAACTGCTGGCGCAGGTGAGCCAGGGCCAGCAGCAATTCTACGCCTGGTGGCCGCTGACCGATTTCAACCTGGCCTACTGGCAGGGCAGCGCCGGCGCCTATGAACGAACGCTGTCCACGCATCTGCCGGCCGCCGCCGCGCCCGCCCCGCCGCCCAGTCTCGACGGTCTGATCGAGGGCGTCACGGTCAATCTGACCTGGACGGCCAGCCCCAGCGCGGGCATCGTTGCCTATCGCGTCTATCGCGGGCAGGCGCCTGATTTCTACCCTTTCAGCCTGATTGCGACCACAACCGCAACCGTGACCAGCCTGGCGCATACGTCGTTCGATACGGCCCGCTACGCCGTGACGGCGGTGGACGGCCAGGGGCGTGAGAGCGGCTTCAGCCCAATCTTCCGTGCGCAGCGCACCGTGCTGCCGGCGGCGGCGGTGGTCAACCCGACGACGGGCGAGCGTGTGATCCTGGATGGGCATGATGGGGCGCTCGTCACCCAACTGGCCGATGATCGCTGGGTTGGGCGCCAGGGATCGGTGCATTTGGGGCTGGCGGGCGCCCGCGCCCTGGTGCGCACGGAGGACGGGCAGTTGCTGGCAGCGGTGACGGGCGAAAATCGGCTGAAGATCCTCGATGCGCAGCGCCGGTTGATCGCCTGGTTTGGGCAGGAGGGTTTCGTGAGCGGGCCGCTGCAAGGGCCGGCCGGTGCGGCGTTGGCCAGTGCGCCGTTGACCATCACCCTGCGCCCGGCCGCCGATGGCCAGACGCTTGGCCTGGCGCCCTTCGACGGCAGCCTGAAGCTGAGCGGCAGCTTGCCGGTTACGGCGACAGGGGTGACTTTTACGGCGGGCCGCTTCGATCAGGCGGCGCTGGTGGACGCCGGCGATCAGTTGGTCTATGACGCGGCCGGGTATTTCGATCCGGCGCAGGGCAGCGTGCAGATGTGGGTCAAGACGAGTTGGGCGGGCGCTGACAATCGGGAGCATGTGTTCTTCGAGGGGCTGCAGGCGGGCGGGCAGGGGTACCGGCTGCGCCTGGCCAAGGCGGACTGGAACTGGCTGTACGCCTGGTTCAGCGACGGCAGTTTGGGTCAGCACGACTTTGCCCTATATGCCGACGTGAGCGATTGGCAGCCGGAGGTGTGGCGTCATCTGGCGCTGGTCTGGCAGCCGGCGCAGAGTGGGACGGTGTACCGCCGTTTTACGCTGTGGGTGGATGGGCGCCTGGCCGATTCGCGCGTGCTGCGCGTGCCGCTGGCCGGGATGCCGACCTGGCTGAGCATCGGCGCGGGGGTGGATGGTCAGCAGCAGGCCGAGGCGGCGCTGGACGAGGTGTTCATCAGCGGTGTGGCGCGCGTGGGCAACAGCCAGCAGACGCGCCTGCTGGTGAGTCAAAGCGGGGCGCACCGGGTGGATGTGTTCGATTGGTTGGGCCAGGCGCTGAGTCAATTTGGCGGGCCGGGCAGCGGGGCGGGGCAGTTTTCTGCGCCGCAGGCGCTGCTGGCGGTGGGGCCGGGGGGACGTACGGTTCTGGCGGCCGATCGGGGCAATGGGCGCATCGAGGCGCTGCGGTTCGATGGGGTCAATCTGACCTGGCAGGGCCATTGGGCGACCGGGCTTGGGCTGCCGCAGGGTTTGGCGCGCCTGCCGGGCGATGCGGCGGCGGTGAGCGATCTGGCGGACAATCGCATCAAGCTGCTGACGCCAGCGGGTGCGCTGTTGCGCAGTTGGAGCGGGCCGAACGATGGACATGCTGGCAATTTCTGGCAGCCGCTCGGTGTGGCGCTGTTGCCCAGTGGCGATCTACTGGTGACGGATACGAACAACGGGCGCGTGGTGCGTATTGCTGGGGCGGTGACGCTGTGCTACGACTTCGACGGCAGCGGGCTGGTGGATGTGGCCGATATTCAAGCCGTGGCCGAGCGGTGGGACGGCGCGGCGCCCTACGATGCACGTTTCGACGTGATCCCCGACGGCGTGATTGATGTCGTGGACGTGATGACGGTTGCTGCGCAGTGGGGAAGGGCGTGCGGGTGAGGGCGGCGAGCGGTGGGCGCTACTTTGCGGCGATGGTTTTTTATGTGACAGTGACCATTGGCAGCTTTGCGATAGGGCTGTCGGCTGGACGGCGAAGAATGTCGTGACCGTCCTGGCGATCTGATGCGGCGGCGACAACGTCAATCGAGCGGGCTGCGGACGGCCAGGCCGCCGCGCTGGAGGACGTGGGTGTAGATCATGGTGGTCTTCACGTCTTTATGGCCGAGGAGTTCCTGGACGGTGCGGATGTCATAGCGATTTTCGAGAAGGTGGGTGGCGAAGGAGTGACGGAAGGTGTGACAGGTGACACGTTTGGCGATGCCGGTTGCTTTGGCAGCCTGGCGAACCGCTTTTTGCAGGCCGCTTTCATCGGCGTGGTGGCGGCGGACAGCGTCGGAGCGTGGGTCGGTGGAGAGACGATCGGACGGGAAAACGTATTGCCAGAGCCATTCGCGGCTGGCGTTAGGATATTTGCGTTCCAGGGCATCGGGTAGGTAGACGCTGCCAAGCCCTTTGGCCAGGTCAGCCGCGTGCAGGCGTTCGACGCGCTGCAGGTGTTCCTTGAGCGGTTGGACCACACTGTCGGGCAACATGGTCACCCGGTCTTCATTGCCCTTGGTGTCACGCACGATGATGGCGCGGCGTTCGAAGTCAACGTCTTTGATGCGCAGGCGCAAACATTCGAGGAGGCGCAATCCAGCGCCATAGAGGATCTGCGCCTGGAGCTGATAGACGCCGGAGAGTTGGGCGATGACCTGACGGACTTCTTCTTTGGTGAGGACGGCGGGCAAGTGTTGGGATTCCTTGGCGCGCATGGCGGTGATCGGATCGCTGATTTCTTGATGCAGGACTTCGCGATAGAGAAAGAGCAGTGCAGAAAGGGCCTGGTTTTGAGTAGAGGCGGCGACATGGCCTGCGACGGCCAGGTGGGTCAGAAAGGTCTCGATCTCTTGTGCGCCCATGTCTTTGGGGTGGCGTTTGCCGTGGAACAGGATGAAGCGTTTGATCCAGTTGAGGTAGGCTTCTTCGGTGCGGATGGAGTAGTGTTTGAGGCGAATGGTATCTCGAACGATGTCGAGGAGCTTTTTGGCGGGTGGTTTTGGCGGAGTGGGAGTGGGCGGATTTGTTGGCATGGGCGCCTCATGGCTTTTGACATAGATCGAGCATTGATATACAATGAAATTGCCGGCGAGCAGTTCGGGGCTGGCAGCAATCCACTTTTTGGCGATTAGGCGGAATTTTTGCCGTCTAATCTTTCTTCACGGCGTATTATACGGAAGTAATCCATCTAATGCAAGTATCAGGGGTATTAGGTGGATATTTTCTGTCTAACAAGCTCAGATCGGGTATTAGGCGGATGGAGTCCGTCTAAGTAATAGTTAGCCTGCCCCTTGCACAACTAGAACATATTTTCACAGTAAGGTATAATCGCCAATCGTTAGTAAACAAATCCGTTAAAGGTGATTATCAATGTCTAAAGAAATTGTTACGTTATCGCTGTTTTCGGGCGGCGGTGGACTCGATTTAGGTTTTTCAGCCGCTGGTTATTCTATTTGTCTGTCAACAGATATTGACGAATATTCATGCAATACACTTGAACTTAACGCAGATAAAAAATCATATTACAAAAAACATCCTACTCTACACGGCGATATTACAAAAATACAAACCAGTGAACTTTTGAAAAAAGCAGGAAAGACAAAAAAGGAAATTGATTTAATTATTGGTGGACCGCCTTGTCAGGCGTTTTCGATAAATGGTAAGAGAGAAGGATTAAATGACCCTAAAGGCAGGGGCGATTTAGTTTGGGAATATTTGCGTATTGTTCAGGAAATAAGCCCAACCGCCTTTGTATTTGAGAATGTCGCTGGACTTGAAACGATTCATGACGGACAACTTTATCAAGATTTATTAACTGCTCTATCGCTAGATGGAAAATATGTTGTTTCAGACCACAGATACGAAGTCGCAGATTATGGTATTCCACAATTTAGAACTCGTATCTTTTTCATAGGCTATAAAAAAGGGAAAAGAATCCCCCCAATGATAACAACTCACGGCGAAGATTTATCTGAAAAAAGCCCTTATGTCGTTGTTAAGGATATATTACGAAATATGCCTGAACCCACGCCAGAAATTCCAAATCATGTTGGGCGTGTCCACAGCCAAAGAATTATAGACCGCTATGCAAGTCTAAAATATGGTGAAAGAGATTCTAAAACTAGAATCAATAAACTCCATCCTGAACGCCCTAGTTTTACAATTGTTGTTGGTTCTGACGCTGGGGGCGGAAAAGGGCATGTTCATCCTTACACGCCAAGAGAGGTAACGCCACGAGAGTCGGCAAGAATGCAGACTTTTCCAGATTGGTGGGCTTTTTATGGAACAGGACGACACGTTATACGACAAGTGGGAAATGCTGTTCCCCCATTATTTGCCGCATTATTAGCGGAACATATTAAGCACTATATATTTACACCTGATAGCAAACATTACACTTCATATAATCAGTTTGTTGAGAAGTTAGGATTATCCTATTTGAAAGGGGCTTAATATGATTGAAGATTTATTTAGTCACAAAATTCATTCAAGCGGTGAAGAATGGTCAGAAAAATTAATTGAACTTGCTTTTATTTTTGCAAGGCATGATGGACTTGAATACAACCGTGATGAAATTGAAAACGACTTAAATAGAATTAGTCCACGCTCTTCACTTGTTGCAAGAGATAGGTCAAAATTTAGAGATGAATACAGTGCCTACCCTGCCTATTTTGGGTTATACCGCATGGAACAAAGAGCAGGACGCTGGCATATGTATATGAGCGAAACCGCAAAAAAATTCTTAATAAGAGAAGAGCCTGATATTGCGTCTTTTCTCCGATTACAAATGACTTTGTTTCAATATCCAAATGGAATGGGAGCGGCGTACAATCGCAACGGCGGAATTCGATTACAAGCAAATACAAAAGATAGAACTTTAGAATTTATTAGAAATGGCGTTCACCTTTCACCTTTACGCTTAATAGTTTCTTCTTTGTTTGCAGATACAGAAATTCGCCAAGTGCCAATTACAGACGCAGTTATAACAGTTAGAGAAATTTTTGCATTAGCAAATGATTCCTCTGTTAACAATAGCGCATTACCAAACTTTGAAAATCTAGTTGAAAAATTAATGCAAGTTAGGAGTGGCTTAATTCTTCCTCCGCAAAGATTCGAGAACAGATTCCACCTACTTTCTCATTTAGATTTATTTGAAATTTCATCTCAAGGCATACAAATAAAAGAGTGCGTCAATTCCATTGAACAAGAAAATTTATTCAGGAAGTTAAGCGCAATTCACAGTATTGATTTTCAATTTACTGGTTTTGATAATGCTACAAATGGAAATGAATTAGAACAAAATATCTTTGATGGAGATTGGGGAAGATATTTTGACGCTTTGGCAACATTACCAAACAATTTAATTTCTGCCATATCTGAAGATGTTGTAACGGTAATACCAAGTCCACAGCCAGAAGAAATAATAACTATTTCACCGCCACAACCTGAAACATATTCTTTGCGTCACAGAAGCGAAAATATGGATAGTCGTCCTGCTTACCCATCATCGGGGAGAGTCCTTGCTGACCCCGAAGTTACAAGAATTAAACGTCAAAGAAGAAATTTAGAGCATAAAATTCTTGTTGAAAAAATAGATACTGTTTTACGCTCAATCGGGGCTGTCCCAATGGAAAACGAACATATTGATTTATATGCTGATATTCCTGCCGATGGAGCATTTATATTTGAAGTTAAAAGCGGTGGCGAAAATCTTTTAGAACAAGTAAGGAAAGGTTTAAGCCAATTATACGAATATAGATTCAGATATAAGAATTTATTAAATCCTGATTTGCATCTTTGTATGGTTTTGCCGTCTGAACCAATGGAGATTCCGTGGATTATAGAATATTTATGTAACGATAGAAAAATATGCCTTTGTTGGTTTGAAGAAAACAATGCGCTTGCCTTTCCAGAATATTGTGCAACAGAAATGAGCGTATTGCAAAGCGTTTAGGTCTAAAGGTCAAAAGCAGGCTAACAAAGCGTGCACCTGACGTGTGGGATTCTGCGGCATTTTCGAGCAT
>CAZOLV010000080.1:0-25577 GCA_964580725.1 uncultured Anaerolineae bacterium | reverse complement strand
CGCCCGGCGGTCGCCGGCGGGCAGCAACGTTGCCGGAATACGAAACGTCCGCCGCTCGACAAGCCCCGTTCACGGGGCGCAGCGCCGTAGCCGGGCGATTCATCGCCCGGCGGTCGCCGGCGGGCACGCGGCGATCGGGGATACGAAACGTCCGCGGCGCGACAAGCCCCGTGTACGGAGCGCCGCTGAGAGATTGCTGTCTTGACGACAGGCCAACTGTCTACTATACTTCGATCCTATCGTCGCTGACGCAGACCCAACGCCGCCTGCCATGAACAAAAAACAACTCACCGAACAGGAAATCCGCACCCGCTACATCACCCCCGCCATCCAGGCCGCGGGGTGGAAGCCGGGCCAAATCCGCGAAGAAGTGACCCTCGACGCGGGCCGGATCATCGTGCGCGGCGCGGTCTCCATGCGCAGCTCCGACCGGAAACGAGCAGACTATCTCCTCAACTACAAATCGGGCATCCCCCTCGCCATCGTCGAAGCCAAAGACAACAACCACAGCCTCAGCGCGGGCATGGATCAGGTCTTACAGTATGCCGAGATCGCCGATGTGCCGTTCGTCTACACCTCCAACGGCGACGGCTTTATGGAGCACGACCGCACGGTGAAGGACGGCCCGGTGGAGCGCGAGCTGCGGCTGGACGAGTTCCCGTCGCCCGAGGCGCTGTGGCTGCGCTACATGCGGGGGACGGGTGCAGCCGCCGAAATAGAAAAGGTCATCGCTGAGGATTACTACTACGACCGCTACGGCCGCGCGCCGCGCTACTACCAGGAGGTGGCGATCAACCGCACCGTGCGCGCCATCGCCGAGGGGCAGAGGCGCATCCTGCTGGTGATGGCGACCGGTACCGGCAAGACCTACACCGCGTTCCAGATCATCTGGCGGCTGTGGCGGGCCAAGAAAGTGCGCCGGGTGCTCTTCCTGGCCGACCGAAACATCCTGGTTGACCAGACCATGACCAATGACTTCCGCTTCTTCGGCGACAAGATGACCAAGGTGGTCAGGCGCCAGGTGGACAAATCCTACGAGATCTACCTGGCGCTCTACCAGGGGATCTCCGGGACGGAGGACTGGCAGGACATCTACCGCCAGTTCTCGCCCGACTTCTTCGACCTGATCATCGTGGACGAGTGCCACCGGGGCAGCGCTGACGCCGATTCGGCCTGGCGCGAGGTGCTGGAATACTTCGCCTCGGCCGCACAGATCGGGCTGACCGCCACGCCGAAGGAGACGAAGGACGCCTCCAACATTGACTACTTCGGCGAGCCGATCTACACCTACTCGCTGCGCCAGGGGATCGCCGACGGCTTCCTGGCCCCCTACAAGGTGATCCGCATTGACCTCGACCGCGACGTGGACGGCTGGCGGCCGCGGTGTGGGGAGCTTGACCGCTACGGCGCGCCGATCCCAGATGAGCTGTACACCTCCCGCGACTTCGACCGCACGCTGGTGATTGACGAGCGCACGAAACTGGTCGCCGGGCGCGTGAGCGAGTACCTGCGCGCCACGGGCCGGATGCAGAAGACGATCATCTTTTGCGAGGACATCGAGCACGCGGAGCGGATGCGCCACGCCATCGCCAACATGAACGGCGACCTGGTGCATGAAAACCGCCGCTACGTCATGCGCATCACCGGCGATAACGAGGTCGGCAAGGCTGAGCTGGACAACTTCATCAGCCCGGAGGAACCCTATCCGGTGATCGCCACCACCTCCCGGCTGATGGCGACCGGCGTGGACGCGCAGACCTGCAAGCTGATCGTGCTGGACCGGACCATCAACTCGATGACCGAGTTCAAGCAGATCATCGGCCGCGGGACGCGCATCCGCGAGGATTTCGGCAAGACCTACTTCACCATCATGGACTTCCGCAATGTGACGCGGCTTTTCGCCGATCCCGCGTTCGACGGCGACCCGGTGCAGATCTATGAGCCGGGGCCGGACGATCCGGCCGTGCCGCCGGAGATGGACGACGCGGCGCCGGCCGAGGCGGCCGAATACGCGGCCGGGACAGAGGCCGCGGCCGGCCCGGTCATCACGGAGCGGCCGCAGGCGCGCCAGAAATACTACGTGGACGGCGTCGAGGTGCGCATCCTGGCCGAGCGGGTGCAGTACCTGGGGCCGGACGGTGCGCTCAAGACCGCCTCGTTCCGCGAGTTCAGCCGGGAGAACCTGCGGGGCCAGTACGCATCGCTGGATGATTTCCTGACTCGCTGGAACGCGGCCAGCCGCAAGGAGGCGCTGTTGGCCGAGCTGCTGGAGCAGGGCTTCCTGCTGGACAAGCTGCGTGAGGCCGCCAACGCCGACCTGGACCCCTTCGACCTGATCTGCGCGGTCGCGTTCGACCGGCCACCGCTGACGCGGCGCCAGCGTGCTCGCAGCGCCCGCAAGAGCGCCCTGTTCGACGAATACGGCGGCATGGCGCGGCGCACGCTGGAAGCGCTGCTGGAGAAGTACGCGGACCAGGGCATCGCGGCCGTCGAAGAGGCGCGCGACGAGAACAAAGCCGCCGGGGTGCTGCAGTTGCCGCCGCTGAACGCGATCGGCCGGCCGGTGCAGATCCTGAAGGCATTCGGCAGTAAGAAGAAGTATTTCGAGGCGCTGGCCGCGCTGGAGCGGGAAATCTACCGAGTAGCAGCTTGATAACAAAGGTTACAATTGTGCAGCAGCTTGTTGCACAATTACCGTAGCAAAGTATTAGGAAACCCATGTCCATCTCCACCCTGATCAAATCCATCCAGGACATCATGCGCCAGGACGCGGGCGTGGACGGCGACGCGCAGCGCATCTCGCAGCTCGTGTGGATGCTCTTCCTGAAGATCTTCGATGACAAGGAGCAGGAGTACGAGATCGCGTCGCATTACGCCTCGCCCATCCCTGAGCGTCTGCGCTGGCGCAACTGGGCGGCCGACGACGAGGGGATGACCGGCGACGAGCTGCTGGCCTTCATCAACAACGAGCTTTTCCCCGGCCTGAAGGAGCTGGCGTTGGGGCCGGGCGACGACCCGCGCGGCTTCGTCGTGCGCGATGTCTTCGCGGACGCGTACAACTACATGAAGTCGGGCACGCTGCTGCGCCAGGTGATCAACAAGATCAACGGCATTGACTTCAACGCGCTGGAAGACCGCCACCTCTTCAACGACATCTACGAGAAGATCCTGCGCGACCTGCAGAGCGCGGGCAACGCGGGCGAGTATTACACCCCGCGCGCAGTGACGCAGTTCATGGTGGACATGACCGACCCCCGGCTGGGCCAGGTCGTGCTGGATCCCGCGTGCGGCACCGGCGGCTTCCTGGTCTGCGCGCTGGAGCACTTGAAGCGCCAGGCGCGGACGCCGGACGACCTGCGCCGGCTCGGCCTTGCCCTTCGCGGGGTCGAGAAGAAGCCGCTGCCGCATCTGCTGTGCATCACCAACCTGATCCTGCACGACATCGAGACGCCGCAGATTGACCGGGACAACGCGCTCTCTCGCCGGCCCTATCGCAGCTACGGCGACGCCGACCGGGTGGACGTCATCCTGACCAACCCGCCCTTCGGCGGCATGGAGGAGCCGGGCGTCGAGAGCAACTTCCCGGCCCAGTTCCAGACCAAGGAGACCGCCGACCTCTTCCTGGCGCTGATCGTCCACCTGCTGCGGGACGGCGGCCACGGCGCCATCGTGCTGCCGGACGGCTCGCTCTTCGGCGAGGGGGTGAAGACGCGGCTGAAGGAGCATCTGCTGGAGCGCTGCAATCTGCACACCGTGGTGCGGCTGCCCAACGGCGTCTTTGCGCCGTACACCGACATCAACACCAACCTGCTCTTCTTCACCAAGGGCACGCCGACGCGGGAGGTGTGGTACTACGAGCACCCGTTGCCGGCGGGGTACAAGAAGTACACCAAGACCCGGCCCATCCGCATCGAGGAGTTCGAGCCGGAGAAGGCGTGGTGGGGCGACCGGCAGGAGAACGAACACGCGTGGCGCGTGACGATTGACGAGATCAAGGCGCGCAACTACAACCTGGACATCAAGAACCCGAACAGCGTTGACGCCAGCCACGGCGACCCGGCCCGGCTGCTAGCCGACTACCGCCGGCTGGAGGCGGAGATCGCCGCGGCCCGCGCCGCGCTGAAGCTGGAATTGATGGCGGCATTGGAACGCGGCTAACTGCCGCCTGTCATGCTGAGGGAGCGGCGCGACCGAAGCATCCCGCGCGTGCCATGTCACCCTGAGCGGGTTAACGGCGCAACCTCGGCAACAGCACAACCCCAGCGAAGGGTCTCGTTGCCACGACGAGATGCTTCACTGGCTGTTCGCCGTAACGCACGTTGAGTCGTAGACCCGTTCAGCATGACATTCGCTCAGAAATGAGAACCCATGACCCTTGACCTGCTCTTCCCGAACTTCGAGACGCTGATCCGCACGCCGGAGGACGTGGCGCGGCTGAACGAGGCCATCCTGGCGCTGGCCGTGCAGGGCAAGCTCGTGCCGCAGGACCCGGCGGATGAGCCGGCGAGCGAGTTGTTGAAGCGGATTCGCGCGGAGAAGCGGCGGTTGGTGAAGGAGAAAGGCAGCAGTGACTCTCAAAGGCTGCCGCCGGTCTCTGAAGATGAGATTCCGTATGACTTGCCGCCAGGATGGCAATGGGTGAGACTCCCTGAGGTTTATCACACCTGGGGACAGAAAACGCCCGATGAACGGTTCACGTACATTGACGTCTCGTCCATAGACAACGCGCAGGGCGTCATCAAGAACGATTTGGCGGTCATCGATCCCCAAGATGCGCCATCTCGGGCGCGGAAGATCGTACGCCAGGGGACCGTCATTTACTCAACGGTGCGTCCCTATCTTCTCAATATTGCCATTATTGATCAGGATTTCAAATTTCCACCTATCGCCAGCACGGCATTTGCGGTGATGCATCCTTTCGAGGGTGTGCTTGCTAAATACCTGTTCTACTACCTCCGCAGCCGCCCCTTCATTGACTTTGTTGAGTCGCAAATGACCGGAATGGCGTATCCGGCCATCAATGACTCAAAGCTGAATCTGGGGTTGTTTCCTCTCCCACCACTTGCCGAACAGCGCCGCATCGTCGCCAAAGTCGAATCCCTCTTCGCGCAGACCCGCGCCCTGGAAGTGAAGCTGCGCCAGGCCCAGGCGGACATCGTGACCGTCAACCGCGCCGCGCTGAACCGTTTGAGCGTCGCGGCGGACGACGACACGTTCGCGGCCGCATGGGCCACCGTGCGCGACTCATTCGACCTGCTCTACGACGACCCGCGCAACGTGGCCGAGCTCCGCCAGGCGATCCTCCAATTGGCGGTGCAAGGCAAGCTCGTGCCGCAGGATCCCGCCGATGAGCCAGCGAGCGAGCTGCTGAAGCGGATTCGGGCGGAGAGGCGGCGGTTAGTGAAGGAGGGGAAGATCAGGGAGGAGAAGTCGCTGCCGCCGGCTGCCGCGGGACAGGTTCCGTACCAGTTACCAGAGGGGTGGATCTGGGGGCATTTCATCGATGTCGCGAACATTGCAACCGAATCCACCGATCCAGACGAATTCCCTGACTTGCCCCACATTGCTCCTGATAACATCGAGAAGTCTACCGGGCGGTTGCTAGAATACCGAACTGTCAGTGAAGATGAGGTGCGGAGTGTCAACCATCACTTTTATCCAGGCCAGATTCTTTACTCGAAGATTCGCCCAAATCTATCTAAAGCCACCATAGTTGAGTTCGAGGGATTGTGTAGTGCTGACATGTATCCTGTTGAAGCGTTTATTCATGGACGCTATCTGCTGAGGTACATTCTGTCCGGCACGTTCCTTCAGATGGTGACCAAGGCTGACACACGGGTGGCAATGCCAAAGGTGAATCAGGATCAGCTTTCGAAGGTGCTGGTAGCTGTCCCTCCTCTCGCCGAACAGCGCCGCATCGTCGCCAAAGTGGACCAGCTCATGCAGCTCTGCGACGCGCTGGAGGCCGGGCTGGCGCGGGCGGAGGGAGCGCGGCGGGCGCTCACGGCCGCGGCGCTGGGCGAGGTTGCGGGCGGAGATGCTTCGCTGGCGCCTCGCCGCAGCGCATCTTGAGCTGTAGACCCGCTCAGCATGACAAAACGGAGGTGGTTGACATGGCGACAACCAGCGATCTGACAGCGATCTTCGCGTCGCTCAAAGCCCTCCTCTCCGCCTACGCGCCGCCGCTGACCCCGAAGCGGGACGAGCCGGGCTACTACGACTTGTGGTCGGTCAAGGATCTGGTGATCGAAGGCCGCAAGCGCAAGGAGGTCTTCTTCGCCGGGCTGATCAGCCAGAAGGGCTACGTCGGCTTCTACTTCATGCCGGTCTACGCCGAGATGGAGCTGAAGGCCGTCTTCGCGCCGGAGCTGCTGAAGCTGCTGAAGGGCAAGTCGTGCTTCCACGTCAAGGCGCTGACGCCGGAGCTGCCGCGTCAGATCGAAGCGGCGCTGCAGATCGGGTTCGAGTTGTATCAACAACGCGGGTGGGTGTAGCGGGTGTAGTTTCAGAAACCATCGGCGGCCCACTTTTCTTTCAACAAAAACTTCAAGCCGTCATCTGCATGCGCTGCGCCTCGAACGCCTTCTTCATCAGGCGCGAGATAGGAAGCAGTGCCAGCCATCCCAAAAAGCCTGTCGGGACCATCGTCATGCGGCGCGTCGCCTTCGTTCCATGTTCGCATCGCTCGAACTCCCACGTCTCCACGAACTGGGCGGCCAGGCGGCGCAGGGGCGAATTCTGGAACTCGCCAAACCGCAACACCACGCGCCTTTCCACATCCCAGGCGATGATCTCCTCGACATGAGACGAACCATCCCTGTTCTGCACCCGGATGCGTGACCCGACGATCTCTGGCGTGCGCCGCTCGAAGCTGGCGTGCGCAATGCCCGGCAAGATCGAATAACCCTGGAACTCCGACCAACGCTCGGTGTTGAGCAGCCCGGCGCAAATCTCCTGCGACGACTGCGGCATCTCGCCCACAACCTGAATCGTGATTGGTTTCATCTGTCCCCTCTTCTCCTGATCTGGCTTCACGGCTGGCCCCCGGCAGACAGGTCAGCCGGCCCGGCCGCCCTCTCCAACAGGCGCAGCGTCTTGTGATCTGGCTCTCCTTGAAAAAACCTGTCCAACAAACGGTGAAACACCGATCCCGCCGGCGACGCCGCGGCGAACAGCGTCGCACACGACCGCAGCTTCATGTCATCGGGAAAGTCGAAGATCTCGAACGCAGACCGTCCTGCGACCGCCAAAACCGCCTCGGCGCACCCCGTCAGCCGCGGGCCGAGGAGCGGATGGCTCAGATACGCCCGCGCCTCGTCCAGGCTCTTGATGGCATAGCGCCTGGACATCGAGCTGACGCCCAGCCCATCGAACTGTGGAAAGATGAACCACATCCAGTGCGACCGCTTGCGGCCGGCGTGAATCTCGGCCAGCGCCCGTGCGTGGACGCCCTCTTGCGCCTGCACGAAACGGTTTAGGTCGAACGGATCGTCCGCCTGATCGAGTGGACCAACACCGCTCATTCAGCGCCCCCTTTCGCCCGGCAACTCCGCAGAAGACGTCAGGTCTTTGCGCATCCAGTAGTAGGTCGAACCGGGCGGATAACCTTCCAGCGCGCCGACGACTCGATACCCCTGCTGTTCGTAGAACCGGCGCGCCTGGAACTCGAACGTCGTCAGTTGGACATGCGCACATCCCCGCGTCAGGGCGATGCTTTCCGCCTGCTGCAGCAGGCGGGCGCCCACCCCGTGCCTGCGCGCCGCCGCCGGGACATAGAGGTATTCGATCTCGAGCCAATCCCAATACGTCCTGGCCGCCAGCCCGCCGACAGTGGCGCCCAGGTGATCGTTCAGCAGCAGATTGAGCGGCTGGATCGCGCCCGGCTGGCGCACCGCACGATGATGCCGCGACTGCTCGTCGTTGAACTCCCGAATTTTGCCATGCAGGAACTCCACGAATTCCCGATCTTCGGCCTCCACCACAACCATCTCGAATTGCAATTGATCCTCGTCTCCGCCGCCGGCCCGCCCGTCCCGGCCGCACCCCATGCGCCGATGATAGCACGACCCCAACGCATTTTCAAGAACCGCCCTCCCCTGAAACAGATTGACAAAACCCCCGCAATCCATACAATACCCCGCAGCGCCCATCGGGCGAACACGTCATGCCCATCCTGGTCTCACAATGCTCGACCTGACTCAGATCCGAGAACAACTGCCCGCCGTTGCGCGCAGCGCCTATTTCAACACCGGCTCCAACGGCCCCCTGCCGCAGGTCGCCGCTCAGGCCATGACGGCCGCCGCCGAGCGCGAGTTGACCGCCGGCCGCATTGGCCAAGACGCCGCGCACTTCATCGCCGGCGAGAAGCGCCGCCTGCGTCAATCCTTTGCCCAACTCCTGCACGCCCCGTCCGCCAGCATCGCCCTGACGCACAGCACCACCGAAGGCATCAACCTGGCGCTCTGGGGCTTGCGCTGGCAGGAGGGCGACGAAATCATCACCACTAACCTCGAACACCCCGGCCTCACCGTCCCCCTGGCGCTCCTGCGCCAACGGTTTGGCGTCGTCGTGCGTTTCCTCGACACCGGTCTCGGCCACGCCGACCGCCTGCTCGCTGCCCTGGCCCGCGCCTTCACCCCGCGCACACGCCTGGTCGCCCTCTCGCACGTCAGCTACGCCAGCGGCGCCCTGTTCCCCCTGGCCGCCATCGTCGAACTGGCGCGCCAGCGCGACGCCTGGGTGCTGGCCGACGCCGCCCAATCCGCCGGCGCCATCCCCGTGGACGTAACCGCCCTCGGCGTTGATTTCTACGCCTGCTCCGGTCAAAAATGGCTCTGCGGCCCCGACGGCTCCGGCGCGCTCTACGTCCATCCCGACCGTTTCGACGATCTCCTGCCCAGCTTCGGCGGCTACACCACCGTCGCCGCCCAGGACCACCGCGGCTGGATCGTCCCGCACAACGGCGCCATGCGCTACGAAGGCGTGACCCACTACGGCCCCGCCATCGCCGGCATGAACGCCGCCCTGGCCTGGCTGTGCGACGACATCGGCTTCGACGCCATCCACGAACGCATCGCCGCACTGGCCCAAACCGCACGCAGCCTCCTCCTGCAAATCCCCGGCGTGACCCTGCTCACCCCCGCCGGACAACAGGCCGGCCTGGTCAACTTCGACATCGTGGGTTGGTCACCGCAGGCGCAGGCCGCGCTCAACGCCGCCGTCAACCAGGCCGGCTATGTCATACGCGGCATCCCACACGCCCCCTTCGGCCTGCGCATCTCCACCGGTTTCTTCAACACCACCGCCGAGTTGGAAGGCCTGGCCGCCGAACTGGAACAGCGCCTGGCGCAAGGACCGGACGCTCTCCCCGTCCCGCCGGCCGCCCTACATCTTCCGTCACGTTATGTCAAACCATCCGCCTGACAACCCGACCGCAGAGACCGCCGCCCCGCCCCTGGCCGACCGCACCTGCATCGTCCTCGTCGCCCCGCAGGACGCCGCCAACGTCGGCGCCGTTCTGCGCGTCATGCTGAACTTTGGCCTGCGGCATCTGCGGCTCGTCAACCCCGCCCCGGCGGCGCTCGACCCGGCGCGCCTCGACGATCTGGCCCATCGCAGCGGCCAACTGGCGCACGCCGCCCAGGTTTTCCCCACCCTGGCGCAGGCCCTGGCCGGCGCCAGCTTCGTGGCCGGCGCCAGCGCACGCCGTCGTGAACAGGCTGTCGCCCGCGCCCCGCGCGACGCCGCGCCCGACCTGCTGGCCCATGCCCGGCGCGGCCGCCTGGCGCTCGTCTTCGGGCCGGAGAGCAACGGCCTGACCAACGCAGATCTCGATCTGTGCCACGTGCAGTTGACCGTCCCGACCAGCCCGGCCTACCGTTCGCTCAATCTGGCGCAAGCGGCTCTGATCGTCTGCTACGAACTGTGGCTGGCCGCGGCAGAGGCAACGCCCGTCGCTGCGTCCCCCTCACCCGCCGCCGTGACGCAGACCGAAGCGATGTTTGCCGCCTGGCAGCAGGCGCTGACCGCCACCGGTTTTCTCAAAGCCGGGCAAGAGATCGCCATCATGCGCCGCTGGCGCCGCTTGATCCAGCGCGCCGTCCCCTCGCCAACCGAAACGGCGCTGCTGCATGCCATTGCGCGCCAGGCCGTCACGGCCGCACAACGGCCCTAGCCTGCGCCCCCGCCGCTTCCTGGAAAGAGACCACATGCAAGATCAAGACATCCATCCCGTCATGAGCGTCCTGCGCGCTACCGTGCGCCAATGGCAAACACCCGTGGTAGACGTCATGGCGCAGCAGGCCGAAACCCCATACAAAATCCTGATCACCACCATGCTCAGCCTGCGCACGCAGGACACCACCACCGGCCCGGCCAGCCAGCGCCTGTTTCGCCTGGCCGCCACGCCGACCGATATGCTGGCCCTGAGCGCCGAAACGATCGAGCGGGCCATCTACCCCGTCGGCTTCTACAAGATCAAGGCGCAGAACATCCTGAAAGTCTCGCGCATCCTCCTGGAAACCTACGACGGGCGCGTTCCCGACACCATCGAAACGCTCGTCACCCTGCCCGGCGTCGGGCGCAAGGTCGCCAACCTGGTCCTGACGATGGGCTACGGCCTGCCCGGCATCTGCGTGGATACGCATGTGCATCGCATCACCAACCGTTGGGGTTACGTCCGCAGCAAGACGCCCGACCAGACCGAGTTTGCACTGCGCGCCCGGCTGCCCGCCGCCTACTGGATCGAAATCAACGGGCTGCTGGTGGCGTTTGGGCAAAATCTGTGCCATCCCACCTCCCCGCGCTGCAGCCAGTGCCCGCTGACCGCCTGGTGTGAACGACGCGACGTGACGCGCAGCCGCTGACAGGACGAGCGGCCGCCCCGCGGTTGACCCTGGCGCCGGCGCCATGCGAGCGCCGCGCCTTCTTGCCAAATCGTTCTGACTCGGTTATAATGCGCCTACTCGCACGGGGCGTAGCGCAGACCGGTAGCGCACTTGAATGGGGTTCAAGTGGTCGGAGGTTCAAATCCTCTCGCCCCGACCTGATGACAACAAGGCCGATGGTTGTACAGCCGTCGGCTTTTCGCTATCCAGCCATGATGAGGGAAAGGCGGCATCTATGGAAGATGCCTCGTGGAACGCCCAAGAAGAGACCCTGACGCCGCACAACAACGGCGCAGAGGCAGCCGCCCCGCCTCTCGATCAGCCCAACGAGTTGTTGGAACGAGTCAAGGGGGGCCTCGGCATTACCGCCGACATCAGTCGGGCCGACATCGTGCTCTATCAAATCGTGAACGAGCGCGAGTTGGTCGTCATTGCCCATGCCCTGCCAAACTCGATCTCGTCCCTCTACAAGCAGTCGGCTCTGCACCGCACCTACCATCCGCAAGAATATCCCCTCGTCGCCGCCGCCTTGACAACAGGCCGGCACGGCCGGCGTGCGCGCGACCTGCTCGTGGGCGGCGCGCCGGTGGAAGAGGAAGTGTGGCCGGTCATGGATACGGACGGACACATCATAGCCGCCTGCGCCGTGCTGACCAACCTGATCGAATGTGAACGTCACCGCCGGCGCCGGCGTATCTTTCAGAACGCCGTCGGTGTGCTCAAACAGATGGCGGTGCGCGGCGAACTGCGCGGGGCCGCCGAGTTATCGCCCTTCAAGGAGTTCGACGGCATCCTTTATATCAATGAAGATGGCGTCATCGAATACCTGAGCGGCATCGCCACCAATCTCTACCGGCGCATCGGTTATCTGGAAGACCTACGCAGGCGGCGCCTGAATGGCCTGGCCACCCACGACGAAGCGATCGTTGCCCGCGCCTGGCGCGCCCAACGCTGCCTGGAAGAAACGATGCAGTTTGGCGATCACTATTGGGTGCACAAGGCGATTCCGCTGCGCCAGGCCCAGGCGCGCTGGCGTCGTCCAGACGCCTGGTTTGGCGGCCGGGCGCTGCCGCTGTCGTTGACGCCGGCCGGCGCCTTTCTGTTGGTGCGCGACGCCACCGAGGCCCTGCACCGTGAGCAGGAGATGAAGGTCAAATCGGCGCTCATCAAAGAGGTGCATCACCGCGTCAAGAACAACCTGGCGTCGGTGGCCTCGTTGGTGCGCATGCAGGCGCGGCGCATCGAGACTGTAGAAGATGCCCGCGCCGCACTGACCGATACCGAGGAGCGCATCCGCAGCATCGCCGTGATTCATGAGTTCCTGGCCTGCGACGAAGGCCGCTCGATCAACATGCGCGATGTCAGCCAGCGCATCATGGACGAGGTCAGGCGCATCGAAGAAAAACCGGGGCAGCAGATCAGCCTGTCGCTCTCCGGGCCAAGCCTGCACCTCTCCAGCCGGCAGGCCACCGCCTGCTCGCTGGCGCTCAACGAGTTGATCTCGAACGCCATCGAACACAGCACCGAGCCTGTGCTGCGCGACGTCCAGGTGGACGTGGTGTTAGAGGATGGCGGCGATTTCGTGCGCATCCTGGTCAGCGACGATGGGCCGGGTTTGCCGCTCGATTTCGATCTCAAGACGGTGCGCGGCATGGGCTTGCAGATCGTCAGTACCCTGGCGCAAGAAGACCTCAAGGGGTCTTTCGAACTGCGCAGCAAATCCCCCAAAGGTGCGACCGCCGTCCTGCAATTTCCCAAGGCGTCGCTTGGCGAAGCGTAGGACGCCCGACTGAGAATCGTGATTTCGTTCGTGTCAATCAGCGAAGAGGGAGAACACTGTGGAACGAACCCGCATCATCATCGCCGACGATGAAACGCTCATCCGCATGGATTTGCGTGAAATGTTGACGCATCTGGGCTACCTGGTTGTGGGCGAAGTGGGTGACGGGCGCAGCGCCGTCAACCTGGCGCGTGAGCGGCGCCCCGACATCATCATCATGGACATCAAGATGCCCGACATGGACGGCATCGAAGCGGCGCGCATCCTGACAGAGGAGCAGATCGGCCCCATCCTCCTGCTCAGTGCCTACAGTCAGCGTGACCTGCTGGCGCGTGCGCGCGAGGCGGGCGTCGCTGCCTATCTGGTCAAACCGTTCCGTGAAGCAGATCTGGCGCCCGCGATCGAAGTCGCCCTGGCGCGCTTTCAGGAGTTCCGCGAGCTGAAGAAGCAAGCCGCCGACCTGAAAGCAGCGATGGAGACGCGCAAGCTGGTGGATCGAGCCAAAGGCATTCTGATGGATCGCCAGGCCCTGACCGAAGCCGAGGCCTTCCGCAAGATCCAGAAGATGAGCATGAACAACCGCAAACCGATGCGTGACGTGGCCGAAGCGATCATCCTGGCCCATCAGGTGGGTGAAGACTGATTCAGCCCCAGGAGAAAGATCTCAAGAGGTTCGACCTCGGGTCGAGGTCGAACCTCTTGGCTTTGGGATCACAACCCCAGGCCGCCGCCCAGGTCGAACAGACTCAAACCGAGCAGCGAGAACACAAAGCCAAGCAGGACGATCAGCAAGATCAAGATCAGCAGCGCCAGCCCCGTCGCCGCCATGAAGCCGCAGCCAAATTGGAAGCCATCGGCAAAAGTGAAACCCCGTACATCCTCCGCCGCCGGCGCCGCCTCAGTCACATCCGGTTCATTCGTCCTCATCGCTGCCCCCTGTATCGCCAATGGCAGTTGACGCCGTAGCGTGTTGACCCAGGCATCCTCTCAAGACCCCAACGCCGGGCATCTGGCCTCAACTGCGGCGCATTTCTTGCGCCCACATCCAAGCATGACGCCCAGTATATCACAGAGCAAAACAGACCGGCAACTTGACACCCCTCGCCTGTTGTGGGCAACCCTCCCCCTCTTACTGCTCGCCTGGGGCGCCATGCTGCACTCCTGGCGCGCACACCCGCTGCGCGAGGACGAGGCGCTCTACGCCAGTTGGGCCATGCGCATCGCCCACGGCGACTTCCTGCTGCTCGGCGTCCCCGTGGACAAACCGCCGCTCTACCTCTGGCTGCTGGCCGGCTGGCAATGGCTGCTCGGCGCCAACGTTCCCGCCTTGCGTCTGCTCGACATCGGCCTCTGCCTGCTGCTGGCCGCCCTCGTCTTCGCCCTGGCGCGCCGGCTGACCGACCGCCCCACCGCCTGGTGGGCGCTGACCGCCGCCGCCGCCTCGCCCTTCGTCATCCTGTTCGGCCCCACCCTCTACACCGACCCACTGCTCGTCGTCGCCTGGCTGGGCGCATGCCTGGCCGCCGTGCGCCAACAGTGGGGCTGGCTCGGATTGAGTCTGGGACTGAGCCTGATCGTCAAACAGCAGGCCCTGCTGCTGGCCCCGCTGCCCTTGCTGCTCGCCTGCAGCGGTCGTCCGCCCGCCCAGCGCCGCCTGCGCTGGCGCTTACTGCCCGGTCTGCTCCTGCCCACCGGCCTGGCCCTGGCCTGGGACGCCCGCCGCCTCATCCTGACTCCCGCCGGCGGCCCGCCCGACGTATGGACGCAGAGCGCCGTCAGCTACGGCGGCCTGACCCTGGCGCCCATCGCCAACTGGCCGGCGCGGCTGATTGACTGGGCCAGCCTGGCGCAGTACCTGACCCCCACCTGGCCGGCCCTGGCCCTGTGCCTGTTTGGCCTGGCGCTGACCATGCGCAAGGCGCGCCGGCGTGACCGCCCGCCCTGGGCGCTGCTGTGCGGCGGCTTCGCCCTGCTCTACCTCCTGACGCATCTTGTGGTATCATTGCAGACCTGGGATCGCTACCTGCTGCCGTTGGCGCCGCTGGTTGCCATCTTCACAGCGATTGGCGTCCGTCGCTGGCAGCAACACGGCGGCCGGCTGGCCGCCGTGTTGGCGCTACTCGTCCTGCTGGCGCCAGTTTGGCCCGCCGCCCAGGGGGGCTATCCCATCGGCGGTGATCACGGCGCCTACGACGGCATCGAAGAGGCGGCTGCCGTCGTGCGCGCCCATCTGCCCGATGACCGTTCGGGCGTGCTCTATCATCATTGGCTCGGCTGGCACTGGCAGTTCTACCTGGCAGGGGCGCCGTTTCAACTGATCTACTACCCCACGGCAGAGTTCCTGGCCGCCGACGCCGCCGGGCCGGCGTGGTACACACGCCTGCTCGTCATCCCCGCCTGGCGTCAGGACGACGCCCTGAGCGCCGCCCTGCCCGCCGCCCTGGACGCACGCGGTCTGCGTCTGCAACCGCTGCACGTCGTGCGCCGGGCGGACGGCAGCGCATCGTTTTCGATTTTTCGCATCGTCGCCGCCGGCGACCCTGACGGCTGACCCGGTGTTTCACAATGGCATCACCCTGGCAACGTTTCTTCCGCCCCGACTACCTGCTCGATCCCGCCCCTGCGCTCGGTCGCGCCTGGCCGCTGTTTGCCCTGCTCGCCGCGCTCTGCTTGCTCGGCCTGATCTGGAGCTGGCGCGCTCGCCCCCTGGGCCGCATCGCCCGCTGGCAGGCGGCCATCTGCGCCGTCGCCTTAACGCTGACCCTGGGGCGCCTTTGGCACCTGCCCGGCCTGACCGCCCGTCTCTGGCCGCTGCTGGCCTGCGCACTCGCCATCCTCGTCCCGCTCGCCTACCGCTGGACGCGACCGCCCTGGCCGACCGGCCGCCAGCGCCTGGCGCGCATCCTCGCCCTGCAGCCGCAGCCAGACGACCGCGCCGATCCGCTGGCCTGGCTGGTCGGCCTGCTGCCCCTGGCCTATCCGGCGTTGGTCGCCGCCCTGCGCCTGGCCCTGCCCAGCGGCCTGGAGGCGCAGGTGCGCGCCAACCTTCTGCCCGACCCCTGGATTCTGCCCTTCGACCTGCCCGCCGCCGTTGTGAGCGGCGCAGCCTACAGCCTGCTCTGCCTGGGCGCGCTGCTGCTGGCGCGGCCGGCCGGCCGCGCCGCCGCCCGGCAGTCAGAACGGCGCCTGGCGGCGCTGCTCCTGGGCGGCGTCCTGCTGTGGGCCGCGGCGGTTTATCTGGCACAGCGCACCGCCGGCGTCACCGGCAGCGATCCCTACGCCTATGCGCAAATGGCCGTGGATCTGGTACAGCGCGGCAGCCTGCTGCACCGCTTCGAGCTGTTCGAACGGCTGGCGTCCACCGGCGTCGCCTGGTATCCCATCGTCCACACCGGCTACTCGCTGCCGCTCGATGCGGCCGGCCACGCGGCGACCGTCTGGCCGCCCGGCTGGCCGCTGCTGCTGGCCCTCCCGTATCGCCTGTGGGGCGAAGCGGGCCTGTATCTCGCGGCGCCACTGTGGGGTCTGCTGGCCATTGGCCTGTGCGCCTGGTTCGTGCTGCGCGTCAGCGATGCGCCTAACACGGCCCGGCGTGGCGTCTGGCTGGCGGCGGCCCTCAGCGCCCTGCTGCTGGCAACCAGCTACGAACAGACCGACCGCCTGCTGACGCCCATGGCCGACGTCGGCGCACAGGTATTCAGCCTGCTGGCGCTTGGCAGTCTGCTCAGCGCCTGGCGCGCCGCGCCGCAGCGGCTGGCGCAGTGGGGCCTGTGCAGCGGCCTCTGCTTTGGCGCCGCCTACCTCATCCGTCATACACAGCTCCTGTTGGCGCTGCCGTGCCTGCTCGCCATCGGCCTGGCGCCCTTTGCGCGCTGGTCTGACCGAGCGCGCCTGACCGTCAGCAGCGCCCTGGGCGCGCTGCCCTTTGGATTGGCCGATCTTTGGTATCACGCCCGGCTGTCGGGCAACATCTGGCAGCCGGAGTCGCCCGAATCGTTCCTTTTCAGCCTGGCACACAGTGGGCGCAGCGCCGGCATCGTCCTGGAAGAGGCGCTGCGGCGCAACGAGTGGGGCCTGCTCTGGCCGTTGGCGCTGCTCGGCGTCTGGACATTGGCGCGGCGCGCCCCGCGCGCCAGCCTCGTCCTGGCGACGACCGTTTTGGCGCTGCTGGCCGTGCATCTGCCCTACGGCGCCCTGCGCATGCGCGATCTGCTTTCGCTCTTTCCGCTGCTCGCCCTGTGGACGGCCTGGGGCGCCGCCGCTCTGCTGTTGGCGGCGCGTCGTTGGGCCGCACGGTCGCCGGCCGGGCAGGTTGTGAGCAGCGGACTGACCTTCATCCTGATCTTTGCCCTGGCGGCACGCACCTACCCCATGCTGGCGCGTCTGGCGCAGCCCCCGCACGCCAGCTTTGGCTTTGTGACTGCCGAGCAACGCACCGCTTTTGCCCGCATCCAGACCCTGACCGAGACCAACGCCGTCATCGGGGCGACGCTCAATAGCGGCGCGCTCGACCTGTTGAGCGATCGGCGCAGTGTGCGGCCCGCCGATTGGTCGCCCGCCGATTGGCAAACTGTGATCGCTGCACTACAAGCGCAGGGGCGGCCGCTCTACCTGCTGGAGGACAGCGCAGAGCTGGCCCCTGTGCTGGAGCAGACGGCCCGCCATTTTCGGCTGACGCCGGTCGCCGTGCTGCCCATCCCGGTCTTTGGCGACCCGGCCCACGTCAGCCGCACGCTGTGGCGCATCGGTCCGCCCTGACAATGGCGGCGGCCAGGCGCAGCGGCGCATTGTGTGATCGAGGAAAATGATGACTGAGGCACGGATGATACGCACTGTCGAGTCGGACCCCGCGGCGGGTCAACGTGACCGGCGCAGCGAACGGCGGGTGACGGCGCTGGCGCTGGCAGGGCTGGCCGTGTGGGCGCTGCTACTCTTTGGGCCGCTGGTCCTCACCAACCGCGTGCTGGCCAGCGGCGATGTATTCACCTACTTCACGCCCTACCGCGACTTTGCGGCGCAGGCGCTGCGCAGCGGACATCTGCCACTTTGGAATCCCTACCTTTTCATGGGCGCACCCTTCCTGGCCAACAGCCAGGCAGCGGTCTTTTATCCGCTGCACTGGCCACTGGCCTGGCTGTCCACCTCCCGTGCGTTGGTCTGGTCAATCGTTCTGCACATCTGGCTGGCCGGTGCGCTGACCTGCGGCTGGCTGCGGCATGGGCTGCGTTTGCGACCGTTGGCGGCCTGGCTGGGCGGCGCCGTTGTGGTCGGCAGCGGTTTTCTGGGCGGTCATGTGGGGCAGATCAACCAACTCAACGCCTACGCCTGGTTTCCGGCGTTGCTGTGGGCCTTGTCGCGGGCGCGGCGGACGCCGTCGTTCGACCGGGCGGCGGCGCTGCAACTGCTGATCGTCATCGCCGGCGTTTCGGCGCTGCAACTGCTGGCCGGCCATACGCAGGCCTGGTACATCAGCGTCGTGGGCGGCGGCCTGTATGCACTGGCGCAATGGGCGCAAGAGCAACGCCAACGTGCGGCGCCGGCGTCGGCTGGCCGCCGCGCCTGGCCTGGCCCGCCTGGCGGTTGGCGAGGTTGGGCGCTGGCGGGCGCAATGACCGGCGGTTGGCCGCTGTTGATCCTCGGTTTGGGGTTGATCGGCGGCTTGGGGCTGGCAGCGGCCCAGGTCTGGCCAACGCTGGAGTTGAGCGCACTGTCGCCGCGCGCCGACGGGTTGAGCTACCGCGAGGCGGTGTCGTTTTCGCTCAAACCGCAGTGGCTGCCCTGGTCGCTCTTGCCCGCCTTTGGGCAAGACCTGGCAGTGCGCTTTGACAGTGCCGCTTTTGCCGAATTCACCGCCTATGTTGGCTTGAGCGGGTTGGCGCTGGCGGCCTGGGGCGTGCGGCGGGCGCTGCGGCAGCATTGGCCGCTGTTGGCGCTGGGGCTGTTTGGCCTGGCGCTGGCCCTGGGGGCGTTCAACCCGTTGTACTACCTCGCTTATCGCCTGATCCCCGGTTGGGACCTGTTTCGCGCCCCGGCGCGCTGGCTGCTGCTGTACACCGTCGGCATGGCGGGTCTGGCAGCAGTCGGTGTGGATCGGCTGCTTGAGCGCAAGGAGCGACGGAGCGCCTGGTTGGTGGGCGGTGCAACGCTGCTGCTCTGCGTCGAATTGCTGCTGGCCGGTCAGACGCTGCCCCATGCCCATCCCACGGCCCCTAACGCCGTGACGTCGCTGCGCAACGCCCCGGCCTATCTCTTGAGCGAACCGGGGCTGTGGCGTTTCCTGAGCATCTCCGGTATCACCTACGACCCCGGCGACCAAGCTGAGCTGACCGCTCTATTCGCCGGCCAGCTCGACTCCGCCGCTCTTTACGATTTGATCGTGGCCAGCAAGCAAAAGGAGATCATCGCGCCCAACCTGCCGCTGCTCTGGCGCATCCCCGCCGTGGACGGCTACGACGGCGGCGTGCTGCCCGTGCGTCGTTATGTGGATTTGTTGCGCGTCTTCGTGAGCGCAGGCGGCAGGCTAGACGAGCAGCCGGTGCCCGATGGCCGCCTGCGTGAGCAACTGCGCCGCATCCCGCCGGCCCCCCTGCTCGATCTGGTCAACGCCCGCTTCATCATCACCGACAAGGTGTTCGACGTGTGGGTGGACAATATCTACTACGACTTGCAGTTCAGCGCGTCGCTGCCGGCCGGCGCGAGCTGGCGGCAGACCCTGGCGCCCGACCAACCGTTCGAGGCGACGGCGCTTGGCGTCATGTCGCACCTGGCGGGCGGCGCCGCCCTGCCCGACGGCGCCCCCGCGGCCGAGCTGATCGTCAGCGGGCGCGACGGCCAGCGAGTCCCCTTCAGCCTGCGCGCCGGCGTGGAGACGGCCGAGGGCGCCTGGCAGCCTGGCGCGGCCCATGCCCAGGCGCGCCGCGGCCATCCCTGGCCCGATCACGCCGCCGGGCAGGATTATTTGGCCACGTTGGCGCTGCCGGTACCGTTCGAGATTGGCGCCATCGAGGTCGTCAGCCGTGCGGCGCAGGGCGATTTCGTGCTGCAGGCCATCAGCCTGATTGACGCCCGCACGGGGGCCAGCCTGGCGCTGATGACGCCGGGGCAGGGCAATTTTCGCCGCGTGCATTCGGGCGATGTCAAGATTTACGAAAAGCGCGATGTGCTGCCGCGCGCCTACGTCGTTCCGGCGGATGGGGTGATCGAGGTCGAGGATCAGGCCGCCGCCCTGGCCGCCCTGCAGCAGCCGGGCTTCGATCCGGCGCAGCAGGTGATTTTGGAAACGGGACGCCAGGCGCCGGCGCTGGCCGTCGCCGCCGCCTCGCCCGGCCAGGCGCAGATCGAGAGCTATGCGCCGGAACGGGTCACGATCAGCGTGACGCTGGCGGCGCCGGGCATTCTGGTGTTGAGTGACGCCATCCATCCGGGCTGGCGCGCCGCCGTGGATGGCGTCCCGACGATGATCGAGCCGGCCAATCTGCTCTTTCGCGCCGTGCGGTTGACGCCGGGAACGCATCGCGTCGTGTTCGATTTTGCGCCCGACTCGCTGCGCAGGGGCGTTCTGGTCTCGCTGGTCACGCTGGCGTTGCTGGCAGCGGCCGGCCTGTGGGCCTGGGCGCCGGCGCGTCACCCAGCGTGAGCGCCAACCACCGCCGCTCTGTCCAACGTTGGGGGGCGCACAGGTAGACGTGAAATCAAAAGTCGGGTATAATGACAGAAGTCGGCCGCGATCATGAAGATCGCCGCCGGGCAACATCGAAGCGAGGTGACATCCAACATGAATGGTCTCAACCGTTTCATCGTTTTTCTGCTCTTTCTCCTCCTGTTTCTCTGCTTGATCGGTTTTGCTGTTTTCCCATTTGGCGCGTTGAGCCTGGCGCAGCGGGCGCTGAGCAGTCTGGACGAGAGGTTGACGCAGGCATTCTACGATTACGGCGCACAGTTCCGGCTGGCGCAGGTCATCGTCACAGCGGCGGTTGCCATCCTTCTGATTCCCCTCATTTGGCTGGAAATCCGGCGCACCCGGCCCTTCACTGTGCGAGTGCAGACCGCCGGCGCCGGCGCCGCGACCTTGACCGCCGATTCGATCACGCGGCGCATCACCTGGCACATTGACCAACTGGCCGATGTGATCGGCGTGACTCCTGAAGTCAAGGCGCGCGGCAACAGCGTGGACATCAAGCTGAACGTGCGCACGACGCCCGACATCGAGGTGCCGATGAAGACGGAGGAGATTTTGGCCGTCACCCGTGAGGTGGTGGAGCAGCGCATGGGGCTGCGCCTGGGCAAGGCCGAGGTGCAGATTGACCACGCCCCCTACGCCGAACAGCCTACGATCGAGAAGGGAACTCAGCGTTGAAGGCTGCCGAGGCATTGTCGGCTACTCGAATCCCGCCTGCGCCGCAGGCCTCCGCTGAGGCCTCTGTCGCGGCCGCGAACGATACGACGGTCGGTTCGTCGGTCAGCGCGCTATTGGAGAGTCTGCTCTTCGTTGCGCCCGAACCACTGACCGTGGCCCGCCTGGCTGCGGCCCTGCTGCTGGAACCGGCGCAGGTCGAAGAAGGGTTGCAGGCATTGGCAACGAGCCTGCAGGATCGAGGTTTGCGCCTGCAGCGCAAGGATGACCGGGTACAGTTGGTCACCTTGCCAGCGGCGACGGGCGCCATCGAGCGCCTGTTGGGGCTGGAGGGCAATCCCAAACTGTCGCCGGCCGCGTTGGAAACGCTGGTGATGATCGCCTATCGCCAACCGCTGACGCGGGTGCAGATCGAAGCGATTCGCGGCGTCAACTGCGACGGCGTGTTGCGCACCCTGCTGAGCCGTGGGCTGATCGAAGAGCAGGGTCGCCTGGAGGCCGTCGGGCGGCCGATTTTGTACGGGACAACTTTCGAGTTTTTGCAGTATTTTGGCCTGGCAAACGCGGGCGACCTGCCGGCGCTTCCCGAAGCGGCAGCGTCCGCCGGGCAACAATGACAACGAGCAGTGACTGGCTCTAGAATTCAAGCAACCAAGCGAGGAGGATCGAGTTCTCACTTATGGAAGATCTTTGGAAAATACGCAAACACAAGCGCGTGACGATTGGCGAGTTGGCCGGCCGCACTGGTATTCCGGCCAAGCAGTTGCGTCGCTACGAGATGGGCGAGATTCCGATCCCACTCGACGATATTGATCGTCTGGCGCGTGCTCTTTATGTCGAACCGTGGGAGATCAAGATTCAGTCCGATCCACCACCGCCACCGCCGCCTGGCGAGGTTGGCGCGCCGGCGTCGCCACCTGCGCCACCTGCGCCAGGCGCGCCGCCGGCGCGTCCAGCGCCCACCGGCGGCCCACGACCGCCATATGGCCGCCCACCCGGCCCGCCGCGCGGCGAACATGGACCACACCCCACGCCCGAAGGCGGCCCGCCGCGCAATCCGCCGTCCGAACGGCGGCCGCCGCGACGTGAGCGCCCCGATCGTGCGCAAAGACCGCCGCCGCCCCCTGGCCCTGTGCGTCAGAGCCAGGTTGCGCACCTGGTCAGCCTGGGCAAACGCCTGGGTCAGGAGCAAGCCGATCTGGAAAATCAGGTGGGCAAGCCGCTCAGCGAGATGAACCGCCGTGAGGCCTCGCTGCTGTTGGGGACACTGCAGCGGCGCATCGTGGAAGAAAACCCGGTGCGTCCCAAGAACAAGCGTCAACGTCCCTATCTGCCCGAATCGGTGGATGAGTACGAGTTCACCTATCTGACAGCGGCGCAACAGCAAGGCGCCACGTTCGATTTCTATCTGTTCGACAACAGCCGCATGAGCGGGCAGATCACCGGCTTCAGCCCCTATGCGATCACGGTGCGCGACGCCGAGGGCGCCGAGATCACCCTGCAAAAGCTGGCCATTGCCTACTATCGCCGCACCGCACACGAGGCGTCATCATGAGCCTGGGTGACTATGTGCGCTATCTGCGCGCCGTCGAAGGCGGCCCGACACCCTGGCAGATCGAAGAGGCGACCGGCGTGCCGTCGGGCGTCTATCGCCAGATCGAACAACGTTACCGTGCGATTGGGGAAGACGAGACGCTGCAAAAACTGGCAACGTACTACGGGGTGGAGTTCGAGGAGATGCGCTGGCGGCAACAGTGGTCACGCAAGAACCTGACGGCGGCGCTGATCGAAGCGGCGGAGCATCACCACCCCATCCAGCTCGTCCTGCGCTCTGGCGTCACGCTGAGTGGTCAGGTCGTTTGGTGGGACCTGGGCGCCGTCGAGCTGAAAGAAGCCAGCGGCGCATCTGTCGTCGTGCAGCGGCACATGGTGGATCGCTGGCAGGGTGGGTAGGGCTTTTTGACCCTTCAGCATTCAGCCGCGGCGCAAGACAGACAGCAGATCATCCGGGATGCGTGCGGGTTGCCCGGCGTGGGTGATGCAGATATGCTTCGAATAGCCGGTGACCAGCGTCAGGGCATCGTGTGCGCGGACGATGCGATAGTCGAAGCGCAGGCCACGGCTGCGCAAGTCGCCCAGGCGGGTGCGCACGATCAGGAGATCCTCGTAGCGGGCGGGCGTCACATAGCGCGCCATCACCTCTGCCACGGTGAGGTAGAAGCCGCTTTGCTCCACGCGGCTATAGGGGTATCCCCGGCAGCGCATGAAACTGCTGCGCCCCTCCTCGAACCACACGATATAGTTGCTATGATGGACGATGTTCATGGCGTCCGTCTCTGCATAGCGCACAGAAACCACCGCACACGCCTCGTCCCCTTCCAACCACTCACGACGAGTCAGCAAATCATTCACGATGACCTCCCATTTGCCAGCATAACACAGATGGGCTTTTCTCGCAAAGTCGAAGGAGCTTTTGACCCATGTTGAAAAGAACGCACAGCGGCCTCCGCATCCTGCTGCTCTTTCTGCTGCTCAGCGGCGTCGCCTCAGCCCAAACCGAGTCGCCAGAACGAACCTTCGTGGTTGATGTCGGCGCCCTGACTCCCGCCCAGCGCGCCGATCTGTTCCAGGCGCCAGGCGTGACCTGGTGGGTGCAGTTGGGCGCACAGGCGCTGTTGATCGGCGACCCGGCCGCGATCAGCCGTCACGCGCCGCATGCGATGGCGCTCAGCGACCCTGGCGCCGAGGCGACTGCTTTCGTCGCCGTCCGTTTTGCCCCAGACGATCTGCCGGTCATCCTGCAAGACGGCCCGCTGGCCATCGCCGGCCGCGCCCAGGTAGAGGATTGGCTGGCGCGTCACCCCGACTTGCAACCGCACGCAACCGAAGAAGGCCCGGCGCATGTCCACGGACACCAGGACTTCACCTTTGGACCGTTGACGCCCAACGCCGTCCTGGCCGGACCGCCCCTCTCGCCGCCGCTGGCGCCCGACTACAGCCGCGGCGATCTGGTCGCCGCCGTCAGCGCCACGCGTACCTTTGGCGACATCAGCCTGCTGGCCACGATCCAGGCGCCAAATCCCACGACGCGCCGTACCGGCACCGTCGGCCAGCAGATGGCGCGCGACTGGCTGAAGGCGCAGTTCGAAACACTCGGCTACATCACCACGCTGCACGCCTTTAGCAGCCCTTACGGCACGGCCCACAACGTCGTGGCCGAAATCCCGGGGCGCGTGCGTCCGAATGACGTTTATATTATCGGTGGGCACTATGATTCCACGTCGCCGACGGCCTCGACCAACGCGCCCGGCGCCGAAGACAACGCCAGCGGCACAGCCGGCATACTCGAAATGGCGCGCATCCTGGCGCAGTATCCGCCTCAGGCCACGGTGCGCTTCATCCCCTTTGCCGGCGAGGAACAAGGGCTGTACGGCTCCGAGGCCTACGTCGCCTCGCTGAGCGCCGCGGAGCGCAGCCGCGTCAAGGGGGTGTTCATCATGGACATGATCGGCTACAAGAGCGCCGCGTATCCGCTCAATGTCCTGCTGGAAAGCCGCAGCACCGTTCCCGGCGCCGTCAACCTGGTGACCATCCTCAGCCAGAACGCCCAGACGTACACCGCCTTGAATGTCACAACCTCGTACTACGCCTGGGGCAGCGACCATGTGCCGTTCCTGGATGTCAGCATTCCAGCGGTTCTGCTGATCGAACAGGAGTACGACAGCTATAGCTGCTATCACCGCACCTGCGACACGCCCGACAAGATCACGCCTGCCCAGGCGGCCGAAGTTCTCAAGATGCTCATTGCGGCGCTCGATGCGACCGCGGGCACCTGTGCACTGGCCGACATTGACTGCGACGGCAGCGTCACCACCCTGGATGTCACCATCGTGGCCGAATCGTGGTTCCTCGTCCACGATCCGCGCGTTGACCTCGATCACGACGGCGACGTTGACATCGTTGATGTCATGTTGGTCGCCGCCCTGTGGCAACCCTGATCCTCGTTCGAACGTAGCCGCCGGCGCCCCTGCCCCCTTCTACAGGTTCAGGGAACGACTTTCCGTCGGCTGAGCCTGTCGAAGCCGGGCGATTGAAATCGCGCCTCAAGGACCTGCGGCCCTGTACCGCCAAATTCATTTGGCGCCCCCTCGCGGCGCAGGCCGAGCGATTGAAATCTCGGCTTCAACCTCTGGCGCGGCGTCTCGCCCACCGCACCCGACCTACCACTCAACAGCGCCCTCATCCCCTCGGCCGCGCCCGGCAGCAGCCAGGGCTTCAGCTACGAATGGCTCGACAGCAATGACCTCGTCGGCGGGACAACCTACTACTACTGGCTGGAGGATGTGGACAGCAGCGGCGCCGTCACCCGTCACGGCCCCGTCAGCGCCGCCTTCAGTGCTCCCACCGCCGTCCGCCTGACCGGCGCCGAGGCCAATCCCCCCGGTCAACCGCTCCTCTGGCTCGTCCTTCTCGGCCTCATCGCCCTTGCCCCTCGCCTGCTCTGTACCGCCAAATTCATTTGGCGCCTCGTACCGCCAAATTCATTTGGCGCCTCGTA
>CAZOLV010000079.1:0-25767 GCA_964580725.1 uncultured Anaerolineae bacterium | reverse complement strand
CAGCCCGCTTGACAAAGACCTCTGCACGCATTTGTCAAAGGGGCCGCAAACTGCTAAAATGAAACCGATTTTGGGCGACCATGCGAAATAGAGAAAACTATGAATCAAAGACTTTTCGATGCTCTTGAGCCTTTCGATGCCATGAATGAAGGAGAATCCACGAGGTGATTCGTCGCAACACTCAAACTGCCGTCTACTGGCGTGAACCATTTACGATCAACCCCGACGATCTGGAGTACCTCGGCAACTTTCTTCTGGAGAAAGAAACTGCACAGTTTACCGAAACCCTGACGCTGGCGCTCATCGAGTACCGCTGTCAGCGTGAAGAGAGTCGCATCCGCAACGAGCTTAGCAAGGGCGTCCTCTTTCAACCCAACAAGACGTATCAGGTTGGCCAACAACTGGTCTTTCCTGCGTTCGAGTATGTCCCCGGCACGATTACCGGGAAGCGGGCTGGCGTCAACCCGGAGCACGGCGAATTCGAGGTGATTCAGGTCACGCTGGAGGGACAGACCACGCTGCGTGAATTTGCCAGCAGCCTGAGCACGCCCCATCGCCTCAACCGCACCGACAGCGATACGACCGGGACGGGCGAACATCTGCTGACGCCGCGCGAACTGCTGGCGCAGTATGGCGATGCTGTGCGCAAGGCATTGCTGCAGCAGCTCGACAGTGCGACACAGCCCGCCTTCGTGCGCGACGGCGACCGCTGGCTGCTGCAAGACATGTTGATCGAGGTGCACGTGGGGCATCTCAACATTGCCGAGGCGCTGATCGAAGTCAACAACCGGCCAATCACCACCACCACGCTCATGACCGAAATGGGACTGCCCACCCAGTATGCAGACGATCTGCGCCGCTTTTCAGCCAACAGCGCACTGCGCCGCGACGGTCGTTTTGCCGATGTGGGCAGCGGCGCCGAACCGGCCTGGTATCTCACCCGCCTGCTGCCGCCCGAAGTGATGGAAACGCCCGCTCTCCTGCGCTACGAGCCGATCGCATACGACCGGCTGGCTCTGAGTGTGGAAATGCTGCAACAGGAATGGGAGCTTGACGACGAATGGTCAACCGACGCCATTTCCATCGAAACTCCCATGTTGGCGCCCACAGTCACGCTCAATCTGATCTATCCTCATCTGCGCTCTGGAACACTGCCCTTGAGCAGCCGTGTGCGCAGCTTCTTCCCACGCGGTCAGGGGCGCGCCACGATGATCACCCTGGTGGATGGTCGCTGGGGCGCACGGTTTCCGGCGTTCGTCTCGCACGAGGGGCGCTACATCGCCGGTCTGAGCGGTTGGTTCGAACAGCACAAGCTGCCGGTCGGCGCCATCATCACCCTGGAGCGCACATCCGAACCCCTCGAGTACGTGGTAGATTTCCGCCCGCGGCGCATGCGCCGTGAATGGTCGCGCACCGCCGAAATCCGCGATGACGAATTGATTTTTCAGATGCAAAAACAGGCCATCACCTGCGACTACGATGAGAATCTGACGGTGGCCGAGGTGAGCCTGGGTGCGCTGGATGCCTATCGCGCCGAGGTCAATCAGCAGCGCACACCGCTGAGCCGTCTGGTGCGCCAGATTGCACACGAACTGGCAGGCAAGAGTCCGCAAGGCACCGTTCACGCCAAGACGATCTACAGCGCAGTCAACCTGCTGCGGCGCACACCTCCGGGGCCTGTCTTTGCGGCCCTTGCGACCGACGGCACCTTGCGCAGTTCGGGCGGCGGCTATTGGGCGATGGCGGTGCGCACGTGACGCCTGTCTCAACAATGTCACAGTAAGGCAAGATTCATGGCAACGTTCTGGACAAAACCAACGATCGAGACAAAGTTCCATATTGACTTTGGCTGGTGGGACAAGAGCGGACTCGACTTCCGGCTGCATCTGCGCAACCAGTTGTGCGACGAGTGCAAGACGCGTTTTCCGAATCATCGCAACACCGAAATGGTGGACTGGATTGATCCTGAGACAGCCGAAGTCAAACGGACCGATGCGCTCTGGCAGTGCCTGCGCGCCTCATGCGCACGCAAGCCGAACTACATCAACAATACCCTGCCGCTGACTTCGGCGGTCTTTCGTCTCTTCCTGGCCAACAACAATCAACCACTTTCTCCAGTGGAGATGCACGAGATGCTGCCCTGGAAGCTGCCAGATGTCATCCTGCGCACCCTGACCGCGGGTGAGACGCACCTGGGCATTCGACCTGTCCAGTCTATGTCTCGGAAGTAGCATCGCTCCCCAACCATTGTTTCGGAGAAAGATCGTCATGGCGGCTCCCATCTTTCCATTTACCAGCATCGTTGGTCAAGACCGCATGCGGCGGGCGTTGATTCTGAACGCCATCAGCCCGCGCATCGGCGGCGTGCTGATTCGCGGCGAGCGCGGCACGGCCAAATCAACCGCGGCGCGCGCCCTGGCGGCGCTGCTGCCCGAAATCGAGGTTGTGGCCGATTGCCCGTTCCAGTGCGATCCGAACCGACCTGACCAACTGTGCGACAATTGTCGTGCGCGGCTCGAACGCAGCGAAGTGCTGCCCACGACGGTGCGCCGCACACGCTTCGTGGATCTGCCGGTCAGCGCCACCGAAGATCGCGTCGTCGGCACGCTCGACATCGAAAAAGCCATTCAACGCGGTGAACGTCACTTCGAGCCGGGTGTGCTGGCCGCCGCCAATCGCGGCCTGCTCTATGTGGATGAAGTCAATCTGCTGGACGATCACGTCGTGGACATCTTGCTCGATTCGGCCGCGATGGGCGTCAACGTCGTCGAGCGCGAGGGCATTTCGTTCCAACACCCCGCGCGCTTCATCCTGGTCGGCACCATGAACCCCGAAGAAGGTGACCTGCGCCCGCAGTTGCTCGACCGCTTTGCGCTCTGCGTTGACATGCAGGGCATTACCGACGCCGCACAGCGCGTCGAAATCCTCAAGCGCCGCATCGAGTTCGACCAGGATCCGGACCATTTCCGCCAACGCTGGCAGGATTCGGAGCATCACCTGACCGAGGAGATCGGCCAGGCGCGCAGCCGCCTGCCGCTGGTGGCCTACACGCAGCGCGATCTGTACATGATCGCCACTCTGACGGCGGAATTCAAGGTGGACGGGCATCGCGCCGACATCGCCATCCTGAAGACCGCCCGTGCCCACGCTGCGTTCGAGGGGCGCTTGTCCATCGGCGAACGGGACATCCTGCTGGCGGCCGAACTGGCCTTGCCCCACCGTATGAAGAAAGCGCCGTTCCAGGACGTGGCGCTGGAGCCGCGCCAGCTCGAAGAACGCCTGCGCCAGGTGCGCGCCGACATGGGGCCGCCCGAAGAAAGCCAGACCCGCAGCGCCGAAAACCAGGCGCAGAGCGCAGATCAAAAAAAAAAGATGATCTGAACAACGAATCGCCCGCTGGCGAGCCGCAAAGCATCAGCGGCCCACCCGATCCCAGTGCGGCGTTCAACCAACGCACCTCGGAGCAGGACGCCAAATCCTCGGCCGTCCGGCCTGTCAAGGTGGGCGACACCTTCAAGACCAAACGCTTCGATTCACCGCTCGACAAGATGCCGCGCGCCAAAGCGGGCAAACGTTCGGTCACCCGCACCAAACGCAAGCGCGGCCGTTACATCAAGGCGCGGCCGCTGCACGACCGCCCCAACGACATCGCCTTCGACGCCACGATCCGCACAGCCGCTCCACACCAGTTGCAGCGCGCCCACCTGCGCACCGAGCGCGCAGTTGCGTTTGCCGTTCAGCGGCGCGACCTGCAGCAAAAGGTGCGCGTGCGCCGCACGGCGAATATGGTGCTGTTCGTGGTGGATGCCAGCTGGTCCATGGCTGCGGCCGAGCGCATGGAGGCAACCAAAGGCGCCATTCTATCGCTTTTGATGGACGCCTATCAGCGCCGCGACCAGGTGGGGCTGGTGGTGTTCCAGAAGGATCGCTCACGTCTCGTGCTGCCGCCCACTTCCAGCGTCGAGCTGGCCGAACGGGCGTTGCGCACCTTGCCCGTGGGCGGTAAGACGCCCTTGAGCAGCGGACTGCTGTTGGCCTATGAGATCTGCCGGGCGGCGCGTCAACGCGATCAGGAAATCATGCCGATCATCATCCTGCTGACCGACGGCGCCGGCAACGTTTCGATGACTGGGATGCCTCCGCAAGAAGAGGCGCTGCGTATGGCCAGCCTGATCAAAGCCAACAACCTGCGCGGCATCGTGATCAACATGGAGCATGTCGCCTTCGATCGTGGGCTGGCGCGGGCGCTGGCCGATGCCATGGGCGCCCCCTGCTTCACCCTGCCGGAGCTGCGCGCCGATACGCTCGTCCGCACCGTGCGCGAAAACCTCAAATCTTGACGCCGTAGATGCGATCAAGGCGCTGCCGTTCGCGCGTCTCGATCGTGCGCACGAACCGCTCGACATGGCGGGCATGGCGGAATGCCCGGTAGCCGCGCACCAGGAAGGCCAGGGTCGGTTCCCAGCCAAGCCGGCGCGCCGGCAAGCGCAGGGCCTGCAAATGCCAATCGAGCAGGGGCAGGCGCGTCAGGTCGGCCAGTGAGCGCATGGTCGCGCCGATGCGCTCGATCTGTTCGATGCGCGCCAGATAGTTGTCGCACGCCGCATACGCCCATTCGTAGTCCTGCGCCGTCCAGCAATCGGCCAGATCGTGCAGCGCCAGGACGTCAATCAAGTAGTCGTCCAGAATGTCGGTCAGTTCCACCAGTTCCAACGCCTCTTTCAGCGTGGCCAGCGGCCGCGGCCCAACGATCGGCTCCAGTTTGTTGTACAGTTGGCGGAAGCGCGCATCACGCTCGCGAAACTCCTGCGGGCCGTAGATGTCCTCGAAGAAGAACTGCGCCAACACGCCATGCTCGGCCGAGCGCGCCAGATCGTCATGTTCACGACGCAGCCGCTGGCTCTGGAAGGCGCGCAGACGCTGGCGCAGCGCGGCGCGTTGCGCATCGGCCAGATGAACAGCGGCAAGCGTCGGTTCGTAGTGAACGTGCATCCAGTCAGGCATTGTGCTGCGTCAGGCGCCCGCCTCGTTTCAGAGCATGGGAATGACCAGATCCTTGGGGAAGGGCGACAGGCTGCGCCAGGCGCCCAGCTCATCGGCATAGAAGGTGTCTTCGATGCGCATGCCATAGCCGGCGCTGGCGTCATACAGCCCTGGTTCGATGGTGATGACGGCGCCGGGTAACAGGGGCGTATCGAGAGTGGGCAGCAAGCTGAGGCCAGGCGCTTCGTGCACGCGCAGCCCCAGGCCATGTCCAAGCGAATGCGTGTAGCCCCGCTTCGTCAGCCGATCCCGGCGGATGGTGGGAAAGCCGCGCGCCTCAAAATAGTCGCACACCAGGTTCTGGTAGAAACCGGTCTTTTCGCCCACGCGCAGCGCAGCGACGGCAGCGTCGAACGCGCCAAGCGTCACGGCGTAGGTTTCTGCAATCAGCGGCGGGGCAAAGCCAAAACAAAGGGTGCGCGTCATGTCGTGATAATAGCCGGTGGCCTGATCCTTGGGGAAGATGTCGAAGACGATCGGGCTGCCCAGGCGCAGCGGCGCGCCGGTGTCGCCGGTGTGATGGGGATCGGCGCCGTCGGCGCCCTGGGCGAAGATGGTCAAGCCGCCATCCACCAGGTCAAGCTCGAAGAAAGACGCACGCATGAATGCTTTGACATCGCCGATGGTCAGCGGCTGGCCGTCATCCCTGACGATAACATCGTCGCGCACACGATGGCGGCGGATCATCTCCACAACGGCATGGACGACCTGACTCGTCTTCTCGCCCACGCGCCGCAGCGCCTCGATCTCTCTGGCGTCCTTGGTGGCACGCGCCTGTTCGATAATGGAATCGGCGGCAGCGACAATTTCGATGTTGGGCATCACCTGCAGCAGGCTGTTGAGGAAACGAAAGGCATAGCCGGCATCCATCTTGCCCATGAAGGCTACGCGGCCCTGGATGCCGAGATCGCTCAAAATCTGGCGTTGGAATTCAACTAGCATGTCGAAACGATCAGGAAAACGCTGTGCGATGGCGTTGAGGTCCCAACGCTGGCGGTTGATGAGCGCCAGGCCAGTCTGCTCCGCAGCATGCTGCTCGATGGGACTGTGCACGAGGATAGCAGGTTCGCCGCGCCGCTTGACGATGAGCGCCGCTTCGAGTTGGGCGCCATTCGTCATGTAGAACACGTCGGGGTCGGTTTCGGCGCTGCCCGAAAGGACGAAGGCGTCCAGCCCGGCGTCGGCCATCAGCCTGTCGAGGTCTTGTTTCATGTCAAAATCTCCTGCTGGGCGGGCAGTTCGACTTCTGCGGGAGGTCGAACTGCCGCGTGGCGAGGCGCCATCAGGCGGGTTGTGAAATGAGGCTGGGGTCCTGATACTTGCGACCTTCGTCAATCAGCATGACGGGGATGCCATCACGAATCGGATAGCGGTAGCCGTTGCGTGGATTGACCAGCCATTTGCCATCGGCGCTCAGGTTCAGGGGGCCTCGATCCAACGGGCAGACCAGGATCTTGAGCAGATCAGGGCTGACTTCGCCGCCCAACTCGGCCTCGTTCAGAGCCTGCTCGGCGGAGGCCTCTTCCTGATGCGACGCGCTCAGGTCAATCTCTTCCTGCTCGCCCAACACCTTGCGCAAAATCATGATGGCCGCGGCCACCAACACGAGCGGTAGCAGCCACTTGAAAAGGTTTTTCATGGTTTGTGTCCTTTTTTTCTCTTTTTCGACGATGGCCGCTCGGCGCTGCGCTTTCTGGCGTGCTGCGCTGCGGCTATGATTATCTTACGACGAACCAGGCGAGTTGGCAAATTCGAGTTTCGAGCCGATTTGCCTGGCGCGACGCTTCCCCCTATAATCGGCCCATGACAGACCTTCGGGAAAGCGACCTCTATGCGCCGCTCAAACGTTTCTTCGAACAGCAGGGTTACGAGGTGCGCGGCGAGGTCAAGGATTGCGACCTCGTGGCGCGCAAGGAGGATCGGCTGATCGTTGTGGAAATGAAGACGGCGCTCAATCTGACGCTGCTGCTGCAAGGGCTGCGCCGCCAACAGGTGTCCGAGCATGTGTATCTGGCGATCGTAGCGCCAGAGCGCAAGCAGCGTTCTTCCTGGCAACGAGAGATACAGGCGCTGTGCCGGCGGCTCGGACTTGGGCTGCTGCTGGTCAATTTTGGCCTGACGCCGCCGCTGGTCGAGGTGTTGCAAGAGGCTGGCGCCGCCGATACTCGATCTCGGCCCCGGCGCCGCCGGCAGGCCGCCGTGGCCGCCGAGTTTGCCGGGCGCAGCGGCGACTTCAACACGGGCGGCAGTACGCGCCGTCCGCTGGTGACGGCCTACAGGCTGAAGGCCCTGCGTATCCTGGGGCATCTACACCAGAACGGTGAGTGCCGGGTTGCCGACGTCGCCGTCGCGCTCGACCTGTCCAACGCCGCGGCGATTCTGGGGCGCAACCACTATGGTTGGTTCCACCGCGTGGCGCATGGCGTTTACGCCCTGACCCCGGCCGGTGAACAGGCCGCGCGACTCTATGCGGATGTCATCTCGACTTTGCATGCGGGAGACTTGCATGGCGCTCGCCAGGAGTCTTGACAATTCACTAAAAGCGGCTAGAATACGCCCGTTCTCACGCCCAACCATCAGAGAGCGATTCAAGATCGGTTCGGCGTATGTCCCGTCAGGCGAGTGCTTCAGTCTCTGGCGGTCAATCAAGATGTTGCGATCAAGGAGAAGCCCTGATTCATGGGTGAATGGGAATGTATGGAGTGTGGGTACGTTGCACCAAACCGGAAACGACCAGATCGTTGCCCGGAATGTGATGCGCCCACAGAGGCCTTCGAGTACTTCGAATATGAGGAAGACGACTTCGATCACTTCGCCGATCTCGACGAGGAGAGCGAAGACTACGAAGATGAAGAAGCTGCAAATTGAGTGCAATCTCGTCAGAAGGAGACAGTCATGACCAAGATTCTCTGCCCGCTCTCGGACTGTGGCAACTGGGATGACGGCTTTTGTGGCGCCGAAACGATTCGCTTGAGCGAAGAAGGCTATTGCCTGACCTACGAAGAGGTGGGACAGGTGGAAGCCGACGCCAGCGACGATCAATGGGAAGACGACGACCTGGATCTCGACCTCGACGAGGACGACGACTGGATGGATGAAGACGAGGTCGAGGACGAGGAAGAGGAAGAAGACGACTGGAGCGACGACGGCGACGATGATGACGTTTCGACCTGGTAAGCCGAACGGTTGACCGGTCTCTGAACGTCGCTGCGTGAGCCAACCAGTCTACTTGCTCTCCCTGAATGACAAAACCAGACCTGCGCTGGCAGGTCTGGTTTTGTTTTGCGCAAGGGGTACAAAAGGTGGGCCTGGCGGCGCCTCAGGCGTTACTGGCGCGCCGGCGCAACAGCACGACGAGCGCCACGACGACCAGGACAGCCAGGCCAGCGCCCAACAGCACCGATTGATTGCCTGCGGCGGGCGTCGCCGTGGCCGCGGCGCCGCCAATGGTCACGCTGACCGCCTCGCTGCTGATGCTGCCGGGCAGCGACGTTCCACCCGAACCGGCCAGTTGCAGTTTCTGCAGTTGCAACGTCACGGCGCCGTTGGCTTTGGCTTTCCAGCGCAGCGTCGCCATCAAGCCGTCGCCGCCAGCGCCCGCCTGCTGACCAAGCGTGTATGCGCCGATGGTGACACGTCCCCCCTCCTTGGCCGGCGCCGGGCCGAGTTTGGAGGGGCTGCGCCCGCTGCTTGCCAACCAGGGGCCGAGGTCGAAGCCAGCCAACTCGACCAGGTTGGCGTCATAGACAATATCGAACTGAAAACCCAAGACCGCCTCTGCGCCCTGAATGGTCACGTCGGTGGTGAACTCACTGCCGGCATTGACAGCGCCAGGCGGGGCTTGCAGCGTCACGACAGCGCCGGCGGCCAGTGCAACAGTGACCAGCAGCAGTGTCGCAACTATCGCCAGCAAAGGGATCGTTCGTTGCATCTCACTTTCCTCCATGATTCGATCGCTGAGCGTTTGCGCTGAACGTTGGTCTGGCGCCCGTTCAGCCGCTCGCGTTGGTCTGCCGCGCTGTCGTGTGTGCGGCTTGACGTGTCCTCACTTGCGCCGGCGCCAGAAAGCCGCCGCGCCACCCGCCAGCAGAATTGCCAGCCCAACCAGGGCCGCCAACAGCGGCGCCGAGGTGGTCAGCGGCGAGGGCGCCGGTTCGCTGTAGTCACGCGTACCCTGCGCTCCCTGGGTCGTATCGCCGCATGCGCCGCCATCGAACAGGTCATCGTCAGTGAACAGATAGGGGTTGTTGCCGACATCTATGATATCGCTGATTTTCTCGCCGAACTGATCCTCACCGGTGCGCAGATCAACGACGAATCCGCTGCGGCAGTCCTCCCAGTGCAACGTGGCGATGACAACCTGGTCCTTGACCAGGCCGGGTGGGATGCGCGTGGTGCAGAAGCCGTTGAGAATGAACTGGTTCGGTTCGAGCGCCGGCGCCGTCTGGCTGGAGCTCAGGTTGACGGCGAAGCCGCAGTCCAGCGCCTCCCAGTCTGGCCCCGGCGTGACGCGCGCCAGACGGCCGCGCTCCTCCGGGAAGCTGAAGAAGATGTCCCAGGAGGTAGCCGGTTGGGCGCCAGGATTGACGCCGACATTGTGGGCAACGATTTGGGAGGTCGAGGCGTCCAGCGGTTCGATGGAGAGCGCTGTGGGGCCGGGCGAGGCGGTCGCACGCCAGGGTTGCGCCAGGATGGCAAGGGAGATCGAGATGACCGTCAAGAGTGGAAACAGAAAACGTTTCATCGTCCGTCCGCTGGCAATCAGAGAGATTTCGAGAGCCGCAGGGTTCTTGCGGGCAGGGGCAAAAAGAACAGGGGCAGCCCTGCGGGCAAGGCCACCCCTGCGAAGGTGTGAGGCGAAAGAGTCTAGCGTTTGCGCAGGCCCTTGAAAGCAACGCCGGCTGCGGCTGCCAGCGCCAGGGCGCCAGCCACTGCCGGATAGAGGGCATTGGCCAGCGGCGCTGCCGGGCCGGCCGAGATGTTGGCGAGCTGGACCGCCGTCGGGTTGCCACAGGCGCCGCCATCGGTCAGGTCGGCATCAGAGAACGTATAGCCATCTCCCGTGCGATCGGCCAACTGGGCGACAGGGACACCATAAACGTCATCACCACTATCCAGGTCCATAAGGAATCCACTAGCTGGACAGTTCGTGAAGGTGATCGTGGCTACCAGTATATTGCTGCCAGTGACCGGATTGTTTGCAATACCAGACACGCAGAAGCCATTGATCCAAACACCCCGGTCACCTGTTGAACCAGGCTCGCTTGGCTGTGCCAATGACACATTGGTGGAGAAACCACAAGGAGACATCGCAGTCCAAGCCGGACCTGGAGTGATCGAAACGCCCGGATACGGGGCACTGACACTGTTCGGGAAGCGGAAGTAGATGTCCCATGTCATTGCACCATTACCGGAGATGCCGCCATCGGTAATCGCATCTGCATAGATCTCGGAAACATTGGGATTGGCAGTCGCCCGCCAACGCAAGGTTGGCGTACCAGGAGCGGTCGGGCCAGCGCTCGCCAGAGACGTCAAGACAGCCAATGCCACCAGCGCAGCGAGCAACGAAGCCAGGCGTCGATTTAGGGTCATGATAATTTCCTCCTCTGCAACAATCGAGTCTCCTTGCATACGCTCCCCATCACATTGATCGAACGGTTTCAACGTGATAGGGAGCAGTATCCAAGCGTGTCTATATGAAGTGAGTGACTTGCTTAGTTCACACAAGCCACGGTCGTCGCCTGATTCAGTTTCTGAACCACAGCCGTCACATCCGATGCGTTGATCAATGCACCGCCAACGCTGGCGTCATAGCGATAGTTACCTCCAACAGCACACGCGGCCCCTGCGGCTTGGTTTAGCTTTTGGACGACTGCGGTCACGTCTGAGGCGTTGATCAATGCGCCGCCGCCGCTCGTGTCATAGCGACTGAAGACGGCGACCGTGCCGCCATTCTGGGACGTGAGGGCGATGACGGAGCCGTTGATGTCAACCAGTTGGGTTTCGCCCAGGGTCATCGTGACGGTGCCGCAGGTAGCAGTCGGCTTCACGCTGACGGTGGAGAGAAGGCCATCGGCTGCATTGCCGGGCGGATTACCGGTTCCCCACGAGTAGCCGCCCCACTTGACAGCGTCGGTCGACACAGCCTTGAGGGCAGGCGTGCCGCTGTCGCCGGTCTGCTGGCGAGTGCCGCCGTTGGTCAGGTAGGTGCCGATGTTGATGGAGATGTCGGCGTCTGCCGAGCTGAAGCGCCCAGTCGTCCAACTGAGCTTGCTTTCGTAACCACCGAGACCGGCGCTCAGACCACTGACGTTGATCTGCACCGGAACGGAACAGTTGTGGCCATTCCAAACCTGCGCACCAGCGCCAACCGACAGAGTGCCCGCATCTGGCGATGCCGGAAGTGCGGGGGCCGCAGTAGCTACGGCCAACAGCGCTAGCAGCCCCACCACTGCTGCCAGCCGCCCAATGAGGGTTACACGATTCATCTTTCGCCTCCTAAAGTGATTCATGAACTGTGCGAGATTGGTGTGTGGGGAAGCGAGCTTGGCCATAAGCCTACATGCTCAGCGACCCGATTCTATCACAAGGTTTGGAATTTGTCCAGTACTGCGTTTGTACTATTGCTGCGTCAAATGCCCGGCCTGCGCCGGTCAAACTGGCCGCTCCAACCCTCTTGACTGGTTTGCAACAGGTTTTGTTACAGGCAGGGCGCCCGTTCGCCAATCCGCTTCGATGGCAAAAAAGAGACGGAGACCCTCCACTTCTTGCATCCGCAGGCACGGACAAGGGTTACAGACGCAGCGTGGCAGTTCGCGCAGACTTTGACGAATCGTGCAAAGCATTGTATCATCTCCATCGTTGTCGCTTTCGCAATCGCTGTCGCAATCGCTGTCATGGGGGTGGATGGGTCCCGGTGGGCTTCCCGGTCTTCAAAACCGGTGACGGGTGCTCGAAGCGGCCGTGGTGGGTTCGACTCCCACCCACTCCCGCCTCCTGCGCTTGCAATCATCAAAACGACTACGGGTACACCATGCAGATTCAGATCGAATGGGACGAGCAGACGCCCCGCATCGTGGCGGCGAGCGTGCTGCCCTACCCTGACTTGCGCCGGCTCTGGCTGCGCGTCGCGCTCAGTCCATTCGGCGAGTATCCCAACCTGGACATGACGATCACCGACCCGGTGGGCCGACCGGTAGCCAGCGCCAGCATGATCGAGCTGCGCCAGCAAGAGCTCGCCCTGACGTTGCACCTGAGCCAGCCGCCGCAGCCAGACGCAATCTACCAGGCGCACCTGGTTCTCTCGCACGGCGGAGAGGAACGACACCGGCTGACAGTAGATTTTCCCCTGACCTTCGTCGAGCCGACGTCTTGACACGACGAACAAGCCAGCCGGCCCGCCCAATCTGGCCGGCCGGCCGCTGAATCCTTTCAGAAGTGGAGCTTCGAACGCAGTCATGAATCGTGAATACCACAAATGGTACAGCCCAACCCTCAACCGTGACATGGAACTGTTGGTCTTTGGTCACAACGGCGCACGTATGGTGGTCTTCCCCACCTCGCGCGGACGCTTCTTCGAATATGAAGACCGCGGCATGGTCTGGGCGTTGGCCGATCACATCGAAAGCGGCAATCTGCAAATCTACTGCGTTGACAGCGTAGACGCCGAGAGTTTCTACGCCCGCTCGCTGCATCCGAGCAACCGCATTGTGCGTCACATGCAGTACGATCAGTACATTAGCAACGAACTGCTGCCCTTTGCCTGGTCCAAAAATCAAACCCCCTTCACCATTGTGCACGGCTGCAGCTTCGGGGCCTATCACGCCATGAATTTCGCCCTGCGTCACCCCACCCTGGTCAACCGCATGATCGCCCTCAGCGGCAAGTACCAGATGCGCGGCTTCTTCGACGGCTATTACGACGACAACATCTACTTCAACAACCCAAGCGATTGCCTGCCCAATGAACATGACCCGGCCCGGCTCGATCAGATCAGAAAGCTCGACCTGATCGTTGCCATCGGCGAGGAAGACCCGGCTTACGAAAACAACCGTCAGCTCTCTGACGCCCTGTGGAGCAAAAATATCTGGCACGCCTTCCGCGTTTGGAAGGGATGGGCGCACGACTGGCCCTATTGGCAGCAGATGATCCGCTGGTACATCGGCGGCGCTTGAACAAGTCGGCAGCATTTTTCCAATCATTCCCCGGTTGATTCCCCGGTTGATTCCCCGGTTGATTCCCCGGTTGATTCCCCGGTTCATTCCCCGGTTCATTCCCCGGTTGATTCCGGCAAGCAATTTTCTTTCAGCACCGACGAGGAGGACCCTGTGGCAGAAATCAAAAAAGTTGGGGTGATGGTGGGTCGTGAATGGTCGTTTCCTCCCGCCTTCATCGAGGAAGTCAACCGGCGCAACGCCGGCGTGTATGCCGAATACCTCAAACTCGGCGGGACCGTGCAAAACGAGCCGAACGAATACGCTGTGATCGTTGATCGTATCTCGCATGAGATCAAGTATTACCGCACCTATCTCAAGAATGCCATTCTGCAAGGCGCTTATGTCATCAACAACCCCTTCTGGTGGTCGGCGGATGACAAGTTCTTCGAAGCCTCGCTGGCGACCAAACTGGGCGTGGCCAGCCCGCGTACGGTGGCGCTGCCCAACAAGGGGTATCCAAGCGGCGTCGTCAGCGAAAGCCTGCGCAATCTCCGCTATCCCATTGACTGGCAAGCGATTGCCGACTATATCGGGATGCCCGCCATTCTCAAAGATGCCTGGGGCGGCGGCTGGCGTGACGTTTATAAAGTCAACTCGATTGACGAACTGATCTACTACTACGATCAGAGCGACCAACTCTGCATGATCGTGCAGGAGTTCATCGAGTGGGATCACTACGTGCGCTGCATGTGCATCGGTCAAGAAACGATCCTACCCATGAAGTACGACCCGCGCGAGCGCAAGTATCACGTCGAACATGCGCACCTGGACCCCGAACTGGGACAGCGCGTGGTGCACGATGCGCGCCTGCTCAACCAGGCCCTGGGCTATGACATGAACACCGTCGAGTTCGCCGTGCGCCAGGGCGTGCCCTACGCCATTGACTTCATGAACCCGGCGCCCGACATGGACATCTACTCGCTCACGCCGCACTACTTCGAATGGGCAATCAACGCCATGAGCGATCTCGTCATCCAGCGTGCCCATCAAAACGACTGGCAGGGCCGCCTCTACCCCTGGGGACGCTTCGTGCGCCCCTAAGCCACCCACAATCGCATCAATTAGCAAGGGAGAAAGGGTCATGAGCGCCACCACCCAGATCGCAGACGTGATCCAGTTCTATCACGACCTGTGTACGCCGGCTCTGGCCGCCGATACCTGGCATGAACTGCAACAAGAGATGCGCACCCGCCGCCTCTACTTCGGCGACCGCCCGCTCTGCACTGTCTTGCGCCCTCACCTGCTCACGCAGGCCCAATGGGACTTCGTCGTCAACCGCTGCGAGCTGCTGCTCGGCGCCTTCGACAAGGTCTACCAGGCGATGATGGCCGACGCCAGCCTGCGCCGCCAGGTTGCCCTGACGCCGGACGAGGAGTACCTCATCACGCTCGAAACCGGCTACGACACGCCGGTCCCCACGGCGCGGCTCGACTCTTTCTTCAGCCATGACGGCACGCTCCATTTCGTCGAATACAACGCCGAAAGCCCGGCCGCCATTGCCTACGAAGATGTCCTGGCCGAGGCCTTCCTGCAAACCCCGCTCATCCAGAGATTTCAGGAGCGTTATCCCCTGACCCCGCTCTGGGGCCGGCAGCATGCCGTGGACGCCATTCTGGAGATCTACTACGCCTGGCGCGGCAACCGGTCGCAGCCGCCCACCATTGCCATTGTGGACTGGCGCGGCGTGCCGACTGCCAACGAGTTCGTGCTCTTCCAGGAATATTTCGCTCGCCAGGGGATCAAAGCAGTCATCGTCACCCCGGACGATCTCGAATTCCGCAACGGCGTCATGCTGGCGCATGGCGACGGCGGCGGCCTGGCGGTTGACTTCATCTACAAGCGCGTCCTGTCCACCGAACTGCTGCAACGCTACGGCCTGAATCACCCCATCATCCATGCGCTGGCGGCCGGCAAGATCTGCATGATGAACCCCTTCCGCTGCAAAATCCTGCACAAGAAGGCCAGTTTCGCCGTGGTCAGCGACGAGCGCAATCAGCACTTCTTCACCGCCGCCGAGCAGGCGGCGCTGGCTGCCCACATCCCCTGGACACGCATGATCGAAGAACGCAAGACTCTCTTCCACGGCCAGCAAGTTGACCTGCTGCCCTTTGCCCTGGAAAACCAGAATCGCCTCGTCATCAAGCCCAACGATGAGTACGGCGGCAAGGGCGTGGTGATCGGTTGGGAAACCGATCACGCCGGCTGGGAAAAGGCGCTGCGAGACGGAATGCAGGAAAACGCCATCGTCCAGGAACGGGTCAAGATCGCCTACGAGGAGTATCCGGCGCTGACGAACGATGGCCAGGTGACGATCGGCCAGCGCCTGGTGGACTGCGACCCGTTCGTCTTTCATGGGCGTATGATCGGCGGCTGTCTGACGCGCCTGTCCACGGTGACGTTGCTCAACGTGACAGCGGGCGGCGGCTCGACCGTGCCGACTTTTGTGGTCTGAACGGGCAATCGGAAGTTGCAGAACGTGGCGAAGGGAGGCGTGCGATGTTTCGAGAGCCAAGCCTGAACATTGGCATTAGCGAAGAGTACCAGATCATTGACCCAGAGACGCGAGAGCTGCGTTCGATCATCTCGCGGGTCATGGACAATCAGCGCCTGATCTTGCGCGAACAAGATCCCGATGGAGATGTGCAGGTGGAACTGCCGGTGACGCTGGAAATGGGCACGCCGGTGTGCGCCAACATCAAGGAGGCGCGTCAGGCGCTCATCCAGCAGCGCAAGGGGGTGATGAAGCTGGCCGAGGAGCGCGGCTTCGTCGTTGCCCTGGCAGGCACACATCCAATCACGTCGTGGCGCAAGCCGGGCCTTCAGCGACCGGGGCACATCGAAGGATTGATCGCAGGGCGCGATATGCTGGCGCAACGTCTGCTGATCTTTGGCACCCACATCTACATCGGCATCGAAGACCCCGAACTGGTGATTGACGTGATGAACATCATCCGCTACATGGTGCCCCACATGCTCGTTTTGTCAACCAGTTCGCCCTTCTGGAGCGGCCGCAACACCGGCCTGAAATCCTATCGCAATGTGTTGCTGGAAAATCTGCCACGCAGCGGTATCCCGCACTTCTTTGCGTCGTGGAGCGAATACCGGCAGTATGTGGACATGCTGAAAGCGACGAACTGCATCGAGCACGAACGGCAGATCTACTGGGACCTGCGTCCGCACTGGCGGCTGCCCACCCTGCAATTCCGCGTGTTCGATGCCTGCACGACGATTGACGAGGCGTTGGCCGTGGCGGCCGTGGTGCAGGCGACGGTGGCATGGCTGGTGAACCTGCGCCGGCACAACATGATGTTTCGCGAATATACCCGCAGTCTGGTGGCCGAAAACAAGTGGCGAGCGGTGCGCTATGGCCTGGACGGCAAGCTGGTGGACTTTGGCAAAGAACAGCAGTTTCCCACCCGTCAACTGTTACGCGAACTATTGCGTCTGATTGACCCCATGGTGGACGAGTTGGGGAGCCGTGAGGAGTTCGATTACGCCTATACCATCGTCGAACAGGGGACGAGCGCCGATCGCCAACTGCGCGTCTACGAAAAGTCCAACCATGACTTGTTTGCAGTCGTAGATCACCTGATTGCGGAAACCTGCCAGGGGTTGGATTGAATCAGCCAGGGGAGCCAGAGAGAGGAGACAGGTTCATGATCAAGCGACCATCATTGACCATTGGCGTGGAAGAGGAATACCAGATCATTGACCCGGAAACGCGCGAGCTGAAGGCCGCCATTACCGACCTGATGGAACAGACCGGTACGCAAAACGTGGAAAAGGGCGTGCTGAAAGAGCACGGCATCAAACCAGAGATGCACCAATCCATGGTCGAATTGGGGACTCCCATTTGCTCGAACATCGGTCAACTGGGCGAGGAGCTGCGCAAGCAGCGCGAGTCCATCATCAGTCTGGCAGAAGAACGGGGCCTGGCAATCGTGGCGGCGGCGACGCATCCCTTTTCGCACTGGGCGCAGCAGGAAATCACGCCGTTCGACCGCTACCGGGGCGTGGTGCAGGATATGCAAATTCTGGCGCGGCGCCTGCTCATCTTCGGCATGCACGTGCATATCGGCATCGAGGATCGTGACTTTGCGATTGATACGATGAACGTGGTGCGCTACATGCTGCCGCACGTGCTGGCGCTTTCGACCAGCTCGCCCTTCTGGATGGGGCGCGACACCGGTTTCAAGTCGTACCGCAGCATTATCTTCGAGGATTTTCCCCGTTCGGGTGTGCCCGAACGTTTTGCCTCATGGGGAGAGTTCGATCGTTTCATCGGCACCCTGATCAACACCGGCTGCATTCCAAACGGCAGCAAGATTTGGTGGGACGTGCGCCCGCACTATTCGTTCCCCACGATCGAATTCCGCGTCTGCGACATGGTGACCCGCGTGGATGAGGCGATTGCCATTGCGGCGCTGATTCAGGCCCTGGTGGCGTGGCTGTGGGACTTGCGGCGACGCAACATCACCTTCCGCATCTACCGGCGCGACTACATCGAGGAAAACAAACGCCGGGCGGTGCAGTTTGGCATCGATGGCAAGTTGATTGACTTCGGCAAGAATTCCGAAGTCCCGACGCGCCTGCTGGTGCGCGAAATTCTGCACCTGGTGGCCGAGCAAATCGAAGAACTGGGCAGCCGCGAGGCGATCGAGCCGATCTACCGCATCCTGGAGCATGGCACCAGCGCCGACCGGCAACTGGCCACCTTCCGCAAAACGCAAAATATCCAGGCCGTTGTAGATCAGTTGATCGCCGAAACGAAAATTCTTTGATCCCTATTCGCGGTCACGCGCCGCCTTGCGCCGCTGTTCGGCGTTGAGGATGCGTTTGCGCATACGGATATTGAGCGGCGTCACCTCCACCAGTTCATCGTCGGCGATGAACTCGATGCAGTCGTCCAGGCTCATGATGCGATGCGGCGTCAGGCGCACCTGGATTTCACTGGTGGAGGCGCGCATGTTCGTCAGTTGCTTCTTCTTGCAGACGTTGACTTCCATGTCGCTGTCGCGGCTGTTCTGCCCGACGATCATGCCTTCGTAAACGTCCCGATTTGGCCCGACGAACAGGATGCCGCGTTCTTCGGCGTTCTTCAGGCCGTAACTGGTGGCAACGCCCGTTTCCCAGGCAACCAGGCTGCCGTGCGTGCGCGTGGCGATCGGGCCATAGAACGGCTCGTAGCCGGCAAAAAGCGCATGGATGATGCCGGTGCCCTTGGTCATCGTCAGGAAATCGCTGCGAAAGCCGAGCAGGCCGCGCGTGGGAACCTTGTAGTGCAGATAGACGATGCCGTTGTCGCTGTGACGCATATCCTGCAGATGCGCCCGGCGCACCCCAAGCATCTCCACCACCGCGCCCAACCAGGTCTCCGGCACCTCGATGAAGGCCTCCTCGATTGGCTCCAGCCGTTCGTCGGTGTCGGGGTCAATGTGGAAGATCACCTCCGGCTTGCCCACCTCGAACTCGTAGCCCTCACGCCGCATCGTTTCGATCAGCACCACCAGGTGCAGTTCGCCGCGTCCAGAGACCAGGAAGGTGTCGGCGGAATCGGTCTCTTCCACACGCAGACTGACGTTGTGCTCCAGTTCGCGCAAGAGCCGCTCACGCAGTTTCCGGCTGGTGCTCCACGTCCCCTCGCGTCCGGTGAAGGGACTGGTGTTGACAGCAAAGGTCATGCGCACCGTCGGCTCTTCGATGCGGATGGGGGGCAAGGGGTGCGGATCGTTGGCGTCGGCGATCGTTTCTGACACGGTGACGGCGGGCAAACCAGTCACCGCCACGATGTCTCCCGCCTCCACCTCCTCCTGCTCGACGCGCTCTAGCCCTTGATGGGTGAAAACCTGCGCCAGCCGCCCCGGCGTCGCCTGCCCCGAAGTTGCGATGACCACGACCGGCTGCAAGCGGCGCAAACTGCCTGCGGACAGACGGCCAATCGCCACGCGTCCCTTGTAGTCGTCGTAGGCCAACAGCGTCACCAGCATCTGCGCCGGCCCGGCGCTGTTCACCGCCGGCCCTGGCAGGTAGTCCAGAATCAGATCGAGCAGGGGCGTCAAGTCGGGCGCCAGTGCGTCCGGGGATTCGCCTGCACGGCCCTCCTGGCCAATGGCATAGATGACCGGAAACGACGCCTGCTCGTCGGTTGCGCCCAGGTCAATGAACAGATCGAAGACGGCGTTCGTCACCCACTCTGGGCGGCTGTCCTTGCGATCCACCTTGTTGACAACGACGATGGCGCGATGCCCCAGTTCCAGCGCCTTGCGCAGCACGAAACGGGTCTGCGGCATAGGGCCATCCACGGCGTCAACCAGCAGCAGCACTCCATCCACCATATTGAGCACGCGCTCGACCTCGCCGCCAAAATCGGCGTGACCGGGCGTATCCACGATGTTGATCTTGACGCCCTTGTAGTAGACCGCCGTGTTCTTGGCCAGAATGGTGATGCCCCGCTCGCGCTCCAGGTCGTTCGAGTCGAGCACGCGCTCGGCGATCTGTTGATTGTCGCGAAAGACGCGCGTCTGCTTCAGGATGCCATCCACCAGGGTTGTTTTGCCGTGGTCAACATGCGCGATGATGGCCACGTTGCGCATGTCGTTCTTGATTGTCAGATTTCGTTCGGTCATGAAAGCCTTGATTGTAAAATGGTATCATCCCAATAATTCGGGGCAAAGACCTGTCAGGTTTTCCAAAAATTGGCAGGCTTCCCTACTTATTGAGATGATACGTGAAATGGGCCTAGTAGCGGATGTTGACGGGCATGCCGATATAGGCCAGACTGTATAGATGGGCTGCTGCTGTGTTGTCGAGCATGACGCAGCCAAAGGTGATGGGGGTGCCGACCAGGCCGGCCCACACCTGGCCGCCGTTGGGATACCAGGGCTGGCCGTGAATGCCGTTTTCGCTGGAGCCAGCCCAGTAGATGCCGAGCCAGTAGGGCATCCAGAACTGCCAGCGAGACCCCCAAGCGTTGCGAATCTTGCTCTGGATACGGAATGACCCGGCTTTGGTGCCGGAGCCTTGCCGCCCCGTCGAGCAGCGCCAGGTGTTCAGCAAGGTGCTGCCGGAGAAGAGCTGGCAGCGTTGCGCTGAAATGCTGACTTCGAAACGCAGGCTGCGGCTGCCGCCGGTGTAGGTTGGCGCGCCGCCGGCAGTCGTCCCGCCGCCGGGGATGACGAGGCGCTGGCCGACGATGATGAGGTTGGCGCGGCGAATGCCGTTGGCGGCGATGAGCGCTGAAACGGAAACGCCGTAACGAGCGGCGATCGTCCCCAGGCTTTCGCCCCTGGCGACGACGTGCACGCGTGTACCGCCGGCGGCGCTGCCGCCGGTCGCTGGCGCGGCGCCATTGACCCGCAACCGCTGGCCGACGTAGATCATGCTTGGGTTGGAGATGCCGTTCAACGCCATCAGGCTGGCGACGGTCGTTTTGTAACGGGCGGCGATGGCGCCCAATGTGTCGCCGGGCTGCACGACGTAGATGCCGGTGGCGGCGCCGCTGCCGCCCGGGCTGCCGCCCGGGCTGCCGCCCGGGCTGCCGCCCGTGCTGCGCCCAGGGATGCGCAGGCGCTGCCCCACCGTCACCAGATTGGGGTTCGAGATACCGTTGGCCTGCATGATCGCCTGCACGGTCGTTCCATAGCGCTGCGCAATCGCACTCAGGGTTTCACCCCGCTGCACCACGTGAATGTCGTCCTGCCGAGGCTGCTCGTCAGGCATTGCAAAGGCAGGCGCAACGCTTGCCAACGTCAGAATCAGCAGCATCAGGGTCATCGTCAGTTTGCGTCTCATGGTGTGTTCCTCCTGGGTCAGGGGGTCATGGATAGTGGACAGGGGCTTGATCATGCCGTTGGTTCGACGCGATCACCGATGAGCTTTTCTTTGACCTGCTGCCCCTCTGGCCAGACGCAGCAGTAGGCCAGGCGCAGGGGGAACTCCAGGTTGATGGCGCCTGGGCCGCCGCGGTTCTTCTCCAATGAAACGATCAGCCAGTTGCGGTACGACTCGGCTTTGTGTGGATTATAGGTCAGATGCGAGCGCGAAACGATGTCGTACTTGTTGTTGAGCATCAGCACCACGTCCGACTCGTACTGCAGGGCGGAGCTGCCGCGCAGGTCGAAGAGGCGGATACGGTCGCCTTGCAGCGCCTTGCGATCGGCGGCGGCAATGGCCAGCACGGGGATATTGAAATTGTTGGCAATATCCTTGAGCCCCTCGGCAATGATGGTGGACTTGTCGTCTTCGTCTTTGGCCGTGCGCGGGTGAATGGGGATCTTCTGCAAATAGTCAACGAAGAAGACGCAATCGCCCTGAAAACGGGCAGCCAAAGCGCCGGCCATCTGGCGCAGCGAGTCGAGGGTGGTCGTGGTAGTGTTGGCCTTCACCAGGTCGAGGCGGCTGCTGTAGCGATCCACCTGCAGCAACATCGGGGCGACGCGCGGGTCTGCACGCAGCGCCGAGGTGATGGGCCGTCCGGTGCGTGCGGCGTCCAGAAAGAGATTGTTGAGATGATAGAGCGTGAGCGGTTCCGGCAGCCCGGCCAACGCGCTCTCCATGCACAACAGACGCTTGGAGAGGTCAATGTAGTCGTGTTCGTAGCAAACATACATCGCGCCGCGCGTCGGCGACGATGCGACGATGTTGCGCGCCATTTGCAGCGTCATCGTCGTCTTGCCGACGCCGGGTGCGCCGCCAAACAGCACCAGTTCGCCGCGCCCCACCCCGCCGCCGATCAAACGGTCGAGCGGTTCGTACCCAAGCGCCATCATGGTGTAACGGCTCGCCGAGCCGCGTGTCGTCTCCTGGTCAGCGCGCCGCAACACTTCCGCCAAACTGGTGGGTTGTGACTGTAACGCTGGCCAATCAATGTTCGTTGTCTCTGGCGTAGCCATGCGCCTTCTCCTCGTACAGCGACCTGTTTTTGCATGAGCACCTATTGTGCACGCGAGCGGGCCGCTTGTCAACCCTGACCCGGCTGCTCATCGCAGCGGCGTTGCGCAGCAAAATTCGGAAGCCAGGCGACGCCTGTGCTATAATCAGTTTTGGCGCCGCCAGCAACCAACGGAACTCGATGTCCCGGCGCAGCGTTTGTTTTCGAGCAGCAATCGAAACGAAGATAACCATGTCAGGCAACATGAATCCAAATACATCCCTTTCGTTCCTGGACACGACGCCCGTCGTCGAAACGCCGCCCGCACCCCGCTCTCCCAGCCCACTGACGCTGCTTGGCCGCATCTGGGTGCATCCGCGGGCCACGCTGGAAGCCGTGCATCAGGGCAAGCGTTGGCTGAGCCTGGTTCCCTTGCTCCTGTTGGTGATGCTGCTGGCGGGCCGCGTGATCGTCGAAGCGCCGCATGTCACAGAATTGCGCCGTCAGGCCTACATCGAGCAGTTGCGCCAGCGGTTGACGCCGCAAGATTTCCAGAATCTGCCGCCGGAGGCGCTGCAAGGCCCGCCGGCGCAGCCAATCGCCCTGGGCCTGCTGGCCGCCATTGGGCCGCTGCTGCTGGCCTGGGTGGTGCGCGCCGGCTTCCTGCATCTGCTTGGGCTGGCGTTTGGCGGCCAGAACTCCTACGGCAGCCTCTTCAGCACGGCAGCCTGGGCCAGCATGCCGCTCCTGGCGCGCGCGCTGTTGCAAATCATCTTCATCACCGTGACCCAATCCCCCATCGTCGGCGGCGGCCTGTCCGGCCTGGCGGCTTCCGCCGAAGAGGCGCTGGCCGGCTCACTGAGCTTCGGCGCGTCACTGCTCAGCAGCGTTGATCTGTTTGCGCTCTGGTACATCGTTCTGCTTGGCCTGGCCATACAAACGAGCGGACGCCTGAGCCGCAACAAGGCGATCATCATCACGCTGATCTACGCCGCGCTCTCGATGCTCGTCAGCGCAGCGCCGAGCCTGCTGCTGCGCGCTTTTTCGCAGGGAATGTGAAGATCGCCATGACGGACGCCGGTCAGACCGCCGCCCCCGCCCACATGATCGAAGTGGTCAATTTGCAGAAGGTCTACCTGATGGGCAAGACCCAGGTGCACGCACTGCGCGGCGTTGACCTGACTGTGCGGCCAGGCGAGTTCTGCTGCCTGATGGGGGCGTCTGGTTCGGGCAAATCAACACTGCTGCACCTGATCGGCGGTCTGGACCGCGCCACCGCCGGGGAAATCACCGTCGCCGGGCAACGGTTGAGCGCCCTGGACGAAAACGATCTGGCGACCTATCGGCGCTCGCGCATCGGTTTCGTCTTTCAGTCGTTCAATCTGGTGTCCACCATGACCGCCAGCCAGAACGTCGAATTTCCGATGCTGTTCGCCCGCGTCACGCCGCCCGAACGCAGGCGCCGTGCGCAACGGCTGCTGCAAGCCGTGGGCCTGGGCGAACGGCTTGGACACAAACCGACCGAACTTTCGGGCGGCGAACAACAGCGGGTGGCGCTGGCGCGGGCGCTGGTCAACCGGCCGGGCATCCTGCTGGCCGATGAGCCGACCGGCAATCTCGACAGCCGCACCGGCAGTGAGATCATGGACATCATGCTGCAGGCCAGACGCGAGGCCGGCGTGACGATTCTGATGGTCACACACGATCCGGCGGCCGCCCGCTACGCCGACCGCGTGATCCGCCTGAAGGATGGCTGCATCCTGGGCGAAGAAAGCGCCGAAGACCTGGAACGAGCAGCCGCTGTGATTTAGTCAGGAAGAACGATGTACTCGATTTGCCAACCAATGCGCCGCCTTCTGCACAGGGCGGCCGCGATCCTGTTCGTGAGCCTGCTGTGCCTGGCCCTGGCGCCGGCGCGGCCGGCGCGCGCCCAAACGGGCACCCCTCCTCCCACCAACGAGCGCCCGCTCATCTTCATCCGCAGTTTCCGCACCGAACCGGCGACGGTGCAGGCCGACCAGACCTTTCGCCTGGTTCTGGAACTGCACAATGTCGGCGCGGCCGGGGCCGGCAACATCATCATCTCGATCGCCAGCGACAACTTTGCGCCGCAAGGCTCGTCCAGCGTCAAGACGGTGAACAGCCTGGCGCCCGATGAACACGGTTGGGTCTGGCAGGATTTACGCGGCAATCCCGATCTCAAAGGGGGAACCTACGCGATCGCCATCAGCCTGGCGTACCAGAGTGCGGATGGCTACCCCTTCACGTCCAACGAGACGGTGGGAATCGTTGTGGCGGCTGCCCCGCCCACCCCCACCCCCACGGTGCAGCCCAAGCCGGGCATTCCACAGTTGGTGATCGAAAACGTCGTCACCGATCCGGCCCTGGTCAACGCCGGCGAACCGTTCACACTGACTTTCGAGGTGCGCAACACCGGCACCGGCGCGGCGCGGCGCACGCTGGCGACGGTCAGCAGCGAGGAGAAGAACTTCGCCCCTACCGTCGGCAGCAACGTCGTCAGCGTCGGCGACGTTGGCATCGGCAAGACGCGGCCGGTGGCGCTGCAACTGGCGGCCGACGCCGATACGACGCCCGGTCTGCACACGCTGCAACTGAAGCTCGATTTCATCAACTGGGGCGATGAGAAGTTCATTTCCGAACAGGTGGTCGCCGTGCGGATCGGCGGCGATGGCCCCGGCAAACCTGCAACCCCCCAGGCGCTGCCGATCATCGAGAGCTACACGAGCGAACCACTGCGCCCAAGCCCCGGCCAGCCGCTCAAACTGACGCTGAACATCCGCAATGTCGGCACGAGCGATGCACGCCGGCTGAACATCACCTTTGGCACTGCCTCCACCGGCGGCACATCGGCGGTGACCGTCTTTGCACCGCTGGGCACCGGCAACGTGCGCGTCGTCCCGCTGCTCGGCGCCGATGAGATGGTCGCCGTCGAAATGCAGTTCATCGTCAGCGGCTCGGCCAGCGCCGGTACGTATGTCGTGCCCATCGAGTTCAGTTATGACGGTCCAAGCGACAAACCACTGGAACGCATCGAACAGATCACGCTGCTGGTCAGCGTCGCCCCGCAACTGCGCATCAGTTTCTACCGGCCCGTCGGCCAGCCGCTGCCCGGCGCGCCCATCGAACTGCCGATCGAGATCATCAACCAGGGGCGCAGCGCCGTGGGCATTACCACCGTCGAACTGACTGCCACTGCCGAACTGCAAATCGAAAACGGCTCGGCCTATATCGGTTCGCTGGACTCTGGCCAATCTGGCACGCTGGACGCCCAGGCCATCGCCGCCCAGGGCGGAGAGTACAGCATCTCCGTCATCGTGAAATACATTGACGATTTCAACCAGAACCAGGTTTACACCGCCACCCTGCCCCTGACCGTCCTGAACATGGACGGGCCGCCGGTCGAGCCTCCCCCGGACGGCGGGCCAGACGGCGGCGACATCCCCCCAGCCCGCGTCCAGCGCCCAATCCTGCAACGCCTCCTGCTCGGCCTGCTCGGCCTCGGCAGCGGCTGACATCACGTCAAGCGCACAACAAGAACCACAAGAAGACTGACCGCTTTTCACCAACATCATTCAACATCATTCAACATCATTCAACATCATTCAACATCATTCAACA
>CAZOLV010000078.1:17156-25795 GCA_964580725.1 uncultured Anaerolineae bacterium | reverse complement strand
TCGTTGCGCCGCAGAGGGCGATCTGAAGATCGCCGTACATGAGGGCGCACCGTACTGCGATCTTTAGATCGCATTTCGTGTTCGTTGCGCCGCAGAGGGCGATCTGAAGATCGCCGTACAGTTCAGTGGATTGTACGAGGTTTGTAAGCGAGTGTCAAGGAAATTGCTGTGAAATATCTCATTGTCAACGCCGATGACTATGGCCTGGCGCCCGCCGTATCGGCCGGCATTCGCCAGGCGCATCTGCACGGCATCGTCACCTCCACCACCGTCATGATCAACATGCCCGACGCCCGTCGCGCCCTGGAGCTGGCGGCAAGCGACTGCCCACGACTCGGCCTGGGTGTGCATCTCAACCTGACCGCCGGCCGGCCGCTGCTGCCGCCGGACGCACTGCCCCATCTGCTCAGCCTGGCGGCGGATGGCGCACGATTCCCCAACCAGTTGGCCCTGCGCGCCCATCGCCATGCCCTGTCGCGGGCCGAGATCGAAGCCGAATGGCGGGCGCAGATCGCACAGTTCGTGCAGTGGACGGGCCGCTCGCCCGGTCATCTCGACAGCCACCATCACACCTCGTACCTCACGCGGGCGCTGTTCGAAACGATGCTGGCGCTGGCCGCCGAATTTGATTGCGCCGTGCGCCTGCCCTTCCCCGCGCCTCACACCACCGACCCCGTTGCGCTGCCTTCGGAATGGCCCGCCAAACTCTCCCCCTGGGCAGTCGCCCGCCAGGCGCAAACTCGCGCCCCGGACCGCTTCTTGGGCGACTTCTACGATCAGCAGGCCACCTTCGATCATCTCTCCGCTCTGCTCGACCGCCTGCCGGCTGGCTTCTCCGAGCTGATGGTCCATCCGGCCCTGGCCGACGATGCCCTGGCGCAGATTTCCAATTATCACCTGCGACGGGCGCAGGAGCTGTTCTTGCTGGCCCACCCGTTGATCGCACAGCGCATCGCCGCCAACGCCATCCGGCTCGTCACCTTTGCGCAGTTGCCCGGCTGAGATGCAAAGACGCCCCTGGCCGCCAGCGGCCAGAGGCGTCTTGTCAGTGCGCAGGAGTTGTTACTGCCGCGCTTCCCAAAACTGCACGACCCGTTCGAACTCTTCCGGGTCCTCGATGTCCACGAAGTACTCCTCGTCGCCTTCGCGCTCGACGCGCAAGATCAACAGCGGCATTGCCTCTTCTTCGTCGTCGTCCTCATCGGCGTCGAAGCCTTCGTCATCATCTTCGTCGTAGTCTTCTTCGTCGTCATCAGCTTCTTCGTCGTCGTCGTAGTCATCGTCATCCAACGGCGTCAGCAGGATATAGTTGCGATTCGCCACCGTGATCTTGTCTACCACTTCGAACTCGAGTTCGTTACCCTCGTCATCGGTCAGAACGATGACATCCATCTGCTCCCCATCATCCATGTTGCCATTGTCCTGGCTGTGATTGTGGTTCATACGATCCGTCCTTTCTTGTGCACCTTCTGTTTTGTCGCAGCAGTCAGGCGCTGCCGCCGTCGCCCCTCAAGCCAACCCGTGTACTTCCTCAAGCTCACTCAACACCCGCTCGAAGATAATGAGTCCCTCGTCAACCAAATCACGCGGGATCATCAATGCTGGGGCGAAGCGAACGGTGTTCGGGCCACAACCAAGAATGAGCAGCCCATGGAAATAACACTGATCTACCAACTCATTACGCAACTGGGGGAAGCGCGCTTTCGTGCGCTTGTTGCTGACCAACTCGACACCCACCATCAGGCCGAGGCCGCGCACATCACCAATCGTCGGATGGCGCGCCGCCATCTCCTGCAATCGTCCCTTCAGGTACTCGCCCTGCACCCGGCTGTGCTCCAGGTACTCTTCCTCGATCAGCTTGATCGTGGCCAACGCCGCCGCACACGAGATGGGGTTGCCGCCAAACGTGCTGGCATGAGCGCCGGGGGGCCACGTCATCAGCCGTTTGCGCGCCACGATCGCCCCAAGCGGCAGGCCGCTGGCAATGCCTTTGGCCAGGCAGATGATGTCCGGCTCGACGCCAAAGTGCTGCATGGCGAACATCTCGCCCGTGCGCCCAAAGCCGGTCTGCACCTCATCGGCCACCAGCAGGATGCCGTGCTTGTCGCACAGCGCACGCAGCGCCTGCATCCAGGCGACGGGCGGCACGACATAGCCGCCTTCACCCTGCACCGGCTCCACGAAGATCGCCGCCACCTCTTGCGGAGGCACATTGGTGCGAAAGATCTCGTTTTCGATGCGATGCACGCATTCGACGCCGCACTCCGGAAACGTCAGGTTGACCGGGCAGCGGTAGCAGTAGCCGTAGTCCACATGCTCCACGCCCGGCACCAGCGGACCAAAACCGTGTCGCTGGACATACTTGGACGCTGTGAGCGACAGGGCGCCCATCGTGCGTCCGTGGAAGGCGCCGCGGAAGGCCAACAGGCGCTGGCGTCCCGTGGTATAACGCGCCAGCTTGAGCGCCGCTTCCACCGCTTCGGCCCCCGAGTTGGTCAAGAACGCCAGCGATGGCTCGCCGATCGGCGCGATCTGGGTCAGTTTCTCCGCCAGCTCGATCTGCGCGGGGTAGTAGAAATCGGTGCCAGAGTAGTGCAGGAACTTGTCGGCCTGCGCCTTGATCGCCTCGACCACCGCCGGGTGCGAGTGGCCGGTGGCATTGACGGCGATGCCGGCGTTGAAGTCAATGAAACGGTTGCCATCCACATCCCACACTTCGGCCCCGCGGCCGTGGCTCATCACGAAAGGGTAAGAGCGCGTGTAGGAGGGCGAAATCGCCATGTGGTCGCGCTTGACATACATGGCGGACAAAGGCCCGGGCAAGCTCTGCTGTGCGCCGGCGTGACCCGATGTCTCGGGTGTCAATTGTAAAGTGTGCGTAGTCATCTGCGTCTCCTCTTGACTGTAAATGTGAAAATTAGAAAACGAAAAGTCAACCCGACCGGCGGTGTACGGCGCCTGCAACGCTTGCGCCAGCGCCAGCCGCACCCTGCGCACCGTCACGGAATGGGTGCGCCAGCAGCGCCTGGCAGACAGCCAGGCGTCAAACTGATGCGCCTTGTTCCATGACAGGCCCCTACGTGTTCACCTCGACAGTCAACTCAGAGGAACGCGATGCTTCGAACGATGTGGCGTCATTGGCACAGCCGACCTCCTTCGTCGGTTGAAATGGCAGGGCATTCCTGCCGCCGGTTCGATCAACGCAGCGGCGGGCGCAGCCCCGCTGTCTCATGGCTCGGTCTCGGCCGAAACCAGAATCTGCGTCAAGCCGGTCTCATCATCGGCCAGGATACTGAGGGCAATCTTCTCCGCGCCTTTCTGAAAGACCAGGCTGGTCATCTCTTCAGAAGCAAAGCCCTCGGCGGGCAGCAAGCTCCAGCCGAGCGCGGGCAGCGCTTCTTGATAGAACTGAATCACCTCAGCGGGCGGGGGCGTCGCCAGATAGGAGGCAAAGCTGCGGCTGGTCAATACGGTGCGTGCGCCGGCCGGCAGTGGAAATCCGCCTGTTGCAAACCCTGGCGGGCCGGCTGGCATCTCTGGCGGTGTGATCGCCAACGGCTGGTTAGTCTCCGGCACATCGTAGAACAGGCGGATCGTCCCCTGGCCGCGCTGGCCCTGGCTCAGCTCGACATCGGCGCCATGCGCCTCCAGCCGGTAGCGAACGATGAAACCGCCATCCTGCGCCAACCAAAACTCGCCCTGCACCGCATCCATTTCGCCAATGTCGGCGATGCGCATCTGCTGCTGGTCGAACAGATAGTGATCACTTGCCTGACCGTTGACCGTTTCGACGCCCACCTTGTGTGCCTGGCTGGCACCCACCAGAAGTTCGGGCGAATCGTAAATCAGCCCGGCGGACTGAAACGGCGCGCCCGCCTCTTCGCTCGACTGCAGCCAATTGCCGTCGCCCAGATCGGTCCAGACGACGTCGCCAATACGGATGGCTTGCATACGTCCGGCCTCGCCGTTTTCGGCGCCCAGGCCCGAACCGTCCATGACGATGCGCTGCGCCTCCTGCGGCGTGCGCACGTACTCCACCGTCACCGTCAACGAGCCGGAGGTGGTCACGCCGGCGCCGGTGGTTTCGCTGAAGTCGTAACGCGTCGATGTGCGATAGCTCGACAGGCGCTCCATCGCCGCAATCGCCGCTTGCACATCCGCCGCCAGTTCCAATGCCGGGGTCAGCGCCGGGTCATCCTCGACAGATGGCGCCAGCGTTGCGGTGGGTGTTGACAACGGCGTTGGCGTCTGCGCATCGTTGGCGCAGCCGGCCAGCAGATAGAGTATCAGGCAGCCGCACAGCCAGGCGCCGGTCTGTCGTATCGTTGCTCTCTTCATCATCACTCTATCCAATTCCCATCTCATCCCATTCCAACTTCTGACCCGCTTGGTTGTGTTCATCGTACCCTTCGCGCCCTGTTTTGTCAAACGGGACGATAACGAAGATAGGCCACGTTCAGCAGCCTTGCACAAATCGTCATGGCAGAGTATGATATGATTGTAGAAGAAAGTGGATGATTGCAGAAGAAGACATGCAGCTCACAGGTCGTCATGCGGCATTGTCAATCGAGGAGGAAATCATGCAAGCACGTGATGTGATGACCAGAGATGTCGTCACCGTTCAGACCCATACACCGATCGCCGAGATTGCGCGCATCATGCGTTCGTTGGGCATCAGCGGCATTCCCGTCCTGGCGGGCGAGGACCTGGTTGGCGTCGTCAAGGAAAATGATCTGATCGCCCGGCACGCCCGGCCCCACTACCCGCGCTATCTGCCGCTGCTCGATGCGCAGATTCCGTTGGGCGGCCAGCGTGAGTATCAGGAGATCGTGCGCCGCATCTTGGGTGTGACCGCCGGCGACATCATGTCCACCCCGGTCATGACCTGCCATCCCGACGCCGATCTGGAAGAAGTGGCGACGCTGATGGTCGAAAAGCGGGCCAATCCGGTGCCCGTGGTGGAGCATGGTCGCCTGGTGGGCATCGTCAGCCGCACCGATCTGATCCGCGCCTTCGAAGAGGTCGAAACGCCCGCAGAGTAGCGCCAGACGAGTCCTATGGATAGTCAAGCAAGCGACTTTCCTTAACGTAAAGACCATGCGGCCGGCGGCCGGCTTGAGGACACGCGCACATTCCTGGCAGATGCCCCCCAGAATAGTCGTGAAACTGCTGTCGCCGTTCATGGCTCCGCTGGCGACGGCGCTGTCGCAGAGCCTCGTGCAACGTGGTGTCTCCGCCCATCATTGGGTTAAGTACGATTTTGCCGTGAAGTCCCCCTGGCGCATAGTAGTCGCGTTGGTGAAGGTTGGCTGCAAACTGTTTGAGGATGGCGCGACAAGTCGAACCGCAGCGACGCGCCCACCATTTGTGCAAGTAGGTGTTTGGGCGAAAAAGGTGCTTGTTGAATGCTTCGGCCAGAGCGAGCTGATTGGCCAACGTCTCTGAGAATCCGTTGTGCAAGGTCGTCGGACCGGTTTCGGCGTCAGACAGCAGTAGCTCATCCAGGGTCAACTGACGCGCTGCCGCCGGGTATGGGCGGTGCGGAGCGACGCTGACGGTCACGATGCGACCTCGGACAATGGGCGCCGAAGCGTGCGGATGATGCTCAGCCGCCGATGCGGGTGATTGGGAAGGCAGCCGGCGGTCATTTGGAATCGCACGGTAAACCTCTTGCTCAGAATGCGGTGTGTGCGGCCGAATGAGAGTCTAATGGATCAGCGACGGCCCGTCTCATTGATCTCATTGATCTCACACCGAACATCCCGGCTTCGACAGGCTCGGCCAGCGGAAAGCCCGTCGCCGGTCAATCCCGCGGAAACACGGCGATGCGCTGCACCTGCACTGCGGCGGCGGCGGTGTGGGTCAGGGTCAACTCGATGTCGTTGGCCAGGCTTAGCGGGGCGCTGACTGTTTGCCAGGCGCCGGTCAGGCTGACCTGGGCGCTGACGACGCCCGCCGGATCTGCGATTTGCATCTGTGTCCCCTGCGGACCGCGCACTGTCAGTGTCAGCACGGCGGCCTGATCACCATGCACCAGGCGCAGCGTTGCCCTGGGCGCCAGGGCGCGCCAGATGGTGCCGTCTCTGCTCAGACGCTCGCCCCAGCCTTCACCCAAGACCGGAAATGGCCAGCGCCGCGCCGGCGGCTCGACCCGCCAGACGCGCAGGCGCTCATCCGCAAAAACCGGCGCCGCATCGCCAAAGATGGCCGCCGCCAGAGCCGTCGTTGGCGCCCGCTCCTGCTCGCCGGGCATCTTGTAGAAATCGAGCACCACATACTCCACCTGCAGCCAGTCCAACACAGACATACCTGCCTGCGCCAGGTTGACATCCAAAATATCGGGGCCAAGTGCACGCAGATTCTGCAAAACGGGCGCACGCGTCGTCAGCGTGCGCGGGTCGTTGCGGCTGATGTAGCCAACCGTCAGCGGGCGGCCATGAACCGTTTGATAGAGTAGATAGCCGGGGCGATCCCAATTCATGGGCAGATTGAGCACGGCGCCGCGCCCAGACGTTTGCGCCAGAGTCTGATACCAGGCGGGCGTGTCGGGCGGAGAGATGGGATAAGGGGCGGGCCAAAACTCGAACAGGACGAGGCCTGCCAGCAGCGGTCCCAACAGGCGCAGGGATGGGCGACGCGCCTGCAGGGCGGCCAGGCCATGGGCGGCCAGCACGCCAAGCGCCAGCATGACCATCACGCTGTAGCGGCTGACGCTGCGCGCAATGCGCATGAAGGAGAAGTTCTCGAACAGCCAGGCGTGTGGCAAGGTCAGTTCGGCGCCGCCTGGCAGCAGATCGGTGCGCCCGGCCACGTGCAACGCCGGCCCCAGGGCCAGCAGCCCGAAGCTCAGTGCCGTCAACAGCCAAAAGCGTGTGCGGCGCCAATCGGAGCGCAGGCCAAGCGCCGCCAGGCCAAGCGGAACGAAGCCGAGAAAGACGGTGTATTCGCTCAAGCTGCCGGTGAAGGTGCGATCGGCCCAGACGCGCACTGCCTGGCCCCACAGCGGGTGAAAGCCGGATGGTGTGACAAAGGCGAGCAGATCGGCGGAGAGCCTGATTGCCTCGGCGCGCCCGGCCGCCATGAAAGCGCTGGCCTGCGCCTGGCGCGCCATCGGCAGCAGCCAGGGGCTAAGCGCCAGGCCGAAGACCAGCCCGGCGGCCGTCGGTATCGCCAGTGTGCGCAGAAGCGCGCCGCGCCAGGCGCTGCCATCCCGTGGCAGTGAGATCAGGGCGGCCAGCAGCGCCAGCGCGCTGAAGATCAGACAGTAGAGTACGTAGTACCAATCGCACAGGCCGACCAGAATCAGAAACAGGCCCGGCCGCATCCAATCGGCGGGCGTCAGCCGGCCGCGCCGGGCGTGCAATAGACCGCGACGCAGGGAGAGCAGATAGAACGGAATCCACTGCAGGGCGATGAGCTGCATGTGTCCGAGCAGATGGGCCAGGTGGTAGGGCGCAAAGGTGAAAATGAGACCGGCGGTGAAGGCGGGCCAGAAGATGCGGCGGCCGGCCAACGTGTGGGGCGCCAGCGTCGTCAAAGCCAGCAGATAGGTCCCAAGCCCGCCGGCGGCAAACGCCAGCAAGACGGCGGCGTTGTAGGCGATGAACAGGTTGCCCGCCAGTTGCAGCGGCAAGGTGACGATGCCATCGAAGGGGTTCAGGGTGTGAAAATAGAGGCCGACGCCGGTGGGGTGATAGAGCAGGTCGGTGAAAAGGGGGTTGCGCGGCTGCTCCACCAGGCTCTGCTTCAGCCACCAGGAGTTCCAATAGTTCTGCCAGGCGTCGAAGCTGTCGCCGGGCAGCGCGTCGCCCAGGTGCAGAACGAGCGGAAAGGTCAGCGCCAGGGTCAGGACGAGGTAGAGCAAGAAAACGGCGGCTGCGCCTGGCCGTCCTGCTCTGTCAGCAAATATGCGGGTCAAGCGATCAGCCTTTGCTCGACCTGGGCCAGGGCCGTGCGGCGCAATCGAGCCGCCTCGGCCAGCAAATCGTCCACCTGGGCGGCGGTTGCAGCGACGAACGTCTCGTCACGCAGGCTGGTCAGGTTGATGCGCACATTGAGCGCCGCGCCTTGCGCCGCGGCGTCGGCCAACAGCGCCGCCACTCCCGCATCGCTGATGGCGTTGGGGTTGCCATGCGCTGTCACATCGCCAAGCAGGCGCAAAGTGGCAACCGCCGTTTGTGTCACCTGCAGGGGAATGTCAACGGCAGTCCTGTAGGCGGCCTGGATGGCATCGAGGCGGGCGGCGCTCTCAGCAGGGCTTTGTTTGGGCAGGTGAAAGGCAGACATCACTGCGCCAAATGCCAGCGCGTCGGCATCCACCAGGTTCAGAAGGATGGCTCGATGCGCATCGGCCTCGGCGCAAATGGCGCGCATGGCGGCGTCTACGGCGGCAAATTTGGGTCGCCCTGCCGTCAGCCGGCCGACCATGCCGGTCAGTGCGGCGGCGAGTGCGCCAGCCAGGGCCGAGGCGCTGCCGCCGCCCGGCGCGGGCGTTCCATCCGCCAGGCGTTCGCTGAATTGGGCGACGCTTTCTTCGATCAGCAGCGCACTTTCGACTGATTCAGACACTGTGTATTCCTCCGTTATCGTTGGATCGTTGGATCGTTGGATCGTTGGATCGTTGGATCGTTGGATCGTTG
>CAZOLV010000078.1:0-17056 GCA_964580725.1 uncultured Anaerolineae bacterium | reverse complement strand
ATCGTTGGATCGTTGGATCGTTGGATCGTTGGATCGTTGGATCGTTGGATCGTTGCGCGGGTTACGGGCATTTTACCCGATGAGACCAGTTTCACCGAAAAGGACAGCAGGCATTCGATGATTGCCGCCAGCCGTAGCTTGTGGTACAATCCGGCGGTGATTCACTGTTCAACACGAGGAGGTTGATCGTGCCGTTATTAGGACGCGATCGAGGACGTAGAAGGAACGCCGCCGAACAGGGCGGCGTGTCAGAATCAGCGGCCAACAGCCGCAGCAATGGCTTCGATAGCAACGGCTATGTGCCAAACGACCTGCCGATCCTGCCATTGCGCGGGGTGGTGGTCTATCCGATGATGTGGCTGCCGCTGACGGTGGGGCAGACGCGTTCGATTCGCCTGATCGAATCGGCTGCCGATGAGAGCCGCGTCATCGGCCTGGTGACCAGCCGCAATCCAGATGTCGAAGAGCCGACGCCCGAAGACCTGTATGAAGTCGGGACGGCGGCTGTTGTGCATCGCCTGCTGCGCGCCCCCGACGGCACGATTCGCCTGATCGTGCAGGGCCTGGAGCGCATCCGCATTACCAAGTATGTGCAGGACGAGCCGTTCCTGCGCGCCCAGGTGATGGCAGCGGTGGACGAAGGTGAAGATTCGGTCGAAGTCGAGGCGCTGTCGCGCAATGCGCAAGATCAGTTTCGACGCTTGATCCAGCTAGTGCCGCATCTGCCAGACGAGTTGGAAATGGCGGCCATGAACGTGGAGAACGCACGCCAGCTCGTCTATCTGATCGCTTCCAGTATGCGGCTGGAACTGGCCGATGCGCAGGAGATTCTGGAAATCAACCGCGTGCGCGACAAGCTGGTCAAGGTGAATGCGCTGCTGGCCAAAGAGCTGGAAGTCCTGGAGTTGGGTCGTAAGATTCAGTCGGACGCCCAGAACGAAATGGAAAAGATGCAGCGCGAGTTCTACCTGCGCGAGCAGCTCAAAGCCATTCAGAAAGAACTGGGTGAAGAGGACGAGCAGGCGACCGAAATCAAGGAGTTGGAGGAACGCATCGCCGCGGCGCAGATGCCCGAAGAGGCGCAGAAGGAGGCCAAGCGCGAGCTGGATCGCCTGCGCAAGATGCCGCCACAGGCGGCGGAATATGGCGTCATCAAGACCTACCTGGATTGGATGGTCAGTCTGCCGTGGCAGACAGTGACACCAGACAATCTGGACATTGCGCATGCGCGCCAGGTGTTGGAAGAGGATCACTACGGGCTGAAGGAGATCAAGGAGCGCATTCTGGAGTTCCTGGCGGTGCGCAAACTGCGCGTCGAGCGCAAGGGGCAGTTCACCGTCGAGGATGAGCACGCCGATTTGATCCGCAAGCAGCGCGAAGGCGTGATTCTCTGCTTCGTCGGCCCGCCTGGCGTGGGCAAGACGAGTCTGGGGCTTTCCATTGCCCGTGCGCTTGGACGCAAGTTCGTGCGCCTGGCGTTGGGCGGCATTCATGACGAGGCGGAGGTGCGCGGTTTCCGCCGCACCTACATCGGCTCGATGCCGGGACGCATCCTGCAGATGCTGCGCCGCGTCGAGAGCCGCAACCCGGTCTTCATGCTGGATGAGGTGGACAAGCTCGGTCGTGATTTCCGCGGCGATCCCTCGTCGGCGCTGCTGGAAGTGCTCGACCCGGAGCAGAATAGCGAATTTCGCGATCACTACCTCGATGTGCCCTTCGATCTTTCGCAGGTCATCTTCATCACCACGGCCAACTGGCTGGAGACGATCCCCGACCCGCTGCTCGACCGCATGGAAATCTTGCAGCTTTCGGGCTATACTGAGATGGAAAAAGCCCAGATTGCCCAGGGTTATCTCATTCCCCGGCAGGTGCGAGAAAACAGCCTGCACGCCAACGAAGTGGTGTTCGAGCCGGCCGCGCTGCAAAAGATGATCGCCGATTACACGCGTGAGGCTGGCGTGCGCGCTCTGGAACGGCAAATTGGCAAGATCTGTCGCAAGATTGCCACGCAAACCGCCGAACGCGGCACGGCCGCCGATTTGCCCGTTCAACCAGTGCTCATCACGGCGGACAATCTGGCCGAGTACCTGGGCAAGGCCAAATTCTACAATGAAGCCGCCGAGCGCACCGAGCGTCCCGGCGTCGCCACAGGGTTGGCCGTCACCGCGGTGGGCGGCGACATTCTCTTCATCGAAGCGACGCGTATGCCCGGCAGTAAAGGCTTCATCATCACTGGCCAGTTGGGCGAGGTGATGAAAGAATCGGCGCAGGCCGCCCTGAGCTTCGTGCGTTCGATGAATCGCGATCTGGGCGTGGAAGAGGAATTCTTCAACAAGAGTGACCTGCATTTGCATGTGCCGGCAGGCGCTGTGCCCAAAGATGGCCCTTCGGCCGGCGTGGCGATGGCCACGGCGCTGGCGTCGCTGCTGACCGGCCGCCTGGTGCGTTCGAACGTCGGCATGACCGGAGAGATCACATTGCGCGGACAGGTACTGCCCATCGGCGGGCTGAAGGAAAAGGTGCTGGCCGCCTCGCGCGCCGGCCTGGACACCGTCATCATGCCCAAGCGCAACGAGGCTGATCTGGATGACTTGCCCGCCGAGGTGCGGGAGAAGATGAAATTCGTACTGGTCGAATCGGTGGCGCATGCGTTCGACGCCGCGCTCGAACCGAAACCGGTCAACGGTCATGGCGCTGAGATCTGAAACGACGATTGTGCGCCTGGCGTCGGAAACAGGACGAATTTTGGGAACAATGCCAACAACATTGTTGGTCGAATCTGTGCAAGATGGCTTCACTTGCGCCGGCGCACAGAGAAGAACGCGCGGCGCAAGGTATTTGAAGAGGTGGCCTTCCGCCCGTATTGGGTACCTGCCACAAATACGTTGGGTGTTTACAGCCCATTGCCAGCGAAAGTGCGCAACGAACGACTTGCGACGTTTCGAGGAAAATCATGACCCTGGCAGTGGGCGCCGAACATCATCGTTTTGTTGACTGACTTGTATTGACTTGCGTACACCGTGATTGCGATGATCGCGTAACTTTCGCTGTTCGGGACGACGGCAGGCAAGACACAGACGACGCTCCGTTTGCCAACATTGGGAGCATGTGCGTCGTGTCCACTGCGCGAGATCGTCCTGCGTCTGGAGGCTGGAAGATGACAGATCCTCCGGCGCCGACAGCGGCTTGCGTCTTCTCTCATGTCCCGTCGAAGTTCGTCAATCAAACAACAGGTATGCCAGCCCGGAAGCAGCCCTTCTTCAGAACATCGCGCCAGGCGATGAAATTCTGATAGGAGAGGATGGTTCGATTCAATTGGCATCGAAGAAAAGTATCAAACGTCAATGGTGGCGCATGGATTTGCACCTGCACACGCCGGCCTCGGCCGACTGGCAGGAGCCAAATGCCACCTATCTCGATTGGCTGCAAAAGTGCGAGGCGCGTGGCCTCGACATTGTGGCGATCACCGACCACAACACCGTGGCAGGCGTGCAGCGTCTGCGTCAGGACATCGAACGCCTCGGTTGGCTGGAAGAACAGGGGCGCCTGCGCCCGCAGGAAAAGCGCACGCTGGACGAATACCGGCGCATCGGCAACAAGCTGCTGGTGCTGCCCGGCTTCGAGTTTACCGCCACGTTCGGCTTTCACATTCTCGCCATCTTCCGGCCCGAAACTTCCGTGCGCGAACTGGAATTACTCCTGCTGCGCCTCAACGTGCCGGCTCCCAAGCTCGACGGCGGTTCGACCGAAGTCGGCGCCAGCGCCGACGTGTTGACCGCCTACAAGCTGATTGACGAAGCGGGTGGCCTGGCCATTGCGGCGCACGCCAATTCGACCCACGGCGTCGCCATGCGCGATTTCCCCTTCGGCGGTCAGACCAAAATCGCCTATACGCAGGACGCTCACCTGCACGCTCTGGAAGTGACCGACCTGGATAGCCGTAGCCGTCGGGCAACCAGCACGTTCTACAACGGCTCCAAGCCCGAATATCCCCGGCAAATGCACTGCATTCAGGGTTCCGACGCCCACCGCCTGCAACGATCCAACAGTGACAAGCACGTGTTGGGTATTGGCGATCGCGCCACCGAGATTGCGCTACCCGAAATATCGTTCGACGCCATCGCCGAGGTGCTCAAGGGCAAGGACTTTGCCCTGACACGGCCCTATCGGCCGAAGAAAGAGCCGTTCGACTACATCGCTGCGGCACGCGACCAAGGCCCCAACATCGTGCAGTCGTTCCACGAGATTTGGATGCGGCCCGGCGCTCGTTTGACCAGTATCCTGAGCGATGTGGTGGCCTTTGCCAACACCAACGGCGGCACCGTCTACATTGGGGTCAGCGCGACGCGTAAGGGCGTCCCAACCGGCGTGGATGCGCCCGAAGAGGCGGTGACGGCGCTGAAAGAGGAAATCCAGCGCAAGATTGTGCCTCCGCTCGACGCCAACGTGGATGTGCTCGAATCGCAGGGGCGGCCCGTGTTGCGCGTGATGGTGCCGGAGGGCAAAGAAAAACCCTATTGCCTGGACGACAACAAGATTTACGTGCGGCAGGAAGCGGAGACGAGCATGGCGGTGCGCGACGAGATCGTGCAGCTCGTGCGCGTGACGCTGCAAGAGCAACTGCGCACCGACATCAAGGCGGAGCTGGCATCGGCGCAACAGCCGCCCGCCAGGTCGTCGCGTCGTCGGGGCAAGGGCGGCGCTGAGGCCGCCGCCGCAGCGCCGGTCAGCAGCGTCGAAGCGGCGCCAGCCGCGGTCATGCCGCCGCCGCCAAGCGAGACGGCCGGCAAGGAGATGGGCGAAGAAGAGGGCGAAGAGATGGCGCCGGTGACGCCAGAGACGCTGATCGCCGACAGCGGCGGCGTTGCGGCGCCACGCGTTGGCGTGCAGATTCTAGAGGTCGAATCGGGGCGCGGCGCGACCAGTTACGTCATCAAGGATTTGCGCAACGGCGGCGTCATCCGTAACGTCACGCCGAAATCGGCCCGCAAGCTGTGGAGTTATGCAATTGCCCAACACGAGACCAATCCGTTGCAGCCAGAACGGGTGCAGTGGGTGGGAGACATCGGTTTGTGGCAGGCCAGCAAACGGGCAGGCAAGATGCGCTATGACCTGGCGCAGCGCGTGGGAGAGAAGATTCACGTCTATTACGGCGTGACCGACGACGGCATGAGCGGCCCCTGGCGCCAATTCCTGCAGGAAAACGGCGTCAAGGAGAACGAGCCGGCGAGCGCCTGAAGTCTAGGCGAGGAAATAGAGGGCCGCCACGACAACGGCGGCCCACAGCGTCACACTGGCCAACAACGGCCAATCACGCAGCAGCAGGTCTTCGGGTGCGCCGCCTTGACCCTTGACGTGGATCAGGTAGAGATAGCGGAACAGTCCGTAGACCACGAAGGGGATGGTGAACATCATGGCGTGATTGTCCGGCATGTTGGGCGCCGAGAAGGTGTAGAGCGAGTAGGCCATCACCAGCGAAGCGGTCACCATGGCGATCATCTCGTCGAGGAAACGGACGGTGTAATCTTCCAGGATGGCGCGATGGGAGGCTGCACTGCCGGCCAGCAGATTCAATTCATGGCGGCGCTTGCCCATGATCATGAAGAGCGCCAGCAACCACATGCAGACGTAGATCCAGGGCGAGAAACGCGCCACATCAATGATGGCGGCGCCGCCGGCTACGCGCAGGACAAAGCCTGTCGCCACGACGAGCAGGTCAACGATCACGATGTGTTTGAGATAGAAGGTGTACGATAGCGTCAACGCCAGATAGCCGAACAGGATGATGCTGAAGCCGCCGTCGAGGTAAAAGGCGACGGGCAGGCAGACAAGGATGAAAAGCGCCGCCGCGACGACAGCCGTGCGCGGCGCTAGAATTCCAGCCGGCAGCGGGCGCAGGCGCTTGGTCGGGTGCTGCCGGTCTTTTTCGATGTCGGCCAGGTCGTTGATGAGATAGCCGGCGCTGGAGATCAGACAAAAGCAGATGAAGGCGGTCAGGGTGCGCAGAAAAGCATCCATCTCGAAGAGCTGTTTGTCGAAGACGAGAGCGCCAAACACGAAAGCGTTCTTCGTCCACTGGCGCGGCCGCATGGCGGTTAACAGTGCGCGGACAACGACGATTGGATCACGACTTGGCGTTGCAATTGGAGCTTCAGACATAGGCGCACATCTTACCGTAAACCGGACGCTTCGTCAAGCCGCGCCAGGAGCCTGGAGGCGGAAAGATGTGACGACGCAGACGCCCAGGCCGCAAAAACGAGGAGCCGAGTGAAGAAGCAGCGTTTGGATGCGCTCTTGATCGAAATGGGCCTGGCCGCCACGCGCAGCCAGGCGCAAGGGCTGATCCTGGCCGGGCGCGTGACGGTGGATGGCGCGCTGAGCGACAAGGCCGGCCGGTTGACGCCAGACACGGCCCACATCGTGATTCAGCCGGCGCTGGCTTACGTCAGCCGGGGCGGCGTGAAGCTGGCGGCCGCCTTGGACGCCTTCGGCCTCGATGTGCAAGGTCTGGAGTGCGCCGATGTCGGCGCTTCGACCGGCGGCTTCACCGACTGCCTGTTGCAGCGCGGCGCGGCGCATGTGTTTGCCATTGATGTTGGCTATGGGCAATTGGCCTGGAAACTGCGCCAGGACGCCCGCGTCACGGTGATCGAACGGGCCAACGTGCGCTATATGGTGGCGCTGCCAGGCGGGGCGCCGGTAGATTTGGCGACGGTGGACGTGTCCTTCATTGGGCTGAACCTGGTCATTCCGCCGCTGCTCTCATGGCTGCGTGCGCCGGTCGCGGCAGGGATCGTGGCCCTCATCAAGCCGCAGTTCGAAGCTGGCCGGGGGCAGGTGGGCAAAGGCGGGGTGGTCAAAGAGCCGGCGGTGCATCGCGCCGTGCTGCAACAGACCCTGGCCTGGGCGCAGCAGCAGCGCCTGGATGTCCTTGGGCTGATCCGCTCGCCCATCACGGGGCCAGCGGGCAATGTCGAATTCTTGACCTGGTTGAGGCCAGGCGACGGCGCCGGTGACATCGAACAGATGGTCGCGGCGGTCGTTTAGCAGGGGTGCACCCGTGCAAACGAACGCCATTGCCCGCTTTGACACTACGCGTCATCCATGCTATAATCGGCACCTTGCACGAAGTGCATCTGCACGTTGTCCATACTGTATTGATAGTTGCGTGGAACCCATCCGCGGAGAAATCGAGTCATGAAGGCCGCTCCGCAAGATGGGTTATTTGTTGTCAAGTGAGCAATACGTGGGAACAGGCAGGCCCCGATTGCTTCTGGCCTTCCTGCTGCTGTGACGCACGCCCTGTTCTGGTTCGGAGTATCGAGGGAGCTTCGACCAGCAGAGCCGCCTCACGATGGATGATGGAAAGACTACTTACGGCCGCTGGCGCAGCGCCCGGCGTAAGCCTGATCTCTTGAAGAAGTGGAGAGCGCATGACGAACTTTGCCACTCGCCGTCAGAACAAACCAGCGTTTCGCAAGAACTATGGTCGTATCCATGATGTTCATCCCCTACCGCCTCTGATCGAAGTCCAGTTGGAAGCCTTCGAATGGTTCAAGAACGAAGGCATGCGAGAGTTGCTCGAAGAGATCTCGCCGATCGTTAGTTTCAATAAACAGTTAGAGTTACATTTTATCAATTTCTGGTTTGGCGAACCGAAATACTCAGAAAAAGAGTGTCGCGACCGCGACATGACCTATGCAGCGCCGCTGTGGGTGAAGGTGCGGCTGGTGAACAGGGCGACGGGCGAAGTCCCAGAACAGGATGTGTTCATGGGCGATTTCCCGTTGATGACAGAGAACGGCACGTTTGTCATCAATGGCGCCGAGCGCGTGGTGGTCAGCCAGCTCATCCGGTCGCCGGGCGTCTATTTCAAGGTGGAAGAAGATCGGACGACGGGGCGCGAGCTGTGCGCGGCCAAATTGATTCCGAGCCGCGGCGCGTGGCTGGAATTCGAGACCAGCAAGCGTGACATCATCTCGGTCAAAGTTGACCGCAAGCGCAAGCTGCCGGTGACGATTCTGTTGCGCGCCATCGGTTTCGGCAGCGATGAAGAGATTTTCGAACTGTTCCAGGATGTGGACACTGTCCCCGATCATCAGTACATTGCGGCCACGTTGGAGCGCGACCCGACTTCAACGCCGAATCGCAGCGATTCGGAAAAGGGAATGCGCGAGGCGCTGTTGGAGTTCTACAAGAAACTGCGCCCTGGCGATCCGCCCACCGAAGAAAACGCCCGCAGTTTCATGCAAAACCTGCTCTTCGTCCCGCGTCGTTATGACCTGGGCAAGGTGGGGCGCTACAAGCTGAACAAGCGCCTGGGCGCCGAAACGATGACGCCGCAAGCGACCCGCATCCTGACCAAAGAAGACATGGTGGCGGTCATCAGGCGCATCATCCAGATCAACAACGGCGTCTACGCCGAGGATGATATTGACCACCTGGGTAACCGCCGCGTCAAGACGGTGGGCGAGCTGATTCAGAATCAACTGCGCATCGGTCTGCTGCGCATGGAGCGTGTGGTGCGCGAGCGCATGAGCACGCGCGAACCAGATCAGATCACCCCGCTGGCGCTGATCAACATCCGCCCCGTGGTGGCAGCGACGCGCGAGTTCTTCGGCGGCAGCCAGCTCAGCCAGTTCATGGATCAAACCAACCCTCTGGCCGAACTGACGCACAAGCGCCGTCTGAGCGCCCTCGGTCCCGGCGGTCTGCGCCGTGAACGCGCCGGCTTCGACGTGCGCGATGTGCATCACAGCCACTATGGCCGCATCTGCCCCATCGAAACGCCAGAAGGCCCCAACATCGGCTTGATCGGCTCGATGGCGACCTTTGCGCGCGTCAACGAATATGGCTTCATCGAGACGCCCTACCGGCGCGTCTATGGCACTGTGCCCAACGTGGCGGATCGCCTGGTGGGCCGCACGCTGCGCGAGCGCCTGGTTGACCCCGTCAGCAAGGAGGTCATCGCCGAGCCAGAAACAGAAATCAGCGCCGAAACGGCAGAATTGATCGCCACCTACAGCGAGGCCTACCCGGAAGTGCGCGTCAAGCCGCACGCCACCAGCGAGGTGGATTACAAGACCGCCGACGAGGAGGAGGACTCCTCGATTGCCCAGGCCAGCGCCGCACTGACGGCGCGCGGTGAATTCCAAAATCCACGCGTCTCGGCGCGTCACAGCAAGGACTTCCTCTTCGAGGCGCCAGAACGCGTCGAGATGATGGACGTTTCGCCCAAGCAGAGCGTCAGCGTTTCGGCGGCGTTGATTCCGTTCCTGGAGCACGACGACGCCAACCGCGCCCTGATGGGATCGAACATGCAGCGTCAGGCAGTGCCGCTGCTGCGTCCAGAAGCGCCGATCGTCGGCACCGGCATGGAGTACCAGGCTGCGGTGGACTCTGGCCAGGTCGTGGTCGCGCGCAATCCGGGCGAGGTTGTTAGTGTGACCGGCCGCACCGTGACGGTTTTGGAAGAAGATGGGACGCGGCGCGTCTATTCTCTGCGCAAGTTCAACCGCTCCAACCAGTCCACCTGTATTGACCAGCGCCCTGTGGTCTTCAAGGGACAGCATGTCGAGACGGGCGCTGTGCTGGCCGATTCGAGTTCGACCGAAATGGGTGAACTGGCGCTTGGCCACAATGTGCTGGTGGCCTTCATGAGTTGGGACGGCGGCAATTACGAAGACGCCATCCTGATCAGCGAACGGCTGGTCATGGAAGACAAGTACAGTTCGATTCATATCGAGAAACACGAAGTGGAAGCGCGCGACACCAAGTTGGGGCCAGAGGAAATCACCCGCGACATTCCCAACGTGGGCGAGGATGCGCTGAAAGACCTGGACGAAACGGGCGTGATTCGCGTCGGCGCCGAAGTGGGGCCGGGCGACATCCTGGTGGGTAAGATCACGCCCAAAGGCGAAACCGAGTTGACGCCAGAAGAGAAACTGCTGCGGGCGATCTTCGGCGAAAAGGCCCGCGAGGTGAAGGACTCGTCGCTGCGCCTGCCGCACGGCGAAAAGGGCAAAGTGGTAGACACCAAGTCCTTTGGGCGCGACGACTATCGCGACCTGCCGGCGGGCGTCGAAAAGATGATCCGCGTCAGTGTGGCGCAGCGCCGCAAGATCATGGAAGGCGACAAGATGGCCGGCCGACACGGCAACAAGGGCGTTATCTCCAAGATCGTGCCGGTGGAAGATATGCCCTATCTCGAAGATGGGACGCCGGTGGACATCATCCTGAATCCGCTGGGCGTTCCGGCCCGCATGAACATCGGTCAGGTGTTGGAAACGCACCTGGGGTGGGCCGCCGACCGTCTCGGCTTCCGTACCACGACGCCAGTGTTCGACGGCGCCAAGGAACACGAGATCGAGGCCGAACTGGCGCGCGCCTGGTTGATTGACCTGGCCTGGCGCGACGCCACCGAAAAGGCCTGGCTGTGGGTCAAGGCACAGGAAATCCCCGGCGATCAGCTCGAAGATGACGGCGACGCCCGTCGGCGCTACCTGGTGGATTTCCTGGCCGAACGCGGCTACGATCCAGAGACTGTCCACGGCAATGAAGTCTATGCGCGCCGCTCGAATCTGCGCGAATGGCTGCGTGATCGTGGCTATGATCCGGATACGGTGGTGATGTTCGGCGATGTTCCGTATGATCGCCAGCAGCGCGATGCGGCAGACGACATCGCAATGATGATCTGTCTGCGTGAGTGGATCAAGTATCACGACGCCGATGCGGCGGCAGCGACAGCCGATCTGACCGATTTGGAACTGCAAGCGGCGGCCGAGCAGGTCAGCATCAAGACCGGCTGGCCGTTGCCCACCACAGGCAAGATGTTGGTGCGCGATGGGCGCACCGGCGAGCCGTTCGACCGGCCGGTAACGGTCGGGATCATCTATGTACTCAAGCTGGCGCACCTGGTCGAAGACAAGGTGCACGCTCGTTCCACCGGCCCATATTCGCTGGTGACGCAGCAGCCGCTGGGCGGCAAGGCGCAGTTTGGCGGCCAGCGTTTCGGCGAGATGGAAGTCTGGGCGCTGGAAGCGTACGGCGCTTCGCACATCCTGCAAGAGATGCTGACCGTGAAATCGGACGACGTGACAGGTCGCGTCAAGACCTACGAGGCAATCGTCAAGGGCGAGCCGATTGCGGCGCCCGGCGTGCCGGAATCGTTCCGCGTGCTGGTGAAGGAACTACAATCGCTCGGTTTGGCGGTGGAAGTGATCAACGAGAAGGACGAAGTGATCCAGTTCGGCAAGGAAGACACCGATGAACGCCTGCCGAAGTTGGGATTCAGCCTGAGTACGCCAGGCCCAATGGCTGGACGCGACTAGGAGGGGAAACCGTGGAAGTCAACGATTTTGATGCGATTCGAATTAGTCTGGCTGCGCCGGAGCAAATCCGTTCCTGGTCACACGGCGAGGTGCTGAAACCAGAGACGATCAACTACCGCACGTTGCGCCCCGAACGCGACGGGCTGTTCTGCGAGAAGATCTTTGGGCCAACCAAAGACTGGGAATGCTACTGCGGCAAGTACAAGCGCGTACGTTACCGGGGGATCAAGTGCGACAAGTGCGGCGTGGAAGTGCTGCCCAGTCGCGTGCGCCGCGAGCGCATGGGGCACATCGAGCTGGCTTCGCCGGTGAGCCACATCTGGTACGTCAAGGGCGTGCCAAGCCGCCTGGGCCTGCTGCTCAACATCTCGCCGCGCAATCTGGAGCGCGTGCTCTACTTTGCCCAGTTCATCGTGACGAAGGTGGACGAGGATATGCGCGGGCGCGTGCTGAGCAAGCGTGAGCGCGACCTGAACAACAAGTTGCAACGCCTGGAGAACGATCTCAACAGCAAGCTGGCGGACTACGAACACCGTCTGTCCGAGGCGCTGGCCCGGCTGGACGCCGAAGAGGCGCGCCGCCTGAACGACGTGGACGATGAAGTTGCGCGCAAGATCAACGACACGATGAGCCTGGCCAGGAAGATGCAGCAGCAGATGGAAGGCCAGGTCGGCAAGGTCAGCAGTGTGGATATCCTGCTGCCGTGGCTGCGCGATCCGCTGGTGGCGGCCGGAGAAGCGATCGACCGCCCGGCCCTGACGCGCTTGAACGACCTGGTGCAGCAGCGGCTGAGCGAAATGAAGGCGGCGAGCGATCAGGAAAAAGCGCAGATCAGCCTGCAAGCCGCCGCACGACGTGATCGCTATCGTCACGAAGTGGCCGAAAAGAGCGAGGGACAGCGTCGCGATGTGGAGCGCGAAAAAGATCGGTTGCGCCAGACCCACGATCAAGACACCGCCGAGATCAAGAGCATCAAAGAGCTTGATCTGCTCACCGAAACCCGCTACCGCGAACTGCAGGAACGCTGGAGCGCCCTGTTCGAGGCCGGCATGGGAGCCGAGGCGATCCGTGATGTCATCGCGCGCATTGACCTGAACAAGATGGCCAAAGAGCTGCGCCATGAGATTCGGATCAGCAAGTCCAAGCAGCGGCGTAAGAAGGCGGCCAAGCGGCTGCGCGTGGTCGAATCGTTCCGCAAGTCTGGCAACCGGCCGGAGTGGATGATTCTGACGGTGCTGCCGGTCATTCCGCCCGATCTGCGCCCCATGGTGCAGTTGGACGGCGGCCGCTTTGCCACCAGCGACTTGAACGACCTCTATCGTCGCGTCATCAACCGCAACAATCGCCTGCGCCGCCTGCTGGAACTGGGCGCACCCGATGTGATCGTGCGCAACGAAAAGCGCATGTTGCAGGAAGCGGTGGATAGCCTGATTGACAATGGCCGCCGCGGGCGCGCCGTCAGCCGCAGCGGCAAGCGCAAGCTGAAGAGCCTGAGTGACATGCTGAAGGGCAAGCAGGGACGCTTCCGCCGCAACCTGTTGGGCAAGCGTGTTGACTACTCCGGGCGTTCGGTCATCGTGATCGGCCCCACGCTGGCGCTGCATCAGTGCGGGTTGCCCAAAAAGATGGCGCTGGAGCTTTTCAAGCCGTTCGTCATGCGCAAGTTGGTGGACGCCAACTATGCGCACAACATCAAGAGCGCCAAGCGCCTGGTTGACCGCCTGAGTCCCGAGGTGTGGGATGTGCTGGAAGAGGTGACGCATGAGCGGCCGGTGCTGCTCAATCGCGCCCCCACCCTGCACCGCCTGGGTATCCAGGCCTTCGAGGTGGTGTTGATCGAAGGCAACGCCATTCAGATTCATCCCCTGGTCTGTTCGGCCTTCAACGCCGACTTCGACGGCGACCAGATGGCCGTGCACGTGCCGCTGAGCGATGAAGCGGTCAACGAGGCGCGCCAACTGATGCTCTCCTCGCACAACCTGCTCAAGCCGGCCAGCGGCGAGCCGATCGTCGGCCCGTCCAAGGACATGGTGTTGGGCATGTACTGGCTGACCAGCGAAAAGCCGGGCGCCAAGGGCGAAGGCAAGGCCTTCAGCGACATGGACGAGGTCAAACTCGCCTATGAGCTGGGCGTGGTTGACCTACGCGCCCGCATCAAGCTGCGCTACCGCGATTGGCTGCGCGATGTGCCCCTGGCCGACCTGCGCCTGGCGGCGCGCACGCAAGCCGCGCTGGAAGCGGCCGGCGTCAAGACGGCGGCCGATGTGGTTCAACAGATGCGCCATCTGCCGCCTGGCCAGGCGGCGGCTGGGCACGCCGAAGAGATTCGTACCCATCTACTGCGCATCGGCGTCGCGGCCGAGGCGCCGCGCCTGGATGGCATCATCGAAACGACGGTGGGGCGTGCGCTGTTCAACATGAACCTGCCGCGCGAGATTCAGTATGTCAACAAGGTGATGGACAAAGGCTCAGTCAATACCGTGGTGGCCGACTGCTATCAGCGCCTGGGCCTGCAAAAAACGGCCGAGCTGGTGGACAAGATCAAGCAGCTCGGCTTCATCTACGCCACGCGCAGCGGTATGACGATTGCGGTCAGCGATATTCAGGTTCCTGATGTCAAACAGGAGATCATTCAGAACACGACGGCCGAGGTGGACAAGGCCGAGCGCCAGTATCGCCGCGGTTTGATTACGGAAGAAGAACAGTACAACCGCATCGTGGAACTGTGGACACGGGCGACAGATGACATCACCCAGGCGGTCAAGACCCAACTCGACCCGCTGGAGGGTCTGGGCGCGATGGCGATCAGCGGCGCGACCAAGGGCGGCGTGACGCCAATTCGCCAGTTGGCCGGTATGCGCGGGTTGATGGCCGATCCTTCGGGACGCATCATTCCGCTGCCCATCCGTTCCAACTTCCGCGAGGGGCTGACGGCGCTCGAATACTTCCTGAGCACGCACGGCGCACGTAAGGGCCTGGCCGACACGGCCTTGCGCACCGCCGACGCCGGCTATCTGACCCGGCGTCTGGTTGACGTGGCGCAAGACGTGATCATCACGGAGGACGACTGCGGCGCCGAGGCGGGCATCTGGATCGAGGCGGCGGTGAGCAAGCAGATTGGCGAGGCCTTTGGCGAACGCTTGTTGGGACGCTACGCCGCCGGGCCGATCGTACATCCGCAGACTGGCGAAGTGATCGTCAGCAAGGGTCAACTGATTGATGACATGGCGGTCTCGGCCATCACGGCCGCCAAAGTGCAGCGGGCGTATGTTCGTTCGCCGCTGGTCTGCACGCTGACCTTCGGTCTGTGCGCCGCCTGCTACGGGCGCGACCTGGCGCGCGGCGGCATGATCGGTCAGGGCGAAGCGGTGGGCATCATCGCCGCCCAGTCCATTGGCGAGCCTGGCACCCAACTGACTCTACGCACCTTCCACACCGGCGGTGTGGCAGGCGCCGAGGACATCACGCAGGGCCTGCCGCGCGTCGAGGAGTTGTTCGAAGCGCGCACGCCCAAGGGCGAAGCGGTCATTGCCGAAATTGATGGGACTGTGGACATCTTCTGGGAAGGGGAACAGCGCAAGCTGAAGGTGACCCAGACGCAACTCTTGACGCAGGGACGCTCCATTCCGCGTCATTTCCGGCTGACGGTGGGAGACGGGGATCGTGTGCAAGCCGATACGCCGCTGGCGCTGGCGCTCGACACCGCCGGCGCGACCGAAACGGTGACGGCCGGCATGGATGGGCACGTCTTCCTGAACGAAACGGAAGATGGCTGGCATGCGGTGGTGCGGCGCGAAGTCGTCAGCACCTGGGAACAGCCGATTCCGCCCAGCGCCCGCCTGCGTGTGGACAAGGGCGATGCGGTCAAGTCGGGGCAGCAGTTGACAGAAGGCGCCAAGAACCCCAAGGAAGTGCTGCGCATTCAGGGTCGCGAGGCGTGTCAGCTCTACCTGGTGGAAGAAGTGCAGAAGGTGTACCGCTCGCAGGGCGTGAATATCCACGATAAGCACATCGAGGTGGTTGTGCGCCAGATGATTCGCAAGGTGCGTGTACGTGCCACGGGCGACTCCGAGTTCCTGCCGGGCGAGTTGGTGGATCGCTTCAAGTTCGACGAAGTGAACAGGCGCCTGGCGGAACGCGGTCGCACACCTGCGCGCGGCGAGACGATTCTGCTCGGTGTGACGAAGGCTTCGTTGAATACCGACAGTTTCCTGGCCGCCGCATCCTTCCAGGAGACGACGCGCGTGCTGACCGAAGCCGCTGTGCGTTCGATGCAGGACGACCTGCGCGGCCTGAAGGAAAACGTCATCATCGGCAAGCTGATTCCGGTGGGCACCGGGTTTGCCAAGCGTCGTCAACGCGTGCGCGTCGAGGGGCATGACGTGGCGCGCGAAGAAGCGGCGCTGGCCGAGCGCGGTCTGGCCGCCGAACATGGCGATATCGAGGCCGACCCGGACTGAGGTTGCTGACAGCCACAGGCTGAGTCGGCGACGATGGTCGTAACGATGCACTGACAATGGCTCACGGGAGCATGTGGGTCGAACGGACGGGGATTTCCCGCCGTTCGGCCGGCTCGCCCCGTGGGCCATTTTCTTTGGAACCGGCGCGGCCGTCAGAGATGCGCCCCCGGCGTCCGTGTGGCCGCGCCAAAACTGGCCCGATTGGTCGAGCTGTGCTAAAATCTACCGCATCGTTCCATCATCCCCCTTCTTTTCCAACTCAGGAGGTAGGCGTATGTTTCGAGTCACTCGTGTTCTGTCGGTTTTGGGTCTCGTTTTGTTGCTGATCCTGTCGAGTGTGTCGCTGACGGCCGCCGGGCCGAGCGCGCCGGCGCGCGACGATGATCAAAGCACCGTTGGGGTTGGCGCCGCGCCCGTGCGCAGCGACCGCCCAAACCCTGTCAACCCGAATGCTGTGTTGTTCGACAACGGTCCCCTGGTGAACAGTCCCGGCACCGGGCCGGGCGGCGCCGATGAAAGCCTCGCTCGCAATGTGACTGTCGGTCTGACCAGCCGCGGCTTCAATGCCTCGGCCGGCGGTTCCTTCCGCATTGCCGATGATTTCGCCGTGCCGTCTGGCGTTAGCTGGAACATCAACCAGATCACCTTCTACCTCTACATGGGCGGCGGCCCGCCCACAGCCACCAGTCCCTTCACAGCGGTCAATTACCAGATCTGGGATGGGCCGCCCGATACGGCGGGCAGTTCGGTCGTGTTTGGCGACACCACCACCAATCGCCTGACGAACACCAGTTGGGCCAATATGTATCGCCGGCTCGAATCAGAGCCGACCGATGCCACGCGCCCGGTCTTCTGGCTGGAAACCAGCGCAGGCGTGGTTTTGGCGCCCGGTCACTACTATCTCGATTGGCAGGTGGACGGCGACATCAACTACACCGGTCCCTGGCAGCCGCCCGTCACCATCGATGGTCAAACCAGCACCGGCGACGCTCAGCAGCAGGTCGGTGGAGTGTGGCAAGCGGTCGTGGACTCTGGCCTGCAAACGGCGCTCGGCGTTCCCTTCGTGATCGAAGGCGATGTCGTCGGGCCAACCGCAGTCGAGTTGAGCGAGTTGCAGCAGCAAGGCCCCACCGGTTTGCCGTGGCTGGCTGCCGGCCTGGGTCTCCTCGTCCTCGCCGCCGCCGCCCTGCGCACGCGTTTGGCGAGTGGACGGTAGGGAGTAGGGAGTAGGAAGTAGGAAGTAGGGAGTAGGAAGTAGGAAGTAGG
>CAZOLV010000077.1:19554-25948 GCA_964580725.1 uncultured Anaerolineae bacterium | reverse complement strand
CCTACTCCCTACTCCCTACTTCCTACTCCCTCCCACTACCCACACATCTGATTCCAATGCGCCGCCGCCAGCATGACATCTATCACGTCCTGCTGTCCATCCCCATTGAGATCGAAGCGCGGCGCGGCGGGCAAACTCCATTTCTGCGCGACCGACTCCACATCGTGGATCGAAACCACCCCATCACCGTCGAAATCGCCGATCAGATTGCAGAGATTGCCGTTGGTCTCGATAGTCAGTTGCAGCACGCCCTGGTCATCGGCGCGCCAGGCGCCGTTGGCGTTGGGAGTCAGCGTCGCAGCGACGACGCCTGCCTGGCTGCTGGCCGACGCCTGGTAGCGGGTGTTGGGCAACAGATCGGTCACAACGATGAGGGTGCGTGCCGTTGGCGTGAAGCTGAATGAGATGACCCCGGCGGGCGGAGCGCCGTCATTGGCCGCCGAAAAGAGCAGCAAACGATTGAGCGGCGCATCGGCCAGCAGCGCCCCGGTCATGCCGCTGCCGCTGACCAGACTGACGGCAGGCAGCGTGCCGGCGACGGTGGTGGGATGCAGGACGGTGAGGAAGACCTGATCGAGCGTGGCGTCGGCCGGTTCCAGTGCCAGGCGCCATTCGCCGTAGGGCACATCCTCGAAATCGTTGATGGGGCGCGGCTGCGGCTCGTTGCTATCCCAATGCCAATCGTAGTTGGCATCGGTCACCCAAAACGACTTGACGCCGCGCCCGCCGATTTTGCGCAGATTGCGCGCCGGCGGCAGCAGCGTCTTGATGAACAGCTTGCCGTCGCCGTTGGTCGCGGTCGCCAGGCTGGCGCCGTTGTAGAGCGTTTCACCGGGCGAGATGACGACGCCGCTGCCCTGTACATTTGGTTCGCCCAGGGTGTGAAAGAGCAACTGCGTATTGGCGCCGCTGAAGGCAGGCTGCGTCACACCGACGCGATCCAGAATCACGACGAAATCGTTGGCGGTCGGGCCGGCGGTCGCCAGGGGGCGCACGTAGAGAAACTCGCGTTGAAAGCGGCTGACCTTGGCGATGTTGCCGTCGAGATCGGTATCCATCGTTTGATTGTAGGTCGGGTTGTTGTAGGCCTTTGTGGCATCGCCCAACGCATAGGTGAAGGCGGGCGCGTCGCTGAAGCGCAGCAGGTCGCCGGTGTCGTAGTGAACGGCGTGCTGCAGGAAATAGGGCAGACTGGTGGGAGAACGGCTGGCCGGGTAGAGGGTGCGCTGGCCGCCGTCGTTCGAAGTGGCGTCGGGCCGCGCCGAGGAAAAATCTTCGTTGGGGTTGAAGACGACCAGCGTGTTGTGTGCGATGGTGCGCACATAGTAGTTGATGTCGTGATTGCTCAAGCCGTCGCCGCTGTAAACGCCGCTGTCCACAAGCAGGTCATTGCGCTTGAAAAGGGTGAAGCTGTTCTGATCGTAGTGCTGATGATACGTGAAGTGATCGCCCGCCTGGAAGGTGATGTGCGTCGCCGCAGGGTCGCTGTCGGCGGCGCCAGCGGGCCAGCCGCTGCGCATGGACAGAGTCCCCGTGCCAACGGCTGCGTGCGTCTTGAGCGCCGGCGGCAGGCTGGCCTGCGCCGGTTCGTACCAGATGAACTCCTCATGATAGAGAAAACTCTGGGAATTGTCGGTAGGCGGGGCGCTCAGATAGGCCTGCAACTGCTGCGCCAGGGCGTCGTGCGGGAAACGTTCGATCAGGATTAGGCTCATGATGCGCTCGTAGTTGGCAATGCTGCCGCGGTTGCGTTCGGTGTCGCCGGTGGAGAGATACGGGTGGTAGTAAGCGCCCCATTGGTCGGCCAAACCGGGCCAGCGGTGCAGGAGGAGATAGCCAAATCGTTCCTGATACCAGGCGCTGCTCAAGAAGAGGTCTTCGCCGGTTCCCGTGCGCCAGGCTTCCAGCGCCTTGACGCGGGGCCAGTTGGCGATCCAGTCGTAGATCATGCCTTCGGGCCAGGCGCCGCCAGCGGCGATATGATCGAGCAGCGGCTGGTCGCTGTCACGGTAGCGGGCGTAGCGGAATTCGTCCAGCCACTCCTGGGCGCGTGGGTTTTCGCCAAAGGTGGCCAGGCCCATCAGCGCAAAGGAGTAGGCGAAGCGCGGCCAGTAGTTGCCCCATCCAGGCGTGTCGTTGGGATGCGGGCCATCGCCCCAGGCGTTAAAAAAGGCGATGAAAGCGCTGCGCTGGCTGGCGCTCAGATAGTCGTAACACCAATCGTAGACGATCGCCACATCGCCAGCCTCGGTCGAGTAGGTGTGGGGATCGGCGATGATCGCCTGCGCCTGGCCGATGGCCTGATTGCAGAGACCGGCGGTGTTGGTCAGGAAACCGACCAGGGCGTGGGCGTGTATCTCTCCGCCGGGATCGGAGGCCTCGCCCTGTAACTGCGTCCAGCGCGCATTGGAAGGCTGTGCGCGCCCGAACAGCATTGCCAGCTTGTCTGGACTGAGGTAGATACGCGGATGCCCGGCGGGAATCGAAAGCAGGCGCAGGTGCACGACGTCGGTGGCGCTGGCGCCTACGTCGTTGGTCACAGTCAGCTCGATGTCCCATTCGCCCGGCGCATCGGGCGTGAAGGGCTGCACGCGCGCCGCGCCAATCACCGCGTTGCCGAGCTGCGAACCGTAGGCGGCCTGTAAAACGCGCCATTGAAAGACGAGCGTGGCATCGTTGCCGCCCGGACGGTCGTGGCTGGCGGAGCCGTCGAGCGTGATGGCGCCGCCATTCCAGCTCAGGTTGACTTGATCCGGCCCGGCGACGGCCCAGGGAGTGTCAGGGTCGTAGGTCACGGTGAGGCGCGGGCGATGGGCCTGATCGGCCTTCTGGCTGCTGACGAATGCGCGCCAATCGCAGTTGCCGTCCTGATAGCCGCTGGCGTCGCGCAAAACCAGGCCGAAGTTCGGCTCGTCTTCACGCGTCCAGGTGCGCACCAGGCTCGTCACCGTCCAGGTGTACCAGCCCTGGTTGACAACATCGGCGGCAGCCAGGGGGGGGTCCAGGTAGTCGCTACCGGCGGCCATGCCGCGCGCATTCCAGGGAATGTCGGTGCCCTGCCCGGTGAAAAAGTCGAAGGCGTGATCGCCGGTGGCGCCGTGTTTGCCAGCGGCGTTGATGGGCGAGGCGACTTGATTGCCTTCGTCCCAGTCGCGCAAGACCTGGAACAACTCGATGCGCCGCACCCAGGGCGCCGTTACGTTGCAGCCGGCCGGGGTGAGGTTGTACAACGACAGCGTGGCGCTGTAGATGGCGCTGTTGGGGCTGATGCTCGTCAGGTCGAAAAAGAGCAAGGGATTGTCGCCGGCATTGCGCGAGAGGATCAGCTCGTCGTTGAGGCCATAGTTGACAGTGTGCTGCGGCGGCGTGTCCCAACCAAGCGAGCTGACCCACGTGTCACGCACGCCGCTGTAGCCGTTCAGACCCTGCTGAAAAACGGTCGTCGTTGGCGTCACCGGCACGGCAGGGGACGCCTCGCCCTGACGGATCGGCGTCATGCTGACAAAGCTCAAGATCAGCAGGAAGGCGAAGTGAATGATCGAAGTATACATGACAGCAGCTCCTGGGGGGATTTCTGGCAATCGTCCGAATTGGTTGGGTGTTCGGGGAACCGGCGGGCGTCCGTGGGGGGTTGGCGAATTTGGGAAAGCAGCGAGACAACTGACGGAAATTTGCGGAGGGCTGCGAATGGGTTCAGGAAAATGAGGAGAGAGCGCTGTGTTGGAGGTGAGCGATGGCGTCGGCGATGGGGATGTGGGGGCTGAAGACGGCAGAGCCAGCGACGGCCAGGGTGGCGCCAGCGGCTGCGACCTGGCCGATGGTGCGGACGTTGATGCCGCCGTCCACTTCAAGTTCGCAAGACAGGCCGCGTTCGTCAAGCAAGCGGCGTATGGCGCGCAGTTTGGACAGAGCGGCGGGAATGAAGGCCTGGCCGCCAAAGCCAGGGTTGACGGTCATCACCAGGGCCAGATCGAGCAGTTCCCAGACTTCGTCGAGCAGCGCGGCGGGCGTCGCCGGGTTGAGTGCGACGCCCGCCTGCCTGCCCAGTCCCTTGATCTGCTCCAACAGGCGGTGCAGATGCGGCGTCGTTTCGATGTGCACGATGATGACATCGGCGCCGGCCTGGCTGAAATCGGCCACGAAACGTTCCGGCTGGCTAATCATCAGATGGGCCTCGATGGGGACTGTGCAACTGCGGCGCACCGCCTCCACGACGAGCGGCCCCATGGTGATGTTGGGGACGAAATGTCCGTCCATCACATCCACCTGAATACGGGCGCAGCCCGCCTTTTCAGCAGCGCGCACCTGCTCGCCCAGGTGGGCGAAGTCGGCGGAAAGGATGGACGGGACGATTCCGATCGGCATGAGTCGAAGTCTATTCCTGGCGTTCGAACGTTCAGGCGATTTCGCCCGCGTACAGCTTGACGATGGTGTCGAGGAAGCTCAGAGCCTCGGCGGGCGCACGCTGAAAGGCGTTGCGGCCCATGATCGAGCCGAAACCGCCGCCGTCGCGGATGGCACGCACTTCGTCGAAAACCTGGGCGTCGGTGACTTTGGCGCCGCCCGAGAAGATGACGATGCGCCGGCCGTCGAAGCAGCTCTGTACGATGTGACGCACCCGCTCGGTGAGTGTGGCGCGCGCAATGTCATGCTTCTCGTAGACCTTCCTGGCCTCGGCTTGCTCCAGAAAATCGCTGGGCAGCTTGACCTTGACGATGTGAGCGCCCAGTTGGCAGGCGATCTGGGCAGCGTAGGCGTCCACGTCGAGCGCCGTTTCGCCTTGCTTGCTCAGGTCGCCGCCGCGCGGATATGACCAGACGACGACGGCCAGGCCAACGCTCTTGGCCTCGGAGGCCAGTTCGCGCAGTTGCTCGTACATCTCGTTGCGATACAATGAGCCGGGGTAGATGGTGAAGCCGATGCCAACGCAGCCCAGACGCAGGGCGTCATCCACGCTGGCGGTGACCGCCGAAATTGGGTCGGTCTCGCCGTGCAGAACGTCATGGCTGTTGGCTTTGAGGATCATCGGCACTTCGCCGGCATAGTCGGCGGCGCCGGCTTCCAGAAAACCGAGAGGAGCGGCGTAGGCGCTCAGGCCGGCGTCAACTGCCAACTGAAAATGGTAAAATGGGTTGTAGCCAGGTGGATTGGGCGCAAAGCTGCGCGCCGGGCCATGCTCGAAGCCCTGGTCAACCGGGAGGATGACCACGCGGCCGGTGCCGCCGAGGCGACCATGATTGAGAATGCGCGCCAGGTTTGTCTTGACGCCAGGGTTGTCGCTGGAATACCAGCTCAGGATTTCACGAATTCGATCTTTCATGAGGATCTGTTGTCTCCTTGAGATGTGCAGAAAATGGCGCCGCGCGCTGCGGCGCTCGATGGGTGCAGGCCCGTGCCGCCTCCCTTCTGCACAGTATACCATCATTCGCCGCTCGATACCAAACGAAAAAGGGGTAAAGTGATGATTGTTTATGACATTTCGCAGCCGATCACGCCGCAACTGGCGGTTTATCCGGGCGATGCGCCGGTGCGCATCAAGCAGACGCTTTTCATGAGCCGCGGCGCTGCGTGCAATCTCAGCGAGATGAGCATGAGTCTACACGCCGGGACGCACGCCGATGCTCCGTTTCATTGCAATGACGCCGGCGTGGGCGTAGATGGCATCCCGCTCTCTGTGTTGATCGGCCCGGCGCGCCTGGTCACCCTGAGGGTTGCGGACTGTATCAGTGTGGATGATTTGCAGGCGCTCGATCTGCGCGGCGTGACCCGTCTGTTGGTGCGCACGCGCCGCGGTGCGGTGACGCTGGATCAGTTCGACGGATGTTTGGTCGGTTTTGCGCCCGCGGCGGCGGCCTGGCTGGTGCAGCACGGTCTGCGCTTGATCGGCACCGACGCGGCCTCTGTGGACCCAGTCGGCAGCGCCGATCTACCTGCGCATCAGGCGTTTGGACGGGGTGCGGGGGTGGTTATCCTGGAAAATCTCTATCTGCAGGACGTGCCGGATGGCGATTACGAGTTGATTGCTCTGCCGCTGCGTGTGGCCGGCGCCGACGCCGCCCCCGCCCGCGTCGTCCTGCGGAGACTGATGGGCAGTGGGGAGTAGGCAGGGAGGGCAGAGGGCAGAGGACAGAGGGCAGAGGACAGAGGACAGAGGGCAGAGGACAGAGGGCAGAGGACAGAGGGCAGAGGACAGAGGGCAGAGGGCAGAGGACAGAGGACAGAGGGCGGAGGGCAGAGGACAGAGGGCAGAGGGCAGAGGACAGAGGACAGAGGGCGGAGGGCAGAGGACAGAGGGCAGAGGGCAGAGGACAGAGGACAGAGGACAGAGGGCAGTCGAAGCAGCCGTCAACAGTCAGCCGTCAACAGTCAGCCGTCAACAGTCAGCCGTCAACAG
>CAZOLV010000077.1:0-19454 GCA_964580725.1 uncultured Anaerolineae bacterium | reverse complement strand
AACAGTCAGCCGTCAACAGTCAGCCGTCAACAGTCAGCCGTCAACAGTCAGCCGTCAACAGTCAGCCGTTGAAACCGCACTTGAAGGGCCTACGGCCAGGCGTCCACCTGCGTGGACGCACATGATGGGGCGTGTTTCGCCCTCCCCGATACCTATTTCCTATCTCCTATTTCCTATCTCCTACCTCCTACCTCCCAGCCACACCGGCGATTTGTTTGACGATGTTGGAGATGTAGCGCGCTTCCTGAACGAAGCGACTGCGGTATTCCGGGTGCAGTTGAAACCACTCCTGCGGCAGCATGGCCCCTTTCTCGGCGTTGCACTTCAGGCACGCGGGCACGCGATTGGACTCATTGTCCAAAACGCGCCGATGCACTCCCACCTCTCTCCAACGCGAGAGAGGCACAACATGTTCGACGGTCAGTTCTTGACTGCTGCCACAGTAGACGCAGGCAGCCTTGCTCTTACGGGACTTGCTCATCAAGCTCTGCCTCCCTGCATGATGAGTCAAGTATAAATCAACCCCCACCGTTTGCGCAATTTAGAGTCGTCGGCCCCTGGTTGGCTTAACCTGCAATGCCCGGCTTCCCCGAAAGTACAGCGCAAAGGCCAGAATGCCCAACCCCTGCCCGCAAGCTGACCAACGCCCCTATCGCTCACCGAAAGAAGTCTGACGGCCACAACCGGCCGTCAGTCTCACAGTCAGTGCCCTTCACGCCCCTGCGCCTGCTGACGCTGACCGTCAGCAGGCTTGAGCATCCTCGACGAAATTTCGGTCAACTGACGATCTTCATCATGATAGAGCCTGAGGCGCCCGGCGTCGCAGACTGAGCCAGACGGTGAGCGCCAACGCCGCGAGTGTGAGCGCGGTGGCCAGACGGCGCAGCGGTGTGGGGCCGAAGCGCAACTGCACCAGGTGTTCGCCTGGCGGGACGGTCAGTGCGATGAGGCCATTGGGCGGCTCAGGGCTGATGTCCACAGGGAGACCATCCACCGTCGCCTGCCAACCCGGAAAATAGTAGGTGTAGAAGCGCAGGCGCAGCTCGCTTTCGGCCTGGACGCGGGCAAAAGCGGTCGCGGCCGATGCGCCCTGACTCACAATCCGACCTGCACCGGCGGTAATCGCCGCACGTCGAAGCGGCTGCTCGGCCAGGTATTGGGCAATCAGCGGCGAATCGGCGTCGAGCGGCGGGCGCTCGGAGAAAGCGGTCATGCCGCGCATGTCGGGATGCTTCATCTCGAACTCGAGCACGGCCAGCGGCGATTCGTCCTGCGGGCGAATTGGCTGCAGCGGCGGTCGCGTGTAAGGCAGGTTGGCCAGGACAATGGCCAGGGCGCAGATCAACGCCGCAGGGCTGGTTGCCGCCGGCGCCTGGCGCTGCGGGCGGGCAGCGGGATGGGTAAAAAAGCTGGCAGCAGCGCCGGTCAGCAGGGAGAGGGTGACGGCAATGACGGTGAGCAGGCGCCAGGGGTATTGCAGCAGCTTGATGAGCGGCAGCGCATCCCAGGCCGGCGCGGCCAGGGGCGTCATGGCGACGATGGCCAGCAAGGATGCGAGCAGCAGGAACCATGTCTGGGCGCGGCGCGGGGACGCATCATGACGGCGGGCGCCGACGGTGGCGACAGCGCAAAACGCTGCGCCCAGGAACTGCAGCAGGCCGAGTTGAAAGCTCATGCCATCGTTGGGGCCAGGAACGGAATGGCCAAAGCCCCAGAATGGGCTGAGCAGTTGCTGCGCAAAGACGAAGTGCTGCTGGTAGTTGTAGGTTTGTGAGATCCACTGCGCTTCGACCAGATATTTGCGTTCGAGGAAGGCGGGCAGCAGGAAGATGGCGCTGATGAGGAAGCCGAGCGTCAGGGCGGCGCCGCTCCAGAGCAGCGGTCGAATGGGGAGACGGCGGTTGGCGCGCAAGGCGGCGGCGGTGTGCGTCAGGATCAGGCCGGCGAGCAGGGGGCCGAAGAGCAGCGGGGCGGCGGTGTGCGAGAGGACGAGGGCAGCCCAGGTCAAGGCGGCGGCGGCGAGTGAGCGGGAAGTGGGGGTTTGCCAGAGGCGGTCGAAGGCGAGAAGCATCCAGGGCACAAAAGAAAGGGCGAAGAATTCGGCCAGGTCGGCGCGCACGTAGATTTGCACCAGGCGATAGGGGGTGTAGACGAAGGCAGCGGCGGCCACCAGGGCGGCGGCGGCGCCCCACCAGCGGTGAGCCAGGCGGTACATGCCCCAGGCGCCAAACACGAAGCCGGCGGCCCATGTCGCTTCGACGGCGGCGGTGAAGCCGAGGCCCAGAAGATGAAAGACCTCGGCGGCTGCGTAGGCCAGCGGGGCGTAGATCAGCCAGAGCGGATAGCCAAAACCGACGGCGTGATCCGGGTTCCAGACGGGCCAGAGGATGCCGTCGCGAATGCCCTGATCGTACTGCACCAGGTAGAAAACGCTGTGATGGGCATCGTGGGCCTGGAAGAAATAGCCCGGCGCCGTGAGAGGCAGGGCCGCCGGGATGCAGAGCAGCAGGGCAACGCCCAGGCCGGCAAACCAGGCGCGCCAGGGGGTGATCAACTTGAACATGCAGCGACTCCAGTTCAGACTTGGGGGCGCGATGATGACATGAAAGCCCGGCCTTGTCAAGAATGGGGGGCGGGGTCAGCCGCCGGCGCGGCGGGTCGCTTGATGATACGCTCATCGTCTGCTACAATAGCGCCCCAGGAGTAAAACAGATCATGGCTGCAAGAGTTCTTTTCGTTTCGCAAGAGTTGAGCTATGAGCCGCAGGGGATCATGGCGCTTTCGTCGGTGCTCAAGAAGGCGGGGCACGAGGTTGCTCTGACGGTGGTCACCGAGGAAGACCCTGTGGCACGTGCGCTCACTTTCCAACCGGACATTCTGGCCTACAGCATGATGACCGGTTCGCACAGGAACTATCTGGCGCTCAATCAGCGCCTGCGAACGGCGCTGAGCGAGGCGCCGCGTCCGGCGGATCGCAGGCCGGTTTTGTCGGTCTTTGGCGGGCCGCATCCGACGTTCTTTCCTGAAATGATCGGCGAGCCGGGGGTAGATGGCATCTGTCGCGGCGAGGGGGAGGGCGCAATCCTCGACCTGGCCAACAGCCTGGCCAACGGTGGACCGCACGCCGACATGCAGAACTGGTGGTTCAATCTGGATGGTCAGGTGGTGAAGGCGCCGATGCGGGCGTTGGTGCGCCAGCTTTCGACGCTGCCCACGCCGGATCGCGCCCTGGTCTATGGGCAGCACTCTCGCCTGGCGCAAAGCGCTATCAAGCACTTCATGACATCACGCGGTTGTCCGTTCAATTGCAGTTACTGTTTCAACCATGCCTACCATGAGCTGTATCCACGCGAACGGAGGCACTATCGGCGCACGGTGGATGATGTCATCACCGAGGTTCAGATGGTGCGTGAGCGCTGGCCGTTGGAACAGGTGGTGTTCGTGGATGATCTCTTCATCGTTGACAAGATCTGGCTGCAGGAGTTGGTGGAGAAATGGCCGTCGCAGGTTGGTTTGCCCTTCTTCTGCAACGTGCAGGCCAGTTTGGTGGTCAAAGCGCCCGAAATGGTGCATCTGCTGAAGCAGGCCGGCTGTCACACTGTGAGCATGGGGATCGAGTCGGCCGACGATCAAATCCGCAATGAACTGCTGCGGCGCAAGATGACGCGCGAGGAGATTGTCGAAGCGGGACGCTTGATCCGCCGGCTTGGCATTCAGGTCACGGCGACGAACATTCTGGGGCTGCCCACCAGCAAGATCGAGGATGATTTTGCCACGATGCGCCTGAACTCCGAGGCGCAGGTGAGCTACGCCCACGCCTTCATCTTTCAACCGTACCCTGGCACCGATCTGGGCAAGCTCACGCGCGAAAAGGGTTTGGCGCCCGGCACGATGGATGACTTCAGCGAGATTGCCTGGGAACGCTCGGTGTTGACCTTCGAGAGTGAGGAGGCCAAGCGCAGCGTTGAGCATCTTCAGCGTCTGTTTGGTATCGGTGCGGAATGGCCGCGGCTGGAGCCGCTGATTCGCCGGCTGATCCGCCTACCGCACAACCGTCTGGTTGACACGGCGTTCTGGTGGGCGCACAAGCTGCACAAGGGTTATGCGATCTACCGGCGCGTGCATCCGGTCAAGCCCCGCCCGGCGCAGTTGTGGACGCTGGCGCGGCAGTTCATCGGTCTCAAGGGCTGAGGATGGGCGGAGGTCAGGGGGCAGAGGTCAGTCATGGGTGGGATTCGGTAGGCTGAGCCTGTCGAAGCCGGGCGATTGAAATCGCGCCTGAGGGGCCTACGGCCGGGCGTCCACCTGCGTGGACGCGTGTGGTGGGGCGAAACTCCTCCCACCCGATCCCGGCCGGCGCAGGCTGGCGGCTCGACTGATCTCGCCGAAGCCCTCGCGGCGGAACGCCGGCTCGACCGAGAGTTCGGCTGAGCTCACTCGAAGCCTCAGCCGAACTCTCACTCGAAGCCTCGCCGAGGTTCTTGAGCGCCGAATTCATTCGGTCTGAAAATTGACGTGATGCGAGGTGCGCGCTAAAATGGGCCGCACAGAAGGAGAATGGTACGATGACAGATCTGAATCATGATTGCCATGCAGTGGTGTGCAGCGCATTGACTCAGATCGTCTTGTAACGACTTCATTCTATTTGTCATTTCACAACCGTGGGCGCGCTGTATGCCCACGGTTTTTCTTTTCTGACAACAGCCAGCCTTCGCTTCTTGACCCCGTCTCGAGCTCCTGACGTTGACCAGGACGCCGTGGGCCATCCTTCGCTCACAAGGGGGAACCGGTATGCTTCAAGTCAGTCAAATCAGCAAATCTTTCGCCGGCGAGATGATCCTCGACGGCATCTCTTTCACCGTCAATCGCGGCGAACGCGTGGGCTTGATTGGCCCCAACGGCTGCGGCAAAACGACCCTGCTGCGTATCATCCTGGGCCTGGAAACGTCCGACAGCGGTAGCATTCGCCTCGGGCCGGGCGAGGTGCGCGTGGGGTACCTGGCGCAGGCGCTGGAGGCGCCGCCCGCCGCCAGCGTTGGCGCCGTGATCAAGCAGGCCGTCGCCGCGCTGACCGCCGCCGAGCAGCGCATGCAGACGCTGGCGACCGCCATGGGACAGGCCGCTGGCGCCGAACTTGACGGCATCATGCAAGACTACGATCAGGCCCTGGCCGAGTTCGAGCGCCTGGGCGGCTATGGCATCGAGGCGCGCATCGAGACCGTGCTGGATGGCCTGGGTCTGCATGAGTTCGATCAGGACGCGCCGGTGCACATCCTGAGCGGCGGACAAAAGACGCGCCTGGGCCTGGCGCGCCTCTTGCTGACACATCCCGATCTACTCTTGCTCGATGAACCGACCAATCACCTGGACATCGAAGCGATGCAATGGCTGGAACAGTTCGTACGCAATTACGACGGCGGCGTGATCATTGTCTCCCATGACCGCACCTTTCTCGATAACACCGTGCGCACGATTCTGGAGTTGGACGACCTGACCCATCGCCTGACGGCGTTCCCTGGCGCCTATTCGGACTACGTGGCCGCCAAAGAAACGGCGCGCGCCAAACACCTGGTCGCCTACAAAGAACAGCAGGAGTTCATCGAGCGCATGACGGCGACCATCGCCGAAAAAGAGACCTACGCACGCAGTATCGAGCATGGCACGATTGACTTTGCCACGCGCAAGATCGCCATGGGCATTGCTCGGCGCATGACCGTGCAGCGCAAACGGCTGGAGCGTTTGCTGGCTTCGGAAGAACGCATCGAAAAGCCAGCCTTGACCTGGCAGATGAAGCTCGACTTCGGCGCGCCGCCGGGCAGCGGCCGCGAGGTTTTGACGCTGGAAAACGTGACGCACCGCTTTGGCTCGCACACGCTCTTCCAGGATGTCAACCTGATGCTACGCGCCGGCGAGCGCGTGGCGCTGATTGGCCCCAACGGCAGCGGCAAGACCACCCTGGCGCGCATCATCACCGGCCAACTGACCCCCATCGCCGGTCGTGTGCACCTGGGCGCGGGGGTGCGTCTGGGCTACTTTGCGCAGGAACAGGAATCACTCGACCTGGCCAGCACACCGCTGGCAACGGTGCGCAGTGCGGCCGCCATGAACGAGACCGAAGCGCGCAGCTTTTTGCACTACTTCCTCTTTGCCGGCGATGACGTCTTCACGCCGGTCGGCCGGCTGAGCTACGGCGAGCGGGCGCGCCTGGCGCTGGCGCGTATCGTGGCGCAAGGGTGCAACTTCCTGCTGATGGACGAGCCGGTCAATCACCTGGACATCCCCGCACGCAGCCGCTTCGAGCAGGCTCTGACCGCCTTCGACGGCGCGGTGCTCGCCATCGTGCATGATCGCTACTTCATCGGGCATTTTGCCACGCAGATCTGGAGCCTGCAGGAGGGCACGATCCGCACGTTCGCCGAACTGGCCGACGCACGCCCCCGCGTCACGGGTTGATCTCGACCTCCAGCCACTGGGCGTGGGTGGTGGTCAGGCGCCCGCCTCCGAAATGGCCTTGCGGGGTAACGATGGCGTACTGGTTGTCCAGCCAGATCACCAGCCCAAGCGGCCCGGCTGGCGATGCAGGGGTGCGCAGCAGTTCGACGCCTCGGCTGACGCCTCGGCTGACGCCTCGGCTGACGCCGTCAATCTGAAAGCGGGTGGAGTGCATGTCCCATGCGATCGTATAGAGGTGCCAGTCGGTCATGCTGACCGGCACCTCGGCTTCGTACACCCCCAACGCCCGCTGCCCCAATGGCCAAAGCGCACGATAGAGACGGGCAGAACGCATCAGCAGGAAGCCGAGCGGCGCGACCGGCGCCAGCGCATAGAACAGCGGCCGTTGTGCATCGAAGACGGCGGCCTTCCAGCCATGACCGGGCGCGCCGCACGCCAGGGCGAGGTTGGAAGGGGGCGAGGCGTAGAAGAACCAGGCCGCACGCGGCAGGGCGGGCAGCCGGTTGACCGCGCTGGGGTAGGGGTTGTTCCAGAGGCCAAAGCCGGCGGTGCCGCGCAGTACGCCCGCCTCGTGCGAAAACCGCGCCCGGAAAGTCACCGTTAGCGGCGGCTGCCAGGGAAAGGCGCGGCGCGGCCGGCCCTGGTAATCGTCGAGCTGCGCATCACTGTAGACCGGACTGTTGGTGGGCGGCAGCCACAGTCGCCAGCCCGCCCCCCTGGCTTCGACCTGGCCACCGCCCGTCGCGAAAGGCATCATCATCAACATTCCCCCTGCTTTTGCATTGGCCGCTTCTCCTGTCAAGCGAACTTTACCGCAGTTTCGGGCCTGTGACAAACGCCAGCAGGCGCAGAACACCCTGTCAAGACCTGCGCTGCGCCGGTCAATGGTTTGCCCTGGGCGAAAGCCCGGCCACAGGTTGTTGCATTTCTGCGTCCCTGCGCTAGAATGCCCGTACCAGGAGGCAGGATAACCTGGACGAGGAGCGCACAGCTCGATATTCACAGCATTTGGAGAAAGAGGAATGAGTCAATTTACGCAACCAGGAGTGATTTTGCGCGGCCGCTGGTCGCACCGCGCCCGTGGGCTTTGGAATCTGCTGGCAACTTCGCTGGCAGTGTCGGTTCGCCGCGCACGCCGAGGGCCGCAAGCGCCGGGCTGGACGGCCACGTTCGAAATGGCCACGACGTTCGTGCGCCGGCAAACCGAGATCGCCTTCGACCATCCTTCGATGGCCGAGGGCCGCGCCTACGAAGACGCCGTGCTATTCGGATCGGCTGCGACGCCACAGGTGACGATCGAGCCGATCAGCGCGCCGGTCAAGGGTCATTGGTTCACGCCCAAAGCCGGGGTAGGCGCCCTGACGCTGCTCTACCTGCACGGCGGCGGCTACGCCTATTACAGCAAGGCGCACGAAAACCTGATCGCGCTGGCCGCGCTATCGCTGTCGGCCCGCACCTTCGCCTTGGACTACCGTCTGATTCCTGAACACCCGTTCCCGGCTCAGTTGGAGGATGCGGTTGCCGCCTACCGTTGGCTGTTGGACAGCGGCATCGCGCCGCGCCAACTCATCGTCATGGGCGATTCGGCCGGCGGCAACCTGACGCTGGCGCTGCTCCTGAAACTGCGCGACCTGGGGTGGCCCTTGCCGGCGGGCGCGGTGGCGCTGTGCCCCTGGACCGATGTCGGAAATACGATTTCTCCGGTTGCGGCCATGGCGCAAAACGACCCCTTCGATTGGCCGCAAAGCCGCATGGTGCTGCGCTGGGCCGGCTGGCTGTGCCGTGAGGCCGATGTGCGCGATCCGCTGGTGTCGCCCATCTACGCCGATTGGCGCGGCCTGCCGCCCGTGTACGTGCAGGCGGGCAGGCTGGAAATTCTGGCCGATCAGATCATCCGTTTCGTCGAGCGGACGCAGGCGCAGGGCGCCGACGTCACTTTCGACTGTTGGGATACCATGAACCACGATTTTCAGGCATTCGGCGACCTCTTGCCGGAGAGTATCGAGGCGTGGCAGAAGATCAAGCGTTTCGTAGAGCGTGTCAGCGGAATCTAGCCCTCAGTTTTTGTCCCTTGAGATCGGACCACCCGGATCAATTTCGCAGTCGGTGGTTTGCCATAGCAACTTCAGCCGCTCTGGGCCAGCAGGGCGGCTGAAGCCATCGCTACGAACGACAGGAGTCGAAGAGGGCGTAAAGTGGACGGGTTTGTCAAGACGTTCACCCCTATTGTGCATAAGGTCTAATCTCACCTCAACTGATTATACTACCCTCTTGGCAGAACATTCAAAACTCCCGCATCTGTCTGGGTTTCCATTCCAGTTGCCGCATGGCCCTCCCCAGTTTGAACCTTCGCATCCTTGCGGAATTGGTGTTGTTGTTGGGCTTCCGGGAGGGGTAGATGAAGAACTTCCGCTTCCGGCGCAGTCACTGCTTTGGCCTGTGCCCCATACGGTTTGGTTGGGTGTGCATCTGCCCGTATTCACTCCTCCATAACAAGTCACAGCCTGACCATATGCATTACAGCATGTTTTGTAGATAGAAGCTCCTCTGGCGCACCCATCAGCAGGGGTACATCTTCCCGGCCGCAGGCCTGTTTGACCGGCCAAGACTGCGCCAAAAGGCATTTGAGTACCGTAAAAAGGCCGTAATGAACTATCAAAAGAACGGGAGAAAATACCGAAAACACAAAGCACATTATCAATAGGATGGATCCAAATGGTAATATCACTCATTTTTTGATCCAAGAACTCAAGACCTTCAGGGTCAAAAGGCAATGGATAGAGCGGAATTTTGGATTTTTCCCTACCTTCGTTTCCTTTTTTCAACAAATATGGCCATAAGCTGCTCGTCGCTCACCACAAGAGCACCTTTTTGAATCGTTTTTTCCGAAGTAGGACCCTTAAATTTTTGCATATATGTTACCGTATGCGCAACTTCCTTTCCGCTTTTATCCTTATAAACCCATCCACCGTCAGACCCTGGTTGCAATAAATACCCGGAGATTTCCGGTGGCTTGATGTTTAATGCTGCGGGTTTTTCCGTTGGTCTTGCCGGTTTTACATCATCCGGCGCTGGAGTATCTGCTGGAGGAGGAGTCGAAGCTCCTGTTGGATTGTTTGGAGAAGAAGTTAGAGTTGCAGTATCTATTGGAAAAAGCGGAGTATCTGCTGGAGGAGGTGGTGTTTCTGTTGGAAGAGGAGTTGGAGTATCTGTTGGAGGAGTCGGAGCATCGGGTCTGACCACCGCGGCGACGGTTTCAGTCGCACGGTCGGCGATGGACGTCGGCCCGCGGCAGGCGCTCAGCAGGAACAGCGCGCAGACAGCAAGCCAGGCTGCGCATAGGAAATGACGCCGGGTTGTCATCATCGGCCTCCAGACAGAAACATGCTTCTTCCTCTGCGTCCTTGCGTCCCTGCGTTGAATTTGTCAACGCCAAGACACAGAGACGCCAGGGCGCAAAGGAATCCTGTTTTTTTGTGTACGCACAACCAGCACCAACTCAGAATCTCGGCGGTGAATTCTGCCTCACATGCTCCACACGGTGATCGCCTGGCCCTGGAAGGTCCTCGCCCGCTGGAAGATTTTCTCCTCCCAAGCCTTACCCGGTGTGCGGTCGAAGATGTTGAACTCGATTGACAGTCATGGGTATAACATCAGTTGGGCTATTCGCCATGATGCAAGTGCGCGCAACCGGTGTTAGCGGAAAGGTTGTCAGCGCTGCTTTGGGTGAACAAAAACCAATAACCGCTCGACGCGCCAGGGCGTTGGCCCTGAGCGGGGCGTCGAGCGGTTATCGAATGCGGGGGGCTACCTGCCGCCGATCAAGAAAGAGTTCTGCTGACTGTGCGGGCATCCTGCGCGACAGCCTCCGAATGAATTCCGGGTGAAGGGACCTCGGCGAGCGCATTCGATCGAATCATTCGCGAACGTCCCACACCTCTTCGACGACTTCGGCTGTGACTCGGGCCACGACGTCCTTGTTCAGCCCGGTCACCTTGAAGGTGAGCAACCGGCCGCCGCTGGAATCGCCGGCGAACTGGCCGAAGGCGACGAAATCGCCGCCCGCCTCGCTGATGGCTTTGGTGATGCGGGCGAGCGCGCCAGGTTGATCTTGGATCCGCGCGGTGACACGCACGCCCCGCTCGCGCGCCCCCATCAGCTCCAGCAAAATCTTGAACAGATCGGTTTCGGTGATGATGCCGACGACCCGGTCACCCTTCATGACGGGTAGACCGCCAATTTTGTTATCGGCCATGATGCGCGCCGCTTCTTCGATCGGCGTGTCTTCGGCCACCGTGATGACTTGCCGGGTCATCACCTCGCCCACGGTCAGTTTGCTGAGCAAATAGTTCAGTTCCCAAACGCTCAGCGAGGTGGCGGGAGAGGCCGAAGCGTTCAACAGGTCCTTGTCCGAAACGATGCCAACCATCTTGTCGTCTTTGGTCACTGGAGCGCGGCGGATGCGTTCCTTCTTGAGTAGAGCAATCGCATCGTGAATGCTCATTTCGGGTGGAATTGTGATGGGGGGATGTGACATGCGTTCACCGACTAGCATGAGTGCCTCCTGGGTATCATCAAAAAAGGCGCCGAGTCAAGCTCGCTTATTGGATTTACAGGCCCAAATAGGTGGCGCGGATATGTTCGTTGCTGGCTAACTGCCGGGCCGGGCCTTCCATTTCGACCTTGCCTTCGGCCAGCACGTAGCCGTAGTCACTAATTGCCAGGGCCATCTGCACGTTTTGTTCGACCAGCAGGACTGTGATGCCGGTCTCACGCAGTTGGCGCATGCTCTGGAACAGGTTCAGGGTCAACACCGGTGCCAGGCCGAGGGAAAGTTCATCCACCATCAACACGACCGGATCGGCCATGATGCCGCGGCCCACGGCTAACATCTGTTGCTCGCCGCCGCTCATAGTGCCAGACTTCTGGGTGCGACGTTCCTTGAGCCGCGGAAACATGGTGTAGACCCTTTCCAGGTTCTGCTTCATCTTGGGGCGTGCGCGGCGGTTGGTCGCGCCCATCTCCAGGTTTTCTTCCACGGTCATGTCGGTGAACAACTGACGCCCCTCTGGCACCAGGGTCAGCCCCATCTCGGCCTTGACATAGGCAGGCAAGCGACTGACATCCTTGCCCTCGAACCAGACCGATCCGCTCCACGGATTGAGCAGACCCATGACGGTGCGCAGCATGCTCGTCTTGCCGACGCCATTGCCGCCCACCAGGCAGGTCAGTTTCTTTTCCTGCAACGAAAGGCTGGCGCCCCACAGGATTTGCACCTGGCCATACCCGGAAACCAGATCGCGGATTTCAAGCACAGCCATGTTACGCCTCCTCTTTCATCAAACTTTCAGCAAGCCGTGGATCGCCCAGGTAGGCCTCGATCACACGTTGATCGCGGACCACTTCCTGCGGCGTTCCTTCCGCGATTTGTGTGCCATAATCGAGCACGACGATCCGATCGGACACGTTCATGACCGCTTTCATCACATGCTCGATCATCAGGATCGTGACTCCCTGCTCACGGATCTTCAACACTGTCTGGATCATGCCATCAATTTCGGTCGGATTGAGGCCGGCCAGCACCTCGTCGAGCAGGAGCAGGAAGGGTCGTGCGGCCAACGCTCTGGCCATTTCCAGGCGCTTCTTCTGCGCCACATTGAGGCTGCCGGCCAGTTGATCGGTGCGCGCCGCCAGGCCGACGAATTCCAGCACTTCATCGGCGATCTCGCCGGCGCGCGCCAGTGTGTGATTTTGATGGCCAAAACAGGCGCCGGCCATCACGTTCTCGCGTACCGTCAGCTCGTTCAGCGGCCGCACGATCTGGTGCGTGCGGGCCATGCCCAGGCGTGCATGATCGTAAGGCTTCAGGCGCGTCACATCCTGATCACGGAAGATCACGCGCCCCTCCTCCGGTGGGAAGACGCCGTTGATGGCATTGAAGAGGGTGGTTTTGCCGGCGCCGTTGGGGCCGAGCAGCCCCATGATCTGGCCTTCCGGCACATCAAAGGTGACTTTGGTCAGGGCCTGCAGCCCGCCAAAGCGTTTGGAGACGCCTTGCAGAGAAAGCAGGATGGTCATGTGAGTACCCTCCTCAGAGCTGGGATGCGTTGGATCAGCCAGCCCACCGCGCCGGAAGGGATGAAGAGCACGATCATCAGCAGCAGCACGCCGGATACCGACAATTGAATGTCCTTGAAGATGGGGCTGGTGACGAGGAAGCCGCGCATGCCCTGGTAGGCAAAAGCGCCCAACAGGGGGCCGAAGACCGTGCCCTGGCCGCCCAGCATGACCATGACCAGGAGTTCGATGGATGCGTGCAGCGGAAAGGCGTCGTGCGGTTCGACGTTGCCGTTCTTGAAGAAGAAGAGCACGCCGATCATGCCGGGCACGATGGCCGACATGACATAGGCCCAGGTCTTGGCGCGCGGGGTGACGATGCCCATCACCTCGGCGGCATCCTCGTTCTCACGGATGGCGAGCAGACCCAGGCCAAATTTGGACGTGCGCACGACGTAGCTGATCACGATGGCCAACAGAGCCAGGAGGACGCTGATGTAGAATGACGTTTGCAGCGCCTGCGCTGCGCCGCCGTAGGTTTTGTAGACGCTGAAGTTCAGGGTGATACCTGTGGGGCCGCCAAACAGCGGGAAGTTGTTGATGAAGGCCTTCATGGCTTCGTTGATGCCGATGGTGGCCAGGGCAAAGTATGCGCCGCGCAGGCGCAGAATGGCAGAGCCGAGCAGAAAAGCCAGCGCGCCGGCGGCGATGCCGCCGGCCACGAGCGCTGTCCACAGCGACCAGCCCATGGCTGTCAGCAGGAAGATGCCCACGTAGCCGCCAAAACCGTAAAAGACGATGTGCCCAAAACTGACGTAGCCCGTGTAGCCGAGCAGGATGTTCAGGCTGGACGCCAGCGCAATGGCCTTCAAGATGGTGAAGGCGGTCTCGCGTGCGACTGGTTTGCCTGTGATGGTCGGCCAGAGGGTCAGCGCCACGACGACGAGCACCGGTACGACCAACCCACGGTATCGAGGCCAGAGTTTCATTTTTTCGCTCCGATCAGGCCGCCAGGCCGCACCAAGAGGATGACGACGAACAGTCCAAACTCGATCACCGGCACCCAGGATGCTTCGAGAAAGGCCGGGATGATGCCCTCCAAAATGCCGAGGATCAGGCCGCCCAGCAAGGCGCCGATGGGATTACCCAACCCGCCCATCACGCCGATGACGAAGCTCTTGAGTTCGTATCCGCTGCCGGCCAGAATGCTGAAGGGGAAGAAGGTGGCGATGAGTGCGCCAGAGACGGCCGCCAGCATGGTGCCCAGGCCGAAGCTAAGCGCCAGGACGCGCGTGGAGGGGATGCCCATCAGTTCGGCCGCGGCGCGGTTGTTGGCGACGGCGCGGATGAACTTGCCGGGTCGGGTACGATACAGGAACAGGTACAGGCTGCCTGTGAATATCAACGTGACGATCGCCGCAATCAAGCGGGTGCCCAACAGGGTGGCGGAGCCGAGCCTGATGCTGCCGGCGGCGAAGTCCACGTTGTAGGGCGAGGTGGTCAGGGCGACCGTGCCCAGGCCGATGATGATCATGTTGACAGAAAAAGTGGCCAGCAGCGACGACAGGTGGGGGGCGTTGATCACCCGATGGACCGCCACGGCGTAGATCAAGACGCCAAAGAGCAGTCCCACCGCTGCGATCGGCAGCAAGCCCACGTAGGGATTCAGCCCAAGTCGCGAATAGATGAAGAAGGTGCCGAACATCCCCAGGGCGATGATCGGGCCGTGCGCCAGGTTGATGACGTTCATGACCCCCCAGATCAAGGTCAGGCCCATAGCCGCCAAGCCGTAGACAAATCCCAACAGTATTCCGTCTGGGAGAGAAGACAACAACAGATTGATTTGGTCCATGAAAGCTCCCGGTCGGTTGGAGACATGGGCAGGGGATGCCTGCCCATGCGGATCGAAGGTCGTGACTTAGATCAAGGGGCGGGAATGGGGTAGAGGGGCTTGGCAGCGGCCACGTCGGCCGGCCAGATCACCACGCGGGCCAGCTTGCCGTCGGCGTTCTTCTGCCACTGCGCCACCACCATGGTGTGGCCGACTTGAAGCCCGTGTGCGTCAGCCGAGGTGTCGAACTTGACGCCGCCCCAGAAGGTGAAAATGTCCATCGCTTCCAGGGCTGCTTTCACTTTGGCTGCATCGGTCGAACCGGCGGTTTCGATGGCGGTTTGCAGAACAAGGCCCGCCGCATAGCCGCCGGCCACGTGATAGGTCGGTTTCTCGCCGGTGGCGGTTTGATACGCATCGGCGAATTCTTTGCCGCTTGGCCCGAACCAGGTTTTGCCCAACGCAGTGGCTTCTTCCTTCGTGTGTGTGGCGCTCATCTCCCACTGGCTGGACGTGGCCACGCCCAGCGCGGCGTCGCCCAGCTCGGGGAACTTGGAGTCGGCCGGGGCGACCAGCAGCGAGATGAATTTCAGACCCGCTTTGCGTTCGTAGAGCTGGCGGGCGAAGGTGCTGCCATCAGGATAGTGGCCGCCGCCCAACAGCACCGTGGCCCCGGACTGGGTGATCTTGTTGATGACCGGGCCGAAGTCGGTGGCGTCGGACGCATAGCCCTCGTCCAGGACGATCTCGAAACCTTGTGCGGTCAGGTACGGCTTGAGACCTTCCACCACGGCGGTGGAAAACTTGTCGTTTTCATGCACGATCGCCACTTTGGCACCCGCGGCCAATCCCTTGAGCATATCCACGGTGCTGAGGAGGTACTGGCTGCCGGGCGTGTAGAGCTGGTAGAGGCTGGTGTTGCCGGTCTTGTAGGCGTCATCCTCGGCGGCGCCGGCGGTGATCATGATCTTGCCGTTTTGCTCGGCCACGATGGAGGCGGCGGCAGTCAGGCCGGACGAGTAGGGGCTAATGAGGAAATCGGCGTTGTCTTCGGTCGCCAGGCGGGTGTAGAGTTCCTGGACACGTTCCTTGTTCGATTCGTCATCGTAGGTCTTGGCGGCGAATTTGACTACCGAGCCGTCGCTCAGCTTGAGGCCGCCGGCGTCGTTGACCTGTTTCATCCACAGATTGAAGCCGGCCACTTGTCGCTTGGACGACACTTCCTGCGAGCCGGTCAGCGAGGATGTAAAGCCGATGGTCACCGTCTTTTCGGTTGCGGCCGGTTTGGCGGGCGCATCGGTCGCCTGGGGGGCGGTGGTCGGGGCCGGTTGAGGGGTCGCGGCGGCCCCACAGGCCGCCAGCGCCATGCTGGCCAGAACCAGCACCGTCAGTAGAACGAACAGTTGACGCTTCATGAATCGTTGCTCCTCCTTGCACAGATCTGGAATCGTGAGAGCAGGCTGCGGGAACACTGCTGTGGCGTTCATTCTACAAGGCGAGCACAAAAACAAGATAAAGAAAGCGGCCGCAAGATAAAAAATGCGTAAAAGCTCACGCGCTGCCTGACAGACTTCTCACTGGCGCACCTGTCAGGTCTTTCCGGGCGTAAAACATCATTCGCTGAAGCGGTAGCCGACCCCGCGTTCGGTCAGGATATAGCGCGGTTTGAGCGGGTCAGGCTCGACGCGCTGGCGCAGGCGCCCCATGTACACCCGCAGGTATTCGACCTCGTTGCCATACTCAGGCCCCCAGACGCTGCGCAAAATGTCGTGATGCGACAAGACTTTGCCCGCATGGCGCATCAGATAGACCAGCAGATCGAATTCGATCGGCGTCAGGCTCACGGAGCGGCCGCGCACAGAGACTTCGTGCCGCGCCAGGTCTACGTTGATCTCCCCGCGGCTGATGCGTTCACGCGTGGCGGTGGATTCGACCCATTGGGCGCGGCGCACGACCGCCTTGATGCGCCCCATCAGTTCGCCGACGCCGAACGGTTTGGTCAGGTAATCGTCGGCGCCCAGGTCGAAGGCGCGCACCTTGTCGGCCTCTTCGCCCATGGCGGTCAGGATGATGATGGGCACGGTGGAACTTTCGCGCATACGCCGTGTGGTCTCCAGGCCGTCCATGTGCGGCATCATGATGTCCAGGATCGCCAGGTCAATCTGTTCATGCTCGAAGATGGCCAGCGCCTCCAGGCCGTTGGCCGCGCACATCGCTTTGTAGCCGCGCGCTTCGAGATTGCGCCGCACGAAGTCGCGCAGGGGCTTTTCGTCATCCACGACCAACACGGTGATGCTCATCGAGAACCTCCATTGACTTGCTCTCTCCGGTCAAGGCGCCACAAACGGAATGGCGAAGGCCAGGCAGGCGCCCCTTTCCTGCGCTTCCGCCCAGATGCGGCCGCCATGCGCATGCACCAGCCCCTGGCAAATCGCCAGCCCCAGGCCCGCGCCGCCGACCACGCGCGACAGCCGGTCATCCACGCGGTAGAACATCTCGAAGATGCGCGTGCTTTCGGCGGCTGGAATGCCCGGCCCGTCATCGCACACGCGGAACAGGCATTTGCCATCCTGTTCTCTGACCTCCACCCGAATCGCCACATTCTCACCGCCGTACTTGAGCGAGTTCTCGAACAGGTTGCGCAAAATGGTCTCCAACCGCAGTGGGTCGGCGTGCAGGGCCGGCAGGCCCGGCGCCGCCTGCACCGCACAGCCAGCCTCTCGCACCCGTGCGCGCCGCGCCGCCCGCTGAATCATGTCCTCGATGTCGCATTCCACGCGCTCCAGTTTGATCACCCCGGCGTCGAGTCGCGACAGGTCGAGCATGTTGTTGACCAGGTCGCGCAGGCGATCCGACTCGTCGGAGATGATCCTGAGAAATTCTTTCTGCGATTCACGATCCCACTGCACGTCATCGGCCAGCAGAGTGGTGGCGTAGCCCTTGATCGCGGCCAGGGGCGTCCGCAATTCGTGGGACACCGTGGAGACCAGGCTGGCGCGCATCCGATCCAACTCGCGATCGGCCGTGATGTCGTGCAGAAGCAGGCCGCGGCCAATCAAGTCGCCGCGGCTATCGGACACATCGAAGGCCTCCAGACGCAGGTAGATGGTGTGACCGTTGTCCGGCAGCGATATTTCCATATTGCTATCGCTATTTTTGCGTTCGCCGCCCCGTTCGAAAATCTCCTGCACGGCCTGGCGACTGCTCTCGCTTTCACTGGAGCGCAAGAGAATGCGCACCAGGATTTGGCCAACCTGCATGTAGGCCAGTTCGTACGGTTGCAGGCTGGCCAGCGCGCCGACGCGGCGATTGGCGTAGATGACCTGACCGGTCAGGTTGCTCAGGATCAGACCATCGTGCAGCGACTGCACGAGCGCTTCCAGGCGCCGGGTTTGCTCCTGTAGTTGCATGTCGCTGCGTTCATACAGAATGGCGTTTTCGATCGCCATGGTGGCATGATTGGCAAAGTTCGCCAACAGTTGAATTTCGTTGTTGGTGAAGATGTGCGGGGTGGGGTGAAAGACCAGCAGGGCGGTCGGCGGTGCGTGCTGTGTCTTGAGCGGCACGGCCAGCAGCGCACGATAGCCCTCGGCGCGGGCGCGCGCCCGACGGATGGTGTAGGAAGGGTCGTTTTCGGTATCGCTGACCTGCACCGGCTCGCCGCTGTGCAGGGCGCGCATGGTGACAGAATCTGGCTCGCTGGGCTGGATCGTCAGTTGTTCGATGAACTGGCGCGACAGGCCGCGGCCGGCGCGAATGCGAAACGAACCCTCTTTTTCGTTCAATTGAATGATAGCGAACATCTGCACCGCCAGCAGGCGGCCCATCTGCTCCAGGATGCGATCGAGCACCGTTTCGACATCGAGCGTGGAGACAACCGCGGCGCTGGTGTCGAGCAGAGTGCCCTGTTCTTTCATGCGCGCCTTGATCGAGTCTTCCATCTTCATGATGCTGCGGATCAAATGCCCAATCTGGTCGCTGCGTGCGGCCAGCCTGAGCAGCCGCGTCCGTTCTTCTGGGCGAATGGGCTGATTCAGCCCAATGGCCTCGCTCACCGGCGCCAGCAGCTCGATGGGCCGGATGACGCGGTTGGCCAGCGCAACCCAGAAGAAAAGCCCGATGAGCAGAAACGTGACCGCGGCCACCAGCGTGATCTGCCGCAGGACGATTTGGGTGGCAAAGGCCTCGGCGGTCGGCCGGCTGACCACGACTTCCCAATTGATCGTGGCAATGTGCGTGTGGGTGTAGAGCCGTTCCTCTCCGTCGGGCGAGCGCAGAATCTGCGCATCGGACGCCCCGCTGACACGGGTCAGGTCATACTGCGGCAGTAGATCTGCGGCAGGGTGGAGCAGCAGGGCATGATCGGGAAAAGCGATGATTTGCCCCGCCGAGTCGAGGATCACGACCTGGAAACCGGTTTCGGATTGGTGCTTGGAGGCGATGGTTGTCAGCGTTTCGCTCAGGCTCTCCAGGCGGATGTTGGCGCCAACCAGCCCCAGAAAATCACCGGCCGGCGAGCAGAGCGATTGGACGGCGGTGGCGACGGCCTGGTTGGTGGTGGGTGAAATACGCCCCTGTGACACCAGCGGTGCACAGGTTTCCGACGCGTTCTGGAAATAGTCGCGAAAAGAGAAATCAACGCCGACCGTGGAAGTCGGATTTTCCGGGCTGTGATACACCATGACGCCGGCGGCGTCGAGCCGGTAGACCAGGTTGATGTTGGGGTGGGTGCTCAGGATGACTTCGAACAGCGGCGCCATCGCGGCCTTGTCGGCGGTCACCACCTCTGGATAGCGCGCCAGCCCGGCGACCATCTGCAGGGCGTTGCCAATCGAAAGATCGGTCTCTTGCGCAATGGCCTGCGTCAGGGCCAAATCGCTGGTTTGTACATCCGCGCGAATCCGCCGCCCCACCAGCCCGTCGAAGATCCACAACGTCAGCAGGAACGGGATGATCAGCAGAAGGTACAGGGCCAGCAGTTGTAGCCCCAGATCACGATGAAAACGAAACCAACGAACCATGCCCCTCTTTGCCTGTCACGAGGCGCTGAAGCGCCTACGCCGTTCGTCGTGCGCACTTCAGTGCGCCGTTGGTAGTGCGCACTTCAGTGCGC
>CAZOLV010000076.1:0-26040 GCA_964580725.1 uncultured Anaerolineae bacterium | reverse complement strand
CGTTGGGGTCGGCGTCGGCGTGTTCGTTGGGGTCGGCGTATTGGTCGGCGTCGGCGTCGGCGTATTGGTCGGCGTCGGCGTCGGTGTATTCGTCGGCGTTGGTGTCAGGGTTGGCGTCGGCGTCGGTGTATTGGTTGGCGTCGGCGTCGGCGTATTCGTCGGCGTCGGCGTTGGCGTGTTCGTTGGGGTATTGGTTGGTGTATTCGTCGGCGTCGGCGTCGGCGTCGGCGTGTTCGTCGGCGTGTTCGTCGGCGTCGGTGTCGGGGTTGGTGTGTTCGTCGGCGTGTCCGTCGGGGTTGGCGTTGGCGTCGGCGGTTTTGGCGTGTCGGTCGGGGTCGGCGTCGGCGTTGGCGTGTTCGTTGGCGTCGGCGTCGGCGTCGGCGTGTTCGGTGGCGTCGGCGTCGGCGTTGGCGTGTTCGTCGGCGTCGGTGTATTGGTTGCCGTCGGCGATGGCGTCGGCGTCGCCACACACTCGCTGATCGGAATTTCGAACGTCTGCACGATCCATTCGAGATCGGGCGAGTTGACATCCTTCGACTCGGCCTGCAAGAGCTGCCAGGTCGTCGTGACGGGCACGGTGATCGTGCCGCTGAAGACATCCATATAGTTGCCGCTATTGGCAATGTAGAGATCGTCGAACAGCACGGTGCCTGTGATGTAAAGATCGGACGTAATGGGCGTGGTGCCGGTGATGCCCTGCATACCCCACAGCGCGTTCCCCTGCGGAGGCTGCACACCACCAACGACAGACCAGGTGAGCGCCTGGCGTGGGCTGGACGGAGGCGCCAGGTCATAGGCATCTACACCCAGGAATTCGGTGGGATCGGTGCCGGCAGCCAGGGTGGGCGGGCCGAAGCGGCCGCGGGCGATGTCGAGGCCCTCGTTGAGCCACACATGGTGAGGCCAACGTCCAACCTCTTTGTAGAGCACCACGAGCGCCGCGCCGTTGCGATAGCTGACCGAGGCAACGCCCGAGATGGCATAACTACCGGAACCGGTGACATACGCTGTGACGTCGGCCCAGTAGGCATGGCTAAAGAGCACGCTGCTCCACTTGCCAAAGTAGTCTCCGTCGGAAATGATCGAATTGCCGGCGAAGGTGATATTGAAGTTGGAGCCGTTCTGCTGCGTGTCGGCGTTGTTCCAGTAAAGGTACGCCTCCTGCACCGTCCCTGGGATGGTGATGTTGATCGTACCAGAACCAGAGCCATCGAGGCCAATGCCGGCAGCGACGATGCCATAGCCGCCATCGAGCTGATCGTAGCAGTTGCCCCATTCGCGCACGGTCTGCAGAGGCGCATCATCAATGCCCTGGGGCGCCTTCTGGCCAGCGTCCACCAGCGTCACGCCTGGCCGCACGAGCAAGCCAAGCAAGAGCGCGATGACTCCGGCCAACAGCAACGAGGGCTGTAGCCGGGGCATCTGCCGAGATTTCCTGGGTGTATGTGAGACGACCGGGAAACCACTACGCAAGGGGGATTTCGGTTGAGTCATGAGCCTCCTCCTGTGTTGCAAAGGTCAGTCTGCTTGTGCAGGTAGACCGTGACAAAGGGCAAAGGCGATAGTCGGCGCGGCCTCGCCAACGATCGCCGCTGAATTGCCAAACGATTCGATTCGGAAGTTGTGTCACAATGTCGAGTTCGATGATGTAACGATGTTACCTCTTTCTATGACGGAGTGAGACTGCTAACGTTGCGCAATCGGCAAAAAGATGCGATAACCGGTTGATGGCTGCGCCAGCGCCGGGCCATGGATGGTGCTGCCCTGAGACCCAACTGCTTCGACCCAGTAAAATGCGCCGGCGCTGCCTTCGGGGTCGAAGGCGACGTAACTGGTGCCATGCCCCTGGGCAGGGATCAACGCCGGGTTGATGCGCGTGTGCGCTCCCGTTGCGGTCGCGCTGCGATACAGATGATAACCCTGAATGCCCCACTCCTGCAAGGCGGTCCAGGCGATGCGCACCTGGCCGTTCTGCACGGCGGCTGTGAATGCGGTCAAATTGGCAGCCGTGGGAGCAACGAAGCCGAAGTCAATGTCGAGGACATTCTGCCCGCCGATGGCCGTGACCGAACGCGTCGGCGAGTTGGTGCCGACGAAGCCTGGCAGGGGCTGAATCACCACCTGGTAGCTGCCGCCCGGCAGGCCGTTGATTCGCCACTGGCCCGCCGCGTCGCTGATGGCGGTTGCAACGGTCGAACCGCCCTGATCCAACACAGCGATCACGAACGATTGCAGGCCAACCAAGGGGCTTTCGTTGGGAAGACCGTCGCCGTTGATGTCGGCCCAGACCAGCCCGCCCAAATCGCTGACACCCGATGAGACTGGCGATGTCACGACGGCGACGTTGTTGGTCGGGCGACGGTCGGGCGACTGGCTCTCAACCTGCGCTGTGTTGGTGATGACCGCCGGCGCAGTCAGGGTGCCGCTGACGATGGCTGAAAGGGTGATCGTACGCGCAGCGCCGGCCGGCAGGCTGTTGACTGTCCAGGCCAGGTTGCTACCCGGCGTCAGGATGACGTCGGCGTTGCTGGCGCTCCAGGTGACGTTGGTCAATTCGGCGGGCAGCGTGTCGGTGATGCCGACGCCCGAAGCAGCCAGTTGTCCGGTGTTGCTCACCGTGATCGTGTACGTCAGGGGTTGGCCTGGGTTGACCGGGCCGGCCGGCTGCACCGTCTTGGCGATATCCAGATCGGCGGCAGGAATGGCCAGGGTCAGCGCAGGATCGCCAAAGAGGATGTAGTTATCCAGCAGTTCCTTGAAGGGCGTGCTGCTGTTGAACAGCTTGAATTTGCCAGCGGTCGTGGCCGGGCCAAGCTGCATGACGCCCTGCTGGAAGATGGCTTCATAGAAGCCGGTGTAGAGATCGGTGTGTCCGGTGGCAACGCCAAGACCGGTGGGAGACCAGCTAGCGATGGCGCCGCGCCCAATCGTGCGCACGACAGTTTCGCCCTGCGACTTGTAACCTGGCACGATGTAGTAGCCTTCCAGACAGGTCATCGGCAGCATGATTGGATAGCGCGGGGCGTTGTTCAAGAGCGACACATCGCTGGTGCGGAAGTAACGTTCGCCGCCCCAGTACGGGATTGAGGAATGGCCGTTATAATTGACGAACAATGCGCCCGAATTGATGCCGTTCATCAGGGCGGTGCGCAGTGCGCTGCTGCTGGTGTAGTTGATACGGAAATAGAGCTTCGACTGCGTAAAAGTCGGCGGCAAGATGTGATCGGCGACCAGGTTGCTGTGTTCGGCAAAATCGCCGGCGCCGTCAGCGTCATCGGCCACGAAGATCACATGATGATTCCAGTTCTGATCGGGCGTCTGCGCTTCGTAGCCAATGACACGACTGACCATCTCCTGCGCTTCGGCCACTGTGTTGACTGGGAAGCGCCCCAGGTGCATGTCGGGCATGCGGTCGTTGTTCACGTCAACGTAGCGATTGTCGGCAGCTGTCTGGCCCATGAAAGAATCGGTCATGGCCAGAAATGCCGGGACGAAGACGCGATCGGGGATGCCGGTGTAGCCCTTAGGGTCATAGGTGGCGTCGCCCATGAGCAAAACGAACTGCGGCCGAGGCTGCCAGTTGTTGTAGGCGAAGGTGAGGAAATCCTTGATGGCTTGCTGGCTCATCAAGCCGAAACTGAACTCGTCGTAGATGTCCTGCACATCCACCACGGCGGTTGCGTACTGGTTGTGGCTGGCCCGGTAGGTCGCCAACTGCACCGCCTGCGCCATGAAGTCGCTGTGAGTGACGACCAGGTAATCGGCGCCGTTGGACAGCGCCTTGAGGTCGGACGGGGTATCCAGCGCGATGCTGAGGGGGGTCATCAAGCCGGGATCAGCTACGCTGAGGCAGCGGCTGTTCGGGGCTGTGCGGTTATCGCTGAACTCGAAAGTGTAGGGAGCGGCGCTGCCGTTGACGACGCCGCCCACGAGAGAGACCGGATGCAGCGTATCGGATGTATCGAAGGCTCTGAGGAGAGAGTCGCTGAAACCGCTGATCGTATAAGCCAGCGCGCCGGCGCCATCTGCGTCACAGCGGGCCACATCGTTGCGCGCGTCGAGAATGTCATGGTAATACAGATTCAGATAGTCAACGTAGATTTGATCCTGCGTCCCGCTGCCGACGACGCTGGCCGTCGCGGACACGATGTTCGAGGTTTGCAGGATGGACTGATCGAAACTCAAAATGGCGCTGCTCAGGTTGTAGTCGTCCCAGGTCACATCGCCGAGGAAGCTGCCGTTGAGGAAGATCGAGACGAGATGATCAGGGTTGACGAAGGGATTCGACCAGGCGCCGCGCATTACCACTTCCAGGCTAGCCGGATGAGACCCGGCGGCCAGGCCCGCAAGGTTCAGTGGCATGGTGATCGTCTGCGTCGGACACACGCCAGGGCCTGAACAGAACAGAAAGAAATAGTCGGCCGCGTACCAATGATCGCCGCCCTCGGTCGAAGGAATCTTCGAGTCGTAGATCTGATTGTTTTCGAAATGGTCCATGGTTGCAAACGATGACTGTACAGCGCCGCCCGCGGGCGTCACGTTGCGCTGCGCCATGCGCAGGCCATTGGCCAGACCGTATGTCAACCAATAGGTATTGATGTCGGTGTAGAGGGTGTGCGCCGGTTCGGCGTAGAAGATCACCGCATCGCCAGGATCGAACTGGCCATCGGTCTCCCCCTCGACCAGGAGAGAGATTTCGACGCCCCCGACGAAAATCTGCAACTGCGAGGGATCGAGAGTATCTACCGGCAAGCCGGCCGTTTGCAAATCGGTGTAGCTGAGGCGATAGACGCCGGCCTGGCCGATCTCGATCTTGTAGCTCGCCCCTGCACTTGGGGCCTGCGGCGCGGCTTGCACAAAGACCGGCGCCAACGAGATGAGTAGTAGGCCCATCAGGCCGCTCAAGAGGGTCTTCTTTGCTGTCATCTGTCAGTATCTCCACGAGGCCCGTCAGGAGCCTTGATTCGTCAGTTAGAAACGGTTCTTGATCGTTCGCACACGCAGGTATGCGGTGGGCAGTGAACTGGTCTAAGTGTAGGCTACTTTACCAGTGAAGTCAACGTCTCTAGCTTACCTTTGGCTTACAGATCACGATCACTGACAGACGCAGCGGCGGCGCTCGTCTTCGACAGATGGCGGCGGTATGGTGGGTTCGATCACGTCCGGCGCGCGCAAGCCGGGCTTGCGCGGCCTACCGGCAAGACCGCGGCCCTCGACGCTGAGTACTTGTCCAAGTATAATTTCCCGATCTCTGGCCGTATTCCCCAAGGGAAAAGCGGAAGTTATTCTTGGACGGCTACTGAGGGATTAGCCGCATCCGGCGTGCGCAAGCCCGGCCGGCGCGACCGGGTGAGGCAGGTGAATGGTTTCTGACGAGATAGATGCGTTTCGAGGAGAACGAAAGATGCGAACAAGGGTATCAGGGGTCGCTTCTAAAGTGGGTATCGAAGGGCGGCAATCGCCCACTTCGATCGTACATACTTTCGTGCGTGCTCTGATTGTCATATCAGCGCATGACCGCCGCCTGGACTCCCTCGAATTCTTCCAGCCAGGCCAACGAAAATGGCGTGCGCCATTCCTGACGGATGTTGTAGCGCATTCCGCGCGACCAGAGGATCAGGCGGATAGTCTCGGCGCTGATGGATGGCACCAGTTGACGTTCGACCAGGTAATCGCGTAAACGCTGCAACGACCAGCGATCGAACGGCAAACCAAGTTCACGCGGGTTCTTGCGCGCAACTGTCAAGACGCGATTGCGGTGCTCATCGGAAAAAACGGGCGGACGACCAGGCGACTTGCCAGATTGTAAACCTTCGATCCCGTACTGGTTGAAGCGATGAATCCACTTGCGTACGTTGATGGGGTGCAGGTTGACCTCATTGCCAATCTCGGGCACTGTCCGCCCTTGCGCTGAAAGCAACACGACTTGCGCTCTCTGAGACCATTCATAAGCAGAACCCGAAGCGGTCACATCTGCCAGATACTGGCGTTCCTTTTCAGTGAGTCTACGAACAAATAGCATTTGTAATACCCTCCAACCGAATGAGTTTGCCAGAGGGCATCTGGCAATTCCCATAGTAAAGGGCGCAGCAGTCAAACTCAATAGCGCAGTGGTACCAACAATTCTGTTATGCAATCATCACGGCGAGAAAAACCAGCGCCCCGCTCGCTGAGCAGGGCGCTGGTTCGTGGTTCGCCTGGCAAGAGATGGGGCAGCGTCTAGTCGAGCAAGATCTGGCGTACTGTTTCGGCGCTAATGGACTCGACCACACCAGCGGCGACCAGGTATTCACGCAGCCTTTGCAGCGACCAGCGGTCGAAGCCCAGTTCAAGATCACGCGGGCGCGTGGCGGCCAGAATCGTGATCTGTTGGCGCTGCGTTTCCGAAAACACAAGTGGGCGCCCCGGCGACTTCCCCGAAAGGAGACCGAACAGGCCATTTGCGTTGAAACGATGCACCCATTTTCGTACGTTGATGGGGTGTAGACCTACCTCGGCGCTGATATCAGGAACCGTCCTCTTGGCTGCCGACAACAGGATGATGCGTGCGCGTTGTGACCAATCCAGGGAAGCATCATCGGCCGCCTCAGTGAGAGCCTTGCGCTCATCAGGCTGGAGTTCACGCACAAAAAGCATGATCCGTTTCTCCTTTCGTCATTCTGTCACGTCTGTGACCGTATGCTGCGGCATTGTCGGGCGAACATCGCAAACCAACAATTTGATCGTATATTATAGTCAAAGCCCTAGGTGCGTCAACTTCATCCCGTTCGTCGCCATCTCAAGACCACACAAAAAGAGCGGGGGCGCCGTCAGCGCTCCCCGCTCTTTGCCTTCGCTGTGTATAGGGCCGTGCTAACGCACGACTAGCGGCACGAAGAGTTGCAGGCCGCCAGCCAGCCCACTAACAGGCCCGACTGTGACGCCGGTAGGTCCGACGATCAGACGATACCAGTAGGTCTGTCCAGGCTGCGCCTGGGTATCTTGCCAGGTGAACCAGCCATCGGGCTGCCCTGCGCCCGCCAGCAGATCGCTGACAGCGGTGAAGGGACCGTCGGCGGTCAGCGATCGTTCGACCTGGTATGTCTCGTCACCATGCGCAAAGAGTGCGCTCCAATGTACAGCGACTCCCCGTGCCACGGGCGTCGTGTGCAGGTCCACGATGGTGACACCGGTGGGCTGCAGGAAGCCGAAATAGAGATCGAGAACCGAAGCGCCCGCCGCCAGCGTCACCGGCCGGCGGCTGACGGTCGTCACGGCCTGACCCTGCGTGTCTACGACCACTTCGTAATCGCCCGGATCGAGACCATCCATGCGCCAGGCGCCCGTTTGATCGGAGGTCACCAAGCGCACGACGGCGCCGCTGCCGTTGAGCGCCGCGACCTGAATGCCCGACAAACCGGCCATCTCGCCGGCGTCGCGAACGCCATTGCCGTTGGTGTCTACAAAATTGACGCCGGCCAGGCTGCCTTGCAGCGCCCCGACAGTCAACGGCAGGGCGAACGAGTTGTTCTGCGGATCGCCATCGGGGTTGGTCGAAGCAACCTGGACAGCGACCTCCAACGTCACGCCTGGGTTGACGTTGGGACTGACAACGCCCACCACATGTACGGTCTCAGACTGGCCGGGCGCCAGATCGCCCACGGTGTAAGTCAGCGTTGTCAGCGGTCCGTTCGCCTTTGGGCTGGCCGGCCCGCCCTGCCCCTCGAAATGCCCGCCAAGGATACTGGACGACAACGTGACGGTGACCTGGCTGCCCTGGGCGGCCAACTGACCCAGGTTGGTCAGTGCTACCGTCAGCGTGACAGCCTCGCCGCTGCGCGGCTGCGCCGGTTCGGCGGTCATGCTGACGCTCATCTCGGCGCGCGGCATGGGCAGCGCCAGGGCGGGATCACCAAACAAATGGAAGGTGTCAATCAGGCCGGCCCACTGCGGTGCATTGGCGTACAGATGCTGCTTGGCGGCGTCGAGCGCCGGGCCGAGCCTGCTCATGCCCTGGTCGAACACCGCATCCAGAAAGCCCTTGTAGAGCCACTGCTGGCCGATGGAGGTGCCTTTGCCGCTGCCGGCCCAGGTGGCCACGGCCCCGCCGGTCGGATGCGTGACCAGCACTTCGCTCAGAGCATCGTAGTAGGGGAAGATGAAGTAGCCGACTTCACACCCCATCGTCGTCATGATGGGCAAGCGAGAGCCGTTGGTCATGTTGGGAACGTTCTGCGTGCGCAAGAGCGAGGCGCCCCAGGAGCGGGTGTCGCCATGACCGGTGTAGTTGATGAAGAAACGCCCGCTGTTGACGGCGCTCATCAGGGCGCTGTTGACCATCTGAGCGGTTGGGTGAGAGGTCGTGCCGAGGTAGATGCGATCCACGCTATACTCCGGCGGGAAGTATGGTAGACCTTCGTCGGACAGTGCGGCAAAGTTGCCGGCCAGCGGGTCGAACTTGTCGGCAACCAGCGCCGCTTTGCGCATCCAGTCGGCGCTGGCTGGCGTCGCCTCGTAGGCCAGCACTTTGTTGACGACCGCTGTGGCCTGCACCGCCGTCTTGACCGGAAAGCGCCCGATAGACATTTCGGGCAGCGGGTCGCTGTCGAAATTGACGAAATAGTTGTCGCTCGCCGTCTCTCCGAGCAACGCATCTACCAACGCCAGATAGGGCGGGATGAGGGTCTTGTTACCCAGGCCGGCCACATCCTTGAAATCGTAGGTGCCGTCACCCACCAACAGAACGTAGCGCGGAGCGGGCGCTGCCCACTGGGCATAAGCAAACTGCAGGAAATCGCGGATGGCCTCGGCGCTCAGCAGACCGCCGCCAAACTGATCGTACACATCCTGCACATCCACCACTTCGACGCGCAGGCCGGAGGCTGCCCGATGCGCAGCCAGCGGTTGGACGGCAGAGAGAAAATCGGGGTGACTGATGACGATGTAGTCGGCGCCGCGGTTCGTGTCGCGCAGGTCGGCGGCAGCGGTTCTGGCCTCGACGGCCAGAGGTGCCAACCAGCCATTGTCGCCCACGGCCAGGTAGGCGACCGCTGCGCTCGTGTTGTCGCTAAAGGTGAGGGTGTAGACTGCGCCATCCGGCTGCGCCTGCGCCTGGCGCAGCACCTGCGGGGCATTGGGGCTGGTCGTGTCGTAGAGGGCTACGTTGGCAGACGAGAAGCCAGCCGCGGCCGGCTTCCAACTGCCTGCGCTTTCCACAGCAAAGGCGAGCAGATCACCCTGGCTCTGGTACGCACGGGCGTAGGAGAGGGTGATGGCGTCTACGTAGCCGCTTTCGACCGCCAGGCTTGGGTTGCCAAGCGCCGTGACGGTGAGGGTGTTGTCGCCGTTCGACAGCCAGGCGCCGTCGAACTCGAAGGTATGGCTGAACGGCTGTGCGTCATCCCAAGCCACCGAACCGAGCGCATGGCCGTTCAAGCTCAACTCCACCGAATGATCGAGCGGGATGGCATACGAGAAGAATTCGCCTTGAAACGCTACGGTCAGGCTGGCCGGCCCGGCCACAGGGTTGGCCACGGACAGGGTGTAGATGAGGGTCTGGCTCTGGCCAGGCTGAACGACCCAACCGCTCCAGAACCAGTGGTCGGCGTTGGCCAGGGCAGGAAGCGAGGAGCGGTAGAGCAGGTCTTGCTCGAAGACCTGGGTTGACCGAAAAGCGGGGGGAGCAGCGCCGGCGGCCGGAGCGACGTTGCGTTCCGCCATGCGCAGGCCAGGACTATTGCCGATGGCCAGCCAATAGACGTTGGCGGCGCCATACTTGCTGTCGCGCGCCTGGCCGAAAAAGCGGATTTCATCTTCTGGATCGAAACGGCCATCGGCGGCGCCGGTCACCTCGATGGCAACTTCGACAGCCGGGGAGTCAGTGGTCAAATGCAGATTGTGCGGAACCATATCCTGAACGGGCGCACCGGCGCTGGCCAGATCGGCGTAGGTCAGGCGATACATGCCTGTGCGATCAGCGGTCACGCGGTAGTTGGTCGTGGTTGTGACGAGGTGCGACTCAGCGGCCGATGCGCGGGACATGCCCAGCGCAAAAGGGAGGAAATTGATCAAGAGAGCGGCGACGAGGAAGCTACGAATTTGATTTGCTTTCGCTTTCGACATGGTACCATCTCCGGAATCATACGCTTGAATCGGCGTCTGTTGATCCAAGTGTAGGCGCCAGCGGGTATGTTTTCAATGGTACCCCGGTCTTTGGAGCGTTTACGGGCGATAGTACCTTTGTGACAGAATAGGCCAGAAAAAGAAACTGCGTCGAGAAAGCAGATTCGAACAGAAACGCCCGGAGTTCTGACGAACTCCGGGCGCCGTTGATTTGCGTCAGTGAGACGTGTTAGCGTCGAATCGAGGGGAAGAACATCCGTGGGCCGACAGCCGGCGCCAGATGCCAGGGGCCAAGGACCTCACCGCCCGGTCGGGTGACCAGCCAGTAGTAGTAGTCCTTGGAGACGACCGCCGACGTGTCCACGAAGGTGTAGGTAGCGCCAGGGCCTTGCGCCGCAATCAGTGCATCGTTGACCTGCACCCGTTCGCCGTCTACGGTCGGCGCACGGAAGACATCGAAGCCTTCCACGCCGTTCTCGCTGATGGTCTGCCAGGTCAATACGGCGGCGTTGTTCTGCCAGGTCGTCTCGAACTGGCGGATGTTGACGCCGGTTGGCCCGATGTAGCCGAAGTCAACCGAGAGGTTGCACTGCCCGGCCGCCAGCGTGACGACAATTGGGCTTGCCGTGGTGCGGATGAAGTTCGGGCTGATCGTGGCCGGGACGCTGATGGTGTAGGTGCCGGGCAGCAGGTTGTTGACCTGATAGACGCCCAGCGGAGAAACGCCGCTCAGCAGCGAGGCCGTGAAGCCGTTGGGGCCGACCACGGTGATCGGGACGCCGGAGATACCGGTGGACTCAGCGCAGCTCAGCGGGTTGTTGGGATCGGCGCAGCCGTCCTGAACACCGTTGCCGTTGGAGTCGGTGAAGATGATGTCGCCCAGGCAGGATGGGTTCCAGAAACCAAAGTCAACCGTGGTGTTGATTTGCGCAGGGGCCAGCGTCAGCGGCGCAGTGTGCGTCGTTGGGTCGCCGTCGGAGTCTTTGGTATCGTCGCCGCCCTGATCCTTGGGGCTGCTGTTCCAGCCGGTCAGAACGCCCGCGCCGGTGAAGTTCGTGGGGCCGATCTCGACGCAGTAGCTGCCGGCAGGCAAGTTGGAGAAGGTGTACTGGCCGCTTGGCGTCGTGGTGGTCGTGGCGCTTGGCGAGCCTGTGCAGGTGGGGTTGGGGAAGAGCCGCACCGTCACGTTGCCAACGCCGACCTCGCTCGCATCCTGAATGCCATCGCCATCGAGGTCGTTCCAGACGAAGTCGCCGATCTGGCCCGGCTTCCAGAAGCCGAAGTCAATCGTCGGGTTGTTGACGCCCGCCGCCAGGACGATGGCCGGGCTGTTGTGCGTGATCGTGTCGCCGTCCGAGTCTTTGGTGTCATCGCCACCCTGATCCTTGGGGCTGCTGTTGAAGCCAACCAGGACGCCGGCGCCGCTGAAGTTGCTGCCCGCCACCTGCACACAGTAGGTCGCCGGGATCAGGTTGCTGAAGCCGTAGATGCCGCTGGCGTTAGTAGTGGTGCTGCTCTGCGGAGCGCCGGTGCAAGCGCCGTTGGCGTACAGATTGACCGCCACATTGGCGAGACCCGGTTCGCCCACATCCTGGATACCGTCGCCGTCGTAGTCGTTCCACACGAAGTCGCCCAGGCTGCTCGGATTCCAGAAACCAAAGTCAATCGTCGGATCGTTGGCGCCTGCGGCCAGGCTGATGGCATGCGAACGGTGGGTCACCAGGTCGCCATCGGAGTCGCGCGTATCATCGCCGCCCTGATCCTTGGGGCTGCTGTTCCAGCCGGTGAGAACGCCGGCGCCGCTGAAGTTGCTGCCCGCCATCTCGACGCAGTAGGTGCCCGGAATCAGGTTGCTGAAGCCGTAGATGCCGCTGGCGTTGGTGGTGGTGCTGCTCTGCGCCGTTCCGGTGCAGGTGCCGTTGGCGTACAGATTGACCGTCACATTGTTGATGCCGACCTCGCTGCCGTCCTGGATGCCGTTGGCGTTGACATCGTTCCACACGAAGTCGCCCAGGCTGCTCGGATTCCAGAAGCCGAAGTCAACCGTATTGTTGGTGCTGCCTGCCGCCACGGTGAGGGCGGGCGAGCGATGATTGGCGTCGCCGTCCGAGTCTTTGGTGTCGTCGCCGCCCTGATCCTTGGGGCTGTTGTTCCAGCCGGTCAGCACGCCCGCGCCGGTGAAGTTGATGGCGGCGACCTCGATGCAGTAGGTGCCGGGTGCCAGGTTCGTGAAGCTGTAGGCGCCGCTGACGTTGGTCGTCGTCGAGTTGATGGGCGAGCCGGTGCATGTACCATTATTGTAGAGGTACACGGTCACGTTGCTGACGCCCGCTTCGCCGCTGTCCTGGATGCCGTCGCCGTCGATGTCGTTCCACACGAAATCGCCGAGCGTGGATGGGTTCCAGAAACCGAAGTCAATCGTGGGGTTGTTGACGCCCGCCGCCAGGACGATGGCTGGGCTGTTGTGCGTCGTGGTGTCGCCGTCGGAGTCCTTGGTGTCGTCGCCGCCCTGATCCTTGGGGCTGCTGTTCCAACCGGTCAGGACGCCGGCGCCGCTGAAGTTGCTGGCGGCAACCTGCACACAGTAGGTGGCTGGAATCAGGTTGTTGAAGCTGTAGAGACCGCTGGCGTTGGTGGTGGTGCTGCTCTGCGCCGTTCCGGTGCAGGTTCCGTTAGCGTACAGATTGACCGTCACATTGCTGATGCCCACTTCGCCGGCATCCTGGATGCCGTCGGTATCGAGGTCGTTCCACACGAAATCGCCCAGGCTGCTCGGATTCCAGAAGCCGAAGTCATTCGTGTTGTCGGTCGCGCCCGAGGCCAGGGTCACCGGGGCGTTGTGCGTCACCAGGTCGCCGTCGGAGTCCTTGGTGTCATCGCCGCCCTGATCCTTGGGGCTGGTGTTCCAGCCGGTCAGGACGCCGGCGCCGCTGAAGTTGCTGCCAGCCACTTGCACACAGTAGTTGGCAGGCAGCAGGCCGGTGAACTGATAGAACCCACTGGCGTTGGTGGTCTGCGAAGTCGTGGGGCTGCCGGTGCAGGTTGCGTTGCTGTAGAGGTTGACCAGCACGTTGGGGAGGCCGGCTTCGCCGCTGTCCTGGATACCGTTGTTGTTGAGATCGTTCCACACGAAGTCACCGATGGCGCCGGTCACGCGGACGTTGGCGGTGTCGGTATCGGTGACATTGGGGATGTTCGGCAGCGGCGTACCGCCCGAAGTGCTGGGCGTGCCGGTCGCAGTGCCCGTGTTGAGCGTATCGGCGTTGATGACAGCCGTCGTCGAGACGAACGACGAGGTGGCGCCAGGCGCCAGTGGGCCGGCAATCGTGCCGATGGTGCCGGGGATCTTATCGTCGGTGATGACGATGTTGACCAGATAGGTGTCGCCGGTGTTCGTCACGCGGTAGCAGTATTTGACCGTGGAGCCTTTAGGAATGTCCAGATTCTCCACACCCGGGCAGGCGCCGGCCTGCGTCGTCACCGTCTTTTCCAGGAGGAGCGATGGTTTGACGATCGTCACCTGGGTGGTACTGGTGCTGGGCGGCGGGTTGCGATCGTTCTCGTCTTTGGTGGTTGAGGTGATGATGTTGGCCGTGTTGAGAACAGGGGTCAGGCCGTTGGCCAAGGCGGCGTCGAAGGTCACTGTGACGGTAAACTGCTGACCGGGCAGCAGATCCTGATTGAAGCCATAGGGCGCAGCGCCGGTCAAATCGTTCCAATCGAGCGTGCCGCCCGCTTCGTTGACGACATTGGGGGTGGTCGTGGCGCTGTCGTAGTCCAGATGAACGGTATCGAACGCATCGTGCAGATGCACGACGGTCAGCTTGGTGTTGCCGGTGTTGACGACATTGATGCGGAACGTGGCCTGGCCGCCTTCGAGCACGTAGGCGTCGCTGGTGCGGGTCTTGGTGACCTGAACAGTGGGGCAGGCCAGCGGGATTTCGACGGTCTGCGCAATCCATTCGAGTGAAGCGCCGTTGATATCCTTCGATTCGACCTGCACCGCCACATACTTGTGGCCGATGGGCAAGTTGGCGGTGGAGGCGTAGCTGTCCCAATAGTTGCCCTGGGCAGCGACGAAGGGATCGTTGGCGATCAACGTGGCGCCATAGATGTCGCCCGGAGGGGCGACCAGACCGGAGGTGTACCAAATGGCGGAGCCGTTGCTGGCTGGGGTGAGATTGCCGCCGCCTACGATGGTGTTCAGTTTGACGGTGCGGGCGACCGAGGCGGTGTCGAAGGGGCCGACGACAACGGGAATGACGCCAGGGCCGGCGGGCGGGCCGCTACGTGTCTGTGCCATGTCCATGCCGGCGTAGAGATAGACAGCCTGCGTGCCGGCGCTGACGTCCCTGTAGACGACGACGAGCTGTGCGCCTTCGGTCTTCAGCACGGGCGAAGAGAAGGTGTTGAGGCCGCCGATGGTGTAAGTGTGAGCGCCAGATGCGACGTAGCTGGTAACATCGGCGCGGAAGGCCCAGGCCCATTTGGCGGTTTGCCAGAAGGCGGGGCCGCCCATGTCAATGGCAGTGATGGAGTTGACGGCCAGCGCATCGCGCTGGAAGGTGATGTTGGGATCGCCGCCGGCGGTATCGGTCGAGTCGTAGCCGACATAGAACAGATACGCCTGGACAACCGTGGCGCTGTTGGGGATGGTCAGGGACATGACGCCCGACGTGGCGCCGTTCAGGCCGACGCCGGCCGTGGCGATGGCATAATTCGGGTCTTCGCAGGTGCCCGCCTGGAACAGAATATCCAGGGGTGTATCGGGGTTGCCGGCCAAAGCAATCGGCGCGTTGGGGAGAAGGAAGAGCGCGCTGGCAAACGCAATGACCAGCAACGCCCTCGCCATAGCTGCCAATGGATTGGTGTTGAGATGGCGGCCAGCAAGGTGAAACTTTCGAGACATTGGTGTTCCTCCTGAAACTATCTATCGGACTCACTCAAAAAGCAATTCAAGTCGTCTACCTGTGAGTTATCGAAATTCTAGCACGCTGGTATCGAGGGCGCAACCGTTTTCGTTTACAGTTTGCTTACAACCAGCATAAGGATGTTCGAACCTGGTGGACAACCGGCCGGCTCTGACGTCAGAAAAATCAAAACGCCAGGGGCAAAGGATCGCTCTGATCTCTTGTGCCCTGGCGTCCTGGCATCTTCCTGTTCGATCGAATCGAGTGGAAAACGAATCAACTGGCGTCAGCCGAATGGTCGTCGCACCTTGCCCTGCGAGCGACGCAGAAGCGCCTCGCTGTGGGCCATGACGACGCGCATGTTACAGGGGTAGGGGAAGTAGGCGTCAGCGCCCATCTGGTAGATGCGCGGAGCATCGGTCTTGGAGAATGCCGACGTGAGGATCACCAACGGGCCGGTCCAGTGTTGCCGCAACCATTCGCATAGTTCGAACATCTCTGCGTCGTCGCTGCGCAGTTCGGCGACGGTGATGTGGCTGTTGCGCGCCCCCTTGAGAATTTCGTCGCGTGGGGCGTCGGCAGAAACGAACTCGACCTGATAGCCGCGGTCGCGATACGTCTGCGCCAGCGCATCAGAAGCCAGAGGTGGAACTGATCGAATGATGAAGGCCCGGCTGCTCAATGCGTTTTGCCTTTCCCAACTGGGATGAAACGCCGTGTGCGTCACAGCGTGAATTGGGACGAATCCATTGGATGACTGCCTCCCGGCAGCTAACAGGGTCTGTGTCATATGACCAACCTGCCAACAGCGCGTCAAGACGCCAAATACCGCACCGAACGCGGTCGCTGTGCCTTGCACATCTGCTTGTTTCTATGATTTGTTTGTTTAGTTCTTCATCGTTCAATATTCAATGAACAATCAACATCGGGGTGTACCGATTGTTACCGGTACACCCGTCAGTATAGCGAAGCGGCAGTTAGAATCAAGTCGGGCAACCTTACGGTTGGCTTACAAGTCCCGTCAGCCTGATTGACCTGCCCACGGCGGGCAGATAGGCGGTCAGAGAGGTCGTCACGCTCAGATCATAGCGGAAACCGCACCACGGCTCGCCGGCTCCGGTGATGCGGATGAAGTATTTGCGCGTGGCGGGCGCCGTCCAGTCAATGCCAGACCAGCGGCTGCCCGGCAGATAATCGTCGTTCTTGGCCAGTTCGGTTCCCAAACTGTCGTGCAGCGACATGATGGTGTCGCCGTTGCCGGTCAGGTTGAAGGTGCGCAAATAGTAGACGACGCCGGCGCGGGCGTCGAAGCGAATCCAGTCAACGTCGCCCAGGCGATGGCAGGTGTGATTCGACTGAATGCCAGGGGCCAGCAGCGGGCTGGCCTGCAGCAGTTGATCGTCCGGCTCATACGCATCCAACACGTTGACCAGCAGGCTGGCGCTGGCCTGATCGTTGCCGGCGTCGCTGTCCAACCAAGTCGTATGCGCTGAGGCCACGCCCACCAGCAGGCTTTGCCCAGGCGTCAAATTGGGGTCAACTCTCCCCGTCACGCTGATCTGCCCGCCAGCCCCGCTGACCAGATCGGACAGATGCCAGCCGAAGGGCGCGCCAGGCGCCGGCGTGAGCGCAGGGCCGCTGAAACTGACCACTGGATCGAGCAGGCCGGCAGGCGCAGGGAAGGTCAACACACCGCCTGCTGCTACGCCGGCGCCTTGATTGCTGTAGCCGATGATGAAGGTGACTTCATCGCCGGGCTGAATGATGCCCGCCGGGGCCGTTGCCAATGTCACAGCCAGATCGGCTGGCGCCACCGAGATAGTGTAGGTTTGGCCATTGTTGGTCAGGGTGCGTTCACGCCAGGAGGTGCTCAGACGCCCGCCGATCCTCAGCGGCAGGCTGGCCAGCGTCAGCGCGGGGTCGAGCCGGGCGCTGACGCTGATCGCGCCAGCGGCGTTGGCGGGCACACTGCCCAACTGCCAGACGTTTGGTTGGTTCGGAACTGCTGTCATCGGCGCCGACGACTGGATGGCGACATCGAGCAGGCCGGTCGGCAGTTCCAGCGTAAACAGAGCGTTGACGGCGATGGCCGGGCCGGCGTTCGTGTAGGCGAGGGTGTAGCTGATCCATTCGCCTTGCGCAACCGGAACGGCCGGCGCCAACTGGTCGCTGACCTGCAGGTCGGTGTCAATCAACAGCGTGTTCATGGCTGGATCGCCCAGGAGCAGATAGGTATCCATCAGGTCGAGGAAGCGCGGGTCGTTGACGTAGAGCAGCACCTTGCCGGCGATGGTTGCCTGACCCAGGTTGGGGTCGCCCCCGCCGAAGACCGAGGTATAGAAACCACGCTCCAGATAGTCATGCCCATGCGCAACCCCCAGACCGGTGGCCGACCAGCTTGCCACAGCGCCGCGCCCATTGACGCGCACCACCGTTTCGCCCAACGAGGCAAAGCGCGGATCCTGGAAATAGCCGTCGTAGCAGGTCATGGGCAGCATGATCGGCGTGCGCTGGTCGTTGTTCAGGAGGGGTACTTGCGTTGTGCTGAATAGAATCTCGGCGGCCCACCAGGGAATGGAGGAGTGCCCGACGTAACTGACGATGAGCGCCCCCTGGTTGTAAGCGTTGACGATGGCCTGGCGCGCAACGAGCGGAGAGGTGTAGGGTGGCTGGCCGTAGTAGATTTTGCTGGTGACGTAGGGCGCCACCACATGCGTGTCGGCGATAGCGTTGGAGAGTTCCCAGAAATTGCCGGCGCTGTCGGGATTGTCGCTGATGAAGAGATGGCGCAAGCGCCAGTCGCCCTCTGGCGGGGCCGTTTCGTAGGTCACGATCTTGCTCACCAGCGCGTTGATTTCGTCGTAGGTGTTGACCGGTAGGCGCCCGATGGCCATGTCGGGTAGCACATCGTCGCCGGCCACTGTGACCAGCCGGTTGTCGGTGGCAGTTTCGCCCAGGTAGGGGTCAACCATTTTGAGATAGGGCGGGATGAAGTTGGGCGTGTTGGTTCCGAAGTAGTTCTTGAAATCGTAATGGCCGTCGCCCACCAACAGGACAAAGCGCGGGGCGGGCGCTTGCCAGTTGTAGAAGGCATAGGCCAGAAAGTCGCGCAGCGCCTCGGCATCGAAAACGCCGCCGCTGAACTCGTCGTAAACATCCTGCACATCTATCAGCGCCACTTGCAGGCCCTGGCTCTGACGCAAGGCGACCAGGGGGGCGAGCGAATCCAAGAAGTTGGCGTGGCTGATGATGAGCATATCGGCGCGGTTGCTGGTATCGCTGAGATTGGACGGGGCATCGGCGCTGACGGCCAGCGGCGCGGCGGCCAGCGCACTGTTTTGCGCCAGGTAGCGCCCTGTGCGGCCGCTGTCGCTGAAGCGCAGGTCGAACAGCCCGCCGGCCGCTTCGAGCGCAAAATCGGTCAACCGCACGGGTACGGTCGGATCGGTGATGTCGAGCAGCAGCAGATTCTGGCCGCTGAAATCCTGCACCCGGTAGAGAGGCTGTGCGCCATCGAACTGAAACCAATCGTTCAAGGCGCGCGCCGCCTGCCAATAGCCGATTTCGTACCACTGAACGTAGCCCGACTCCTGGGCCATGCCGGTGTCGAGAACCGAATTGAGCTGGAAGACGTTGGCGCCGGTCTGCAGCAGATTCTGGTTATAGACGAAGGTGCGATCGAACACGACCAACCCATCGAAATAGGCATGTGCGATGGCGACGCCATTGACCAGAAAGCGCAGATGATGATCGGGATTGATGAAATAATCGGTGCTCTGCCCGTATACCGAGGCGCGCAGCGTGGCGGTCAACAGGCCGCTCACGTCGGGCAGCAGCCCTGGCAAGGTGACGGTGACGGTGTGCGTCGGCATTTCGCCGCGCCGGCCGACCGACCAGCTCGTCCAGTACCAGTGATCGGCGCCTTCCTCGCGCGGCAGGTCGCTGAGATAGAAGTGATTTTCCTCCAGCCTCTGAATGCGCCAGAAGGCGGGCGGCGGGACGCCAGCAACAGGCGCGACGGCGCGCGTCGCCATGCGCAGGCCAGGGATGGCGTCGTGGGTCAGCCAGTAGACGTTGACATCGGTATAGCGCGTGTTCATCTGCTGGCCAAAGAAGAGGAGACGATCGTCGAGATCGAAATGGCCATCGGCCTCCCCTTCGATCAAAATGGCGATTTCTTGCTGTGCGCGCCACAGGTGCAGATTGCGCGGGTCAATGCTGTCCAACGGCACGCCGGCGCTCTGCAAAGTGGAGTGGTCGAGCGCTGTCAGGCCATCCTGCGCCACTTCGATGCGCCAGCGTTCGCCGGTGACGGGGGCCTGCAAGGTTCGCGCCGCAGCCGGGCGTGCAGCCAGCGGGGCATCTTCCGGGGCCAGGCGCCAGGCCAGGCCCTGTTGGTAGTTGGCCAGGTTGGCGCGCAACACATCTTCGAACGGCGAAATGGCGCTTGGCGGCGCGCCTTGCGGGGCGCTGGCCGGCGAGCGGTCGAAATCAACCCGCACGCGCAGGCGGTGCACGATGCGCAAGCTGCCCTGCCTGGGGTTGTATTGGAAGGGGTGCAGAGAGAGGCGCACCACCCGTTGATCGCGCAAGATGCCGTCGCCGCCGATCTGGGCCAGGTCGGCGGGCAGCCAGGCGTTCTGCTGCATCCAGCCGGCGTCGAGGGCGTATGTATAGGAGATGACTGCCGGTCGCACGTCAGGGCTGGCACCGGTTTCGGCCAGGGATGGGAGAGGAGCGGCAGCGGCGGCGGGCGCCAGCGGGCCTGCCAGCGGCAGGTCTTCGCTTTCGGCGGTCAGGACGACGACGCGCACAGATGCGCCGGGCGGCGCGGCCAGCAACAAATGGCGCACCGGCAGTTCGGGCGCACCTGGTTCACCCAACGGCGTCATTTCGGGCGCTGTCAGGCGCAGAAATGGGGCGCCATCCAGAGCGACCGGCGCCAACGTGTAGTCGCCTGTCAACAGGTCGAGGGTCAAGCCGGCGTCGTCAGCGACCAGGCGCAGGGCGTTTTTGGTAGGCGGCGCATCTGGCGGTGACGCGGCGGGCGCCAGCGCCGCTGAGGCGGTTCCGGCGCGCAAAATCACAACAAGGCCAAGTGTGAGCAGCAGCGCCAGGCCAATCGCCGTCGTCGCCTGCTGTGCGATGTGTGCCAGTTCCCGCCGGTGTCGCGGCGACACCGTGGGAAACGGTCTCCAGAAATGCCAGCGCATGATAGTCCCTTTCTCGACAGGCGCCAGTCGAATCAATGTGCATCGCCGGCGCTGCCTTGCACAGTAAGACGCACCCTCGAACGGAACGTCACGCCGGCGCGCCACGTCGGCGGCTGTATGGGGGGGTGCGGAGGAAACACGACGACAGGCTAAAAAAGCATTTGTCAAGGCTACGGGCATCGTGTATAATGTCGCGTCGTTTGCGGGTTTTCCAAACTGTAGACCACAGAGATAAAAAATGGAATGAAGATGCGGAGCGGACTATGCCACTGTATGAGTATGAATGTCGCAACTGCGGAATTCGCTTTGAGCACGTGCAACGGATGTTGGACAGCGCGCTGACGCTGTGCCCGGAATGCGGCGAGGACGCGTTGGTGCGAGTCATCCAGCCGGTGGGCGTCATCTTCAAAGGTTCGGGCTTCTATGTGACGGACAATCGCGCCCGCAGTAGCACAGGCGCAGCAGCCAAGACAGAGGCGGGCAAAGAGAACGACAAGGATGCCGGCAAAGAGCCGGGTAAAGATTCTGGTAAAGAAGTCGGCAAAGGGGCGGCATCAGAGACGGCCAAAGAGACTGGCAAAGAGACTGGCAAAGAGACTGGCAAAGAAGCGACCAAAGAAGCAAACGCCGGCTCTAGTCGAGCCGGCGTCAAGGAAAGCAGTTCACCGGCCGCTGCCGCGGCGCCGGCGTGATGTTGCCCGCCCCACCAGGCGGGACAGCGGCGAGTCTTCTACAACAGTTGAAATCGTCCCGTGGACTCCACCACTTTCTGCCGATAGTTGGCCACGTAAATCGTCAGTTTGTTTTGCAAACGCTGCCATTCCTGGCTGTCGAGGATGCGCTCCATCGTTTCCCAGTCATCGGCGACGCCGCCGGTCAGGATTTGTGAACCCCTGCCATAGATGGTGTACCAGGCCTCGGTTGGTTGGATGCCAAGACGAATCATTCCCGGCGCAAACTCCCGTACGATGAATTCGAAGTACGGCTGCTCACGTCCCAGTTTGATGTCCCAACTCATTAGCAGCTTGACCATGTTGTTCAACTTTGCCCCCTCGACGAACCATCCATTGTGAATCATAGCATACCAGATAGTCGGGCCTTGTCAAGAAACAAACTTCCATTCTGGCCGAACCGACCAGAATGGCCAAACTGGTCAAAACGGCCGGCGCCTGACCGCAGTTTGGCCACAACTCGTCTCCTGCTCGGTTCCTGTCTGCTGCTCCTGACGCTGATCCTGCCGCCCCAGACGAGCCTGGCCCATTCTCCCCGGCAAGATGCGCCCGTCCCGGATGCCCTCTCCGCCGACGCCACGATCGTGCTGATGCCCCGCGCCAACACCCGTCTGCGCGCCGACGCGCTGCGCTTCGACGCCGTCATCGGCGGCGATGACCAGGAGACCTGGGCCGACATCACCGCCTGGCTGCGCCTGCACAATCCACTGACCAGCACGGTGACGCTCGATGCGCTCGTGCAACGCGCCGATGGGACGCCGCCGCCCCAAAATCTACAACTCGACGCCAACGGCGCCCGCCAGATCCTGACCGCCGAGGGCGAGACGCGCTGGCGCTGGACGGCCGCCGTGCCCGGCCAGCAGCGGTTGGAAGCCACGCTGACCTACCACGTCGTGCTGGGCCGAGGGGCCGGCGCACGTTTGCGCTACACACCAACCCGCGCCTGGGGCGCCGTTGGCAGCGCCCGCCTGACTGTGCGCTTTGCGCCCACCGTTGCATCAGGCCAGTTCTTGGCGATGAACCCGCCCGCGCCGCGCAGCGAAGGCGACGCCCTGGTCTGGACCTACGACAATGCGCCGCTTGCGCCGCTCGACCTGATCTTCATACCGACTGCGGCCTGGCAGACGCTGTCGCAGGCGCAGGCCGCGGCCGCCAGCGCCGGCCCAGAGCAACTGGCCGCCACGCAGGCGCTGGCTCACTGGTATGTGCGCCTGGCCAACCTGCCGGCGCCCGATGATCTCTTCTTCGCTCGCTTCTACCCCCAGGCCATCGCCGTGCTCGAAACCCTCTGGCAGCAAACGCCCGGTCAAGCGGCAACGGCGTCCGAACTGGCGGCGCTGTACCAGCAACAGGCGGCGCGCGCCGCCGATGAAGCGACGCTCATCGCCTACCGCACCCTGGCCACCGAATATCTGGCAACCGCACGGACGGCCGGCGCCGCCAACGCCGAACAGGACGCCGCGCTTGCTGCGCTCTATTTCGATCTGGCGACACGTATGCAGAATCGGGGTGAGTGGGCGGCGGCGGCGCAGTTCATGGAGGCGCTGGCGCAACTCCCCGCTGCCGCGCAGGCCAGCCTGCCTACCAATGATGTGCTGGCGCTGCGCCGGCGCGCCGCCCTGATGCAGGCCGGTCAGCATCTGGCGCGCAATGACGCGGCGGCGGCGCGCCAGACGATCACGGCGCTGTGGGGCGCAGAGGCGCTGACCGTGACCGGCGCTCAACCGGCCAGTTTCGACGCGCAGGTGGCCGGCATGACGGTCGAGAACCGGCGCCAGCTCATCACGCTGACACTGCCCCTGCGCCAGCCGGCCCCTGCGCTGGCGGCGGTGGAGGCGCAGATCATCGAGTTGGGCGCACAGACGGGCGTCACGGCAACGGCTGTGCGCGATGCGGCGGCGGTCGAGGTGCGCATCGAGATCGCTTTCGATAGCATCGAGGGTCTGCGCCAGCAACGCCAGCAGATGGCCGCCCGCCTGGCCGACCTGCCCGATCTGGCCTTGCTGCGCGCCCTGCTGGACGCTCCGCTCATCAGCGAGCAGTGGACGGCAGCCGGTTTGTGGCGCACCTATGAAATAAGCGATACGCTCGCTTTGCCGCAGGCTCGACAGGCGTTGGCAGGCCAGGCGCAGCGTTACCGTCAGGCCATCACCGAATTGGACGCCGCCGCGCCCGCTGTGCAGACGCCGCTGACCAGCACTGTGTCGCTGTCAGACCTGCAGCGCCAGATTTGGGAGGGCGAAGCGGCGGCCTGGGAGACGTTGGGGCGAGCCAGCGAAGTGCGCTACCGGCTGGCGTGGCAGAATGCGGCAGGCGCACAGTTCAGCGCCGTCAGCGTGGGCCGGCCCGATCAAACGCTGCACGTCAGTCTGACTGTGCGCCAGCAACGTACAGATGTCCTGCTGGCCGCCGGGGCCGGCATCCTGCTGCTGACGCTGGTCACGGCCTGGCTGTGGTGGCGCGACGTGAGAAGATAAGAATCGTAGCCGGGATCGGTGAGTCGTGACCAGAAGATGAAGATCTGATTAGGTTCGAGCAAGCGACGGGGGCAACCGTAGGGCATCGTACTTTTCGTGTTCTCGGTTCGCAGTAGACTGGCGCAGAATGAGCGGCGGCCCCCGATGCCCCGTAGATTTCAGAAGCGAGGGTTTGGGCAACAATGCAAGCATCTGCAAGTTGGGGAAGAATGAAACGCGTCGCCGATGACGCACCCGCGCGGAACGGTGAGCGCGGCGCGGCGCGAGCGACCGGCGGGCGCTTGATGACGTTCGTGTTCTTGAGCCTGGTCGTCTTGAACCTGGCCTGGGCGGTGAAGGCGGCCGGTTGGGCCTCCGGTCTCGAAATCCTGCAGTGGGCCGCCCTGGGCGGCATCCTCGCCGGGACGGGCCTGGCCCTGACACGCTGGCCAGGCGCTTTTGGCCGTCTCTACTCCGTCATCGTCGGCTCGGCCTGGGTGCTGCTCCTCACCTCGACCCTGATCACGGGCGATCTCTCCCTCTTCGAGAAGGTGCGCGAGATCTGGCAGCAAACCGTTTTCTGGACCGAAGGGGCGTTGGACGGCCGTCCCGTGGCCAACAATCTGGTCTTTGTGCTGCAAGTCGCCCTGCTGAGTTGGTGGATCGGCTACCTGGCCGCCTGGGCCGTTTTCCGCCAGGGCTTAGTCTGGCGCGCCGTCATCCCGGTGGGCCTGGTGATGCTGGTCAATGGCTATTACGGGCCGAGCCATCTGCGCACTAATCTACTCATCTTCCTGATCAGCGCCTTCTTGCTCATCGTGCGCGCCAACTTGACCCGCCAAGAGGAGACGTGGCAAGAGAATGGCATCCGCTATGCACGCGACATTGGCCTCGATTTTCTGCGCGACGGCGCCATCTTCACCGCTCTGGTCATCCTGCTAGCCTGGGTCACGCCAGCAGCGGCCGCCAGCGGCCGGCTGGGCGCACTGCTCGACCCGCTGGACCGTCCGTGGGAAACGGTGCGCCAGGAGTGGACCCGGCTCTTCAGTTCTTTGAACTATCAGCCCAGCTCGGCAACCAGCAATTTTGGCCTCAGCGTGACTCTTTCCGGCCCGCGCGCCCTGGGCAACACGATCATCATGGATATTGATTCGCCGGTCGGCGCTTACTGGCGCGGCGTCACCTTCGATTCCTACAACGGCCGCCAGTGGATCAACAACGATGAGGATGTCGTGAACATCGGCCAGGACGCCAACCTTGCTGCGCCGTCATACCTGGCGCGGCGCACCATCACGCAGACGGTCACCGTGTATCTGCGCGGGGAAACGATGCTCTTTGCGGCCCCGCAGCCGCTCGGCGCCGCGGTCAACGGACGCGCCGATGTGACGCTGCTGCCGCAGCAGGGGATCGTCGCGCCGCCCACTGGCGACGATCCCGCGGCCAGTTCAGCGCAGATGGTTGACATTTCACGGATGCGCAGTCGCCAGCAGTTGAAAGAGGGCGACCGGTACCAGGTCATTTCGGCGATCAGCACGGCCGACGAAACGTCGCTGCGCCAGGCGGGAGTCAACTATCCGGCCGCCATCCGCCAACGCTATCTACAGTTGCCCGCAGAACTGTCACCGCGTGTCAAAACGCTGGCGGCGGAGGTGACGGCGAGCGCCGCCAATCCCTATGACAAGGCCACGGTGCTGCAGAGCTTTCTGCGACAGGCGATCAAGTACAACGAGAAGATCGCCGCGCCGCCCGCCGACAAGGACCCGATTGACTATGTGCTGTTCGAGACGCAGGAAGGCTACTGCGATTACTACGCCACAGCCATGACGGTGATGGCGCGCAGCCTGGGCATTCCGGCGCGCTTTGTGGCCGGCTACTCGCAGGGTGAGTATGTTGAGGACGTGGGCGTCTACCGGGTGCGTGAGTCCAATGCGCACTCGTGGGTCGAGGTCTTCTTCCCCAACTACGGGTGGGTGACGTTCGAGCCGACGTCGGCGCAGCCGGAGATCTTGCGCCCGCAGCAGCCGGTCACGCCGCAGAATGGCCCGCTCGATGACACGGAGGAGAATTCACGCGAGAGTCGCGACCTGCGTTCTGAAGAGGACAAGTACGGGGAGAGTGAGGATGTGGCTGGCGGCGATTTGCCAGCCGGACAGACGGCAGACAGCCCGCCGGTTGTACGCCAGATTGGCTTGGGACTGGCGCTGTTGGCGATCATGGCGGCGGCGGTGGTGATTTTGTCGCGCCGCCAACGTCAGCAGCCGCGCCAGCCGGTCTTGTCGCCCGACATACCGCTGCGCATCTATGAGCGGTTGGAGCGTTGGGCGGCGCGCGTGGGCCTGGCCCGACGCCCCTCGCAGACGCCCTACGAGCATACCCGCGTCCTCGTCACCGCGCTGCCCGAAGGCGAGGCCCCCATCCGACGCATTACCGATCTCTACGTGCAGGAGTGTTTCAGCCCCACCGCTCTGACCGCGCGCGACCTGCAGTCCATCTTCAGCGATTGGCAATCCCTCCAGCCCCTCCTGCGTCGCTTCGCCAATGACCGTCGTAGGAAGTAGGGAGTAGGAAGTAGGAAGTAGGGAGTAGGAAGTAGGAAGTAGGGAGTAGGGAGTAGGGAGTAGGGAGTAGG
>CAZOLV010000075.1:19080-26260 GCA_964580725.1 uncultured Anaerolineae bacterium | reverse complement strand
GGATGTACCGCCACAACCGCGCCCCCTGGGACCTCGGCCCGCGCAAGGAACTGGTAGAAGTCGTCGAGAGCGGTCGCATTCAGCCTTGCCGGGCCATTGACCTGGGCTGCGGCACGGCCAGCAACGCCATCTTCCTGGCCCAGCACGGCTTCGACGTCACCGGCACCGACTACTCGCCGGCGGCCATCGCCCTCTGCCGGCAGCGGGGCGCGGCCGCTGGCGTGACGGTCGAGTGGATCGAAGACAACCTGACCAGCCTGCAGCACGTCCGCGACCCCTTCGACTTCCTGGTGGACTGGGGCGTCTACGACGACCTCAGCCGGGCCGATCGCCAGACGTATCTGCGCAACGTGCTGCCCTTGACCCACGACCGCAGCCAGTTCCTGATCTACGTTCACCAGTGGCTGCTGCGCTGGTGGGAAGCGCCGCTTGGTGTTTTCGGGATGCGCCCGATGGCCCCCGGCGAAGTGCAGGCCGATTTCGGCCCCCATTTCGCCATCGAAACACTGGCCGAACGCACTTTCCCCTCCGGCTTCATCGGCGGCGAGGCGGTGTATCTGATGAGTCGGAGAAACAGCGAGGTCTGAGACCGAAGGGCCGATTTGCCGAAGAAGTTCTTGAATGAACACGAATCCCGATCGTCTCGCGGGCTGGTCTGCCATCCTGAGCGCGATTGCCACCCTGAGCGCGATTGCCACCCTCCTGGGTTTCGTACCGCTGATCGGGTTCTTCATGGCCGGCGGTCTGTTTGGAGTTGTCAATGACGCGATCTCCGCCATTGGCTCGCTGGCGATCATCCCGATTCTGTTTGCGCTATATCGCCTGCATCGTTCCCACGCTCCTGCCGCCAGCCCGGGTGCGCTCGTCATTGGCATTGTCGCCATGTTGGTTGCGGCGATTCTCCAAGCTTTGTTGGTATTCGAAGTCATCGCCTACGAGCAAACAGTCGTCCCTGTTCCGTTCAGTTCAATCGCCCACCGGCCGGAATTCGATGATGGCCACCAGCATCAGGTACATGACTCCCAGGGAAATGGCCAGCAGCGCCGAGAAGACGAAGGCCGGCGCATTGGCCAATGGGTGACGTAGTTGCATGGCGATGCTGAGCAGCAGCCCCGTCGGGTCAGTCAGCACATCCCAACTGTTCCAACCGGGGAACCGTCCCAAATAGACGCCAAAACCGCAGAGGGCCACCGCCGCCGCAGCGAAGAGCCAGCCGGCGCGCGCCCCCGCCGCACGCCGCACCAGCAAGTGCATCAGATAGAGCGACGCCAACCCCAGAAACGAACCGGTCCAGGCGGCGCTGACCAGCAGGATCAGGTCGTACCACAACGGCACGCCGTCCAACGGTCGCAGGTGCATGATGTCGGTCAAAATGTAGGGCGCGTTGGGGAAGAAAAGCAGCCAAAAGATCACGCATGGCGCCAGCAGCAGCCAGTAGAGCCAACGCCGCTGTGGCAGCAGCGGCACATTGTAGGCAATCAGCGCGCTCAGCATCGGCAGCCAGGCCAGAAACAGATTCCAAACCAGATAGAAATGCACCGCCTGGCGCGCATAGAGCGCACGCACGGCCAACTGCGCCATGCAGACCAGGGTTGCCAGCGCCAATGCGCCCACCAGCGCCATCTGCCGGCGCTGGCCTGTCGAACGACGATAGATCAAAGCCATTGTTGAGAATCCCTTGTTGGTTGAATGATGGTATCATCTCAATAATTCGGGGCAAAAACCGTCAGGTTTTCCAAAACCTGACAGGTTTCCCCTTATTGAGATGATACGAATGATGTGTCATCGGTTGCGGGTTAGACGTTGCTCAATGCTCGCTGGTTCGCCTTTCCTCAATTCCGCCTCCTGCCCCGACCTGTGGTATACTCGAGCGATGGCAAGAGGCGCGGCTGCTGCGCCTGGCCGACGTGGCCGAGCAACAGTTGAGCCGCCGCCGCCCGATCTGCTTCTACCCCGTGCTCTGAACCGCCGGCCGGCGGGCTGTTGACCGCAGCCCGCCGGCCGCATCGAAATCAACCGACCGCGTTTTGCACCCAAACAGGCCATGCCGATGTGCGTCTATTGCGCTGTTGCCGTCAAATCGTTCCAGAAACATCTGGCCTACCGTGCCGCCAACCTGGCCGGCATCGTCACCAACACCTTCTTTGGCGCCATCTACGTTTTCATCTACAGCGCCTTGCTGGCCGGGCGCGGCAGTGTGGACGGTCTCGATGTGCGCGACACTGTGAGCTACGTTGTCATCACACAATCGCTGCTGATGGCGATGTCGGCCTTTGGCAATCGCGAGCTGTCGGACGCCATCGTCAGGGGTCAGATTGCCAGTGACCTCAGCCGCCCGATTGATTTTTACCTGTACTGGGCCGCCATTGACCTGGGGCGCGCCTGCTACTACCTGATCTTGCGCGGCGTACCGACCTTCATCATCGGCCTGCTGCTGTTCAGCCCCCGCCTGCCCGCCGGGATGGGGGCCTGGGTCGGCTTCCTCATCGTCATCGCGACCGGCATGGTGGTCAGCTTTGCCTTTCGCTTCATCGCCAACAGCCTGGCCTTTTGGACGAGCGATGCGCGTGGCATCATCTACCTGACCAACACCGTCGTCATGTTCTTCTCCGGGTTCATCATTCCGCTCAATTTCATGCCCGCTGCCCTGCGCGATCTGTGCGGCTGGCTGCCGTTCTACGCCCTGGCCCATCTGCCGGTGCAGGTCTATCTGGGCAAGACCGATCTGCTCGCCCTGGCGCAGGCGCTGGCGCTGCAACTGGCCTGGCTGGCGGTTCTCGTCAGCGGCGGCCGCATTATCCTGAGCCGGCTGATGCGCCGCCTGACGCTCTTTGGAGGCTAGATGTTCGACCTCTATTTGCGCCTGTTGGGCGCTCGCATCCGTTCGGAAATGCTCTATCGCGCCTCGTTGCTGGCCGAAATCTTCGGCGCGATGCTCATCAGCGTGCTCGACTTCATTGCCATCGTCTTTCTGCTCATCCGTTTCGATGCGATCGGCGGCTGGCAACTGGCCGAGGTGGCCTTTCTCTATGGCGCCTCTTCGGTGTCGTTCAGCCTGGCCGAACTGGCGGCCGGCGGTTTCGACATCTTCGATCGCATGGTCGTGCATGGCGAGTTCGACCGGCTGCTGCTGCGCCCGCTGGGCCTTGTCTTTCAGATGCTGACCGAGGCCGTGGCGCTGCGCCGCCTGGGCCGGCTGGCGCAGGGGCTGGCCGCGCTCATCTTTGCCCTGGTCAGCCTGCGCCCCGCGTGGGGGCTGGGCGATCAGATCTTCTTCGCCGTCATGCTGCTCGGCGGTGCGCTCTTGTTCATGGCGATCATGATCGTCGGCGCCGCCGCCTGCTTCTGGTCGCCGCAAACCTCCGAAGTGACCAACATTTTCTCCTACGGCGGCCTCTTCATGACCAGCTATCCGCTGAGCATCTACGAGCAGTGGATGCGCAGCATCTTCACCTTCGTCATCCCCCTGGCCTTCGTCAACTACTACCCGGCCCTGCACCTGTTGGGCAAGCCCGACCCCTTTGGTCTGCCCGGCTGGATGCCGTTTTTGGCCCCGGTCGCCGCGCTGACGGCGTTTGCGGGCGCGCTGGCCGCCTGGCGTTTGGGTGTGCGTCGCTATCAGAGTACAGGGAGCTGACAGAATGATTCACGTCGCCGATTTGTGCAAAGAGTTTCGCGTCTATCGCCATCACCGGGGCGGCTTGGGGGCGCTGCGCAACCTCTTCACGTCCGAATACCGTCGCGTGGCTGCGGTGGATGGCGTCAGTTTCGACATTGGCCGCGGCGAACTGGTGGGCTACCTGGGACCGAACGGCGCCGGCAAGTCAACCACCATCAAGATTTTGACCGGCATTCTGGTTCCGACCGCCGGCGTCGTGCAGGTAGATGGCCGCACGCCGTGGGAAGAGCGGCGCAGTCACGTGCAGCGCATCGGCGTCGTGTTTGGTCAGCGCACCAGCCTGTGGTGGGACCTGCCCGCCGTCGAATCGTTCGATCTGCTGCGTTACATCTACCATGTGCCCGCCGACCGCTTTCGCGCCAACATGGCCGAGTTCGACGATGTATTGGAATTGGGGCCGTTTCTGAACACCCCTGTGCGCAGCCTGAGCCTGGGTCAACGGATGCGCGTCGATTTGGCGGCGGCGCTGCTGCACGACCCGCAGGTTCTTTTTTTGGATGAACCGACCATTGGGCTGGATGTGGTGGCCAAGGAACGCATTCGGCAGTTCATCCGCACGATCAACCGCACGCGCGGCGTCACCGTCATCCTGACGACGCACGATTTGGGCGATGTGCAGAAGCTGTGCGAGCGGGTGGTGATGATTGACCAGGGGCGCCTGATGTTCGATGGGGCGCTGGCCGATCTGCGGGCGCGCTTTGGCCGCGGCCGCGTGTTGGTGGTTGATTTCGAAACGGCGCCCACGGCGCTGCATCTGCCTGGCGTCACCCTGATCCGCCAGGAGGCGAATCGGGCCTGGCTGCAGCTCGACCGGCAGGATGGCCTTGTGGCCGAGATCGTGCCTGCGCTCTTTGGCAACTACGCCGTGCGCGATCTCGCCATTCAAGAGCCTGAGATCGAAGAAGTCGTTCGCCAGATCTACGAGGGCCGTCTGCTGCATCACGCCAACTGAAGATCGAAACCGGCTGCGATCAGTCTTCGGACGAACGGGTATGTCCTCTGGCAATGCGTTCTTGCAGGTGCGGCGGCCATTGGGAGACATCTTCCGAGGGATAGATGCGCAACTCCGGCCCCTTTTGGCGCAGAAGGTCCGCCGTGCGGCAGTGCAGAATCTGGCGTGCGGCCGCCAGGCCGCTGCCAGTCACACCGGCCACGCCGTGACTGAGAGTGCTTGCTCCCACCATGAGCAGCCCTGCGATCTCCGTGCGGATTGGAAACGCGCCCGGACCGACCTGGCCGCGGCTTTTGGCGATGCCATACAGATTGCCAGCCGTGGCGTTGATGAAGTGCTCGTTGGTCAGGGGCGTCCCCAGGCTCCAGTAAACCACGTGCTTGCTGAGTCCAGGGATACGCCGCTCCAGGGCCTGGATCATCCGCCAGGAGAGGTCTTCTTTCAGCGCCAGATAGTCGGCGGAACGTTGGTCGGGGGTGTCGTTGGCCCACTGCTTGAAGGCGTCATAGCCCACGAAGGTGAAGGCCTCGCAGGTATGATGGCCGCTGTGCATCTTCGAAGGGTCCTTGAGCGTGGTAACGGTGAGGAACATGGCGGGCGGCCTCTCCGCTTCCAGCGCAGCGGCGGTCAGGCCCTGGCGGTAGAGCTGATCCACGTCCGCATGGTCGTAGAACCAGAAGTTGCCCGAATCAAGCCCTGCGGCGGCCAGATCCATGTCCACGGCAAAGAAGAGGCTGAGCGCCGAGCCGGAATAGATGACGCGGTCGAGTTTGCGGCGCAGGCCGCTGCTGAGGCGCTCCCTGCCCACGAGCTTGCCAAAGGTCACTTCGGGATCGGCGTTGCTAATCACGACATTAGCGCGCAGCTCGCTGCCATCTGCCAGCCTCACGCCCACGGCGCGTTGGCCCTCCAGCAGAATGCGGCTGACGGCGGTGTTCAGGCGGATTTCGCCGCCGGCCCGTTTCAAGGCCCGCACGAACGCGCGGGGAATGGCAAACCCACCGCCGCGCGGATAATAGCCGCCATCGAGATAGTGGCTGGCTACGCCGGCATGAATGAAGGCCGACACCTGCGAAGGCGGCATGCCATGATCGCCCGATTGCCCGGCCAGAATCGCCTTGAGCAGTGGGTCGGAGACGTAATGATCAATCAAATCCTGGCCGCTGCGCCGGCTCCAGTAAAGCGTCGAGGCGGCCGGTCCGATCGCGCGCAACGCACTGCCCACGTTGCGCACCCGGCCCAGGCGGGAGAGGTTGTCCATGAGCGTGGTCAAGGCGTCCAGATAGCCTGTAATCCCGTGCACCTCATGCGGGAAACGCTGCTTGAGGCGTTCGGCGAAACGCTCTTTGCCCTTGGGAATGTCGAACCGCTCCTCTCCTACCACGATATGATCGTAGCCGTCCGGGTTGAGTTCGCAGAACTCCAGGTCTTGCGAGACGCCCAGGCCCTGGTAGACCTGACGCAGCCCGCCGCCGGGGTGCAGATCGCCAATGTAATGCACGCCGGGGCTGAAGCGATAGCCCTGCAGCGTGAACGAGTGGCACCAGCCGCCGGGGACCTCGTGCCGTTCGCAGACCAGCACCTTCATGCCGGCCTGCGCCAGGGGCAGGGCCGCCGCCAACCCGCCGGCGCCCGAACCGATCACGATGACATCGTAGTCTATGCTCATAGTATCACCTGCCTGTATTCCAGACGTTCGGCTGAGCAGGAGTCGAACTCCTGCTGCCTCTTTGCGCGGTTGGTCATGGATTATACGGAGATTTTTAGAATGTACAACTCCCCGACGCTCATCTCCGGCGACAATACGCCGGCAACCTGGTTGCAGAGCTGAGGCACGACTGGTCAGGACAAGGAATCCACAGGCATTGACGGTCGTTCGCGGGGCGTTGATCGTTGAACCCCCTCTCGTCTTGATGTACCAACTGTGCTATAATCCCCTACGCTGAACCATTCGTTCAGGGAATCGTCGCGGAGGTGTCTCGTGCGTTTCTTCAACGTAGCCGGGCCGTGCAATCCGGAAGATCACTACATGCTACCCGCCACGGCGCGCCTGCCGGACATGCAGATGCTTCTCGATCAGAAGGCCTATTTTGTCGTGCATGGCCCGCGCCAGAGCGGCAAGACAACGGCGATGATCGAGCTGGCGCGCCAGTTGACGGCGGCTGGCCGCTATGCGGCAGCGTTGGTTTCGATGGAGGTTGGCGCGGCCTTCAACGATGACCCCGGCGCGGCCGAATTGGCGATCTTGAGCGCATGGCGTATGTGGGCCGAGCGTCTGCCCATTGAACTACGCCCACCCGCCTGGCCCGAAGCGCCCGCGGGGCAACGACTTGCCGAGGCGTTGCTGGCCTGGGTCAGAGCGATTCCGCGGCCGCTGGTGCTGTTTTTGGATGAGATTGACGCGCTGCAGGACGCAACTCTGATCTCGGTGCTGCGCCAACTCCGCTCAGGCTATCCCAACCGCCCGCGGTCATTTCCCTGGGCGCTCGCCATCATCGGCATGCGCGATGTGCGCGACTACAAAGCCGCCTCTGGCGGCAGCGACCGGC
>CAZOLV010000075.1:0-18980 GCA_964580725.1 uncultured Anaerolineae bacterium | reverse complement strand
GAGTGCGGCCGCCGAGACGCCAGACGGGCGGGCGGTGACGGTGATTCGGGCATGATTCGGCGTGACATCGAACCGAGTGATTGCGGCGAGTCCATGCTGCCCACTATCAGGATTTCATGAAACGAAACGAATGAAGGACCAATATGACGACTGACAACATCGCATCGCTGTTGAGCCAGATGGCTCGAGTCAAGCCGGACAAGGTGCTGCTCTTGGCCGCTGACGAGCGCATGACCTACCTTGAGGTGGAGCAGCAGTCCAACGACGTTGCCCGTGTTCTGGTCGAACGAGGCGTGCAGCCAGGACAAACTATCGCGCTGCTGTTGCCCAACTCTCCCCCGTTCTTCGTTGCCTGCTTTGGCGCGCTGAAGCTGGCCACGACGGTGGCGCCGCTGAATGTTGCTGCGCCTGGCCCAGAGATCGCCCGTCTGCTCAGCGATCTGAAACCGGCAGCCATTGTGGCGGCGGGCAAGATGGCGCCCGCTGTGCTCGAAGGCGTTGCTGCCGCCGGTTCTCCCATCTTGCTATGGACAGACCCGCCGGCAACCGGCGACAGCGTGCCGGGTCATCTACTGTCGGAACTGATCGGCGCCGGCGGCGGGTCGTTTACAGCCCGTCGAACAAGCCCTGACAGTGTGGCGCTGCTGCTTTACACGTCGGGTACAACGGGCATGCCCAAGGCGGTCCAGTTGACGCATGGCAATCTGCACTTCATGGCGCAAGTCCTGGTGGACGACTTCTGGCGCCTGACAGCGGACGATGTGCTGCTGATGGCGGCGCCAGGCCACAACATCTTTGGCCAGACGACCCTGCTCGCCGCGCTGCGGGTTGGCGCCACCCTGAGCCTCCTGGGTCAGGTGACGCCGCAGACTTTCCTGCAGACCCTGGCCCGCGACCGCGTGACATTCTTCGCCGGCGTGCCCATGCTTGCGCGGATGATGCTGCAGGCGCCCCATGCTGCCCAACTCGACCTGCCGGCATTGCGGCGCGTACTGCTGGCCGGGACCCCACTGTCGCCCGAACTGGCCGCTGCCTTTTCGCAGCGTTTTGGGGCCGCAGCGATCACCGGCTATGGTGGGACCGAAGGCGTTCCTCTGACGTTCGTCGCCGATCTCGATCAGGCACCGAGCGGGTCTGTTGGTCAGCCCACTCGCAACACGCGGTTGCGTATCGTGGATGAGACGGGGCGCGACCTGCCGCCTGGCGAAAAGGGCGAGGTCCTGGCGCAAGGGCCGCAGGTCTCACCCGGTTACTACAATGCCCCAGACTTGAACCGGGTCGCCTTTGCGGATGGCTGGTACCACACGGGTGATGTTGGCTATCTGGACAACGACGGGTTCCTCTTCCTGGTGGATCGTCTCAAGGATATCATCAAGACGGCCGGCTACACGGTCTATCCAGCCGAGGTCGAGGCGACGCTGGCCGTACACCCTGCGGTCGCCATGTGCGCCGTGGTCGGCCTGGCGCACGAGGGTGTGGGCGAGGTGGTGCAGGCGTTCGTGGTGTTGAAACCAGGGGCGACAGCCACGGCCCAGGAGCTGATTTCTCATTGCAAGGCGCACTTGACATCGTACAAATGCCCACGCCGGGTCGAATTTCGCGACAATCTTCCGTTGACACCAACGGGTAAGGTCCTGAAGCGAGCATTGAAATGAGTGGGTTATACGGCAAGACGATGCCTGAGGCGCTGATGGGCGGCTTGACGGACGGTGAGCAAGATCAGACCCGCCTGATCCTGGTCGCGTCGGACGGACAAGATCAGGCATTGACCGCGCCGCACATACGCGCTTTGATGGCCAGTGCGGCGCGGCAGGCCCGCTCTGCCGGCATCGAGCCAGGTGAACCTGTCCTGCTGTTGTTCCAACATGGACTGCCGGTGATCCAGGGCTTTTTGGGGCTGCTGATGGCCGGCGCAGTGCCGTGCCTGCTGCCCTATTGGTCCGATTCTGCGGCCCCCCACACCGCGGCGGAGGTGCATAGACTGGCCGCGCGGCTCGGCGTCCGCTGGGTCATGACCTCTGGTGAACTGTCCGGTCCAGTGGGCGAACTGCTGGCAACAGGGTCTCTCCGTCTCTTTGCGTTGCAGGAGGAAGAATCGGAGTCCTCCGATGAGGCGCTATCTCTACCTGAACTGACTGCAAAGGCCACGGCCTATCTGCAGCTGACCAGTGGGACGACGGATGCGCCAAAACTGATCGCTGTGCCGCACGATGCCGTGCTCAATCACATGCGGGCCTTACATGCGCATCTGGCGTTGCAGGCAACCGATACATTCGTCGGTTGGCTGCCGCTGCACCACGACATGGGCCTGATCACCCAACTGTGGCTGCCGTTGATGACCGGCATCCGGACCGTGATGATTCCACCGGACTACTGGGTGCGCCGCCCGCGCGTGCTCTTTCAGGCGGTGCATCGCTACAGGGGCACCATCACCTTCATGCCTAACTTCGCCTTCAGTCATTGCACACGCTATGTCGGCGACAAAGACCTGTGCGATCTGAATCTGACGCACTGGCGCCGGGTGATCAATGGCGCAGAGCCGGTGCGAGAGAGCGCCATGCGCGCTTTTGCCGATCTTCTGCAGCCGTACGGCTTGAGCCAGGCGGCGCTCGGCGTCGGCTACGGACTCGGTGAGAACGTGGGCGGCGTCACGATTTCGCTTCCCGGTCAGGCGCCTCTGGTGGATTGGATCTCGGCGCTGGCGCTGCAAGAGAAGAACCAGGCCGTTCCGGTGGCGCTGTCCGACGGCGCTGCCGTGGCTATGGTCAGTTGCGGACACCCGATCCCCGGTACCGAGCTCGCCATCCTCGATGAGCGACGCCAGGCCGTGACCGATCGCTGCCTGGGCGAGATTGCCATTCGCGGCGATTCCCTCTGTCAAGCGTATGCCGGGACCGGGCCGATTCCAGATGAGACCGGCTGGTGTCACACAGGCGATCTTGGCTATCTGTGCGATGGACAACTCTATGTCTGCGACCGAAAGAACGACCTGATCATCACCGGCGGCAGGAACATCCATCCGCAGTGGCTCGAAGCCCTGGCCGCCGATGTGCTTGGCCCGGTCGCAGGCCAGGCTGTGGCGTTTGCTGTTTCCAACCCACATCTGGGCACTGACCTGCCTGTCCTGGTGTGTGAAGCGCGGGGCAAGCTGGACGCAGCTCAGCAAGCCGACTGGACAGCAAAGATTCGCAGTCGTGTGCAGAATGATCTGCGCGTCACGCTGGCCGACATCCAGATGGTGCAGCGCGGCTGGGTGGTGCAGACGACGAGCGGCAAGGTGGCTCGCAACGCAAACCGCGACAAGTATTTGGCAGAAGGACGCCGGCCGGAGCCGCCCGGTCTTGTCCTCTTACGGGCGGCCGGAAACGATCGGGAACTGCTGGCGCGCGGTTTGACGGTCTTGTGCGCCGAGATGCTCGGTGTCGAGACGGTGCAGGCCGGCAGCAGCTTTTTCGATCTGGGCGGCGATTCGCTGACTGCGCTGCGTTTCGTGCTGGCGGTGGAGGAGGCGACCGGCCGGCGCGTGCCCACGGAGTTTTTCCAGGAGCCGACGGTGACGCACCTGGTCCGCCTGCTGGTGGACGAGCCTGCAAACTTGCCGGAGGAGCAGCCCGTTGCGCCAGCGGCGGCTGTTGCAGCGCCGCCTGCCCGCAAGGAGCGAACGCGTTCCTGGCGGCGCCGTGTGCGCTCCTTGTCCCAATGGGCGCGCGTGCGGGTGCGTACAGCCATCGAGGCGCAGACATTTCGCCAGCCCTATTTCGAGGGGGTGCGATGGCTGCTGCGTTGGTGCGGTCAGCCCTGGGCGCAGGCGTTGCTCTATCCGCACGAGAGCCAACTAGTGCGTGACTTTGCCGCCAGCATGGGCACGCCAACGGCGCAGGTGGCGCAGGAGACTAGGCTCAGCCTGGCCAGCCATCTCATCCTCGCCAGAAGAAACTCTGGCCTGCTGCCTGGCGAACAGGGGCCATTGGTGACAGAACCGGTCGAGGCCGCCGATTTGTACCCCTTGCAGGGTGGAGACTGGAGCAGATACTTCGATCTGGAAGGCGCCGCTTTTCTCGATGACGCCATACGGCAGGATCGGGGGATCATCTGTGTGGGGCCGCATTCACCGACTCGCTTTGCCGCGCGCCTGTATCTCGAACGCCGCTTCAAACAGCAGCCGCTGGCCGGCCATTCGGCCGATGGCAGCGCCTGGCATGATTTGCTGGACGGTCAGGATCTCTCTTTCGCCGAGGGATTGCCAGCCGACCGTGCTTCCGTGGCCATGACGGCGGCGCACTCGTTGAGCCAAAAGGGGGCGATTGGCATCGCCGGGGATCAGGAAGACGCGCAGGCCGGCCTACCCGTGATCATCGGGGATCGTCTGCATCTTCTCGCCTATGGCGTTGCCGAGCTGGCAGTCACCACCGGCGCTCACATTTTACCCTTCTACACGCAGTTGTTGATTGACGGGCGTATCAGAATTCGCTTCCTGCCTCTCCTGGCGTGGGACCGCGCAGAGACGCAAGATGACCAGATCAAGCAGATTTTGTGGGGATACGCAGCTTGCCAGACAGCACTTTGGCGTCAGGCGCCTGGCGCGCTTCTGGATCGCACGATGAGGCGGCACCTGGCCTGCCCACAGATCGCCGAGGCCGCTACTCAGGCGCCCGGCGTCTGAGTTTCGATAGTGACCCTCGGCCCCAATCTCGTCTCGATGCGACGGCTGTTCAAGAGAAAAAAGTTCGACATCTGCGAGGCGCTGAACTTCTCTCGCCGCAATCGTTTTCATGCCAAACCAATGATACCAGGGCACTGAACCATGCCCCGTATCTTCGATAACATCGAGCATCAACTTCTGGCCGCGCTGCGGCAGACGATCGCGCTGGCGACGCACGCCGATTTCTGCGTGGGCTACTTCAACCTGCGCGGCTGGCGTGAACTGGCGCCGCTGATCGAACAGTGGCCGGAAGGCCCCCGTCATCGCTGACGGCTGCTGGTGGGGATGCAGCGACTGCCCGCCGATGAACTGCGCACCAGCCTGAGCCTGACCGGCGCCGTCGAGGCGATGGACAATCGAACGGCCCTTCGCCTCAAGAAGAAGATGGCCGAGGAGTTCCGCCGCCAGTTGGTCATCGGCGCGCCGACCAAAGATCAAGACTGCGGGCCTCAGTCGGAGAGATTGGACGCCCGCCCCCCACAAGAAGTCGTGCCGCTGGACGGCCCAATCCTCGCTTCGACCCCCGCTCTACGGCAGCCAGCGGGGCCAGGAGCCGGGCGTAGCCAGCCGGCGCAGCCCTCCGGTCGTCACATCCAGCAGCCAGACCTCGGCCATCGCCATCTCTCCACGCGTCGTGCGCTGCATCAACAGACTCTGGCCGTCGGGCGACCAACTGAGCACGCTGTGACTGACGCCCTGCTGATCGGCCAACAGTCGCCCCTGCCCCCCGGCCGCCGGCAGCAGCCAGAGCTGTCCGCTCGCTGGATCGGCGGCCGCGCTGCGCTCCACCATCACCTGACGCCCGTCGGGCGACCAGGCCGGCGAGGAATCACCGTGCTGCGCCGATTCGGAGATATCCTCGATCTGGCCGCTCTCCACGTTCAACCGCAACACGTGCATCACAAAACCGCCCTCCTGCGCCGTCATGTCGGTCAACAACAGCAAATCGCTGTGCGGACTCCACACCGCCGGCTCGCCCAACTGCGTCGGCGCTTGCAGGCTGCGCCCGTCCTGCAGATTGTACACGAAAATGGCCGCTTTGTGCGGGGCGACGTGACTGAGCCATTGGCCGTCTGGCGAAATGGCGGCGCCAAAACCGAGCCATTGACTGTCGTCGAACACGGGCGCCGTCTCGCCGCCGGCCGTGTGCAACCACCACAGGCGCGGCGGCCCCACGCCACCCTCTGCAGCGAGCATCTCGCTCCGCTCGTAGATCAGCCGGTCGCCCGCCGGCGCCCACACCGGCCCGCTGCACGACGCCTGCGCACAGGCCAGCAGCCGGCGGCGCTCCCCGCCTGTCGGGGCGACGGCCCATAGATCGTTGCCGCCATCGCTGCGCTGCGCCGCATAAGCGATCCAATCGCCCTGCGGCGCAGGGGCGAAGTTCCACACGCCCACCGTTTCGTAGGTCAATTGGCTGGGCGGCGCGCCCGGTTGCAGGGGATCGAGCAGGAAGAGCTGATAGACGCCCGCTGCGTCAGGCGCAAGATAGACGACGCGCAGACGCCCGGTGCGAAACTGCCAGCGAAAGTCGTCACGCAGCGCCTGCCCGCGCCGGCCCGTCAGACCGGCGGGCAGGGTGACGGTGTAGAGAGTGTCCGGCTGCAGCGGCGTCAGGGGGCGAAAAATCAACGCCGACCCTTCCCACACCGCCGTACCGCTCAGCGGCGGCTCGATGTCGAACACGCGCTGGCCGGGCGCCAACCGCAGCGGCTGGTCGAATTCGATCCGAATCAACGCCTGGCTGACGATGCCCTCAGCGCCCGCCGGCGGACTGACCGCAACGATGCGCAGGCCGATCTGATCGCCGCGCAGGGCGATGACGACGGTCAGCGCGCCGAGCAGCGCCAGGATCAGCAAGACCCGGCGATCGAACGGAGTGAGACGAGCGGGAAGGGCCGGCGTAGTCATGGAAACAGATACGGCTGCTGCGGCGTGCTGGTGAGGGTCACCTGGTCTGCGATCAGGACGGGGATGGGCTGGCCGGCAAACTGGCCGGCGCTGAAACGTCCGGCGATCTCCACCCATTGATCGGTGGTCAGTTCGGCGGTTCGGGGCCAGCGCACGATCAGCCCCACCGGCGAGGCGTCGGCCACACAGCAACTGACGATGAAGCGGCTCACCATGAACTCGTCGCCGGCGAAACGGCCATCGCGGTAGACGAAACCAACCACGCTGGCCGCCTGGCCGTCGAAGGCCTGCGGGTTGGGCGTGCGATTGAAGGCCAACAGCCAGTCGAGCAAATTCTTGCGACCGTCGTTCGTCGCCAATTTGCTGGTTTGGGGCAGCGCCGCCGAACCGAGACCGCCGGCGTTGATCTCACGGTTGGCCAGCGCCGCCGCGCCCAATGGCCGCGGCGGAATGACAGCGCCAAACAGCAGCGGCAGCAGCAAGAGCAGCGCACCGAGGCCGCTCAGCGGTTGGCCATGCGCATGATCTTCGCCGTGCGCCTGCGCATGGTCTGCCTCTGGGTCGTGCGAGCGACCCTGCGTCCGCCGCCGCCATGCGTCCGCCTCCTGCCAAAAGAAAGTGCCGCCGACGATGAAGAGGCCGGCGACGGCCAGAAACGTCAGCCAGGCGAAGCGGTTGGAGATGTAGTAGAAGAGCGTGCCGCCGCTGATGCGGCTGAAGAGAAAATAGCCCATCCCCAACAACAGCAGTCCCTTGAGTGGCCGTTGCGTGCTCATTCAGTTGCTCCCAAGCCAGATGTTCAAGTTCACGAAGATGCCCATCAGCAGCGTCAGTGCGGCGGGCAGCATCACCAGATAGGCCACTTTGCGCCGCTGAAAAACGCCCAGGAACATCGAGGTGCTTTTGATGTCAACCATCGGCCCAAAGACCAGGAAGGCCAGGATCGAGGCCGGGGTGAAAGCGCCGGCGAACGCCAGCGCGACGAAGGCGTCCACGGTGGAACAGACCGACAGCACGAAGGCCAGGACGAGCATGGCGATCACCGAGGTGACCGGCCCCTGCCCAATGGCCAGCAGGGCCGTCTGCGGCACGATCGTCTGCAGGGCGGCGGCCAGGAGCGCGCCGGCGATCAGATAACGGCCCATGTCCAGAAAATCGTCGCCGGCCGTCAGCAGAGCCTGGGGCACACGTTGCCAGAAGCGGGCTGCCGGCGCCGCGCCGTGCGCTGAGATACTGATTTGCGGCGGCGTGATCTCGCCGGGCGGCGAGGCTGTGACGTGCGGCAGCATCACCTCACCGGGGGCGGCGGTTTGAAAGATCAGCCCGATCACGCAGGCGATGATGAAGGTGAGCGCAAAACGGCCCCAGAAGATCGGCCCCCAACCAAAGGCCGCATAGGTACTGAAGATGACGATGGGGTTGATGACCGGCGCGGCCAGTAGGAATGCGACTCCCACCGACACGGGCAGCCCTTTCTGATAGAGACGCCGCGTCACCGGTACGACACCACATTCGCAGACCGGAAAGGCCAGACCAAGCGCTGCTCCTACTAGCGCCGCGGCGACCGGCTGGCGCGGGATCAGGCGGGCCAGGGTCTCGCGACGCAAGAAGACTGCCATGAACCCGGAAACCAGTGAACCGGCCAACAGAAAGGGAGCGGCCTCGATGAAGATGCCCAGGAAGATGGTGACGAACGTTTGCAGGCGCTCCAATGGCGCGATGGCGACATTCACATAGAACTCGGCGGCGCCGCTGCGGGCGGCGCAGGGTTGATTGGGGACGGGGGCATTATAACGGCGCGGCGTTGCACCGTCAAGAAGCAATGTATTTCGCTTCAGTCTGGGACAATCACGCTCGCTGCGCGTGTCGAAGGGCACGCGACGCACGCTTCGACACGCGCAGGACGCGCCTTGCCTTTGGACACGCCCTACCCCAGACTTGACAACTTACCGATTCATGTTACAATGCCGAATAAATGAGACGAAATCTCAATTAGATCAGAGGCTCGAACTGCTGATGCACTCGATCTTCTGCTGAACAGGGGCAGACTTCAGGAGGGCGCAATGACAGCATCTTTGTCTCACCGGCTGGCCGCAGCCGGTTACAAGATGACGCCGCCGCGGCAAGCGGTGTTGCAGGCGTTGGAGGGATGCAGCGGGCACTTCAGCGTGGCCGCAGTGCAGGCCGAGGCGCAGACCGTCTATCCGGCTTTGGGGCGGGCGACGGTTTATCGCACATTGGAAATTCTGACGCACCTGGGGGTGCTGCGACCGATCTACCTGGGCGATCAGAGCGTCAGCTTCTGCCGCGCCGACGGCGCGCATCACCACCTGATCTGTTCGGACTGCCGCGTCATCGTGGAGTTCGACGACTGCGCGGTAGACGGTTTGCAGCAGGGTCTTTCCGAGCGTTTCGGCTTCGAGATTCGGGGGCATCTGTTAGAATTCTATGGGTTGTGCGGTCGTTGTCGCAGCGCTGCGCCCGGCGCGGCGCAGAGGAGCATGGTATGAGAATCAAAGTGTTGAGCATCGGCCGGCTGGCAAGGCTGGCCGGCCTGGTCTGGCTGGCCCTGCTGCCGGCCTGCCGCCCGGCCCCCGTCCAACAGGAGGCCGGCGCGCTCAGGGTGTTGGCGGTCGAATCGTTTTTGGCCGACATGGCGCAAAACGTGGCGGGCGACCGGTTGCTCATCGAGACGCTGGCGCCGTTGGGACTCGATCCGCACAGCTTCGAGCCGGCGCCTCAGGATGTCGCCCGCATTGCCAACAGCCAGGCGCTGATCGTCAACGGCTTCGGCTTCGAAGAATGGCTGCAAGAGACGCTCGACAATGCCGGCGGCCAGCGGGTGGTCATCACGGCGTCGGCTGGTCTGGTCAGCCGCCAACCGGGTGCGACCGAACTGATCGAGGCGGATGAGGCGCACGAAACCGGGGAGGCGACCGACCATGAGGAGGGCGACCCGCACTTCTGGCTCGATCCGGTGCAGGCGCTGGTGTACGTCGAAAACATCCGCGCCGGCTTGAGTCAGGCTGACCCGGCCGGCCGCGAGGTTTACGCCGCCAATGCGGCGGCCTACAGCGCCGAACTGCGGGCGTTGGACAGTTTCATCGCCCAACAGATGGCGCCCATCCCGCCGCAACACCGCCAGATCGTGACCAACCACGAGAGCCTGGGCTATTTCGCCGATCGTTACGGCCTGCAGATCGTCGGCGCGATCATTCCGAGCGTGAGCAGCGGGTCGTCTCCCTCCGCACAGCAGATGGCGCAGTTGATCGAGCGCATCAAGCAGACGGGGGTGCGAGCCATCTTCCTGGAGACGGGCGCCGACGCCAAGCTGGCCAGGCAGATTGCGCAAGAAACGGGCGTTGTGGTTGTCAGCGATCTCTACACGCACTCGATCACGCCGCCGGACGGCCCGGCTCCCACCTACGTGCAGATGATGCGTCACAACGCCCAAACCATCGCCCGCGCCCTGGCCGGCGACTGAGCGGGCGTACGACAGCCCTGGCGTCACTCCGTCGGTCTTGCCAACGTCATTATCATCGAGATGACTGAACCAGACCAGAGATCTAGGAACGGAGGTCGTCCTATGTTGGATCGAAGTTCTCGTCTGTGTGTGCACAGCCGGGGCATGTTCAGGATCGTTGCACCGCTTCTGCTGTTGTCGCTCGTGAGTTTTCCGGCGCTTGGCCATCGCCAGGCCCAAGACTCTCCGTCGAAGGGGGCGTCGCAAGAACCAGCCGTCGTACCGGACGCCCGCATTTTTTCCAACATCCCAGGCCCCAACGGCCTGGCCCTCGATCCCGCCGCACGGCGCCTTTATGTGACCAGCCGCAGCACAAATCAGGTCTTGATGCTCAACGCCCAGACTGGCGCGATTTTGCGTCAGGTTGGCGTTGGCGCGCTGCCGTGGGGCGTCGCAGTCAACCCGGCGCTTGGCCGGCTCTATGTGGCCAATTTTGGCGACGGCTCTGTCCACGTACTCGACGCCAACACACTGGCGCGCCTGGCGATCGTGGCGCTGGACAGCAGCGCCGAACCGACGTTCGTTGCGGTTCATGCCGACAGCGGCCGCGTCCTGGTGGTCAGCCACAGACAAGACCGTCTATGGGTGCTCCTACCCGATGGCGTCATCGAACGTTGGATACCCACCGGCGGCAATGGCGCCTGGGGTCTTGCCATACACCCCTATTTGCGGCGCGCCTACGTCAGTCACCGCGATTCTGGCGATGTCATCACCTTCGATGGCAACAACAACTGGCAACCGATCGCCGGTCAACGCATCGTCCCCTGCGGCGCCGGCGGCCATCCATATGCCCTGAACTTCAACCCGGTCAACGACCGGCTCTACATTGCCTGTGCGCCGGAGCAAAACGTCAATCAGGTCAAGGTCTATCAGGCGACCAGCGGCGGGCTGAACTTGCTCGCCAGTCTGCCGGTAAGTTCGGGCGGGGCCGACGGGGGCGGCGGCGTTGCCATCAATACCGCGACGAACAATGTCTTCTTCACCAACTCCACCAGTCGTTCGGTCACGGTGATCGGCAGCAACCCTGACCGGGTGATTACCACGCTGCAGGCTGGCGCCGATCCCTTTGGCGCTGTGGCCGATCCTTTCACCGGCAGTATCTACATCGGTAACCGCGCCGCCAACTCGATTCTCGTGTTCGACGACAACGCCTATGGCGCCGACACGACGGCGCCGCGCATCACGCTGTCGCGTCGCGACGGCTGCGCCGGTCTGCAATTGACGGTGACCGGTTGGAACTTTCCCACGACGCCGCCGCGCGGCAGTGGTCAGGTCAGGCTGCGCTTGTTTGGACAGCAGACGGCGGTTGCTACGCTCAACGCCGGCGGCTACTTCCAAACAACCTTCGAATTGCCCCTGAGCAACCCTGGTGGCGAGGGGTATCTCGTCGCATCAGACCTGGCCACCGGCTGGCTGCAAGTGGGGACATCGTTTCGCACGCCGCGTACTGACGGGCTGCCTATCATCTTCATCCCCGGCGCGGGCGGTTCCGAACTGCGCGCTGCTGAGCTCTTCACTTTTTGGTCCAGTCCGACACACTGGCACTCATTCTTGCCAGACAGTATCGTTTGGCTGGACGGTTGGGGCGTCTGGGCCAACATGACCGGTGATCCATCCTATCTGGATGCGTTGGCGCTCGATTGGGACGGTGAACAGCCGGTGCCGGACTTCTTCGGCGGGCGTCCCAGCCGCTTGAGGGTCGGTGGGCCAGTGCGCCAGGTGCAGGTGGCCTGGGTCGTGCAGGATGTCTATCAGGGGCTGTATGACAAACTGGAGAGCCTCGGCTATCTGGAAGATGTGCTGCTCTTCTCTTTTGCCTACGATTGGCGCAAGGATTGGGCGCACACCGATCTTGATCTGGCCGACAAGGTGAGTGAAGTGCTCGCCCGCACCGGCCAGGACAAAGTGGTTCTCATGGCGCACAGCACCGGCGGGCTGGTGGCGCGCAACTACCTGTTGCGTCACGGCGCCTCCAGGGTGGATCAACTGATTACGATGGGCACTCCCTACCTGGGATCCCCGTTGATCTCCAAGTATCTGGAGGTGGGCGACGACATGAAGGCCTACATGAATCCTGGCGAGATGCAATGGCTGTCGCAAAACTTCCTGGGCCTTTATCAGTTGTTGCCGCAGCCGGGTTGGTTCTCCGCCGGGGTGCAGGACGGCATCTTTCCCTACTACCTGGTGCGCTCACGCATTGACCCGAACCTGGGGACGGTGTACGACCCGTTGGATTACGCCGCCAGCGAGACGTTTCTGGCCAGCCGTCATAATGCCCTGCTGTTGGCCGTCAGCGAGGCGATTCGTACAACGCCGGTGGGCGACATGTCGTTGCTGACCGACCAATACTTCAACCAGCGTATCCTGGGCGTTGGCATTCCGACGGTCGGGCAGATCATCTTCACGCCCCATCAGGAGTGTGCGCGCCACTGCGGCTGGTTTGGCGGGCCATGCACGATCAAGTGCAAGGAGAAGCGGGAAACGCCGCTGCCGCAGTTCAACCTGTTGGGTGACGATTCGGTGCCGGAAACCAGTGCGCGTGGCTCCAATCGGCCTGCCGGTGATGATCGTTACTACCGGGCGCTGAACATCAATCATGGCAAGCTGCCGGTGGATGCAGGGGTGCAGGGTTGGGTGCAAGGAATGCTGCAAGGTTGGCTGTGCAGCAACACGCAGCTTCACAGCGAGGTGGCCAGCGCCAGTGCGTTGGATGGCGTGAGTGGAACGCGTTTCACGCTCTTCGGCGACGCCGTTCTGCGCTTTTTCGATGCCGAGGGGCGCCACACCGGCCCACGTCCCGATTCGGGCGATGTGATCGAGCACGGCATCCCCGGCGTCAGTTTTACGCAGACGGATGGCGCCACGACGGCGATCATCAGCCACGGCGGGCCTTACACGGTCACAGTGACGGGGCGGGCCGCCAAAGATGCGGCTCTGCTGCACGTTGCGCGGCTAAACAACGGTGAGGCGGAGCAGACGACGGTTTTCGCCAACATTCCGATCAGCGCGACGACGGCGGCCACGTTGACGCTTGCCGGGCCTGGCGCACAGCCATCTCCATTACAGCTCGCCTACGCTCCCAGTTGGCCGGTGGAGACCCAAACGGGCGTCATCTTGCATGGCGAAGCCGCTGCCGACATGGCCCCGCCGACGGGTGTCTTGTCATTGGATCTGCGCACGCGCACCGTCACCATTGCGGCGCGTGATGAGGCGGACGGTTCGGGGTTGGCGACAATCCTCTACAGCCTGCAAACACCGCCGGTTGACTTTCAAGTCTACACGGGACCGTTCACGCTGCCGCCGGGCATTGGCAGTGTGTATGCCGTTGCCGCCGATCGCGCCGGCAATAGCGGCCCGGTCGGAGAGGCGCATCTGCGCTGGCTGACGCTGCTCAAGATGCGTTGAGCCGGTCGAATGAATTCGGGGCTGAAGGACCTCGGCGAGGCTTCGACAGGCGCAGCCTGCGCCGACAGGCTTCGACAGGCGCAGCCTGCGCCGGCCGGTATCGGGTGGGGGCGAATTTCGCCCCACGGCACGCGTCCGCGCAGGTGGACGCCCGGCCGTAGGCCCCTCGGGCGCGATTTCAATCGCTACGCAGTGGCTCACATCCCGCGCACAGCCTCCACGCCGGCCGCCAACGACTCGATGATCCGCTCGACCTCTTCCGCCGTCGTCCAGCGGCCCAGGGTCAGACGCACGGCGCCCAGGGCCAGCTCAGACGGGACGCCCAACGCCAGCAAGACGGGCGAAGGTTCCGAATGTCCTGCGTGACAGGCCGAGCCGGTGGAAGCGGCGATTTCTGGCGTCGCCGCCAACAGCGCATTGCCCTCGATCCCTTCGAAGCTGACGTTGAGGGTGTTGGGCAGTCGTGCCTGCGCCGGCCCGTTGAGGCGCACGCCCCCCACCCGCGCCAACAACCCCGCATAGAGTCGGTCACGCAGAGCGCACAAACGCGCGCCCTCGTCCGTCAGCATCTCGCCCGCCAGGCGGCACGCCTCGCCCAGGCCCACGATGCTGGCGACATTTTCCGTGCCCGCCCGACGCCCGTTTTCGTGCCCCGCCCCGTGCATCTGCACAGCCAGGCGGCATCCGCGCCCGACGTACAATGCGCCGATGCCCTTGGGCGCATAGAGCTTATGGCCCGCAATGGTCAGCAGATCAACGCCCAGATCGTGCACGCGCGTTGGCAATTTGCCCACCGACTGCGCCGCATCGGTATGCAACGGCACGCCATGCTCACGGGTGATCTTGCTGATGGCGGCCAGCGGCTGCAGCGCGCCCATTTCGTTGTTGGCGTGCATGATCGTGACCAGGACGGTCTTGTTGGTGATTGCTCGCCGGACATCGTCAGGATCAACCAAACCGTCGCCGTCCACCGGCAGGTAGGTCACCTCGATATTGCGGCTCTCCAGATAGCGGCAGACGGCCAGCACGGCGGGGTGCTCGATGCGGGTGGTGATGATGTGGTGGCCCATGCTGCGATTGGCCTCGACGTAGCCCTTGATCGCCAGATTGTTGGCTTCACTGCCGCCGCTGGTAAAGATGATTTCGTCAGGCTCGCAGCCAAGCAGCGTTGCCACCTGATGCCGGGCCTTTTCCACCGCCACATGCGCCTCCACCCCATAAGCGTGACTGCTCGACGGGTTGCCGAACCGATCACAAAAATAGGGCAGCATCGCATCCAAGACGCGGGGGTCTACAGGGGTCGTTGCGTTGTAGTCCACATAGATTGGCGTCATGGCTGTCACCTCAAAAGACTTTGTCTGTTTTTTTCTCGTCGTTGCGACGATGACGTCGTTGCTCTGCTTGACAGTGTACCACCTTTTGGCCATAATGCAATGGTCGAGAAATGCGGAATGCTGAATGCGGATCGGATCAGCAGCCGGTTGTGTGGGGACTATGATGACGACCAAAGAACCAGGATTGAGGCGGACGATGGGCGATCATAAATCTGAAATGGACGCCAGCGCACTGCGGCGCAAGCTCGTCTACACGTCGAGCGATGACTATTCTGGCCCGCCGCGGGAGAGCGTCGAACCGGCGCCGCCGGCGACCATTGCCAGTCTGCAGAAGGGCGCGCCGGTGCGGGTGGCGCGCGCACGTAAGGGCCGTGGCGGCAAGACTGTCTCGGTCATCAGCGGCGTGACCGGCCCCACCGCCGGCCGTGAAACGTTGCTCAAGCTGCTCAAGAATCGGCTGGGCGCCGGCGGCGCGCTCGAGGACGACGATCTGATCATCCAAGGGGATCACCGCCAGCGCATCGTGGAGATTCTGAACGAGTTGGGCTACAGGGCCAAAGCGGCCGGCGGATGATCTCGCTTGCGCGTCCGCGCAATTGACCGTTCATGCGCCTGATGTTACAATTTCGCCCCGATCAACCGGACTGGTTATTGAGGCATGATGACTCTCCTATCCTTTGCAGTCGAAACTGTGCGTGCGGCGGGGGCGGTGGTGCGCACGATCTATGAAGAGGGGCCGCAGCAGATCAACCACAAAAGCTCGGCGTTCGATCTAGTGACCGAGGCGGATGTGGCCGCCGAGCAGTTGGTGGTCAGCGCCCTGCACCGCCATTTCCCTCAGCACGGCCTGTGGTCGGAAGAAGGCGCCGCGGCCAGGCCGGCCGCCGATGCCTTCTGGCTGCTCGATCCGCTGGATGGCACGACCAATTTCGCCCACCGTTTTCCGGTCTTTGCCGTTTCGCTGGCCTTCTACCAGGACGACGAAGCGCAGGTGGGCGTCGTTCTCGATGTGATGCGCAATCGCTGCTATTGGGCGCAGCGCGGCGGCGGCGCCTGGTGTGATGGGCGCCCGTTGCACGTTTCTTCCACGAACAACCTCGCGCAGAGCCTGCTGGCAACCGGTTTTCCATACTCACGCGCCGTCAGCCGCGACAACAATCTGGCCGAATTCAACGCCCTGATGCCCCGCTGCCAGGGTGTGCGTCGCGCCGGCGCCGCGGCGCTCGATCTGGCCTGGGTGGCCGAGGGCTGTCTGGATGGCTACTGGGAAGCGCGCCTCAACCCGTGGGACTACGGCGCCGGCGTTCTGCTGGTGCACGAAGCGGGCGGACGTGTGGCGACTTATGACGATCGAGACTGGCGCCTGGGCGAAACGCATCTGATCGCCAGCAACGGCCAGACCTCGCTGCATCAGGCCCTGGTAACCAGCCTTGCGTCAGCCCGCGCCCAGGCGCAATTGCCGGCGCTCCATGTACATTGACCGTAAGCGGCGCAAGCGCCGCCCGCTCGTGCTCTACCTGGTCGCGCTGGTTCTCCTGATCGGCGCGGCCTATGCGGTCAATCAGCAGGCCAGTCTCATCGAACTGCGTAATCCGCTGATCCCACGCGAGCCGACGCCGACGCCGACGCGTAGCGCCCTTTCCTATCTGGCGGAGGCCGAGGCGTTCTACGCCAATGGTCAGATCGTGGAGGCCAGCGAGGCCTACGCGGCGGTGGCGGCGCTGGAACCGGAAAACGACGAGGCCTTGCGCTGGCAAGCGCGGCTGGAGGCCTTGCGCGGTCACACGGGCAAGGCGGTGGCCCTGGCGCAGCGGGCGGTCGAACTGAACCCGCAAGAACCTCGCAACATGGCGGTGTTGAGCATGGCGCAGGATTGGAACAAGCAGTACGACGACGCCCTGCAGAGTGCCCTACAGGCGCTCGATCTCGATCCCAACCTGGCCGAGACGCACGCCTATCTGGCCGAAATTTACATTGACAAGGGTATCTGGGCGCTGGCGCTGGAATCGGCGCAAACCGCCGTCAAGCTCGATGAGAAGAGCATCGAGGGCTGGCGCAACCTGGGCTATGTGTACGATCAGCAAGGACGGCGCGAAGAGGCGCTGGCTGCCTATCAGCGGGCCATCGAACTGCATCCCAAGCTCGGCTATCTCTATGTCAGCAAGGGCTGGACGTACCTGGCGCTGGGCGATTATGAGCAGGCCATGGCGGAGTTTCAGCGCGCGGTCAACGTCAACCCAAAGAGCGCCGATGGCTATGATGCCCTGGGTTGGGGACATATCCTTGCGGGCGCGCCCGACCGCGCCGTCATCGTGTTGGAAAAGGCGCTGCAGGTTGACCCGGAATTTGCACCGGCCTATGGGCATCTGGCTGTGGCCTACTACCTGCGTCGCAACTATGAAAAGGCGGTCGAGTATTTCGAGCGCGCCATTGCTTTGAACCAGGCCACTACCGAATACTACTACGAATTGGGGTTGTCCTATCTGTACAAGGAACCGGAGGACTGCAAGAACGCCGTGCCCTGGCTGACCAAAGCCCTGGAACGAAACCCCGACATTCCCCAGGCGCGCGAGGGGTTGAACTACTGCGCCCGCCAAAAGTGAGTCGCAGCAAGCAGTCGAATGCTGGCGCCGGCCGAGGCCCGGCGCCTGTGTGAAGAAGAGAGGGAGTCCGTCGCAATCATGAAGTATCTGAAGGTATTGTTGATCTTTGTGCCGCTCGCCATTCTGGGCGAACTGCTGCACTGGGACCCGCTGCTGGTGTTCGGGCTGTCGGCCATGGGCGTCGTACCGCTGGCCGGCTTGTTGGGCGACGCCACCGAACACCTGGTGGTGCACACCGGGCCGCGCCTGGGCGGGCTGCTCAATGCCACCTTGGGCAACGCCGCCGAACTGATCATCACGATCTTTGCCTTGCGCGCCGGCCTGTACGACCTGGTCAAGGCCTCGATCACCGGTTCGATCATCGGCAACTTGCTGCTCATCATGGGATTGAGTCTGATGGTCGGCGGTCTCAAGCATGGCCGCCAGCACTTCAATCGCAGCCTGGCGGGCGTCAATGCGACGCAAGTCATCCTGGCCACGGCGGCGCTGGCCATTCCATCGCTCTTTGCCTTCAGCACCGATGCCGCTCACCCGCTGTCGGTGGATGCGCTTAGCCTGTGGGTGGCGATCATCATGATTGTCATCTATCTCTTCGGCGTTTTCTTCAGCTTCCGCATTCAGAGTGATGAAACGCATCACGGCGACTCGCACCACGGCCCGGTCTGGAGCTTGCGCAATTCACTGTTTGTGCTAGTCGGCGCGACAGTCTTCATCGCCTGGCTCAGCGAGATCCTGGTTGGCGCCGTCGAACCGACCATCGCCTCGCTTGGCGTTTCGGAATTCTTCCTGGGTATCATCGTGATCCCATTGGTGGGCAATGTCGCCGAACACCTGGTGGCGGTGCAGGTGGCCTACAAGAACAAGATGGATCTCAGCCTCGGCATCTCGGTTGGCTCCAGTTTGCAGATCGCCCTGTTCGTGGCGCCGGCGTTGGTCTTCATCAGCCTGCTCTTCGGCCCCGAACTGACCCTGGTGTTCAACGCCTTCGAGATCATCGCCCTCTTTGCGGCCTCGCTCATCGCGGCGCTTGTCTCGCTGGACGGCGAGTCCAACTGGCTGGAGGGTGCGCAACTGCTGGCGCTCTACGCCATCGTTGCGCTGGCCTTCTTCTTTTTGCCATAACGTCTCCATCCAACTTCGATTCTTGATCTACGCCCTGCGCCGCCGTCCCTGGTCGTTCGAACGACCGGAGACGGTGTGTTTCGGCAGGCCATTTGCCAGCCCAAGATTGGCTTGCTCGTGCAGCGTGAAGTATAATGCAGGCACACAGGCACAAATGAGAGCATCACTGCAAGCACCAAAGGAGGATGACGATGGCACTGACCGTACGCGATGTGCGTGATCTGACGCACATCCTGACGCTGCACCCGGAGTGGCGAGCTGAAGTGCGTCGGCTGGTTCTCACTGACGAGCTGCTGACGTTGCCCGAGCTGATGCGAAATCTGGCCGCGGCCCAGGCGGGCACCGAGGCCGCCGTGAAAGACCTGACGACGGCCCAGGCG
>CAZOLV010000074.1:4284-26495 GCA_964580725.1 uncultured Anaerolineae bacterium | reverse complement strand
AGAGGAAGTAGGAAAGAGGAAGTAGGAAAGAGGAAGTAGGAAAGAGGAAGTAGGAGTGGGGAGGAGTTATGCGGGGGTTCGAGTGGGCGCTGAGGGAGGCGCGGGGGGGCGATTTCGATGCGCTTCTCAGTTTGATCGAGGCGTATGATGTGGCGGTTCTTGGGTATCCCGACTATACGGCGGACGATTTGCGGACGGAGTGGGAAAAGCCAGACTTCGATCTGGCGACCGATGCCTGGGTGGTCGTGACGCCAGGCGGGGCGCCGGTGAGGGCCGCAGCGGGCGACGCCGCGTCAGAGCAGAGCGGGCAGCGGCTGCTTGGGTATGCCGAGGCGTGGCAGCATGTCAGTCATGGCAGGATCGAGGCGAGCATGTACCATGATCCGGCCTTGTCCGAGGCCGAGACGCTCCCGGTCATCACGGCTCTGTACGAACAGGTGCGGCAACGCGCCGCCGGCTATGTGGCGGCGGCAGGCAGCCCGCTGCCGCTGCGGCAGTTCATGGTGCACGAGCGCGAGCCGATTCTGCAGCGCGTTCTGGAAGATGACGGCTTTGCAACGGTGCGTCATTTCTGGCGCATGGAGATCGAGATGACGGCCGCGCCGGCCACGCCCGTCTGGCCGGCGGGCGTGGCGCTGCGCCCCTTCGATCCGGCGCAGGATGCGCGAGCGGTACACGCCGCCATCGAGGAGGCTTTCGAGGATCATTGGGATCATGCGCCAGAACCGTTCGAAGAATGGCGCCGATGGACGCTGGAGCGGTCGAACTTCGATCCGGCGCTGTGGCTGGTAGCCTACGCCGGCAACGAGATCGCCGGCTCGTCGCTCTGTTACCAGGACGCTGAGACCGGCTGGGTGCGCAATCTGGCCGTGCGCCGCCCCTGGCGCCGGCAGGGACTGGGGCTGGCGCTGCTGGTCCAGTCGTTCCAGGAGTTTTGGCAGCGGGGCGAACGCAAGGTCGGTCTTGGGGTGGATACGGCCAACCTGACGGGGGCGACGCGCCTCTACGAGCGGGCAGGGATGCACGTGGCCAAGCAGTTCGATCTGTACGAAAAGATCGTGTAGAAGACAAGGGTGAACGATGGCAAGGCAAACATTTCTGATTCGCGCCTTCCGGCCGGCCGATTTCGATGACGTGCTGGCGGCAATCCAGGCGGCCGATCAGGCAGACGGCAAACGTGAGACGATGCGTGCGGCCGACCTGCGCGTGGCGATGAACGATCCTGCCTGGCGTCAGGAAGAGACGTTCGTGGCAGAGACGCCCGACCAACGCATTGCCGGCTACGCAACCGGTTTTCTGCGCCGCGGTCCGGAGGGCCTGTTGTACCTGACCGACGGCGTTGTGCATCCGGCCTGGCGACGACAAGGGGCCGGCCTGGCCCTGTTGACGCGCCAGTGGGAGCGAGCGCAGAAGCTGGCTCTTGCCAACGAGCAGCCGCTGACGCTGGGCGGCCGGGCCTTCAGCACGCAAACCGGCGCGCTGGCGCTGTTGGAGCGATTCGGCCTGACGCGCGTGCGCTACTTCTGCGAGATGCGGCGATCGCTGGCAGAGCCGATCCCTGCCCTGATCGTGCCCGCTGGCCTGACGCTGCGCACCTTGCGCGCCGGCGATGACGACCTGACGGTGTTACACGCCATGAACGAGGCCTTCGCCGATCACTGGAATCACGTCGAGTCGTCGCTGGCCGAGTATCAACACCGGCTGACAAACGGGCGAACGACGCCGGAGGCGAGTTTCGTGGCCTGGGATGGAGACGAGGTTGCGGGAGGTGTGCTGAACGACCTGGGACCTGACGCCGGCGTGCGGCGGGGACAGAATCACGGTTGGGTCAGCATCCTCTTCGTGCGGCGCCCCTGGCGCCATCACGGGCTGGGACGCGCCCTGCTCACGGCGTCGCTGCAGGCGGCGGCGCAGCGTGGCTTTGCCGGCGCCGGCCTGAATGTGGACGCCGACAATCTGACCGGCGCTGTGCGGCTGTACGAAGAGATCGGTTTTCGCACCGTGGCCACGCGCCTGGCGTTCCAGAAACGCTGCGACTGGCCAGCGGCGCCCAGTCCGGCCTAGCGGCGCTCAGTCCAATGCCGCGTCCGTTGTCTGGCAGGCGGCGCACAGCCCCTCGAAGCAAACGCAGGCGTGGTTGATGCGTGCGCCATAGCGTTCGGCGACGGAGCGGCCGATTTCGGCTACCAACGGCGTGCTGAATTCGAGCACGCAGCCGCAGCGAGTGCAGGTGAAGTGATAGTGCTCGCTGCGGCGCACCGGCTCGTAATACTCTTTGCTGTGCTCGCGGGCAAAATAACGCTGTGCGACCAGTCCTATTCCCTTGAAAATGGCCAGCGTCCGATAGACAGTGGCCAGACTGAGGGAATCGTCGGCGGCGCTGGCGCGCTGGAAGAGGGTTTCAGCGTCCAGATGCTCGTCGGCCTCCTCCAGCAGGCGCAGCAGCAGCAGTCTCTGCGGCGTGACGCGATGACCGGCGGCGCGCAACCGTTCTTCTGGAGTGGGCAAGAGCGGAATACGTTCGAGTTGCATCATCCTTGACTCATCTGGCAAGCAAAGCGCCAACCCGATCGTCGTCCTGATCCTCTGGCGTGATCGGCTCCGGCTCATCGGTTGGCAGATCTGGTTCATGGGGAGGCTCGGCCGGCAGCTCCGGCGCTGGCGGCGATGGTTTGTGGTTGTTTTCCTTGCCCTGTGACCGGCCAAAACGCTGGAGTTGTTCCGCCAACTGACGCAGTCGCCGATCCGCACGACCGTTGATGCTGTCCGCCGGATAGGCGCCCCTGGCGTCGCGTATGCCCGCCGGCGCGCCAAGAAGCAGTTCGATGGCCTGATCGAGGGTTTGCACGGGGTAAATGTGGAAGAGGCCGGCGGCGACAGCCTCGACCACTTCCTCCTTCAACATCAAGTTGGAGACATTGCTGGCCGGGATGATGACCCCCTGGGCGCCGGTGAGGCCAGGCGCAATAGCCTTGCAGGTCTCGAAAAAGCCTTCGATCTTGTCGTTGACGCCGCCAATGGCCTGGATGTCGCCCTGTTGGCTGAGCGAGCCGGTAATGGCCAGCGCCTGCTTGACAGGCGCATTGGCCAGGCTCGACAGCAAAACAATCATCTCGGCAGCCGAGGCGCTGTCGCCGTCAATCGTGTCGTAGGCCTGCTCGAAGGTGATGCTGGCGTGCAGGCTGAGCGGTTTGTCCTGGGCATAGCGACCGCCGAGCAGCCCGCCGAGGATGAGCGTGCCCTTGTCATGAATCCGCCCGCTCATGCGCACTTCGCGCTCGATGCTGACGACCCCGGCCCGTCCCTCGTAGGTGCGGGCGGTGATGCGGTTGGGGCGCCCAAAGCTATAGTCGCCCAACTGCAGGACGGCCAGGCCGTTGATCTGACCGACCACGGCCCCATCAACGGCGATGACGATCTTGCCGTCGGCGATCATCTCACGCAGCCGTTCTTCGTACTGGTTGGAGCGATAGATGCGTTCGGTGATGGCTTTGTCAACATCCGCCGCCGTCACCAGCGCATGGGCGGCGCGCTGCGCCCAAAAGGCGGCTTCGCGCACGATGTCGGTGACATGGGCAAAGCGCGTCGTCAGTTTGCGCTGATCTTCGACCAGCCGTGCGCTGTACTCGATGACCTTGCTGACGGCGCTGATGTCGAAATGGGGCAGATGCTCCTCTTCACAGCGATTGCGAATGAACTGGGCAACCTTACGCTCGTTGTCCCCCGTCCAATCCATTTCCACAGCAAAATCGGCGCGCACCTTGAACAGTTTCTCGAATTGCTCGTCGTACTCGTAGAGAAGATAGTAGGTCATCGGATCGCCGATCAGGACAACCTTGACATCGAGCGGGACGGGCGCCGGCGCCAGCGTGACGGTGGCAAGCACGCCAAGCTGCTGTCCCATCTCCTCGATACGAATCCGCTGGTTGCGCAGCGCCTGTTTGAGCGCCTCCCAGGCCAGAGGTTGGCGCAGCAAACTGCGGGCGTCGAGCACCAGATAGCCACCGTTGGCCCGGTGCAATGCACCTGCCTTGATGTGACGAAAATCGGTGACCAACGTACCGTACTCGGCGCGCATCTCGATGCGGCCAATCAGATTGAGATACGTGGGGTTAGTTTCCAGAACGACCGGCGCCCCCTGCAAACTGGCGTTGTCAACGATGACGTTAAGCCGGTAACGGTCGTAGGGCGTGCCGGCGGCGGGTCGCAGCCAGAAGGGCAAACCGCCGCCGGCCTCGTCCTCGCCAGATTTGTCCTCCTCCTGCTCTGCGCTCGGCCGCTTGCGCAGGTCGTCGGTGTGTTCGCTGATGTGCGTCTGCACCTTGCGCAGGAAGGCGACGATGTCGTCCCAGGCCGCATAGGTCTGGGTCAGCTTGTCGAACAGTGGTTTGATCGTCACCCCGGCAATTTCTCGGTCAAGGTTCGTCAGGCGTAGCTGAAGTTCCTCGTTGACCTCCTGCACCTGACGCAACGTGCGTTCCAGGGCCTCTTGCAGCGCCGGTTCACGCGCGCGGAAGTTCTGCTTTTCCTCCTCGCTCAGCGCCTCGAACTGTTCCTGGGTCATCGCCTGGCCATCCTTGAGCGGAGCGACCATCAGACCCATGGGCAGGCGCATCAAGACGAAGCCCTGCTGGCGCGCAAACTGATCGAGCTGCATCAAGCGATCGTTGCGCAGCATTTCCACTTGACGCACGAGAGCGTTGCGGTGTTCGGCGTACTGTTCGCTGGCAAAGGCCTTGATCAGCGCCTCGGCCACCAGATTGAGGAGTTGATCCACCTCGTCGCGCAGATGCAAACCGCCGCCGGGCGGCAGGCGCAGCGCCAGCGGGTGATCGGGATCGTCGAAATTATGGATGTAGGCCCAATCGGACGGGGGGCGGCGCGTTTCGGCTTTGCTTTCCAGGAACCGGGTGATGATCGTCGTCTTACCGGCGCCCACAGGCCCCATGGCAAAGATGTTGTAGCCCTGATAGGGAATTTCGATGCCGAATTCGATGGCGCGCGTGGCCCGTTCCTGGCCAATGATCTCATCCAGCTCCGGCGCGTCGGCGGTGCTGGCAAAGGGCAAACTGGTCATCTGCATCCGGCGGCGCAGTTGCGCCGCGGTCAGCTCAATTGGCGGCTGAAGCATGGATCTTTTCATCTCCTCGATTCCCGGTGCCGTGCGCCAATGCCAAACGCCGTTCGATGCTGACGGCGAGTCCGGCCTGCGCTGTCAGCAACGCCTCGGCGTGTCACTTCAGGCAACAGATGACGCCAACGCGTGGCGCCCGAGCGTCACGTAAACGTCACACAATCATTGTAACACGAACCGGTGAGTCAGTGAAAATCGCCTGCCCGGCCCGGCAAGAGACGGGCATCGCGCCGGGCGGGCCACAGCCGCAACAGATTGTCAACCGCCCGAAACTGATGTATACTAGCAGCAGAAACGATACGCGCATCCCGACGAATGTCTCTGCAGACGGCTGCAGGGCTTCGGGGCGAGTGTTCGTGTCCAACCTTGCAGACGGAGATCGAGCCGTTGGCGCCGCGTGCGACGACGCAACAACAGATGTCAACCAACAACACCATTGGCCAAACCCTTGTCGAGGCCTCGCTGGCGACGCGCGTGGGCGAACAGGAAGAGGCGCGCCGACTGTACGAAGAAATCATTCGACAAGCGCCCGATCGTGTCGAGGCCTGGCTCGGCCTGGCCGGCCTGGTCAATCATCCCGATGACAAACGTGCCTGCTTCGAACTGGCGCTGCGTTGCGCCCCCGGCAACCGTGAAGCGGTCGCCGGCATCGAATTCCTGCGCCGTCGAAGCCAGATCCCCCTCAAACGCGAGGCCGACAGGGTCGAGCCGGCGCGCGACACCGCCCTGGCTGCACTCATTGCCAGCGTCGGACCGCTCGATGCGCCGCCATCCGCCGTCGCCGCTCCTGCCGAGGACGAACGGCTCTTCTGCACCAACCATCCCCAGGTCGAAACGATGCTGCGCTGCAACAAGTGCAACCGCCCCATGTGCGTGCGCTGCGTCCGCCTGACCGACGTTGGCTATCGCTGCAAAACCTGCATCAGCGGGCAGCAGGCCGTCTACTTCAATGCCGAATCGCTCGACTACCCCATTGCCTTTGGCGTCGGTTTCATCGTGTGCGCCATCGCCTCGCCGCTGACAGGACTCTTCCTGGCCCGCCTGGGCTACTTCGGCCTGTGGATCTCCTTTCTGGCCGGTTCGGCGGCCGGCGGCATCCTGGCCGAGCTGATCCGTCGCGCCATCCAGCGCCGGCGCGGCCGCTACCTGTGGGCGGTGGCCTTTGGCGGCATCCTGGCCGGCGTGTTGGTGGGCAATGTCGCCCTCTGGATCATGACCGGCATCTTCCCGCTCCTCAGCCTTCTCAATCTGATCTTCACGGGTCTGGCCCTCAGCGCGGCCTACGCCCGCCTGCGCTGATACCCCCCTCTGGAAAACAGGCGCTTGTGACCACAACAACCTTTGCGAACAACCATCACATCTCTGCAGCCAATGGCGCAGTCGCCGCGGTCGCGATCGAGGCGATCGGGCTGCGCAAGACCTACGGCCAACTCACCGCCGTGGCAGGCGTCAATCTGCAGGCGCGTCAGGGCGAGATCATGGGTTTTCTGGGGCCGAACGGCGCCGGCAAAACGACCATGATCAAAATGCTGACCGGTCTGCTCACTCCCACCAGCGGCACAGCGCGCATCTGCGGTTTCGACATCCAGGCGCAGCCCATCCAGGCCAAATCGTGCATCGGCTATGTGCCAGACACGCCCAACCTCTACGGCAAGCTGAACGCCTGGGAATTTCTACGTTTCATGGGCCGTCTCTACCGCGTACCGGCGGCGCAGATCGAACAGCGCGCCGCCGAACTGCTCAAGCTCTTCCAGTTGGAAGAAGCGGCGGGCGACATGCTGGAGGGCTACAGTCACGGGATGCAGCAGAAGATGGCGCTGGCCGGCGCGCTCATCCACAACCCACGCGTGCTCTTCCTCGATGAGCCAACCGTGGGTCTCGATCCCAAGTCGGCGCGGCTCATCAAGAGCCTGCTGCGCCAACTGGCCGACAGGGGCAGCACCGTGTTCTTCTCCACCCACATCCTGGAGATCGCCGAGCGCATGTGCGACCGGGTAGCCATCATTGACAAGGGGCAGATCATCGCCATCGGCGCCGTGGCCGAACTGCGGGCGGCCGGCGGCAGCGGCGGCTCGCTCGAAGACATCTTCCTGAGCCTGACAGGCGGCGCCGACTACGCCGAACTGGCCGCGGTGCTTTCATGATCGCCGACACCATCCTGCTGCTCGAACTGCGCTGGCAGTTGAGTTGGAACACTTGGCGCAGACGCACGCGCTGGCGCAAACTGCTCTATCTCTTGAGCATGCTCTGGCTCGTGGGGACGGTCGGCGGCTTCTCCGGCTTCGTCGGTTGGGGCAGCGCACTGATTGTGCAACGTCTCCTGGGCGCCGGGCTGGAACCGCTGATGCCCGGGCTGATCCTGACGGCGGCGGTCGCCATTCTGCTGCTCAGCAGCTTCAGCCTTGCGCTGGGCGCCCTCTTCTTCAGTAACGACCTGGAACTGCTCATGGCGGCGCCGGTCAGCCGGCGCGCCGTCTTCGTGGCCAAGCTGCTCGACGGCGCGCTCTGGTATTACGCCATCATCGCCATCACCGCCGCGCCGGCCCTGGCCGCCTATGGCTGGCGCCTGCACTATCAGTTTTGGTACTTCTTACTGGCCCTGTTCACGCTGGCCGGCGCGCCCCTGTTGACGGCGGGCATCGGGGCATTGGCGGTCATGCTGATTGCGCGTTACGCTCCTGCCCACCGTGTGCGTGAGGTGCTCGGCTTCATGGCGGCGATCTTCGGCCTCAGTTGCAGCCTGCTTGGCCAAACCTCGCGCCTGTGGGTCGAACAGCTCGAACAGTTCGAGAACGACCCGCAGGCGCTGCTGGCGGGCGTGGAGCGGCTGACGGCGCTGCCGCTGCCGACCCTGGCGGCGGGACGCGGCCTGGCCGCCGCCGGGCACGGCGACCTGGGCGCCAGTTTGCTCGAATTGACCGTCTTTCTACTCATCACCTTTGGCTTCTTTGCCCTTTGCGTCGTCTTCACCGATCGGCTCTACTCCAGCGGGTGGGCGCGTCTGCAGGGCGCCGGCGTCGCCCGCCGCAGTCAGCGTGACCAGGAGCGCGCCCGCCGACGCGGGGCGCTGGTGCATGCGCCGCAGATGCTGACGATCCCCCTCAAGGATTGGCGCGTCATCGTGCGCGATCTGCGCAACTTCGCCCAAATCCTCTCGCCGCTGCTGCTGGTGCCTTTCATTTACATCAACATCGTCGTCAGCGGCGGCAACCGGGCGCGCAACAACCTGACCGAGTTGATCGGTCGCCTCGACAACGGCGGCGCGCTGACCTTCGTCGAGCTGGGGCTGGCGGGCAGCGTTCTCTTCGTCACGGCGCTGGTCTTTGCGCGCATCGGCCTGACCGGGATCAGCATGGAGGGCAAATCGTGGTGGCTGCTCAAGGCGGCCCCCTTGCGCCCCTGGGACATTCTCCGGGGCAAGTTCCTGAGCGCCTACATCCCCTTTGCGCTGCTCGACAGCCTGCTGATGCTCGGCGCGGCGGTCTGGCGCCAGTTCAGCCTCAGCGCCGCGCTCTACACCACCCTGGGCACGCTCTTGCTCGGCGTCGGCATCATCGCCATCTGCGTCGGCTTGAGCGTCCCCTGGGCGCGCCTGGACTGGGACGATCCGCGCCGCATGAGTTCCGGTTGGGGCAGCTTGATCGCCTTCGTCGTGCAGTCGCTCTATGCGCTGCTCGGGCTGGCCTTTCTGGCGCTGCCCGCCCTGGCGACGCTCTGGCTACCCGATTGGACGGCGGCGGCCTGGATCATCGGCCCCGCCTGCGCCCTGGCGCTGACGGCGGCGGTCAGCGCGTCAATCCTCGCCTTTGGCGCCGGGCGCCTGGTGCACGTCGGGGAGAGTTAGCTCCCGATTCGTTTGACAAAGCCTTCCCGCTGGTGCGATAATGGCCCTGAAAATCGTTGTTGACGATAAGCGGCCTCCGAACCAACCGCCTCGATCTGGAACCGGCCCGATGTCAACCTATCTGAGCGCCATGCCATTTCTCTTCTTGCGGCCGCTCCGCCTGCTGCGCACCTATCGGCGCGGCAACCTGCAGCCCGATCTGACCGCCGGGCTGACCGTCGCGGTCGTCCTGCTGCCGCAGGCCATCGTTTTCTCCTTCCTGGCCGGATTGCCGCCGCAGATGGGGTTGTACAGCGCCATCGTGGCGGGCGCCATTGGCGCGCTATGGGGATCGTCCAGCCATCTCAACAGCGGGCCGACCAACTCCGTCTCCATTCTGGCGCTTTCGATCCTGACGCCGTGGGCGGCGCCTGGCAGCCCATCGTTCATGGCCGCCGCCGGCCTACTGGCGGTCATGGCCGGCATCTTGCGCGTGCTGATGGGCGTTGCCCGCCTGGGGCTGCTCGTCAACTTCGTATCGGACTCGGTCATCGTTGGATTCACGGCAGGGGCCGGCGTGCTGGTAGCCGTGAGCGAAGTGCGCCATCTCCTGGGTCTCGATTTCAGCGCCTCCGGGCTGGTTGACAATCTGGCGGGGCTGCTGGGCCAGATGGCGCACACGCATTGGCCCAGCCTGGCGCTTGGCCTGGGCGCCATTGGCCTGATCCTGCTGCTGCGCCGCCTGGATCGGCACTTGCCCGGCCCGCTGTTGGCGCTCGTCGGCGCCGGGGCGGCGGTGGCGATCTTCAGCTTGAATCGGCCCGACGCCGGCGTCGAGGTGATCGGGCAGATGCCGGGCGGCCTGCCGCCGCTGGCGCGCCTGCCCTGGTTCGACTTGACGCTGATCGGGCGCCTGTCAACCGGCGCGCTGGCCATCGCCGCCATTGGTCTGGTCGAGGCGACTTCGATTGCGCGGGCCATCGCCAGTCAGAGCGGCGAGCGGCTGAACAGCAATCAAGAGTTCGTTGGTCAGGGACTGGCGAACATTGCGGCCGGTCTCTTTTCGGGGTACCCCTGTTCCGGTTCTTTCAACCGCTCGGCCCTCAATCTGGAGGCCGGCGGCCGCACCTCCCTGTCCAATGTGTTTGCCAGCCTGTTCGTGCTGGCAGCGGCTTTGCTGCTCGGCCCCTGGGTGGCCTATGTGCCGCGCGCCGCCCTGGCGGGTGTGCTGATCGTCGGCGCTTACGGCATGATTGATTTCAAGGAGATGCGGCGCATCTGGCGCGGGACGCGGGGCGATAATCTGATCATGATCGTGACGGTCGCGGCGACGCTGCTGCTGCCCCTGCAGTTTGCGGTGTTGAGCGGTATCCTGATGTCGCTGGCCAGCTATCTGCTGGAAACGAGTATGCCGCAGGTGCGTTCGGTGGTGCCCGATCCGCACTTTCGTCACTGGGTGCACGAGCCGTCCAAACCGGTTTGCCCGCAGTTGGGCGTCGTTGACATCTTGGGCGATCTTTACTTCGGCGCCGCCAGCCACATCGAGGAGTCTGTGCTGGCGCTGCATGGCCAGCATCCAACGCAACGTTTCCTGCTGCTGCGCATGCAGAATGTCGCCCGCTGCGACATTAGCGGCATTCACGCGCTAGAGAGCATCGTGCGCAGCTATCGCGAGCGAGGGGGACAGGTCTATTTCACCCGTGTGCGCGAGCCTGTGCTGGCGTTCATGCAGTCAACCGGTTTCTACGACAAGCTTGGCGCCGATCATTTTTTGGGAGAAGACAACGCCATCGAGCATCTCTTCTATCGTGTGCTCGATCCGGCGGTCTGCATCTATGAGAGCGACGTGCGCGTCTTTCAGGAATGTCAGAATCTGCCGCGGCCGGAGTACGGAACGATGATCACGCTGCACACGGAGATACCGTCCGGCATTCTGACGCAGATCGAGCCGCGCGTGCTCTGGAACCGGCTGCGCAGCCAGACGCCGCCGCTGGTGGTGGATGTGCGCGAACGGCGCGAGTTCAAACAGGGGCACATTGCGCAGGCACAGCATATCCCGCTGGTGGACATCCTGACGAAACCGGTGCAACTGCCGCACGATCGCCCGATCGTGCTGGTCTGCCGCGCCGGTCGGCGCAGCGCACGGGCAACCTATGCGCTGCACAATCAGGGTTACAACAACTGCGTGCTGCTGAAGGGCGGAATGCAGGCGTGGGAACGCGACGGGCTGTTGCTGGCGGTGGAAGAAATCGAATGATGCAGAGCGACGCAAGACTTTGCCCACTGAATTGAGGGGAAAGAGGTGAAACGAATGGCCAGAGCGCCTACGGCGACCAAAGTCGCTAATTCACGAAACCTGGGACTCGATCTGATCCGTGCGACGGAGGCGGCGGCCCTGACGGCGGGGCGCTATGTGGGCACCGATCACTCGGACGAGGCGGATCATGTGGCGGGCGAGGCGATGAACCATGTGTTCGAGTCGCTCGACATGGACGGACGCGTTGTCATTGGCGAAGAACTGAAGCTCGGCACCCACAGTTGTTTCGACGCCGGCGCCCGTATTGGCAACGGCAACGGCCCGCCGCTCGATGTGGTGGTTGATCCCATCGAAGGGCGCAGCCTGCTGGCCGACGGCCGCTCTGGGGCGATCTCGGTCTGTGCGGTGGCGCCGTTGGGCAGTATGTGGGCGCCGCACTCGGCAATCTACATGGAGAAGATCGTTGTGAACGCCGAGGTGGGTCAGGCCCTGACGCCGGAGTGCCTGGATGCGCCGGCGGCCTGGACATTGGCCCTGGTGGCGCGCCTGAAGAAGAAGGACATTCACGATCTGGTGGTGTTCGTACTCGACCGGCCGCGTCACACTGACCTGGTAGATGAGATTCGCCGCGCCGGGGCGCGCGTGATGCTGCGGGCGGCGGGCGATGTGGCCGGGGCGCTGATGGCGGTCGCTCCGCAGGGTCGGGTGGATATGTTGATGGGCGTGGGCGGCGTGATCGAGGGGGTGCTGGCGGCGTGTGCGGTGCGCGCTTTGGGCGGCGGGATGTTGGGCCGCCTGGCGCCGCAAAGCCGGGCGGAACGGGAGGCACTGATCGCAGCAGGGCTGCACACGGGGCGCATCCTGACGGCGCGCGACATGATCACGGCAGATGACCTTTTCTTTGCGGCGACGGGTATCACCGATGGGCCGCTGCTGACGGGGGTACGTTATCACGGCAAGCGCGCCGAGACCCATTCGCTCATTCTGCGCGGCGAAACCGGCACCCGCCGGCTGATCTATGCCGAACATGTGCTGCGCTGACGGCGGCCGCATGAAGAGCGGGGCGGGGGGCGGGCCGTCGCCGGCCGAGTTTGTCGAAGCCGGCGGCACTGCCTGCCCCCAAATTGGGGGGATGGGGGGCATCCGTTGGCCCCGTAGATCGCCAAATGAATTTGGCGATACAGCGGACGGCGCGGTGAGAATTGGGTGTGGGGATGTGAAGAGTGGGAGGCTCTGATGACTGTGATACCGAGACGGATTGGAATTTTGACGAGCGGGGGCGATGCGCCGGGCATGAATGCGACGGTACGTGCGGTGACGCGCGCGGCGCTGGAACAGGGCGCTGAGGTCTTTGCGATCGAGGAGGGCTACCAGGGGATGGTGGACGGCGGCAGCCACATCCGCCCGCTGACCTGGGATGCGGTCGGTGGTATCCTGCACAAGGGGGGGACGATCATCGGCACGGCGCGCTGCCCGGCCTTCCGCACGCGTGAGGGGCGGCGCCAGGCGGCGCACAACCTGGTGCGCAACGGCATAGATGCGCTGGTGGTGGTGGGCGGCGACGGCAGCCTGACCGGCGCCGATCTCTTCCGCCAGGAATGGCCGGAACTGCTGGCCGAACTGGCCGCCGCCGGCGAGATCAACCCGGAACAGGCCGCCCGCTTCCAACACCTGGCGGTCGTGGGGCTGGTGGGCAGCATTGACAACGACATGTACGGCAGCGACATGACGATTGGCGCCGATACGGCGCTGCGGCGCATCACCGACGCCGTAGACGCCATCGCCAGCACGGCGGCCAGCCATCAACGCACCTTCGTGGTGGAGGTGATGGGGCGTCACTGCGGCTATCTGGCACTGATGGGCGCCATTGCCACCGGCGCTGACTATGTGCTGATCCCGGAAAACCCGCCCGATGTGGAAAACTGGGAAGAAAGCATGTGCCAGTTGATGAAAGCGGGACGAGCCGCTGGCCGGCGGGATAGCATCGTCATCATCGCCGAAGGCGCCCGTGACCGCAACGGAAATCCGATCACCGCAGATTACGTCAAACAGGTGCTCGATGAGCGCCTGGGGGCCGATACACGCGTGACAATTCTGGGGCACGTGCAGCGCGGCGGTGCGCCGACTGCGTTCGACCGCAACCTGGCGACGCTGACCGGATTCGAGGCGGTCAACGAAGTGTTGACGATGAAGCCGGCCGACGAGCCGCAACTGATCGGCATCCGGGGCAATCGCATCATGAAGGCGCCGCTGATGCACTGCGTAAAACAGACGCGGGCGGTGGCGGAGGCCATAGCCCAGAAAGATTTCAACCGGGCGATGTCGCTGCGCGGCGGCAGTTTTGGCGATTCGTTCCGCATCCTGCGCACGATGGTGCGCGCCCTGCCGCACGCGCCGCAGCCCAACCAGCGCCGTTTGCGCCTGGCGATGCTGCACGGCGGTGGGCCGGCGCCCGGCATGAACACGGCGGTGCGCGCCGCGCTGCGCCTGGGTCTCGATCAGGGGCACATCATGCTTGGTGTGCAGCAGGGGTTCGAGGGACTGATTGCGGGCAAGCTGCAAGAGATGAACTGGATGAGCGCCAACGGTTGGGCGTCGTTGGGCGGGGCCGAACTGGGCACCAACCGCAAAGTGCCGGTCGGGCGCGATCTTTACGCGATTGCGCGTACGTTCGAAGAGCAGAAGGTGGATGGCTTGCTCGTCATCGGCGGCTGGTCGGCCTATCAGAGCGCCTACCGGCTGGCGAGCGAGCGCAAGAACTACCCATCGTTCAACATTCCGATCGTCTGCCTGCCGGCAAGCATTGACAACGACCTGCCTGGGTCGGAACTGAGCATTGGCGCCGACACCGCCTTGAACAATATCGTGGAAGCGGTGGACAAGATCAAGCAGACGGCGGTGGCGTACCGGCGCTGCTTTGTGGTGGAGGTGATGGGGCGCTACTGCGGCTACCTGGCGCTGTTGAGCGGCCTGGCGACGGGAGCGGAACGGGTCTATTTGCACGAAGAAGGGGTGACGCTGAGCGATCTGGAGCGAGACCTGAACTATCTGCGCAACGGGTTCGAACGCGGCAAGCGCCTGGGACTGCTGATCCGTAACGAAATGGCGCATCCGGTCTACAGCACGGCGGTGATGTGTGCGCTGTTGGAGGCCGAAGGACGAGGATTGTACGATGTGCGCCAGGCGATTCTGGGGCACTTGCAGCAGGGCGGCAGCCCGACGCCGTTCGACCGGGTGCAGGCGACGCGGCTGGCGGCGCGCTGCGTCGAATGGCTCATCGCAGAGGCGGGGCGGGCCGAGCCGGGCGCTGCCTTCATCGGCCTGGAGGCGGGCAAGGTGCGGTTTCATGATCTGCTCGATCTGCCACGTGTGGCGGACGATCGGTTCCAGCGGCCGAAGGAGCAGTGGTGGTTGGGACTGCGCGACATCGTGCGCGTGCTGGCGCAGCCTGGCCCTAGCAGTCAAAACACCGGCGGCTGACAGCGCAGCCGCCATCACACCCATGACCTGCGGATGACTGTGCGTTGCGGGCAGTCATCCGCAGGCCGGATCAGGGCGCTTGGGCGACGAGATCGAGCCGGCTCAACTCCAGCGGAAGAGGACGCAGCCGATCGCCATGCCGCCGCCGGTGGCGCAAAAGATGACGTGATCGCCGGGCCGCGGCCCGGCGGCAGGATTGCCGGTCAACCTGGCCTGTTCCAGCGCATCGTCGAGCGCCATCGGAATGCAGGCCGAGCCGGTGTAGCCCCATTTGTCCATCACCCAGTGTGTTTTGCTCAGCGGTTGGCCGAGATTGGCCATCACCGCCTTGATCGTGTTGACGTTGAGCTGCGTGAAGAAGAACCAATCAACGTCGTCCACGGTCAGGCCGGCGCGCGCCGTCACCTGCCGGATGAGGAGAGGCCAACGCTCGCTGTTGAAGGTGGCGGGGAACTTGCGTACGAACTGCACCCGCGGCTTGCCCTCGGCGGCGACAGTTTCCGGCGTGGCCGGGCGGAAGGAGCCGCCGGTGTACACGCCGAGCGCATCGTGATACTCTCCCAGGGCCGCCAGTTTGCTTCCCAGGAATCCCGGCTGATCTCCAGCCCCCAGAATCACCGCGCCTGCGCCGTCGGCGAAGAGGGTGGCGGTCTGTTTGTCGTGCCAGTCGAGAAAACGGGTCATGGCGTAAGCGCCGGCAACCAGGATGTAGCGGTAGTTTGGATCGGAGGCGATGTAGCGGCTGCCGATGTCGAGCGCCGTCACCCAGGCGGCGCAGGCGCAGTTGACGTCGAACGTTCCGGCGTTGGCGGCGTTCATCTTGCCCTGCACGACCGACGCCGTGGCCGGGCTGAGGTAGTCAGGCGTGTCGGTGGCCACGATGATCAGATCCAGGTCTTGCGCGGTCAGGTTGGCGCGCGCCAGGGCCTGTTGGGCCGCAGCCACGACAAGATCGGATGTCACCTGATCGGGGGCGATGACATGACGTTCGGCGATGCCGACCTTTTCGAGCAGCCAGGGGCCAACGTCTTGCCCCAGAATCGCGCTAATCTCAGCATTGGTGACGATCTGTTCGGGCACATAGCGACCGGTGGAAATGATTTGCGCAAACCTCTGGGTGTGCGAACCGGCAGAACCGGAGCGGCCGGCCGGCTGCTCGCTGGCGCCGGGCGCCGCATGGGCGCTCTTTTCCGCAAAGAAGGCGCGCAAGGCGGCTGCCGTGCCGGCCGGCTCTTCGATGGGGAAGATGTGGCCGGCATTCGGCAAGATGACGGTGTGCGCCTGCGATAGGCGTTGGGCCAGGAGATCGGCGTTGGCGGGTGGGACGACTTGATCGTGGGCGCCAAAGAGGATCAGTGTGGGGCAGGCGATCTGTGCGATGCGAGCCTCGGCGTTGTGCAACGCGCCCGCCATGACTTGCGCCTGATAGTGCGCCGGGGTGATCGGTCCGCTGAGACGGTAAGCCATCAGTTCGGCGACGATGTTGGGGTGCGCATCGGCGAAACCGGGGGCGCAGGCAATGGCGATGCCGCGCCGAATCAACTGCACCGGATCGCCGCTGCGGTTGGTCAGCACATCGAGCGCCGCCGACGTGATCGGCACGACGTTGGGGCCGCCGCAGGTGGTGGCGGCGAGGACGAGCCTGCCGACCAAATCGGGACGGGCAAGCGCCAACTCTTGGGCGATGAAACCGCCCAGCGAGTGACCGACGACATTGGCGTTGACGATGCCAAAGGCATCGAGCAGGCCGGCAGCATCGGCGGCCAGCAGTGCGGTGCTGTACGGCCCGTCGCTGCGACTGCTCTGGCCAACGCCGCGATTGTCGAAGGTGATGACCCGGTAGTCGCGGCTCAGGTCGGGGATGACCCAACGCCAGAACCAGGCGCCATAGCCGACGCCGGTGATGAGGAGGAGCGGCGGCCCTTCGCCGGCGCTTTCATAGTGCAGGGTGATGCCGTTGGCAGCAATTTCTGGCATGTCTGTGTCCTTCTTTTCGTTCTTCTCGTTCTTTTCTTCTTTTCGTTCTTCTCGTTCTTTTCTTCTTTTCGTTCTTCTCGTTCTTTTCTTCTTTTCTTCTTCTTGTTCTTTTCTTCTTTTCTTCTTCTTGTTCTTTTCTTCTTTTCTTCTTCTCGTTCTTTTCTTCTTTTCTTCTTTTCGTTCTTTTCTTCTTTTCTTCTTCTTGTTCTTTTCTTCTTTTCTTCTTCTCGTTCTTTTCTTCTTTTCTTCTTTTCTTCTTCTCGTTCTTTTCTTCTTTTCTTCTTCTCGTTCTTTCTGTCGTTCGCGCGTTTGCGCGTTCGTTTTTGGCGTCAAGACGAGTCGCAGGGGGGATGCATGCGGCTGCGCCCCTATGGGGCGGTGATACGAGAGCGCAGGGTCTGTTTGTCAACCTTGCCGGCGCCGGTGAGCGGCAGTTCGGGCAGGATGACGACCGACCGGGGCACTTTGTAGCGCGCCAGGCGGGCGCGCAAATAGGTCAGGAACTCATCGGGGTCGAAGGTCGGCCCGGCGGCTTGGCCGGCGCCGGCCAGTTCGACAGTCACGCCGGAGCGCAGCACGACGGCCAGGCAGCCCACCTCGCCCCAGTAGGGGTCGGGCAGGCCGATGAGGGCGGCGGCGGCGATGGCGGGATGCCCAAAGGCAACGCTTTCGATCTCGGCAGGGTAGATGTTTTCGCCGCCGGAGATGATCATGTCTTTCAAGCGCCCGACGATGGTGTAGTACCCCTCGTCGTCACACACGGCCATATCGCCGGTGTGCAGCCAGCCGTCGGCGTCGAAGGCGGCGGCGGTGGCCTGGGGATTGTTCCAGTAGCCGGCGCACAGGTGCGGGCCGCGCACCAGCAGTTCGCCAGGCTCCTGCGGAGCGCAGGGGCGGCCATCGGGCTGCGCCAGCTTGACCTGTACGTGAAAGAGGGGGAAGCCGACGGCGCCAGGTTTGCGCCGCACATCCTCTTGCGGCAGCCAGAATGTGTTGGGGCCGGCCTCGGTCAGGCCGTAGCCGGTCTTGAAATCTACGCCTTTGGCCCAGAAGCGTTCGAAGACGGGCAGCGGACAGGGGGCGCCGCCGCTGATGACCAGTTTGAGGCGACGGAAATCGGCGAGTTCCCAACGGGGGTGCTGCTGCAGGGCAATGAACATCGTCGGCACGCCAAAGAAAAGGGTCACGCCGCCTTCGGCGATCAGATCGAAGACCTGATTAGCGTCGAAGCCCTGGCACACGATGGAAGCCCCGCCGATGTGGACGAGGGGAGCGGTGAAGACGTTCAAGCCGCCGGTGTGAAAGAGCGGGGCGTTGAGGATGGCGATGTCGTTGGGAGTCAGACCCCAACTGACGACGGTGTTGATGGCGTTGGCGGTGATAGAGCGGTGCGTCAGGACGGCGCCTTTTGGCAGGCCGGTGGTGCCGCCGGTGTAGCAGATGACCCAGGGCTGTTCCCAGTCGAAACCGATTTCGGGTAGATTGCCGGCGGTGCAGGTGGCGCGCTGGGCGAACTGAACGTCAGCCGGGCGGGCCTGGTCTGTCAAGGCGACCCAATGGCGCACGCTGGCAGCGTGTGGGCGCAGCGTTTCGACGAGCGGGGCGAACTCGTGCCCGTAGATGAAAACGACCGGGCCGGCGTCGTTCAGCAGGCCGCACAGTTCGGGCGCGGCCAGGCGCCAGTTGAGGTTCTGCAGGATCGCGCCCAGCTTGCCCAACGCAAACCAGATGTCGAGATATTCGACGCAGTTGAACGCCAGCACAGCGACACGGTCGCCCATGCGCACGCCCAGTGCGTCGTGTAAGAAGCGGGCGGTGCGGTTGGCCTGGGCGTTCCAGGTGTCGAAGGTGATGCGGCGCCCGCCGTCGAGGGCGTCAAGCAACGCGACGGCGTTGGGCGTCAGGCTGGCGCGACGGGCCAGCCAGTCTACAGCCGGAATCGTCATTTTGCTCCCACCTGCCGGATTCGTATCGGCGCGTCGCTGTGTGCGCCAACGGACTGCATGAGCGCGGGATCGGCGACCATCACGATGGGGAAGGTGAGATCGCGATAGTCAACGCCTTCCTGCACCGGGAAAGGGTGACGCGGCTGGTTGTGCGCATCGGGCGCAGGTTGCGTGGCGCCGCCGGCTTCGGCCAGCAGCAGCCAGCCGCCGGCCAGATCCCAGAGATGCGGGGCCACAGCCAGGCCGAACGCGGCTGCGCCGCGGGCAACGAGCGCAAAGTCGTAGCCAATGGCGCCCAACACGCGCGGTTTGGCGCTGACGCCGCGCACCTCCAAATGACGCCACGAGCGCGAGCAGGTCACCAGCAGTTGATGCGTCGGCGGGACGGCGGTCTGACTGGCGCGCAGGAGGCGGCCGTTGCAGAATGCGCCGCCGCCCTGCACTGCGTGATAGGTCTCCTGCAGGCAGGGAAAGTGCGCCACGGCCATCACTGGCCAGCCTCGACACAACAGCGCCAGCAGCACACCCCAGAAGGGCAGACCGCTGGCGTAGTTGGTGGTGCCGTCGAGCGGGTCAACGACCCATTGCCATTCCTGCGGGCCGCAGCGATGCGACAGTTCTTCGGAAATGATGCCATGCGCGGGAAAATGAGTGCGCAGGGCCTCGAAAATCAGGTGGTCGGCCGCCAGATCGGCGGAAGTGACCAGCGAGCCGTCCGCCTTGAGCTGCATACTCGCCTGCTGGCGCTGCGCCAACAGGAGGTCGCCGGTCTGAACGGCCAGGCCCAGGGCGAAATTCAGCGGTTCGAGCAGGTTCATCAGGCCATCCAGAAGTTCGTGCGGCTGATGCTGCTGCACAGGCGCCGCGCCTCGGTCACGATGGGCAAGTGGGCCGGATGCACATCGTAGGCTGCCAGATCGGCGGCGCTGTCGAAGCCCGAAATCAGGCAGACTTCGCAGTTGGCGGTCGCACGGCCGCTGATTTCACGGCCGACCTGCCACAGGCGAATCAGGCCGATGTGCGCCGGCAGCGCCTGCAGGCTCGCTGTCCAGGCCTCGATCTCGGCGTCTGACGCCTCGGGCTTGAACTTGAACATGACGACATGCCGCAGAGGCGCATGGCCATGCGTGCTGTTGTGCGCTTTCACAGCAACATCATGATTGATGGTCGTCGGGTCGGGCATGTGGCGCCTCACGCAACGACGAAGTCAACGGAGACGCGACTGGCGCAGACGCGATCCATCTGTTGCAGAACCGATTGCACCGCCGGGTTTCTGAAGTAGCGCAGGAGCGCCTCCTTGTCCTCGAAATCTCCCACGATGGCGGCGTCATAGGCCGCTTCGATGTTCAACTCGTTACAGCCGGTTGACCAGGCGAGAATCTCTGGCACCTTCGTCGGCAGTTCGGCCAGGTCTTGCAGGAGCTTCTGGCACGCTGTTTCGGGTTCGTGCGCCTTGAATTTGAGTAATGCGACATGTCGCAACATAGAATCAACCTTTCGTCGTATCATCTCAATCAGTAGGGGAAACCTGTCAGATTTTGGAAAACCTGACAGGTCTTTTTCACGCCAGGCGTGATAAAAGTCTTGTCTGCTGCCGGCGCCCGTTAGAGCGTGAACTGGCCCTCGCGCATGATGACGCGGCCGTCCACTGTGATCGTGCACTGCGTTGGGATGACATCCACGTGAATGGCGGATGACCAGTTGGCGCCGGTTTGGTGGGCATAGCTATCGCCAAAAGCGATGTGTACACCCGGTAGTTTTTCGTCCTGCAAGAGGTTGCCGGTGAGATGGGTCAGCGCGGTGTTGGTGCCAATCGCAAACTCGCCCACACGCCGTCCATTCTCGGCCGACGACACATAATCGAGCACCTCGCGCACCAGCGCCTGATCCGAGCCGATCACCTGGGTGATTTGGCCGGCGCGGATGTGAAAGTAAATGGGCGAGGGCAAAATCCCGTACTTGTGACTGAAGTAGTCACCTAGAACGCTGGCGGCCACAACGCCATCCACCGTCGCCGGGCAGGTGTAGGTTTCCCCTTCGGGCAGGTTGCCCCACTGGCCGGTGTGGTGATAGATGCCGGTACAGGGAACCCAACGCATCTTGGGGTCGAACTCGGCTGTCAGATCGGCGCCGGCGGGCGAGACGACGTGGATGCGGCGCGCCTGACTGACGAGCGCGGTCACCTGTTCGGTCAGCGCCGCCACCTGCTGGTAATCGGCTGTCATGCCCTCGGTCATCAGCCGTTCGTCTATGCCGATCATGTGCGCATGGCGCACCCGCAGGTGTTGCAGCAGCGAGACGCGCAGGCCGATGCGGAAGGTGATTTCACCCTTCTGCCCACCGGCGGTGTAGAACGTCACCGTGGGGGCAAAGGCGATCACATCCTGCTGGAGCGCGGCTGGCATCGCCAGGATGGGGCGCGGCGCATAGTCTTCGAGATGGATCACGCGCACCTCTGCGCCGCACGAACTGACGGCTTCCGCCAGCGCCATGCCAATGGAAGCCGATGCGCGATCGGCCAGAATGAAGACCCGATCGCTGGCCTGGACGCCCATGCAGGTGAAAACGGCGTTGTGCGCCCCGGGCCGTAGCCTTGAAATGTCTGTCACAGTGTGCCAACTCCTGGCGGTCAGGTCAGCGCCTGGGTCCGCCGGTCAAGAAAAAGGGCCTGAGCAGTCCAACCGGCTGCTCAGGCGCCATTATACTTGTGAAGCTGGCGTTCGTAAAGAACCTGAATCATCTGTACGGCGATATTCATATCGCCTTGCGGAGGGGGGCGATATGAATATCGTCGTACGGGGCGATATGAATATCGCCGTACGGGGCGATATGAATATCGTCGTACGGGGCGATATGAATATCGTCGTACGGGGCGATATGAATATCGCCGTACGGGGCGATATGAATATCGCTGTACGGGGCGATATGAATATCGCTGTACTTCAGCCGCGGCGTTCGGGCATGGTTGTGATGACGGGGGGCGGGGTGGCGCTGGATTCGTTGGCTCGGCCGGGCGTGGGCGGCCAGTCGCTGTGCCAGCCGCCGCTGCTGTCACGGCCGAAGCTGGCGTCTGGCTTGAGAGCCGGGAATGTCAGGCTGCCGGCGACGCTGCGATCGGGACGCAGCAACCTGACGGCGCCGCCGCGGTCGTTGAGCGCCAAACCGGTCGTTTTACGGAAGAGCAGCAGATAGCCGTTGGCGGGAGCCACGGCGCTGCGCGGCAGCCGATAGCCGGTGGTGTTGCGCCCGGTGTCCAGATACCAGCCGCTCAGGTTGACCGCTACGTTGGTTGGGTTGTACAACTCGATCCACTCGTCCTGGTCGTTGATGCGCCCGTCGTGGTTCCAGTCAATGCGGCGCGGGACAGCCAACAGTTCATTGAAAAGCACAAACACCGGCGGCGTGGGCGTGGGCGTCGCGGTGACAGTGGGAACCGCTGTCGAAATACGCGGCGTGGGCGTGTGCGTCGCGGTGACAGTGGGAACCGCTGTCGAAATACGCGGCGTGGGCGTATTGGTTGGCAGCGCCGTCGGGGTGTCGGTTGGCAGCGCCGTCGGGGTGTCGGTTGGCAGCGCCGTCGGGGTGTCGGTTGGC
>CAZOLV010000074.1:0-4184 GCA_964580725.1 uncultured Anaerolineae bacterium | reverse complement strand
CGGGGTGTCGGTTGGCAACGCCGTCGGGGTGTCGGTTGGCAACGCCGTCGGGGTGTCGGTTGGCAACGCCGTCGGGGTGCCGGTCGGCAAGGTCGTCGGGGTGTCGGTTGGCAACGGCTGTATGGTGGCGATGGGCAGCGTTGGCGTGCTGGTGGGGCGCACTTCGATGGTGCTGGTGGGCAGTGGGCGCGGCGTGGGGGTGCGCGTGCGCGTCGGCGTGTTGGTTGGACGGCGCGTCGGGGTTGCCGTGGGCCTGGGTGTGTGCGTGGGAGTGTTGGTGACAGCAGGCGCGATCTCCCACCAGAGCTGCACGAGCGCATCGCCCCCCGCTTCGTAGTATTCGAGCCGCAGCGCATGAACACCCGCCGACAGTGGATAATCTACCGTGAACTCGCGGCGACTGCCGTCCTTCCACTGGTCGAGCAACAGCGCGCCGTTGACAAAAAAGCGCGCGCCGTCATCCACGACGATATGAAAACGGTAGACGCCCTGATCGAACGTCAGCGCGCGCGTCCAGCGAATGGAGAAGTTGTCGGCGGGCAAACCGGGCGCCACTGCGCCGTTGCCCCAGTTGAAGAAAATGCTGGCGTCGTTGCGAATCAAGACCGGATTGTCCAGCAAGTTCTTGTTGGCGTAATACTCGCCGCGCCAATAGGATACGACGACGGTGGGCGTGGCGGTCGTGCCGGGCACCGGCGTCGGCGTGCTGGTGGGCGGCGCAGAGGTCGGCGTTGGCGTGGCCGTGATGACATAGGGCGTTGGCGTGGCCGTGATGACATAGGGCGTTGGCGTGGCCGTGATGACATAGGGCGTTGGCGTGGCTGTGATCGCGCCAGGCGTCGGCGTGGCGGTGACGAGCGCAGGGCTGGTTGGGGTGGTCGAGGGAACGGCGGAGCGCACCGGCAGCGTGATCGTCTGGGTCTCGCCGGTCGCTTGCGACTGTGCGGTGACCAGCACGTTGGGTAAGAGCGACCAGGGCGTTTCGTTGGGAAAGACGAAGCCGGTCAAGAAGCGCCCATCGTCCTGCACCGTGGCGACAGCAACCGCTTTGTCGGGAATGGCGTTGGGATCGGGCAGTGGGCTGCGCAGGCGAATGAACACGATATCGCCAGGACGCCAGCCTTCGCCGCGCACGGCCAGCCCCAGGCCGGGTGCGCCGATGTCAGGCTGAACGGTGAGCAGGGGAGCGTGCGCTGCTGTGGGCGATGGTGTCGGCGTCGGTGTGGGCCGCGGCCTGATGATTTCGCGTAAACCGCTGCAACTCGTCAGGCTGAGGGCAAGCAGCAGTAAAGCGAGGAGGCGCGCCTGTGCGCCCCCAGGGGCAGGATTGAACCTGTTATGTTTTTTCGTCATCTTCCACCTCCTCACCGGCTCGACGCGCCGCCATCGAGGCGCGTAACGCCGGCGTTCGAGTTCGAGACGGCGCAGCGGTGGGGGAAGTTCCCGCGCACCCGGCGGCTCACTGTCTGCGGTAATCGCGCATGAAGAGCCAACTGTTGATGATGAAAAAGAAGAGGGCGAGCGCCGCCAGGGCCAGCAGATGCTCCGGGTTGGGCCAGGAACCGACCAGGAAGAGACGTTGGAACGATTCACGGCCATAGTAGACCGGCAGAGCGTAGGCTACAGACTGAATGGGGGTGCGCAGCCCGCTGATGGGCAGGAAGAACCCGCTGAAGAAGACCGCTGCCAGCAGAGAGATCATCGAAAGCTGCACCGCCTGGCTCTCGCTCTGCGAAACGAGCGAGATGAAGAAGCCCAGGCCAAGCGAAGCCAACGTGACCAGCAGCAGGGTCAACAAAAAGGCCCAGGGGTTGCCAAAGAAGGGGACGCCCAACAGGCGAATGAGCGCCGCCAGGATGCTGCCCAGCGCCGCCCCCAGGATGAGATAGCTGAGATACTTGCCCACCAGAATTTCGACCGGGGCGATGGGCGCTACGCGGAAGATTTCATCGGCGCCCAGGAGCTTCTCGCGCACCAACGAGAGGGCGCCAAATGTCACAGCGAGATGCTGCACGAGCAGCGCCAACACCGCTGGCGCATAGAAATCAATGTAGCCGGGGGGACGACCGTGCAGGCGGGCGCTGGTGATGTTGCGGATTTCGATGGCAAAGGGATTCACCAGCACCTCCGGCGGGATGTCGCGCAAGAGAGTCGAAACATCTTTCAACTGATCCATCAGATCGCGCGCCTTCTGCAGTTGGGCGCGCGATTTTTGCGGGTCTCCGGCGCCGGCACGCAGCAGTTCGCTGCGCATTTCACGCAGGGTCGCCTTGATGTCGGTCAGCGCGTGGCGGGCAGCCTGCAGCCGGGCGACGTCATCCTCCGAAGCGCCAAACATGCCGCCGACTGCGGCGTAGAAGCCGGTGCTCAAGCTGAGGGCCGTGTCAATGCCAGCCGACGCCGTATCCACCTGTTGTTCGAGTTCGTCCAGACGTTGCAGGGCCAGGGCAGTGTCGCCGGCGTTCAGGGCCTGATCGAGTTCATCCAGGCGTGTCAGCGTGTCCTGCGAAAAAAGATCGAGATCGGTCGCCAGGGCGCGGGCGCGCGCCAGCCCCTCCACGACCAAGTCCTGGTTGATGCGCGTCACCAGGGCATTGACCAGATAAGCGGCGTAGTCAGCGCCCAGCGGGTCAATTTCATTGATCAGCACATTGAGAGTCACGGCGCGACCGCTGCGGAAACGCGCATAGGCGTCGGTCGGAAACTCGACCAGCACATCTACCTCTTCGCCTTCCAACATGCGCTGACCCTCGTCCCTGTCGGCGATGATGTCAACGACCTTGATCGGGCCGCCGTACTGGCGCGCAATCAGTTCCATCTGATCGCGCGCATCGGGGGAGATCGCGGCGTCGGCGGGAATCACCAGCAGCACACGTACCTGGGGGCGGGCGCCGGTGTAGCCGACGCCAAAGAGCAGCAGGATGAGGAAGGGGCCGAGGATGAGGGTCAGCACCAGGCGCGGCTGGCGCAGCACTTCCCAAAGCTCCTTGCTTGGAAACGAGATCAGGCGCGAAAGAAACTGTTTCATGATGGCTGTTCCCCCTGTTTACGCTCTTGTGCTCGCTTCTGTTCTTGATCCAACTGCTGACCTTGCTGCTCGTGCTGAGCGACCAGACGCACGAACACTTCGTCGAACTTGAGATCAACGATGTCTACGGTATCGAGATCGAGGCGATGTTCGTGCAGCAGTTGTACGATGGCGGGCACACGCGATCTGGCATCATCTACGACGATGCGCAGATGGTCGAAGCTGTGGCTTTCGGTGTGATGAACCCAGGGCAGCGCCTCCAACAGCGCCTTGTGTTGGCGGGTCATCTGGTCGGCGGTGATGTCAATCGCCTCGCCGCCCAGGGCCTGGGCGCGCAGGGCTGCCGGCGTACCCATCGCCACCAATTCACCCCTGGCCACGATCGCCACCTTATCGCAAGAATCGGCCTCGTTGACATACTGCGTGGTGACGAAGAGCGTGCGCCGGCCGGCGTCGCCGCCCCGCTCGCGCAGCGCCCGGAACTCGTCCCACAGCGCGGCGCGCAGAATCGGGTCAATGCCGGCGGTTGGTTCGTCCATGTAGATGAGCGCTGGCTCGTGCAGCAGCGCACACGCCAGGCCCAGGCGACGCTTCATGCCGCCGGAGATGTTGCCCGCCAACGTGCGCTGATGCTCGGTCAGTTTGACCAGCTCGAGCAGCCGCGGCAACCGTTGGCGGCGTTCGGCCCAGCTCAGGCCGTAGATGGACGCAACGAAAGCGATGTTCTCCGCCACGCTCAGGTTGGGATACAGCACAAAGAGCTGCGGCAGATAGCCGATGCGCGCCCGGTCGGCGCGCCGGAACTGTGCCGGCTCCTTGCCAAAGACCGCCAGGCGGCCCTGCGTCGGCGTGTAGATGCCGTTGAGCAGCCGGATGAGCGTCGTCTTCCCGCTGCCGCTCGGCCCCAGCAAGCAGAAGATCTCGCCCTCCTCCACCTTCAAATTGATGTCGCGCAGCGCCGTCTGCGCCCCAAACACCTTGCCCGCCTCACTCACCTCGATCACCGCCGCCATCTCACCCTCCTCTGAACTCACCCCCACTTCCTACTTCCTACTTCCTACTCCCTACTTCCTACTTCCCACTTCCCACTTCCTACTTCCCACTTCCTACTCCCTACTCCCTACTCCCTACTCCCTACTCCCTACTCCCTACTCCC
>CAZOLV010000073.1:21987-26886 GCA_964580725.1 uncultured Anaerolineae bacterium | reverse complement strand
GTTCCATCCATCCACCCATCCATCCATCCATCCATCCATCCATCCATCCATCCATCCATGCTCTGCGTCACAAGGGATGCGTAGCCCGCAGTAGTGCACAGGCCCAGGTCATGCTGACGCGTGATGCACGCCCCGCATCACACAGTTCTCCTATACGCCCGATTCTGCACGATCTTGACGAACGAACGTCCGCGCAGTTCTTCCAGCGTGACGCCGGTCGCCATTGCTTCTTGTTCGGTGATGGCGCCGCAGGCGATGCCGCGCAAGAAGAAGTTGAGCAGGCCCTGACCGGTGGCGGCGTCATCGAACATATTGCCGCTCAGGGTGGCCTGCGCCGCTGCATCCACGAAGCGGTTCAGCCGCTTGCTGGCGTCGTCCAGGCTTTCCAAGAAGAAGGTGTAGATGGCGGCGTAGCGCACCGGTAGCTGCGCCGGGTTGAGGTCCCATCCCTGGTAGTAGGCGTGCCGCAGCGAGTGACGGATGTTGTCGTAGTGCAGTTTCCAGGCGGCGTGCACTACCTCCAGGTTTTCGGCCTCCTGCTGCGCCGTCAGCGGCTTTTCCTTGCTGGCGCGGTGCGGCCCGATCGGCATGACGGTCGTGGCGCCATCGCTGATGCTGACACCCGTGCCGGCCAGGCTGACCTGCAGGACGTGCCGGGCGAAGTCGGCCGCGGGGTGCGTGTGTGTTTGATAATGGGCGGTGATGTTGCACAGAGCCGTGTAGTCATAGGTGCCATAGGCGCAGAAGCGCACCCGTCCCCGCCCGGCGCGCACCAGGTGGTTGACGGTGTTCTCGCCCAGGTGACCGATGATGGCCTGCGGCGTTTCGATCATCAGATCGAGGCCGATGGCGCCGGGGGCAATGCCGTTCCTGGCCTCCAGCATCTCGACCAGATCGGCCAGTGCCGCCACCTGCTCCGGGATGGTGACTTTGGGCAGGGTCACGACGAAGTTGGCCGGCGTGCGGCCCTCGCTGGCCGTCGCCAGCGCCGTCAGGGCCAGATCGAGCGTGCGTACGCCGCGCCGGTAGCTCTCCTGCGTGAAGGGCTTGATGCGGATGCCGATGAAGGGGGGCAGCGTGCCGGCGGCGAGGCCGGCCGCCAACTCCTTGCCCACGCTGATGGCGTGAGTATCTTCTTCGTCGTCGGGCCGGTTGCCGTAGCCGTCCTCGAAATCGACGCGATAGTCCTCCACCGGCTCGCGCTTGAGTTTGGCCCGCACCCGTTCGAAGACGGTGTAGGCCATCCAGGCCGGTTCGTGTGTAAAGCTGGCGGCGTGGGAGTCCTGGGCGATGATGGCCGCCAGATGTTCGAGGTCGGCGCTGGTTTGAGGCAGCGCGGAGGCGCCGGGCAGGCCCAAGGCCCGGGCAAAGACGGCGAAATTGGGGGCGTTGGCGTCCAGGTTGCGCAGGGCGATGCCGCCCAGCTTGGTTGCTGTGTCGAACTTGAAGAGGTGAGCGCCGCCATAGACGGTGTGCACCGGTTGGCGCGCCGTCACGTCGCCAGGGTAGTTGGCGGCAAACTGTTGATTGGCAGCCGCCAGGCGCGCCAGCGTTGGCGCCAGGTCGGCAGAGGTCAGAGTCAGATCGCTCATGAGAAGCACCTTTCAGGAGAGCAGCCGCTTGGCGATCACTTCGGCCTGGATTTCGCTGGTGCCCTCGAAAATCTTGAAGACGCGCCCGTCGCGCCAGAAGCGATGGACGGGGTATTCCAACGAATAGCCGTAGCCGCCGAAGATTTGCATGGCGTCGGAGGTGACATGTTCGACCATGTCGGCGCAGAAGAGCTTGGCCATGCCGGCTTCCATGTCACAGCGCCGGCCCATGTCCTTCATGCGGGCGGCGTAGTAGGTGAGCTGGCGGCCCGCTTCGATCTGCGTGCGCATGTGCGCCAGCTTGTGACGGATGATCTGGAACTCGCTGATGGGCTGGCCGAACTGCTGACGCTCCTGCGAATACTTCAGCGCCGCATCGAACGCCGCCTGCGCCACGCCCACGGCGCGCGCCGCCGTTTGGATGCGCGCCCATTCGTAGGTGGCCATCAGTTGGTAGAAACCCTTGTTCTCGACGCCGCCGATCAGGTTGGCGGCGGGGATGCGCAGATCCTCGAAGCCCAGGCTGAAGGAGCGCATGCCGTAGTAGCCCACGGTGGGGATGTATTCGCCCGATAGTTGCGGCGGTTGAAAATGATCGCCCGGCTTCTTTTCCACCAGGATGAGCGAGAGGCCTTTGTGACGCAGCGAGGCGTCGGGGTGCGTGCGCGCCAGCACCGTCAGGATGTGGGCGCGGTTGGCCATCGTACACCAGGTCTTGGCGCCGTTCAGCACATAATCGTCGCCGTCGCGCACCGCCCGCAACTGCATCCCCGCCGTGTCCGAACCGGCGTTTGGCTCGGTGAAGGCGGCGGCGGTCAGAGTGTCGCCAGCGACGATGCCGGGCAGGAAGCGTTCCTTTTGTTCCTGGGTGCCGTGCGCCAGGATCAGCGTGCCGGTGATCAGATTGCGTGTGAGGACGCTGCCCACACCCAACCAGCCCCGGCTCAGTTCCTCGGTCACCAGCGTCATGCTGATGGCGTCCATGCCGGCGCCGCCCCACTCCTCGGGAAACGACATGCCGAAGAAGCCGAGGTCGGCCATCTGTCGAATCAAGTCCATCGGGATCTCTTGCGCGCCCCGATAGTGTTCGTCGGCCAGCGGCGACACCTTTTCTTCGGTGAACTTGCGTGCGGTCTGACGAACCGCTTCGTGCTCATCGGTCAAGAATGACATTGGACAAGAATCCCCTTTCTAGGCTGGGTCGTGGGGTGCGGCGGATGCGGCAAAGCCCATCATTTGACGAATGATGTCGCTCATCGAGATGACGCCTACCGGGCGCAACTGTTCGCCCTCGTCTTCGACGACCACCAGCCGGTGGATGCGATGGCGCGTCATGGTGGTGGTCACTTCGACCAGCGGGGTATTGGGCGTGCAGGTGATCAGATCGGGCGTCATGATGTCGCCAGCGGTCAGATGGGCCAGGTCGGCCGGCGATCGCCCCTGCCGCGCCAACACCATGTCGGTTTGCGAAACGACGCCGGCGGCGTAACCCTGCGGGCTGACTACCACCACGGCGTGGATGTGATGTTCGACCATGCTGCGCGCCACCTGATCGAGGGGTGTGGTCTCCAGGCAGGTGACGACGCCGCGGTGCATGACTGCGCTGACCGGGCGTTCATCGGCGAAATCGCCGCCAGCCGGGATAGCGTGCTGCGGGCGGGTATAGACATCTTCTGGTTCCATCTCTGCCTCTTGTTCGGCGCTTGCGGTAATTTCCGGGGTCTCCAGTTCGTACAGCCCGCGCAGGGCGGCCAATTGGTCACGCGTATTGGCCAGCCCGGTGCGAATGGCGCCCACCAGAATGGACATGTTGCCGTGCGGATGCCGATTTTCGTACATGAGTTGATGCGCCGCCGGCAGCTCGTCCCAGCCGAAGGTTTGCGAGAGGCAGGGGTCAACCTTGCCGGCGCTGACGAGATCGTTGATGCCTTTGGCCTGTTCGTCGTTGGCGAAATGCGAGCCTTGCACACGCTTCTGGCGCATCCACAGGTAGCGCAGGTCAACGGTGGCGTTGTAGCCGGTGGTGCCGGCGCAGATCACCACCATGCCGCCGGTGTCGCAGACGAACATCGAAGTGGGGATGGTCGTTTCGCCGGGATGTTCGAAGACGATGCGCGGGCTGCGCCGTTCGCCCAACACGTCCCAAATCGCCTTGCCGAAGGCGCGCACCCCTTTGAGCCAGGCGTTGTAGCCGGCGGCGTCCTTCCAATGCGGCAGCATGCCCCAGTGGTTGAAATCCTTGCGGTTGATGCAGCCGGCGGCGCCCAGGCTCAGACAAAAATCCACCTTGCTTTCGTCCGAAATGACGGCGATGGGAATGGCGCCCGCGGCCCTGACGATTTGGATGGCCTGCGAGCCAAGCCCGCCGGCGCCGCCCCAGATCAGCACGACATCGTCGGGGCGGACATTGTGGGGCGGCCAGGAGTGCAGCATCCGGTAGGCGGTGGCGCCCACCAGCATGTAGGCCGCGGCGGCTTCCCAGGTCAGATGGGACGGCTTGGGCAGGCACTGATGCGCCTGCACTTTGGTGAACTGGGCAAAGCTGCCCCAGTTGGTTTCGTAGCCCCAGATGCGGAAGCTGGCACCATACATCGGGTCGTCGCCATTGGCGAGTACAGGATCGTTGCAATCCCACGTGCCGCAATGAATGACCACCTCATCGCCGACGGCCAGGTGGGTCACGTCCTTGCCGACCTTGTAGACGATGCCGCTGGCGTCGCTGCCGCCGATGTGGAAGTCTTCTTTTTCGCCAGCCTTCTGCCGGGCAGCGATGACATCCACAGGCACGCCGAGCGCCGCCCAGACGTTGTTGTAGTTGACCCCTGCCGCCATGACATAGACTAACACCTCGTCAGCCGCCGGTTCGGGCGTTTCGATCACCTCGACGCGAAAGGCATCGGTCGGTTGGCCGAAACGCTGCGGCCGGATGACCCAGGCGTACATCTTTTGGGGGACGTGGCCGATCGGCGGCATCTCGCCGATCGCGTATAAATCTTTCAACGCTCCTGCGCGCGGCCCAGGGTTGGCGCGTCTGGCCGCTGGCGCTTGTTCGATAGTTTTCACAGGCAACACCTCCGTTATCAATTTCGATGCACGGCGATTTCGTTCACAGCGGTACACGGCGATGCAAACTCCAGCAACTGCTTGCCGGGCAGGGCACAAAGGCGATACCTTACACAAAACAGTGTAGGGCATCATGCCCTGGATTGTCAAATTCTACAACGCGGTGCGTCATGGGCGGCTGCCGTGCGGCAGGCGTTGGTCAGAAAGCGAGGATGGGGAAGAAGTAGCTGCGCGGCGTGGGTGT
>CAZOLV010000073.1:0-21887 GCA_964580725.1 uncultured Anaerolineae bacterium | reverse complement strand
GGCGCTTGGCGTGGGTGTGGCGCTTGGCGTGGGTGTGGCGCTTGGCGTGGGTGTGGCGCTTGGCGTGGGTGTGACGCTTGGCGTGGGTGTGGCGCTTGGCGTGGGTGTGGCGCTTGGCGTGGGTGTCGGCGTGAATGTGCGCGTGGGTGTCGGCGTGCTGGTGGGCAGTGAGCTATCTTGCAGGCGCAGCGTGACCAGCCCGCCCAGGTCGTCCGCCGCAAAGAGGATGTCGCCGGCAAGGCGCGCCCGTCGCGTCAGCCCGGCGGTGTCGGCGGTTGCCAGCAGGCGCGGCGCCGCCGGGTTGCTGACGTCGAACACGGTCACGCCAGCCTGACGGCCGCCGACGATCGCCAGATTGCCCGTCAGGGTGACGCTGGCGGCGGCGGGCGTGTACACGGCGCTGCGCAGGATTGGCGCTGCCGGGTTGCTAATGTCGTAGACGAGCAGGCCGTCCTCGATGTCGGCCACATAGAGCCAGCCGTTGGCCAGCGCCGCACCCTGCGCCCATCCGGGGACGGTGGTCACGCTGTGCATTTGCGGCGCGGCGGGGTTGGTCAGGTCGAGCAGCAGCAGGCGCTTGCCGGCGACTGCCGCCGCCAGGACGCCAGCGAGCGCCACGTCATCGGCGGGAAATTCGGTCGAGACGATGCTGCGCACGACCGGGGCCGCCGGGCTGCCGATGTCGGCGATGACAAGACCGCCCCAGGCGTCTGCCACAATTGCCAGCACGCCGTTGACCGCCACGCGCCGCGCCTGCCCCGGCGTGTCGAGCGCGCCCCGCACGAAGGGCGCCAGCGGATTGCTGACATCCACCAGGCGCAGGCCGCGCTCGCCCACGGCCAGAACGGCCAGGCCGCCCGCGGCACTGATGCCCCAGGCCGCGCCCACTGTTTCCAGGCTGGAGAGCAGGCGCGGCTGCGCCGGGTCGCTCACATCGAGCGTCTGCAGACCGTCGCTGGCCGAGGCAACGAAGGCCAGGTTGCCGCTCAGCGCCACATCGGCGGCGGCGCCAGGAGGATCGTACAGGCCCGCCAGAATGGGCGCGGCTGGCTGGCCGACATCCACCAGCAGCAGACTTTCGCCGTCGCTGGCCACCACCAGGCCAGCGTGCGCCTGCACGTTGACCGCCAACTCGTCCAGGACGGCGAGTGCGACAGGGGCCGCCGGATTGCTCACATCCACGATGCGCAGCGTGGCGCCGTCGGCGACGTAGGCCAGATTGCCCGCCACGCTGACCGCCGTCGCCACGCCCGGCGTGTCGAGATGACCCAGGCGGCGGGGAGCGGCCGGGTCGGTCGCCTCGACGATGCGTAGGCCCTGTCCCTGGTAGGCCAGGTAGACCAGGTTGCCCACAACGGTCAGGCCGACGGCCACGCCGGGCGAACGCAGCGTCCCGCGCATGACCGGCTGCGCCGGGTTGCCGATGTCCACGATCAGCAGGCCGGCGAAGTCGTCGGCCAGGTAGGCCAGGTTGCCCGCGATGTGCACAGCGTGCGGGGCGCCGGTGGTGCGCAGTTGCGCCAGCAGGGTGGGCGCGGCCGGGTTGCTGGCGCCAAAGATGGTCAGACCAAAACCAAAATCGGCCACGGCGACCAGGCCGTTGGCGGCGCTGACTCCCCGTGCAAAGCCGGCGGTGGGCAGGCGGGCGGCCACGTGCGGCGCCGTTGGGTCGCCCACATCGAGGACGACCAGGCCGCTGGCGCCGGTGACGACGTAGGCGAAACCGTTCATGACGCTGACGCCAAGCACGCTGTCGCCCAGGGGCTGGCTGGCGCCAAGCAAGAGCGGCGCGTTGGGACGGCTGATGTCGAGAATCAGCAGGCGCGGGCCGCTGCCGGCAAAGGCGCGCCCACCGGCGATGGTGAGGGCCGGGCTGCCATTGCCGCCGAGCTGACCAAGCGGCTCGATGGTCGCCGCTGGCAGCGGGCGAGGCGACGCGATCGCGCCAGCGGGAGCGGTCAAGAGTAGCAGCAGCAGCGCCGCCAGCAATGGTCTGATTTTGGGCATGTGTGTGCTGTCAGTGTTCATGCAATGTACACAAGCAATCGGCAAGCAATCGGCAAGCAATCGGCAAGCAATCGGCAAGCAATCGGCAAGCAATCGGCAAGCAGTTTTGCTCGATTGTACCGCCCATTGCTCAAAAAGGCAACGGATGGGGGCAAGCCCAGGCGCTTGTGGCGTGCTAGCCGTTCGTTCTGGTATAATACCGCCGTCGCCGGCCGCAGCATGATGTCTCGTCAGGTCGGCAGCGTGAAACCTCGGTTGGCCTGGGATTGGCGCCGCTGCCAGCTCCGCAGGGCCGTACAACAGACGAAGGAGCAACGAAGATGACAGAGACTTCGGATTTTCGTTTGGGCGACGGCGCCCGCGTGGGGGTGATTGGCGGCGGGCCGGCGGGGGCATTCTTTGCCTACTTCCTGCTCGACATGGCAGATCGCGCCGGTCGCCAGATCGAAGTGGTGATCTACGAGCCGCGTGATTTTAGCGCAACGGGGCCACGGGGATGTAACGGCTGCGCCGGCATCGTCTCCGAAACCCTCGTGCAGATGCTGGCCGCCGACGGGGTCAGCCTGCCGCCGACGGTGGTGCAGCGGGGCATCAAGGCCTACGTGATGCACATGGACGTAGGCAGCGCCCGCATCGAACCGTCGCGGGCCGAGAAACGCATCGGCGCTTTGTTCCGGGGGGCCGGGCCGCGCGATCTGCGCGGAGTCAACTGGATGGGACTGGATGCCTATCTGCTCGATCTGGCCGTCTTGCGCGGCGCCCAGGTGATCAACCAGCGTGTGAAGGATGTGCAGTGGCAGGAAGGCCGCCCGCTGGCAATTCCGTCCAGCGGACCGCCGCAACTCTACGACCTGCTGGCGGTCAGCGCCGGGGTGAACACGGCGATCCTCAAGCTCTTTGCCGGGGCCGATCTGGGCTATGATGCGCCTCAGACCACCAAGACGATGTTGCGCGAATACTACCTGGGGGCCAAGACGGTGCAGGAGGTGCTTGGCAACGCCATTCAGGTGTTTCTGCTCGATATTCCTGGCCTGGAGTTTGGGATGCTCATTCCCAAGGGCGAGTATATGACCGTCTGCCTGTTGGGCGAGGAGATTGACAACGATCTGGTGCACGCCTTTCTGACGGCGCCAGAGGTCAAGGCAGTTCTGCCGCCGGGGATGGCGTTGGAGAGTCCTTCCTGCCAGTGTGCGCCGCGCGTCAACATCGGCGGCCCGCGCCAACCCTACGCCAATCGCCTGGTTTTTATCGGCGACAGCGCTTCGACCCGTTTGTTCAAGGATGGCATCGGTTCGGCCTATCGCACGGCCAAGGCTGCTGCTCGCACGGCGCTCTTGTACGGCGTGAGTGCAGAGGATTTTCGCCAGCACTATCTGCCTGTGTGTCGCAACATCGAGGACGACAACCGCATTGGCCGGCTGATCTTTGCGGCGGTCAGCGTTGTGCAGAAGCAGAAGCTGGCCCGTAACGCCGTTTTGCACATGATTCTGGATGAGCAGGGCAAGCCGGCGGGCACCCGTCACATGAGTGCGGTGCAGTGGGACATGTATACCGGCAGCGGTTCATATAAAGAGATTCTGCGGCGGATGCTGCACCCCGGTTTTGCTGTTGGCATGGTCAAGGGTGCGCTGCAGTCGCTGCGCCGCTGAGATTTGGGAGAAAGGGTCATGATTGCCGATACTTCGTCTGTTCCTCTGTCGCCGACGACGTTGCAGATCGTGCATCGTTTCTGGACGTGCGAGTTTACCACCCTAGCACGCACGGGGGCGCCAATCACGTGGCCAGTCTTTCCCTCCTATCTGGCCGGCAGCGGGCGCTTCTTGATCGCCGCGCCCCTGGGCTATCCACAGAAGGCGCTCAATGTGCGCCGTAACCCCTACGTTTCGCTCCTCTATTCAGACCCCACCGGCAGCGGGCTGGAACGGCCGGGCAGCTTGCTGATCCAGGGGCTGGCCGAGTGCCCGGAGACGATCTTTACCTCTGTGACGCAGACCGACCCGGAAGTGCTGAGCGAGATCCAGGGGCAGATGCGTCGCGTGCTGCGCGAACAGCCGGCGGTCTCTCTCTACCTGAGCACGCCTCTGGCCCGCTGGCTGATGGACTGGTACTTCATGCGTTTGCTCATTTTCGTCTCGCCGCAGCGGGTGATCTGGCGGCCGGCAGAGGAACAAGCAGAGATGGCCCAGGGCGTATGGCCCCAGAGAGCGCGGCCGTCCGACCCGCTGTGGGCGACGCTGACGCGCTATGCGCCTTCTTTCGCCAGCGCCGTGCTGACCAGCATCGGCAGCGATGGTTTTCCGGCCAGTCTGCGCTGCCGGCCGCTGGCCGAACCGGCCCGACAGCGGCTGTGCTTGAACTTACCCGCCGGCGCGCCGGCGGCGGCTGGCCCGGCCTCGCTGCTCTATCACCGTCACGATGAAAGACTGTGGGGATTGCTCAGTTTTCTGTTGACCGGAGAACTGGCGCAGGACGCCAGCGGGTGGGTTTTCCGTCCGGCCCGTTTTCTGCCCGGAATGGGGATCGGCGGGATACGCGGTTACTGGCGCTTTGTGATGCAGGGACGGCGCACCGCGGCCGATTATCTGTCTCGCCGAGGTCTGCCCCGTCCGCAGGTGGCTTGGGACGAGATGCGCGCCGGATTGGACCTGGTGCGCCAGATGGGAGATGACCGATAATCACCGCCGTACCCGCGTATCATCTGTGCCTTATCTGACCGAACCGGTCGTGTTTTGCACAATCTCTTGTATCTTGGATGCCGCAGATGCTGGGTCGTCGTGTTCCCAAATGCGTACGACGATCCATCCAGCTTCGATCAGACACCTGTTGGTATCCGCATCTCGTTCCCTCTTGCGCAGGCCATGCTGCCTGCAGAGCAGTCTCGCTCAATTGCCTGAGGCAGGCAGCAGGAAACGACCAGGTTGCAGGGAGGAGATTATGAACACGTTGTGGGATCGGGATGTGCTGACGACATCAATACGGCACTGGCTGGCGACCGCGGCTATGGCCGCGGGGTTGTGCGCACTACTGTTGGTGGCGGTTGCCTGTACGCCGGCAAGCTCGCCGCTATAAGGAACACTAACGTTGGAGGGGAGGCCTGCCATAAGAGAATCCTTCCTGTTACAGCTAGAAGTACGCACCTCGATGGCCTTCACCGATGTGGCAGTGAGCTTCATTTTGCCGGCCGGTGTGGAACTGGTCAGCACGCCAGGACAGTGGCAGGTTGACATGGAACTGAACCAAACCTACGTCTTCACCGCAACTGCCCGGGTATTGGAAAATGGATACTACAAGATCGTAGGGCTTGGTCGCAAAGACACTCCCTATGGAAGTTCTTTCCCTGGTCCAGATGCCTTATACCTCCTGGTGGAAGGGGAAGACACCTGGGTCAGCCATGACCCGCCGCCCAATCACTGGGAGTCGGCACACGCGAGTGCTCCAGGAGGAGGACCGGGGCTTCAACCCGAGTTGATTCAGAACCGGCTGTATCTGTCGGGCACGCTGACCTTGAACCAACCGGTGAGCTTGGTCTACGAAGTAACGCCGTTGGTTGACCTGCAGATTGCCACCGTGGGAATTGCAGTTCCGGTCGGTGGCCTACAGTCGAGTGAGCCGCGGGCAGAGGCGAGCGATACTACCCTGATCACGCCTCTCAAATTCCACAGCTCCACAGAAGGCGTGTATTACTGGAACGGTTCCATGAAAGGCCAGCAGACCTACTCGTTTTATCTTACCTTAGAGCCAACGGCGGGGGGTGAGGGTGTGGTGGATGCGAGCGTAAACGAATCTGGGACTGTTGATTCTGTGACACGTCCAGTTATTGCCACCAGCCAATCCCTGACGCTCACGTTGTATTCGCCGTCGTTGGCGCGCTCAGCAAGGTAGGCCGCAACCAGCGCCAGCGGGTGAACCCACTGCAACCACAGCGAAGACCTCGGCGACATCTATCGAGCCGCTGACCTGGCGCCGGCGGCCAGACCATCGCAGGGAGACTTTGCATCCCTGAACAGCGACCCCAGGCGCAGCGTAACAGCGCCTGGGGTCGCCCTTCGATCAGGTGGAGCGCCCGTTTGCACGATGCAGACGTGACAATGAGATGAGGCGATTGCGCAGTTGTCGAACACGTGCATGACCGATATTTTTGACAATCGCACGCGCCCTTGCTAGAATGCGCCGATCTTTGGACAGAAAATAGAATTCGCTAAGGCGTCGTTGCCTGTGCCCGTTGCTTCGATCTGGCAACTTCACGTCCCTGGCGTAATCCTGGGGCGTTTTCGTGCCCGACTCCCGGATGCCTTCGTATTTCATTTCTTGGAGGAGAAATCACACATGAGTCCCACCCATTGGATGCGTCGCGGCGCGCCGGCACTGCTGCTGGCCGTCATGGCCTGGATCGTACTGGCCGCGCCGGCGCTGGCCGCAGCGGGCGCCCAGTCGGCGCGTGAGCCGATTCCCTGGATTTGGTGGCTTGGCCCCATCGGCTCGATCGTCGCTCTCGGCTTTGCCTACTACTTCTTCCGCTCGGTTATGGCTATGGATGAAGGAACCCCGCGCATGATCGAGATCGCCAACGCAGTGCGTGAGGGCGCCAGCGCCTATCTCTCACGGCAGTATCGTGTGGTTGGCATGGCCTTCGTCGTGCTCTTCGTTGTCTTTGCCCTGCTGGCTTATGTCCTGCATCTGCAAAACAAAGTCGTTCCCTTCGCTTTCATCACCGGCGGCTTCTTCTCGGCTCTGTGCGGTTTCTTCGGAATGAAGGCCGCCACCTACGCCTCCTCGCGCACCACCAACGCCGCTCGCCAGAGTCTGAACGGCGGCCTGCGCGCCGCCTTTCGGGCCGGCGCCGTGATGGGCCTGGTCGTGGTCGGCTTTGCCCTGCTCGACATCTCGGCCTGGTTCTTGATCCTCTACTATCTCTTCCCGCTCGAATTCTTTGGCGATCCAACCAGCCCGCTGCCGCAGATCACGGTCATCATGCTCAGCTTTGGCATGGGCGCCAGCACGCAGGCCCTCTTCGCCCGTGTGGGCGGCGGCATCTACACCAAGGCCGCCGATGTGGGCGCTGACCTGGTGGGCAAGGTCGAGGCCGGTATTCCCGAAGACGATCCGCGCAACCCGGCCACCATCGCCGATAACGTGGGTGATAACGTGGGCGACGTGGCCGGTATGGGCGCCGACCTCTACGAATCATACGCCGGCTCCATCCTGGCCACGGCGGCGTTGGGCGTGGCCGCGGTCAGCCTGGCGAGCAGTGATTTCCTGGGCAGCGCCAGCCTGATCGGTATGCAGATCCGTTATCTGGCGGCGCCGCTGGCCCTGGCCGGCATCGGCGCGCTGTTGTCGGTGCTTGGCATCTTCCTGGTGCGCACCAACGAGGGCGCCAACATGGCGCAGCTCATGGGATCGCTCAACCTGGGCGTCTATGGCAGTTCGGCGGGCATTGCAGTGCTGGCCTTCCCCGCTCTCTGGCTGCTTGGGCTGCCCAACTGGCTGCCGGTCAGCATGGCGGTCATCGTCGGTCTACTCGTTGGCTTGATCATTGGCAAGACCACGGAATACTTCACATCGCACGCCTTCAGCCCCACACGGGGCATCGCCAAGCAGGCCAACACCGGCCCCGCCACAGTCATCATCGATGGTCTGGCCGTCGGCATGAATTCGACCATGCTGCCGGTGCTGACGATTGGCGTGGGCATTCTGCTGAGCTACTACCTGGTGGGCGGCGCTCAGAATACCCTGATGGGTCTCTATGGCGTAGGCATGGCGGCGGTCGGTATGCTTTCGACGTTGGGCGTCACACTGGCCACCGATGCCTATGGCCCCATTGCCGACAATGCGGGCGGCAACGCCGAAATGGCCGGGCTGCCGGCCGAAGTGCGCAAGCGCACCGATCAGCTCGATGCCCTGGGCAACACCACGGCCGCCACCGGCAAGGGTTTTGCCATCGGCTCGGCGGCGCTGACGGCGCTGGCCCTGCTGGCCGCCTACATGGAAGAACTGCGCTTCGGCCTGATCCATGCCGGCGTGACGACCGTGGAAGTGGCGGGCAAGACGCTGCAAGTCGCCGCGATGACAATGCGGGACTTCATGACCTACTACGATGTCACCCTGCTCAACCCCTCGGTTCTGATCGGAGTCTTCCTGGGCGCTGTGACCACCTTCTACTTCTCGGCCTTGACGATGCGCGCCGTGGGCCGCGCTGCGGGCGGCATGGTGGAAGAGGTGCGTCGCCAGTTCCGCGAACGCCCCGGTATTTTGGAGGGCACGCAGAAGCCGGACTACGCCCGCTGTGTCGAAATCAGTACGGCGGCGGCGCAGCGTGAGATGATCATGCCCGCGCTGCTTGGCATCATCGTGCCGGTTGGCACGGGCGTGCTCCTGGGTGCGGCTGGCGTCTTGGGCCTGCTCGTGGGCGGCCTCACCTCCGGTTTCTCACTGGCCATCATGATGGCCAACTCCGGCGGCGCCTGGGACAACGCCAAGAAGTACATCGAGGAAGGCGAACATGGCGGCAAAGGCTCCTCGGCGCACAAGGCTGCTGTGGTGGGAGACACCGTGGGCGATCCCTTCAAGGATACCTCCGGCCCCTCGCTCAACATCCTCATCAAGCTGATGTCCATGGTGGCGGTCGTCTTTGCCGGCCTCACCGCTTCGATGGGCCCAAACGGCCTGCTCGGACTCCTGCTGCCCTGACGAATGCGCGGTCGTTCCCTGACCGCTGATCCAAAGCGGCCGAAACGGCCAGTCAAGCGCCGGGAATCAATCATTCCCGGCGCTTTCGTCTTCCTGCGGCTCGTCGTGCGCCAACTCACAACCGACCTCATTTGAAAACGCCGCGTCGTCGCGCCGATGAAGTGCGTTTTGGCGCAAAATCGCCGCTTGCGGTACACTCATCCTATTCTCAATTGCCGGCTTTTGCGCGATCAATCTGTGGGCGTGCAGGGCCGTGCGTTCCAGCTTCTTATCCGGCCCCACCCCTTCCCCTGATCTGCCCCGGTTCGTCTTCGTTGTCTCCCCGCTGTTCATGAGACTGCTTGCATCTTCCGTCACCGAATCACAGTCGAGGTTGCCTATGAACATCTCAGAGTTAGCTTCCAAAACCATCCCACGTCGTACCTTCCTGAAAACCGGGGCGCTCGTCATGGCGGGCGCCGCCCTGACCGAACTGCCATCGGCGCTGACCACCGACTCGCCACCCTATCCGCGTGTCACGGCGATGCACGAACGGGCTGCGCTGCCCCTGCGCACCGGCACCCAACCTGACCTCCCCTCGCTCAACGTGATTGCCCTCAACCGGCTGCAGTTTGGTCCGCACCCCGACGACTGGGCCGCCTTCGAGGCACTGGGCAGCACGCCGGGCGAACGTTTGACCAACTTCGTCGCCCAACAGCTCGACCCCAACAGCATAGACGACAGCGCCTGCACCGCCCGCATTGCGGCGCAGGGGTACACCACGCTGAACAAGACGCTGTTGCAGCTATGGCTCGATCACCGCGTCAATGCGGCCAACTACACTGTGCGCAGCCAGCCCTTCGAGGAGTCGCGCCGCGCCACCTGGCTGCGCGCCGTCTACAGCAAACGCCAGTTGTTCGAAGTGTTGACCAACTTCTGGCACGATCATTTCAACATCTACGGCTGGCACTACGACGTGCTGCCGGTCTGGGTGCACTATGATCGCGACGTGATCCGGGCCAATGTCCTGGGCAACTTCCGCGTCATGCTGGAAGCGGTCGCCACCAGCACCGCCATGCTCTATTATCTCGACAACGTTTACAGCAGCAACGCCGGCCCCAACGAAAACTGGGCGCGTGAGTTGTTCGAGCTGCACACCCTGGGCGCCGAAAACTACCTCGGCTCGATGCAGCAGTGGCAGGTGCCCGGCTACCCCAACGACCCCATCGGCTATGTTGACAACGACGTGTACGAAGCGGCGCGCGCCTTCACCGGTTGGACAGTACGCAACAACCCGAACAATCCCCAGATCGGCAACACCGGTGAATTCTTCACCTATCAGCCGTGGCACGACCGCTTCCAGAAAGTCGTTCTGGGGCGCCATCTGCTCAACGATCGCCCGGCGTTGGAGGACGGCCGCGCCGTGCTCGACGCCGCCGCTTCACATGCCGGCACAGCGCGGCATGTCTGCACCAAGCTCTGCCGCCGCCTGATCGCCGACGAGCCGCCGCAGGCGGTCATTGACGCCGCCGTGGCTGTCTGGACGGCCAACCAACAGGCGCCCGATCAGCTCAAACAGGTCGTGCAGACGATCGTGCTGTCGCCCGAATTTGCGGCGGCATGGGGCCAGAAGATCAAGCGCCCGTTCGAACTGTCGGCCTCCATGCTGCGTGGAACCGCCGCCGAATTCGTTCCAAGCGACGATTTTCTCTGGACGTATGGCTTGCAGGGCCAGAAGCTGCACGAATGGACCCCGCCCAACGGCTACCCAGATACCTATGACATCTGGACCGGCGCCAACACGATGGTCTACCGTTGGAGCTTCGCCTATCACCTGGTGGCGGGCAACATGGACAACGTCGTCGCCGATGTGACGGGGCAGATGCCGTCGCAGCTACGCACATCCAACGAAATCACCGACTTCTGGGTGCAGCGCCTCCTGGGCCGGCCGCTGGAGACCGAAGACCGCGCCCGTCTCGTTGACTTCATCAGCCAGGGGCGCAACCCCGATCTGCCCCTCTCGGCCTCGGAAATCAGCGAGCGCATGCCGCGCCTGGTGGAACTGGTGATGATGACGCCCGATTTTCAGTGGCGATAGGAGGAAAGCATGGCACTCTCACGACGTAACTTCCTGGCCGGCTGCTCGGCGAGCATCGCCTCCCTGACCGGCGGGCGCCTGACCAGTCTGGCTTTTGCCGGTTCCAAGCGGCGCTTGACCGATGAGATTCTGGTCGTCGTCTTCCTGCGCGGCGGCATGGACGGCCTGAACCTGGTCGCGCCTTACAACGACTCCAACTACAACGACCTGCGCCCCAACATCCGCCTGCTGGCGCCAGGCGGCGGCGCCAGCGCCTCTCTCTATCTGGATGGTCAGTTTGGCCTGCACCCCTCCGCCCAACCGCTGCTCGGCCTCTTCCAGCAACAGAATCTGGCCCTGGTGCATGCCAGCGGCCTGACCAGCGATACACGTTCGCATTTCGATGCGATGGATTTCATGGAGCGCGGCACGCCCGGCCTGCGCAGCCTGGCCAGCGGCTGGCTGACCCGGCATCTGACCTCCAGCGGCGCCAGCACCCCCCTGCCCGCCATTGCCGCCAGCTCGCTCTTGCCCGCCTCATACCTGAGCAGCGCCCAGGCCGTGGCCATGGCCGATCCGGACGACTTCAGCCTGGATGGTCATTGGCGTTGGAAAGATGGCCAGCGCCTGGCGCTGCGTCATCTCTACAATGGCGACTCCTGGCTGCATCTGGCCGGCGAACGCACACTCAACGCGCTCGATGTCGTCGAAGTGGCCAACCCTGGTACCTACACCCCTCAGTACGGCGCTGTCTATCCAAGCAACAGTTTCGGAACCGCTCTGATGACGATTGCCCAGATGATCAAGCTCGACGTCGGCCTGGGCACGGCCACCGCCGACTACGGCGGTTGGGACACGCACGAATACCAGGGCGATTCGGGCGGCGGCTATTTTGCCTCGCAGGTGCAAACGCTGGCCAACGGCCTGTTGGCGCTCTACACCGACCTGACCGACTACACGCAGCGCCTGACGGTGGTCGTGATGAGCGAATTCGGACGCCGCCTGCGCGAAAACGGCAATCGGGGCACCGATCACGGCCACGGCAACGTGATGATAGTGCTGGGCGGTCACGTCAACGGCGGTCAGGTCTACGCCGCACCCTGGCCCGGGCTTGACCCGATGAACCTGGACAACGGCACCGACCTGGCCATCACCACCGACTACCGGCGCATCCTCAGCGAGATTCTGGTGCGCCGCATGGGCAACCCCAACCTGGGCGATGTCTTCCCCGGCTACATCAACTACACCCCGCTCGGCGTGGTGCAAGGCCCCGACTTGCCGGTCAACTTTGGCCCCACCTCCGTGATGCAGATGCAAAACGCGGCCAACTGTTTCGCCGCCGGCGACGCCAGCGGCGCTTGCGCCACGTATGATCTGAACAACGACGGGCAGATGACCGTGGCCGACCTGCAGATTCTGGCCGACCGTTGGGCCGGCACGCCCTGACGCCTCGACTTTCCCCATTCCATCCCCACACACGCACGCAAGCCGCACCCCCGGCGGCTTGCGCTTTCGCCCGGTGAATGCGATAATACGCCCTATCCGCTGTCACGGGTCATGACAAGCGCCCACAGCGTCTCGAACAGATAGGTCACACCGATGATCGAAACCGCACAAGTGCGGCAAACTCATCTTTTTTCCGGCTGGCAAGGCCAACACGCAGACGTTGCGCAAGTTCCCGGTTGTCACCGAAGTGTGCGTTCACTACGTCAAGGCCGCACGCTTCAAGATCGGCGATCAGTCGCTGAGCATGCAGGACTGGCTTCGTTACGAATGGCAGCGCACCGGACTACCGTTTAATTTGGCCAACGAAGCGTGCGGCGTACTCAACGCGGCAACTCGCAAGTATCTGACCGCAGATCACCTCTGGTGTTACCCGTCGGTAGACGCTTTCGTCAAGCTGGCGCAGTACGCCAATGAACATGGCGACCCCGACGGACGATCGTATTTCAGCGTGGACGGAAAACAACCGATTCCGGCCAACCAGTGGGCCAGGCAGCGGGCCAAGTTCACCTGTGAGGTTGGCGTCACCAACGTCTGGCGGCAACCTCAAGTTGCGGGCGCCGAGCGAATCCAGGGAACACGCAACGGCATGAAGTACAAGTTCAGCAGCCTTCACGGCAGTCAGAAACCGATCAAGCTCATCAACTTGATCGTTCGCACCGCGACCGACCAGGGCGATAATGAAGTTCATCTGTGCGGGATCAAGACGCAGTATTGGCGACAGTTCTTGAAAGCGTTCCAAGAGAGCACAACCGACGTCGAAGCCCGCACAGCTCTGGAACGACTGCGACAGAAAGTGCGTCGAACGACCGATATTCCCTCGCCACGGGCGCAGTCGGCGTTGGCGATTCTTGCAGAACTCGAACGTTTGCTCGACTTGTCGGAATGAACAGTCTGTGCAAATGCAGACCGTAGCGACGACTTTGTGATTTTCAGGGATTCATCCAGGAGGTTCCTATGTCTAGATTCTTGTTGGTACTTGCTCTCGTTGTGACGCTCGCATCCGTTGGCGTCTGGCCTGCGGCGGCGGCGCCGGGCGCACCGCAGGGTTGCCAGGAGGGTGTGCTGCCCGGCGGCGCTCTCTGGCTGATCTGCGTACCCGCCGCTGGCTGGAATGGCGATCTGCTCGTCTGGGCGCACGGCTACGTCGCCTTCGATGAGCCGCTCGGTTTCTACCACCTCTACCTGGGCGATACCTACCTGCCCGACCTGGCGCAGAGTCTGGGTTTTGCCTTTGCCACGACCAGCTATCGCACCAACGGGCTGGCCATCGTCAGCGGGGTGGACGACATCGCCGAACTGATCGCCGCCTTTCCCACGGTCGCCGGTCAGGCGCCGGCGCACACCTACCTGACAGGCGCGTCCGAAGGAGGCATCGTCACGGCGCTCTTTGCCGAACGCCATCCGCAACTGCTCACCGGCGCGCTCTCTGCCTGCGGCCCCATCGGTGATTTCCGCAAACAGACCGACTACCTGGGCGATTTTCGCGTGCTCTTCGACTATTTCTTTCCCAACGCGCTGCCGCCCTCACCCATCGTCATCCCGCCGCAGGTCATCGCCGACTGGGAGACGGTCTTCGTCCCCGCCATTCAGCAGCAGGTGCGGGCCAATCCGCGCCAGGCCATGCAGTTGATGACCACTGCGCGTGCCGCCTCGCGCATGTTCGACATGGACGCCATGATCTCGACGACGGTCAACGTGCTCTGGTACAACGTCTTTGCCACCAATGACGCCAACGCCAAACTGGGCGGCAATCCGTATGGCAACCGCACCCGCATCTACAGCGGTTCGTTCAATGACCGGCTGCTCAACCAACGCGTCCAGCGTTTTCGCGCCGATCCGGCCGCCCTGGCCGCCCTGGCGCCCTATCAAACCAACGGCCAACTGACGATTCCGATGGTCACGCTGCACACCACCGGCGACGAGGTGATTCCTTTCTGGCACCAGACGCTGTACCGCAATAAACTGCACACCAGCGGGCGCGGCCAGCTGATCCAAATCCCCATCTTTCGCTACGGTCACTGCAACTTCAGCGCCGACGAAGCGCTGGCCGGCTTCGCCATCATGATCTTCATCTCCACGGGTCAACAGATCGAGGGTCTTCCCGCAAACTTCGACCCCGCCCAGATCGAACGCGACTTCCAAAACGCACAATAACGGCGCATGTCAGGGGCGCACGGCGTGCGCCCCTGACTGTATTCATTGCCCCCCCACATCTCGTTCACAATTTCTCCACAACTCCCTGCTATCATCTGTACAGAGACGAAGAGACGCAGGCCGATCGTGGACGGCAACGCCCACCGGCATCCAGGTCTCGACGTAGACAACCGGCGCAAGCGCAGGCTCAGAGGGAATCAGAATGCACACTGCGCATGGCCGGACACCACTCGAATTGCATGGAGATATGAACGATGAAGACCAAACGAATTTTGACCATCGCCGCGTTGACGGCGATTCTGGCAACCCTGGCCGTGGCAGGGGTTGTCATGGCGCAGACGGCCACACCCCCAACTCCGGGCAGCGGCTACATGGGCGGTAGGATGGGCCACGCGATGGGCGGCGCCGGAATGCGCGGCGCCTGGGGCGGCCCCGACAACGCCGCTCTGACCATTGTCGCCGATCAGCTCGACCTGGAGCGCAGCGAACTGATCAACGAACTGCAGGACGGCCCCCAGAGCGTGGCGCAGGTGGCCGAGGCGCACAACGTGGCGCTCGATACCATTGTGGACGCCGTACTGGCGCCCCGCGCCGATCACCTGGCCGACATGGTGACCGCCGGGACGATCACGCAAGCGCAGGCCGACCAGATGCTGGTGACCATGCGCGCCCATATCCAAGCCAGTTTCCAGCAGCCCTGGGCGCCCCACGGAACCGGCGACGGCTGGACTGACGCCAATGGCGATGGCGTCTGCGACGAAATGGGCAATGGCCAGATGTCTGGCTACCGGGGCGGCCGCATGGGCGGCATGATGGGTCGCACCGGCGGCATGATGGGGCGCTGGCAGCAGCAATAGCCGGCATCGCACCGGCGCCAAACGCGGCGGCCATCGCGATTGTGCCAGTACGCAGGGCGGCGACCATCGCCCAACCCGTACCGGCGCAGGCGGTGGCCGCCGCCGCGTTTCTACCGATCCACGAAACCTACCTCCGGCTTCGACAAGCCCAGCCGGCGCCCCCCCAAATTGGGGGGCAGAGGGGCCGTCGCCTGCCCTCTGCCCTCTGCCCTCTGCCCTCTGACCTCTGACCTCCATCCCCGTTCTTGCCTAAAATCCCTTCGCGTGCTACTGTTGACCTCCACGAGGCTGACGCGACATGGACACGCTGACCGGAACAATCGAACGCATCACCTATCACAACGAAGACAACGGCTACACCGTGGCCCAGGTGACGCCCGAAGGCAAGGACTACACCGTGCCGATCGTGGGCAACATGATGGGAATCAACGTGGGCGAGCACGTGGAACTGCGCGGCCAGTGGACGGCCCATCCGCAGTATGGGCGTCAGTTCAAGGCCGAGAGCTTCAAGCTCAAACTGCCGGCCACGGCGGCCGGCATGGAGAAATACCTGGGGTCGGGGTTGGTCAAGGGCATCGGGCCGGTGACGGCCAAACGCATCGTGCGCCAGTTCGGCGGCGATAGCCTGCGCATCATCGAAGAAGAACCGGGGCGTCTGCGTCACGTCCTCGGTGTTGGCCCCAAACGTGCCCAGATGATCGAAAACGCCTGGCGCCAACAGCGCGCCATCCGTGATGTGATGTTCTTTTTGCAGGAGCACAGCATCAGCACGGGGCTGGCGGTCAAAATCTACAAGGAATACGGCGACAGCGCCGTGAGTGTCGTGCGCAACGATCCCTACCGCCTGGCGCGGGACATCCACGGCATCGGCTTCATCACGGCTGACAAAATTGCGCACAACCTGGGACTGGCCCCCGACTCGCCGGAACGGATCGCAGCCGGCGTGGTCTACGTGTTGAGCGAACAGGCCGACGAAGGTCACGTCTATGTGCCCCAATCCGCCCTGCAAACACAAGCCGCCGAATTGTTGGGCGCGCCGCCCGCGCTGATCGGGAACGCCATCGAACAGTTGCGTCAGGATGAAGCGGTGCAGGTCGAACGCATCCAGGCGCCGCCAGTTCCTGCGAAGAGTCTGGTCTACGAAACCGCCTCGACCGTCTCCGGCGACGCGCCCCCCATCCCACCGTCGCAACAGGTCGCCGAGGAGCGCGCCGTCTATTTGACCCCCTTCTACCGTGGCGAGATTGGCGTCGCCAACCGGCTGCGCCGCCTGCGTGAAGGCGCCAGCGACTGCCTGGCGCTCTTTCAGCGTTTCGACTGGGATGGAGCCTTTGCCGCCATTCAACGTGAGACGGAAATGGCGTTGGCGCCAGCGCAACGTCAGGCGGTGCAGGCAGCACTCACGCAGCCGCTGACCGTGCTGACGGGCGGGCCGGGTACGGGCAAGACCTTCACCGTACAGACGATCATCCGCCTCTTGGAGGCTTCGGGTCACGCGTACGCCCTGTCCTCGCCCACCGGTCGCGCCGCCAAACGGTTGAGCGAGGCAGCAGGCCGCCCGGCCAAGACGATCCATCGCCTGCTCGAATTCAAGCCGGGCGGCGTCGTCACGTTTCAGGTCAACGAGAACAACCCTCTGCCGGTTGACATGCTGATCGTGGACGAGGCCTCGATGCTCGATCTGCTGCTGATGAACCATCTGCTCAAAGCGGTGCCGCCGGGCGCACACCTCCTGTTGGTGGGGGATGTGGATCAACTGCCCAGCGTCGGGGCCGGCAGCGTCTTGAAGGACATTATTGCCTCCGGCTCGGCGGCGGTGGTGCGCCTGCAGACGATCTTCCGGCAGGCGGCCGGCTCGTTCATCGTCGAAAACGCCCATCGTGTCAACCGTGGGCAGATGCCGGAGTGGCGCACCGGCCATTCACAGGACTTTTTCCTCTTCAAGGTGGAGGACGCCGAGCAGGCGGCCAGCCTGGTGGTCGAAGTTGTGGCCGAACGCATCCCGCGCCGTTTTGGCCTGGCCCCGACGGAGATTCAAGTGCTGACGCCGACACACCGCGGGATGGCGGGCGTGGCCAACCTCAATCTGCTGCTGCAGGCGCGCCTCAATCCACCTGATCCTGCGCGCCCCGAACGGCGCAGCGGTGGGCGTATCCTGCGCGTGGGCGACCGGGTGATGCAAACGACCAACAATTATCAGAAGGATGTCTACAACGGCGACTTGGGGGAGATCGTCGGCGTCAACCTGATCGAGCAGACGCTGACAGTGCGCAGCGATGGGCGCGAGATTGACTACAGCTTCCTGGAAATGGACGAGTTGATGCACGCCTATGCGATCAGTGTGCACAAGGCGCAGGGGTCAGAGTTTCCGGCGGTCGTCATTCCCCTGCTGACGCAGCACTACCTGATGTTGCAGCGCAATCTGCTCTACACGGCGATCACGCGCGCTCGGCGTCTGGTGGTGCTGGTGGGGATGCCGCGCGCGATTGCGATTGCCGTCAACAACAATCAGGTGGCCGATCGCTACACCGGCCTGGCGGCGCGCCTGCAAAGATGATACAAAAAGGCGCCCGGCCTGTCTGGCAAGCCGAACGCCCTTCTATCGCACGCCGAACCTGGCTCGAAAATCGCCGCCCCAATCGGGTTTGCCATTTTCATCCGCCATGGCGCTCCCAGGATGCGCGGATGGCCGCTACGAGTTGGCGGGACGTTGTCCCAGGCGCACCGTCAACGTGAACTTCTCCTGGCCGCGCACCACCGTCAGTTCGAGCGACTGGCCCACGCGGTATTGCAGCAACACTTGCGGCAAGGGGTGTTGATCGTCGATGGCCTGGCCGCCCAGAGCGACGATGGCGTCGCCCACCTTCAGCCCGGCCTGGTCGCTCGGCCCGTTGGCAACCACCTCGCGAATGTGCGCCCCTTCCGCCACCGCCAACCCTGCCTCGCTGGCCAGTTGTGGATTCAGCGGCTCGAAGGTGATGCCCAGATAGGGCCGCGCCACGCTGCCGTTGCTGATCAACTGCTCCACAACGGCGCGCACGGTGTTGCTCGGAATCGAAAAGCCCAGACCTTCGGCGGTGTCGCTGCTGGCGCCGGTGCTGCGCACCACCGCTACGTTGATGCCAACGATCTCGCCCGCCAGGTTGATGAGCGGTCCGCCCGAATTGCCGTGATTGATGGCGGCGTCGGTTTGCAACAGCCCGTCCAGGTTGCCCAGGCGCCGATTATGGGCGCTGAGCACGCCGGCGGTCACTGTGTTGCGAAAGCCGCCCAACGCGCTGCCGATGGCCGCCACCCTGCTGCCCGGCGCAATGGCGCCCGAATCGCCCAACACGGCCACCGCGGGCGCTTGCGCGTTGACCTTGAGCACAGCCAGGTCGAAATCAGGCGCTGCGCCGATGAGCCGCGCCGAGACGCGGCTGCCGTCGGCGTAGATGACCTCGAAGCGGCTGCTGCCCTCGATGACGTGGTTGTTGGTCACCAGATAGCCGTCGCTGCGAATGAAGACGCCCGATCCCGACGAGCCGTCGCCGGCGACGATCGTCACCGTGGCAGGCATCACCCTGCCCACTGCTGCCACCAGGGGATCGGTGTCTGTTACGGCGCCGTTTGGGGCGACGGTCGGCAGGACGCCACTCGATTGCGCCGGCGCAACTTCAGCGGCTGAGGCGCTGATGCGCACCGCCTGCGCCTGCGTGGCGGCAGCGGGCACCAGCCGGTGATAGGTCAGCGCGCCCGCCGCCGCCCCCGCGCTGAAGATCATTGTGACGGCCAGCAACAGCCCAAGCCATATCCACACTCTCCGGCGCGGCCGCGCCGGACGATCCAATTCGCTCATTGTCGTTCGACTCCCATCAGATGTCCACCTCGTGGATCTCGTATCCAGTGTACAGCCGCGCTGTTGTCCCCTTGTTGGCCGTGCGTTAAGATTTCGCAATCGCCCGCCGCACCGGCAACAGTGCATCCCCGCGCATTTTTGCCCATTTGCCCAGGGACGGGTAGAATCGAAGAAGACGGGGAGGCAAGGGGAGGCAAGGGGACGAGGGGACAGAGAGTGTCTCGCCGCGATGGGCTACGGGAAGCCGCGGTTCCGATTCCCATCCTGTCAGTCCTGTCAATCCTGTCAGTCCTGTCAATCCTGTCAATCCTGTCAGTCCTGTCAATCCTGTCAGAGAAAGCGAGTGCAACAATTCGCGCGGATTTGGAAATGGACGTTCGCTACGACATCGAAACATCGGCCTGGGATGGCTTCGCCGCCAGCCATGCGCATGGTCATGTGCTGCAAACCAGCCGTTGGGCGGCGCTCAAGGCGCACGTCGGCTGGCAAGTCGAACGCGTTGCCCTGACGCATGACGGCGTGATCGTGGCCGGAGCGCAGATGCTGCTGCGTCCCACCCCCTGGGGCCAGCCTTTCGCCTATGCGCCCAAAGGCCCGTTGGTGGATTGGACGCAGCCGGCGCTGGTCGCCGCGCTGCTCGACGCCATGACGCAGCGCGCCCGCCAGCGCCGCTGTTACCTGCTCAAGCTCGAGCCTGACTTGCCCGACGGCCCGCTCCTGGAACGGAGCCTGGCAGCGGGCGGCTTTGCCCGCTCGACGGAAACGGTGCAGCCGCGCAGCACGGTGCACATTGACCTGACCGCCAGCCCCGCCGAGATTTTGGCGCGCATGAAGCAGAAGTGGCGTTACAACATTCGCCTGGCCGCCCGCAAGGGGGTGACGGTGCGCATGGGCGGGCGTGATGATCTGCCCGCCTTTCAGCGCCTGATCGAAATGACGGCGGCGCGCGACCAGTTCGGCGTGCACAGCCAGGCCTACTACAGCGCCGCTTTCGACCTCTTCGCCCCAACGGGGCAGGCGATCTGGCTGCTGGCCGAGCACCAGGGCGAACTGCTGGCCGGCATCGTCGTCTTTGCGCTTGGGCGCAGCGCCTGGTATCTCTGGGGCGCATCGAGCGATCAACAGCGCAACCTGATGCCCAATCACGCCTTGCAGTGGGCCGCTGTCGAGTGGGCCAGGGCGCGCGGCTGCGCTATTTACGATCTGTGGGGCATTCCCGACGAGGTGGGCGCCGGGTTGGCGCAGGGATCGGACGTGGAGGTGTCGGCGTCGGGCGCGCCAGACGCGCCCCACGCCGCCGGCGTCTCCGATGAACGAGAGGGGCAAGGCGGCCTCTGGGGCGTTTGGCGTTTCAAGCAGGGATTTGGCGGCCAGGTCGTGCGTTACACCGGTGCCTGGGATCACGTCCTGTCGCGCCCCGGCCACCTGCTCTATCGCCTGGCTCAGCGAGTCAGGCAGCGCAATGCAGTGCGGAGGTCGCAGTCTTGAACATCACCCAATCGCCTCTGCATGGCCAGACGCTGACCGATGGGCGCCGTTGGAACGAGGCGCTGGCCGCGCTGCCGGCGCACCATCTGCTGCAAAGTTGGGAATGGGGTGAGATCAAACGACAAACCGGCTGGTCGGCGCAGCGTTGGCTCTTCAGCCGGACGGATGGAACACCCGCGGCGGCGGCCCAAATCTTGACGCGGCGCCTGGGGCGCCTGCCGCTGGCCATCCAGTATATTCCTAAAGGCCCTGCGCTCGACTATGACAACGCCGAGCTGACCATCCAGACGCTGGCTGCGCTCGAAGATCAGGCCCGGCGCCAGCGCGCCATCTTCCTAAAAATTGATCCCGACGTGCCGGAGGAGACGCCGCAAGGGCGTGCGATCGTCGCCCTACTGCGCCAGCGCGGTTGGCGCTTTGCGCCCGATCAGATCCAATTCAAGAACACGGCGCTGCTCGATCTGACTGGGGGTGAGGAGGGGCTGTTGGCCGGGTTCAAGCAAAAGTGGCGTTACAACGTGCGCCTGGCCAGCCGCCGAGGGGTGACTGTGCGCAGCGGCACGACCGATGACCTGGAGCAGTTCTATCGGCTGTATGCCGAGACGGGGGAACGGGACGGTTTTCTCATTCGCCCGTTTTCCTACTATCGCACGGCCTGGCAGATGCTCTTGCAGAGCGAAGGGCAGACCGGGGCGCATCTGCTGTTGGCCGAGGTCGAGGGCCAAGTTGCGGCGGGACTTTTGATCGCCCGCTTTGCGCACACCGCCTGGTATCTCTACGGTGCATCGAGCAGCCGCCAACGCGAGGCCATGCCCAATCACCTGCTGCAATGGGAAGCGATGCGGTGGGCATTGGCGCAAGGCTGCACCCGCTATGATCTGTGGGGTGCGCCCACGGAGATGGTCGAATCAGACCGGCTGTGGGGGGTGTGGCGGTTCAAGGAAGGTTTTGGCGCCCGCTTTGCCCCGCACATCGGCGCCTACGACTTTGCGCCGCTGCGCCTGCCCTATCACCTCTACACCGTCATCATGCCCAAAATCCTGGACACCATGCGCCGCCGCCGATTGAAATCGGGTTGAAATCGGCGGCTGGTACACCTCGAACCTGCTGTAGAGAACGTTCTCTACGCAAGGATGTTCCTAGCACGCAAAGCTTCGGGAGCAGTTTGCGCGCGCCCGCCGGGCGATGAAGCGCCCGGCTACAGCGCTGCGCCCCGTGAACGGGGCTTGTCGCGCCGCGGACGTTTGGCATCCATGCAACGTTGCCGCACGCCGGCGACCGCCGGGCGATG
>CAZOLV010000072.1:0-26931 GCA_964580725.1 uncultured Anaerolineae bacterium | reverse complement strand
TCAACTGCAGAGCTGCGACGCGGCGGCGAACCACGCCCCATAGCCCACGACCCCCACGACGCCGCTGGCGATGATGGCGCCCAGCCAGCGCGCGCGCGGCTTGTTCATGGCGAACTGCACCGCGCCCGCCAGGGCGACGATCAACATCAGCGCGGGGATCACCAGCAGCCACTCGACCAGGCAGGTCATCCCAAAGGTGATGGGGGCAAAGACCATGATTCCGACAGCGCCGATGCAGATGAACAGCGCCGCGGCCATGACAGCGGCCAACAACCAGCGTTTCGTATTCGACATACACTCTCCGATCTCTTCTTGGTCACCGTTCAGGCTGCTGGTCGCAAATCAACACCTGACCCAGACAGGAACGAGAAGCGAGCCTGGAACCGGCGGCGAGGCCGTTCATGAGCGTCGCGAGGCCCATGCCTGCACGATGAAGGCCAGCAGGCAGACGATCCAGCCGCCGTTCGCCAGCGGATTGCGCCCGTTGACGATTGCGGCCGATCAAGAACGCGCCGCCCGGCGTGCGCGTCGAGCAACATATCCCAATAGGCGCATTCTGCGCTGAAAGAAGCGGTACATCCTGTCGCCTAACGCCGAGCCGCCGAATTGCCATCGGCGGAGCGGGGAAAAATGTAGCCAACCAGGTTGGGGTCTTGATCAACCACATAGCGCACTTCTCGCGCCTGCGCCGCCCTGCGGGTGAGAAACTGCCGAGCCAGCCAGATATCCTGCGGGCGCAGATCGGCCATGTGCGCCAGGTCGGTAGGGGTCACCGCCTGGCTCCGGCGCGGATTGGACATCCACTCCTCGAAGGCGGCGTCGCAGGCACGCTCGAAAAACAGACGCATCGCCAGGCGCGTGCCAACCGCCAGGATGACCAACGCCGCCGCGCTCGCCCCCGCCAAACTGAGCAGGACCCGCCCCGTCTGATTGGGATTCGAGATGACGGAGAGCAGGAAGACCAACAGTGGAACGGCCAACATCGCCCCAAACAGCCCGATATTATACAGGGTAAAGAGCAGGCTGGAAAGAGAACGGTTGCTCACCTATTGCCTCCCCTGCTCGGCCGCGGCGGGGCGCCGGCGACGGGATGCCGCCGCCAGCAGAGCCACGCCGCCAAGCGCCGCCAAGACGACCACGCCGGCAACATCGCCCCCTGTCTGCGCCGTCAAGCCCCGCAGAGTCACTGCGCTCGGCACGTTTTCACCCACCGCCCAATCGGAGAAGTCGGCGACGCCGTCGCGCCAGACGCGGGTGGCCGAGGAGTCGGTGCGGGCGCAGTCCCACGAGCTGCCGGAGAGATACTTGCAGACCTTAGCGATTGTGTGCGGGTTGACCGTGTGCGGCAGGTTCAGGGTGGCGACGAAACCGGCGCCGGTGGGGGTGATGCCCCACCACTGACCGTTCATCTGCCCGCCGTTGGGGTGATTGCCGCTATGGTGCTGCACCACCAACTGGCTGAGCGTGCCCGGCGTGGCGACGTCAATCCGCACCAGCGTCGGCCCGAAGGTGTAGGCGCCGATCCCGCCCACGAGTTTGGTGATAGTGTCGGTGTCGCTCAACTTCACTTCCACCGCGCCAATATCACAACCCAGATCAATCCGTGCCTCACCCCGCTGATCCACGCCGTTGATGGGTGCGGCCGCGCAGGTGGCGGCGTCGCCAAGATCAATAACCGGGCTGTCCCCCTGCGGCACATGCACCCCGCCGGCCAGCGGCAACAGCTTCGGGTCGCCGCTGTAGGTAGGGGAGCAACTGTTGTCCTCCACCAGGTTATTACTGTTCGTACCCAGCGTACCATTGTTCACGCAATCACTGCCCGTAAGGGAGTCAGCGATGATCGTGTTGGCATAGTTCAATGTACCAGCCTCGTTGTGAATGCCGCCGCCGCCAGTGTTCGCCGCGTTGCCGGACAAGGTGATGTTGATCAGCCCCAGCGTGGCTCCTATGGCATCGAAGACGCCGCCCCCAGTATCCGCCGTGTTGCCGGAGAGGGTGCTGTTGCTCATGGTCAGCACGCCGCGGTTGTAGGCGCCGCCGCCGATACTCGCCGCAAAGTTGCCGGAGAAGGTGCTACTGCTCACGATCAGCACGCCGCGGCTGTAGGCGCCGCCGCCGTTGCTCGCCGCCGAGTTGACAGAGAAGGTGCTGTGGCTCACGGTCACGGCGCCGCCAGTATCTTCGAAGACCCCGCCGCCGTTGCTCGCCGAATTGCCGAAGAAAATGCTATCAGTCACGGTCAGCGTGGCAGATGAGGCGATGAAGATGCCACCGCCGAGGTTGGTCGCCGCGTTGCCGGAGAAACTGCTACTGCCCACGGTCAGCGCACCACGGTTGTAGACGCCGCCGCCGCCATCGCTGGCCGAGTTTTGATCGACTTGAGCGTCGTTGGTCAGGGCCACGATGCCGTCGGTGTCGTTATAGATACCGCCGCCCAGTAGGGCTACGTTGCCGGAGAGGGCGCCGCCGCTTACGTCCAGTGTGCCGCCTGCGGCGTTGAAGGCGCCGCCGCCGTTGGCAGTTGCCAGGTTGCCGGAGAACGTGCTTGTGCTCACAGCCACGCCACCGCCGGTGTCATTGAAAATGCCGCCACCGTTGGTAGTTGCCGCGTTGCCAGAGAAAGTGCCGTTGCTCACATCCAGCGTGGCATTGGCGGCGTTGAAGACGCCAGCGCCGTCCTCGACAGACGTATTGTTGGAGAAAGTGCTGCCGGTCACGGTCAACGTGCCGAGGTTGTAGACGCCACCGCCGTCATCCCCGGCCGAATTTTGATCGACCTGGACGCCGTTGGTCACGGTCACGACACCGCCGGTGTCATTGTAGACGCCGCCGCCGAATAAGGCCGCGTTGCCAGCAAGGGCGCCGCCGCTCACATCCAGCGTGGCGGTGGCGCTGTTGAAAACGCCGCCGCCCAGAACGGCGGCTGAGTTGCCGGATACATGACTGTTGCTGATGGTCACGGCGCCGGCGCCGTTGGCGTCGGCATGGTTGTAGATGGCGCCGCCGTTGTGGGCTGCCTCGTTGGTGGAAATAAGGCTAGTGTCGCGCACGGTCACCGTGCTGTAATAATTGTAGATGCCGCCGCCATCTGTGCTGGCCGTGTTACCGGAGAGGATGCTGTTGGTCACAGTCAGCGGACTGTTGCTCCAGATGCCGCCGCCATCTTCAGCCGTATTCCGCAAGAGGCTGCTGTCGTTCACGTTCAGCGTGGAGTCACTGCTACTATAAATACCGCCGCCGATAGAAATCGAGGAGTTGTCGGAGAGGGTGCTGTTATTCAGGGTCACCTGCGTGGACGTGGTGGTGAGGCCACCACCTGCGTCGGCCGTGTTGCTGGAGAGCGTGCTGTCGGTGACGATGAGCGTTCCTGCTCGGCTGTTGATGCCACCGCCGAAGCCATTGGTCAAGACACCGCCGCCCGCATGGTTGAAGGAGATATTACTGCTGTTCACCGCCACCGTACCGTCGTTGTAGATGCCGCCGCCGGCATTATAAGCCGAGTTGCCGGAGAGTGTGCTGTTGCTTACGGTCAGGCTGGAGTATTCGCCGTTGAAGATGCCGCCGCCGCGGCTGATGTCGCCGACGGCCGTATTGTTGCCGAAGGTGCTGTTGCTCACGGTCACGCTGCTTTCGAGGGCGCCGGGGCTGCTTATACTGTAGATGCCGCCGCCGCCGTTGTTAGCCGCCGAGTTGCGGGAGAAGGCACTGTTGCTCACGATCAGCGTGCCAGCAGTGTTTTTAATACCGCCACCGGAGTGTCCGGCCAAGTTACCAGTGAAGGTGCTGTTGCTCACCGATAGTACACCGCCGTAAAGGCCGGCATTGCCGATGCCGCCGCCGCCCCACGTCACTGAGTTGCCGGAGAAGGTGCAATTGCTCACGGTCACTACGCCGTATGCGTTGTAGATGCCGCCGCCATCGCTTGCCGAGTTGCCGTAGAAGGTGCAGTTGTTGAGGATCACCGTGCCGCGGTAGGTGTAGATACCGGCGCCGTAGGTGGCCGCGCCATTGGCAATGGTCAGGCCGGAGATAGAGACCGTCTTGTCTTCGGCGATCTCGAAGATGCGGGAGACATAGTTGCCGCTGATAGTGAGCAGGTTGGGGCCAAGTCCCTCGATAGTCAGGTCTTTGTCAATCAGGATCTGGCCACTGCCCAGCGTGATCGTTTGTGTGGCTAATGTGGCGTCGAACTGGATGGCGTCGCCGGGCGCGGCGTCCTGCACGGCCCGGCGCAGGGAGCCGAAGCCGTCGTCATTCGTATTCATGACGATAATGATCGCGGCCGGCGCGGCCTCTACTGCCGCACCGCCGGGCAGCAGCAGCGCCGCCAGGGTGACGATGACGATGACGATGACGATAACAATGGAAAGGTGGACAAAGAGCGGTCGTTTCATGGTGCTTCCTCCTGAATGGTGTTGATTGGCGTCAAGCTGTATGGACAGCACTCCTCAGAGTATGAATTTGCGCGCCTCTTGCAGATTCTCCCGCGCCGCCTGGGTGTGGGGGTGACTGTTGCCGAGCCGGCTGCGCAGGTCATGCAGCGCCCGCTTGAACAGCGCCAGGGCCTCGCGGGTGCGGCCCTGCGTGTGCAGCAGGACCCCCAGGTTGTTGGCGGTCAGCGCCGTCTCTGGATGATCGGCCCCAAGTCTGCGCTCTTCGACCGCCAACGCCCGGCGGTAGAGCGCCTCAGCTTCGGCTGCATCGTCCAACTGCCAACGCAGGCCGGCCAGATTGTGCAAGGCGACGGCCAGCGTGTCCGATTGACCGTCAGCGGCCTGATCACACACCGCCAGCGCCCGGCGATAGAGCGCCTCCGACTCGCGCCAACGCCCAAGCCTCTGCAGGGTCGTCGCATAGGCAACGGCGCTGGTTTGTGCGGCAGGATGCGCGGCGCCCCAACGGGCATCGTCACGCTCGCACGCCTGCCGCAGCGCCCACTCGACCGCAACCAGTTCCTCCTGGGCAAACGCCAACAGGCGCACAGACTCGATCCCGCCGCCCTCCAGACAGGCCATCATCTGCCGGGCAAGCCAGGTCGCCGTCAGCACACCATTGGCATCCTCGCCAACCGGCTGGGCCGGTCGAGCCGGTTCGTCCATCGCTGCCTTCCATTCAGTTGAGGTCAGATCAAGATCAGATCAGATGCGCACCATTCTACGCCGCTGCCGTTACAAAAGCGTTACAAGGTTGGGAGTGTCTCAATTGACAAAGCCGCAGGCTAATTGTACGATCGGCGCGTGAAAGGTCGCCGTCGCGCTGCGGCTCACAGGAGAAGATCGCCATGTTCAGGCCCATACAAACCAGCGCCTACACCTTCCGGGACATCATCGCCGCGGGTTTCGTCTACGTAGACAATACCCGCGATATTTACCAGTTGGTGCGGTACAACAAGGGCGCCTATTTCCTCTCGCGGCCGCGACGCTTCGGCAAGAGCCTACTGCTCTCCACTCTGAACGAACTGTTTCGCGGCCGCCAGGACATGTTCCATGGGCTGTGGATTGCCGGCAGCGACTACGCCTGGCAACCTCACCCAGGGCAGACCGGGCGTTGGCCCCACATTCCTTCTCGGCCCGGCGGGCGTCGAGAGCGAGTTGGATGCCCATATCGGCCTGGGCCTGCGCGGCAAAGCCCAGAATGCCCACGGCCTTTTGCCACGCCTCCTCCAGGCAAAAGATGCGCGCCAGGTTGAGGGCCGGGATGAGCGCGCCGCGGCGGTCGCCCAGGCGCGCCCGAATGGCAAAACTTTCGGCGTAGAAAGCGTAGGCCCGTTCCAGGTGGCCCTCTTCGGCTTCCACATCGCCCAGGTTGTTGAGCGTAACACCCACCCCCCGCCGGTCGCCCAGCGTGCGGCGCAGTTGCAGAGACTCCTCCAGCAGCCGCCGCGCCTGGGGCAGATCGCCCTGATCGGTGACGAGCGTAGCCAGATTGTTGAGACCGATGGCCTGGGCGCGCAGATGGCCGGTTTCCTGCGCCCAGGCCAGGCCAGCGCGCAGGCGCATTTCGGCCGCCGCAGGATCGGTCTCCTCGTCCACCAGCAGGCCGCCCAGGTTGACGCTGATCATCGCCGCGCTCTTGCGCAGACCCAGGGCCAGGTAAAGGTCCAGCGCCTGGGTAAAATAGTTCTGGGCTGCCGGCCGCCGGCCGCTCTGCCATTCGGTCAGGCCCGCAGTGAGCGCCGCGCATCCTCGTCGGCCGTGTCGCCCCAGCAGATGCCGGCGACCTTTTCCCGAAACTGCGGGCCGGGGTGCAGGGCCAGGTAGGCCAGCACAGCCAGCGATTTGCGCCGGCCAAACACGATCGGCTGCTCCCCCCAGCGATGCGGGGTATGCCAAAGAGGCTGATTTGGACCACTATGCCGTCTTCCTCCCGTGCTGCGATGTGTCAACAGAGCCGCGACCGACCAGGTGAGATCGGCCGTCTATCTTGGCTCATTGGTGGAGTACGAGATCGAGGTTGGCGACCAGGTGTTGCCGGTGGTGGATTACGCGCCGCAACCGAACGGCCTCTTTGGGAAAGGCGGCAGGTGGGTGTCTCCTTCGATGAGTCCCGCAGCTATCTGCTGCCGCATGAACTGGAGCCACGATGTTCGCAGAACTGACGCCCTGGCCATCTTAGAACGTTTTCGTCTGCCAGCCGGCGATACCCCGAACGGCCGTATCGAAATTGACTCCCACCAGCGTGACGGTCTTGCCCGACTGTTGGTATGGCGCTGCGTAGCCCTGCGCCTGAATCTGCGCCAGGGCTTCGTGCGCATCTCCATCCAGCTTGAACTCGAAGATGTAGATCGCGTCTGTCAACGTGACCACCGCATCGATGCGCCCGCGGCTCGTGCGCACCTCCGCTGCCGCCTGCAAGCCGATCAGGCGGAAGATCAGATAGAAGATCGTCTGGTAGTAGCGCTCCTGTCCAATCTGGATGTCGTAGGGGATGCCGGCGAAGAACGCGTCCATCAAGGCGAAGAATCGTTCCAGGTCCTGTCCCGTCAGCGCATCGAGCAGCCGCCACAAATAGCCCGCGGTCAGCGTCTCATCCACTGCGCTGAACGCGCCCAAAAGCACCTGCGTGAAAGCCTGTTCGACTTCGCGATTGGGATAGCCGAGCCGGTAGAGTTGGCGTTCCGGATCATAACCTTTGATGGTCAGGTAGCCCGTTTGGTAGAGCAGGGGCAGCACCTGCAGCCGTTCGATGTCATAGCTGCTGAAGGCCAATTCGCCAACGTTCAGATCATCCAGTTGGCGGATGTCGTAGTGTTGATTTTGGATCAATTGAATCAGGAAAGTGGGTGTGCCGCTCTCGAACCAGTAGTTGCGGAAATCCTGGCCGTCCAGCAGGAGCAGCAGCGAAAAAGGGTTGTACACCGCCTCGCCGCGGCGCGAAAAAGCGAAGCCGTTGTACCAGCTCCGTATCTCGGCCAGGATCGCGGTCAGATCGCACCCCTCTCTGTCGGCAAAGCTCTGCAAGTAGTCCCCGAAGTTCTGCTCGACTTCCGCCTGGGTGAACCCCAGGAGCGTGGAAAAGCGGTCGTGCATGCTAATATCCTGCAAGTTGTTCAGGCCCGAGAAAACGCCCACCCGGCTGAATTTGCTGATGCCGGTGAGAAATACGAAGCGCGTGTAGGCATCCAGGCTCTTGATCACCGTGTAGAAGCCCTTCAACGCATTCTGAATGCGTCGAACCTCGGCCAGGTTTTCGATGTTGTCCAGGACCGGCTTGTCGTACTCATCGATGAGGATGGCGACCCGATTCTGCCTTGCCAACGCGCGGATGAGATTTTCGAATTGCGCCAGGTAGTCTCTGCCCGGGGCCTCGACCGCGTACTGGGCTGCAATTTGCTGCAGATATTCCCCGATCACGATTTCCAGCTCATCCGCGCTCTTCACGCGGCGGCGGCTGAAATCTATGTGAATCACAGGATGCTGAGGCCAGGTGTAGGGGCTGTCGTACAGCCACAGCCCCTGGAAGAGCTCACGGTTGCCCAAGAAGATCTCCTCCAACGTGGAGACGAGCAGGCTCTTGCCGAAACGACGAGGACGAGAGAAGAAAAAGACGCCGGAAGGGCTGGAAATCAACTCATGCAACTGGCTCGTTTTGTCCACATAGAGATAGTTGCCTGCGATGACCTTTCCAAAGGTTTGAATACCGATCGGTAGAAGCTTGCGCATGATTGCCTCCGTCTATCGAGTGCGTTGGATCGCATTCATCATCCCGATTGTTCCTCTCTCGTGCTACAGCGCCCGCCAGTTCGGCGCCTCGAGGCGCACCTCAGACGCTGAACAAATCTGCCACCTTGACCGCAAATCCGGCCAAAACGCCCTCGCCGGTCAGCGTGTCATTTTCGCCGAATTCTTCGATCGTGGTAGGCGGTGGTAGGCGAATGAAAGACCAATACCTTGCGCGCCGACGGTTCGACGACCCAGACCCATGTCACACCGATAGCGAAGTATTCAGCCAACTTCTCGCGCACGTCCTGCCAGCGGTCATCGGGCGACATGATCTCCACCACCAGGTCGGGCGCCACGGTCAGGTAGCCCTTGAGCGGTTGCGCCAAGCGGCTCGTCGAGATGAAGGCGATGTCGGCGGCGCGCACGCGATCCGGATTACGCCGCGTGTAGATGCCAACCTCGCCGCCTGTCACGCAACCGAGGCGGCGTTGCCGCAGGAAAAATCGCAGTTCTGTCGTGAGATTCGACTCGATCAACCCATGTTAGGATCCGATTGGCGTCATGGTCACAATCCTTCCGTCAATCAGTTCGCTCGGGCCGATGTCGCCCAACGCCAACAGCTCCTCTCCGGTAATCGGTTTCACTCTGCGCCTCGGCAGAGCCGTCATCACAGCCATCGCGCTACCTCATCACGGTTTCTTGTGGGAATTCGATGTGGACATGATCAATATCGCCCAAATTATACCACAAGTCCCGTGTGCCTGCAGACTATCGCGCGAGAGCGCCACTACCTGGGAGCGCCGGCGGGGCGCCTGTAACATGCTACGTTTGCGCCAAGAAGGTGCGATTCTTCGTCACGGCGCAGTTGGCCGCGGACATGCTCGCCAGTCACCGCAGCCAACCCACGGCCGATGGCGAGGGCGACCCGATTGATTATCTGCTGGTCGCCTCGGCCGACAATCCTGAACGGGCGATTCTTTCGCGGCTGGAACTGCTGCTTGACGACTCGCTGCCCTGGGTGTACACTCGATTCATGCCTGAGGAGGTGTGATATGAAAACGCAACATGCGCCGTGGTTCGTCTGTTTGTTGGTGTTATTGCTCGTCCAGGCGCCGCCGGCAGGAGAGAGCGCTGCCCGGCCAGGACAACTCAGCCGGCCTGCACCTCGCGTTGCGTCGCTGTCCATTCCGGCGCAGCTTGCACTCACCCCACGGGCCGACGATCGGCCGCAACGTCTTGAGCATACATTGTTCGCGCCGGCCATCACCCAACGCTTCAGCCGCGCCCCGCAGCTTGTCGGGCGCTTGGGCGGCCCGATCGAGACAGCCGCGATCAGCAGCGCCCTGGCTCTGGTCAACATGGGCCAGCACCTGGCAGTGCTCGATGTGACCGACCCGACCAAACCGACCCTTCTGGGGCAGACGACGGCCCTGCCGCGGCACAGCGTTGAACGTCAAGTGTAAACCAGGGCGGGAACTCGCTGGTAGGAAAACTCCTCTAATCCAATGGTTTGCTGGGCGTGCTCGATGGTCAAGCTGACCACTCGCCCGGCAATATCCAGGTCGAGGTAAATGTTTTCGTTGAGCTCGCGCGTTTCAACTGGCGGGGCAGCGCTGAATTCGACTAGCGTCGTATCGGTGTCAGCAAAATACAAGATGCGCATAGCCTACTCCTTGAAATCACGGTCGAAGAACGCATTATGCACGGTCTCGCCATCTTCAAGCAAGATGACCCACAGGGCACGGTTGTTCATTTCAGGGATACGCGCCCAGCGCCGGATCCGTCCATCAGCCTGTCGTTCTTCGCGTAAAGGGTGTTGAATGACGTACCCAATCCACTCGTCTCGGATGATGACCCGGTCTGGGCGTTGGCGTGTGAACAAGAAATATTGCGTTGCCTTCACGATGGACCGCCGTCAGTTTATCGTCGGGTTGACCTGCGCGCATCGGGACCAGCCCAGCGCGCCTCGCCCAATCACAGTATGCCCCCCTGCTTGCCGCGTTGTCAATTAGGAATCAAACTCGTGGCATCCCCAAGCTCAGAGCAACCAGCGCCTGTTGGAGTCGTCCTTTTGCATTGACAACGACGACGATCCAGAAACCTACCCCACCTGCGCCGCCAACCACGCGCCCACCGTCGGCAAAGTGAGCGTGCGGCCGGCCTGCCGCGCCCGCTCGAACGCGGCCGGCCCCAGCGCGGCCTGGGCCGCGGCGGCGGCTTCCTCCTGCCCGCGCCGGGCGTCGGCCGCCAGTTGGATGCCCAACTGCGCCAGCGTCTCCTCCGCAAAGCCGAGCAGACCGGCTGCGGCCGGCCAGTGATCCCCTTCGCCCAACAGCCGCGCCAGGTTCAGCGCGGGGATCAGCGCGCCGCGGCGGTCGCCCAGGCGGGCGCGCAGCTCCAGGCTCTCGATGAAGAGCCGTCGGGCCACGTCGAAGCGCGCCTCGTGCGCCTCCACATCGGCCAGGTTGTTCAGGGTGATGCCCACCCCGCGCAGGTCGCCCAGGCTGCGGCGCAGGGCCAGGCACTCCTCCAGCAAGGCCCTGGCCCGGCCGTAGTCTCCCTGGTCGGTCATCGACGTGCCCAGGTTGTTCAGGCCGATGGCCAGCGCCCGCTCGTGGCTGCTTTCCCTGGCCCAGGCCAGCCCTTGCTCCAGGCAGCGTTCGGCGTTGGCCGCGTCTTCCGCGTCCACGTAAAGCCCGCCCAGGTTGATGCTGGTCATGGCCGCGCTGCGGCGCAGGCCCAGGGCGGTGTAATCGGCCAGCGCCTGCTCGAAGCACGTCTTCGCCGCCTCGGCCTCGCCGCTCTGCCATTCGGTCAGGCCCAGCGAATTGAGCAGCTCGGCGCGGGCCGGATGGCGGCCGGCCAGGGCGGGGTGGGCCAGCAGCGCATGCAGCAGCAGGCGGCTCTCGGCGTAATGCCCGCGCACCAGCCAGAAGCGCGACTGGTAGCTGATGGCCTGGGGCGGGGCCTGCCACTCGGCGGCCTCGATCTGCCAGCGCCAGGCCCGGCGCAGGTTGGCCGTCTCCCGCTCGATCTGATCGAGGATGGCCGGCTCCCGCGGCGAATACGCGGCCGGCCACTGGCTGTCGAGCAGGTCGAAATAGAACCCGGCGTGGGCCGCGGCCAGATGATCCCATTCACCCGCCTGGCGGCACTTCTCCCGCGCAAACTCGGACAGGGTGTCGAGCAGGCTGTAGCGCGGGCCGTCCTCCCCGCGGCGAGACAGCACCAGCCCCTTGCGCGCCAGATTCTCCAACACCTGCCGCGTCACCGCCTCCCCGCTGACGGGCAGCGGGCTGACCCCGTGCGAGCCGGCGGCCGCGGCCAGGGGCGCCTGCGGCTCGGCATAGCCTGCGGCGACGATGCTGGCCGCGGCCAGGTCCCAACCGCCGTCGAAGACCGCCAGCCGGCGGAAAAGGATCTGCTGGACGGGCGACAGCAGGTCGTAGCTCCACTGGATGGCGGCGCGCAGGGTGTCGCCGCCGGCCTGACTCAGCCCCAGCTCGATCTCGGCCGGCGAACGGCGATCCATCTGCGCCGCGGCCAGCTCGATGGCCAGGGGGATGCCCTGCAACCGGCGGCAGATGCCGGCCACGGCCGCGGCGTTTCCCGCATGGAGCTGGAAACCAGCGTTGGCCGCCCGCGCCCGCTCCACGAAGAGGCGCACTGCATCGTTCTGGCGCAGCGCCCGCAGGTCGCTGCCGTCCGGCGGCGTGGGGAAGGGGGGCGTCTCCCAGACCACCTCGCCGGGCAGATCGAGCGGCTCCCGGCTGACGGCAAGCACCGCCAGCCCCGGACAGTGGCCCAGCAGGTACTCCGCAGCCTGGGCGCAGGCGGCCAGCAGATGCTCGCAGGTGTCCAGCGCCAGCAGCAGGCGCTGCCCGCCGATGCGGCTGGCCGTCGAAGCCAGCAGGCTTTCGCCTCCCCGTTCCGCCACGCCCAGGGTGCGAGCAATGGCTCCGGCCACCAGCTCCCGCTCAGCCAGGAAAGCGAAATCCACCCACCAGACGCCGGCCGCATAGTCGTGGCTGGCCTCGTCGGCGGCCTGGATGGCCAGGCGGGTCTTGCCGCTGCCGCCCGACCCCGTCAAGGTCAGCAGGCGGGTTTGGGCCAGCAGCGTCTCGATCTGCTCCAACTCCGCCTCGCGGCCGATGAAGCTGGTGAGCGGGCGGGGCAGGTTGGTCAGCCGGCCGGCGCCCTCCGCCCCCTGTTTGCGGATGCTTTCGGCCAGGGCCAGGGTCTCGGCCGAGAGATCGGCGTCCAGGTGTTGGCGCAGCGCCGCGCGGCACGCCTCCACCTGGGCCAGGGCGGCCTCCCGCTCACCGCCCGCGGCCAGACAGAAGATCAGGTGCCGGTGGGCGGTCTCGTGGGCCGGCTCGCGCTGCAACAGGCAGCGGGCCTGCTGGGTGGCGTTGGCGTAGTCGCCCGCAGCCCGGTAGCGTTCGATGAGCAGGAGCAGCGCCGCCAGCCAGAGCGCCCGAAAACGCTGGCGCAGGGGCAGCGCCCACTCGTCGTAGAGCGATTCCAACAGGTCGCCGTGGTAGAGGGCCAGGCCGGCCAGCAGGTCGGCGGTGGATGCGGCGTGGGGCTTGCCCAACAGGTGGGAGAAGCGCTGGGCGTCGATGTCGGCGACGGCCGCCGGGTTCAGCGCCAGCGCGTCGCTGCCGCCAACCAGCGCGTCATCGCCCAACGTCTTGCGCAGGTCGGCCAACGCGACGCGCAACGAGAGCCGTGCGTCGTCGCCGGGGCTATCTCCCCAGAAGAGTGCAGCGATCTGGGCGCGCGGCTGTGCGCCGGGATGCAGGGCCAGATAGGCCAGTAGCGCCTCGGCCTTGCGACGGGCAAACGTGACCGGCTGGCCGTCGCGTTCGACGCGACAGACGCCAAAGAGTTGGATGCGCAGGGCTGCGCTGTCGGTGTTGGGCATGGAGTTGCGACGAGGTAAGCTCAAGGCGGTTCCCGTTGCTGCGCGGCGATCTGCGCTTCGATCTGGGCGATCTCCCGCTCGATGAACGCGACGACATGCGGCTGATGGCCGAAACGATCCAGGGCATGGTGCTTTTCTTCGAGCTGTGCGTTCAGCGCCGCCAGGCGGCGGCGGGCGGCCAATGCGGCCGGCGGCGGTTCGGCCAGCGCGCCGAGCGCGGCATAGACCATGCGGAAGCCGGCCTTCATCTCCCCGGCCCAGACGGCAACCTGCCGGCGCTGGCCGGCGGCGTTGACCAGCGTGATGGTCGGGCGAGCTTCGTCGGGCAGGCCAGGCCGCGCTGAGGGCGGCGTCTCCAGGATGTCGCCCTTGATACACAGGTCGAACAGCTCCCGCGTCTCCTCCGGCAGCAGGACGAACGTCCGCTGCGTCTCTTCGCCCCCCGGTGCGACAATTTGCACGCTGCAAGAGCCTGTCCCGCCGACGCTCACCCGCCGCCCGCCCCACAGCGGCTGCACATCGTCCAACCCGATGCGCGCCGCCCGCCAACGAGCCTGGCGACCCAAGAATATTTGCGTTTCCTGATTGACGGACGTCACGGTTTCTGTCCTTTGCTGCGATGCGGCCCGCTGCGCCAGCCGATGGCGGCGCGATATGAACAGGCCTGCTGTGGGCAGCCATTGTGTATCATCTCAATAAGTAGGGGAAACCTGTCAGGTTTTGGAAAACCTGACAGGTCTTTGCCCCGAATTATTGAAATGATACGCCATTGTACACCAAAGAACGCCAACAGGGCCAATTTTCACTCAAGAATGCCAAATGTGACCGATGAGTCTGGATCGCTACGGCAACAATGGGCTTATGGCATTGAACCAGATTTGGGCGATGGCATCGTAGCCGGCCGCGTTGGGATGGTTGCCGTCGTCGCTCAGCGTGGCCGGGTCGGTAAAGATCGTCGTGTGATAGAAGTCCACCGTGATGGCCCCGTGCTGAGCCGCCTGGTTGGCGATGGCGGTGTTGTAGCGCGTCACCTGCTGCGACATGCGCAGCACCTCCGCTGCGGTGAGGCCCGGAAACGCGGCCGCCCGCATGGCTGGATCGGCGGCCACTGGCCGCAGCGATTGATCGTCCAGCAGGCCGATGAACACCGCCGCGCCCGCCGCGTGCAGCTGGGCGAGGATGGTTCCGATGTTGGCGGTGAAACGCTGCAAGCTCTGCTGCTCCTCCTCGACCGAAGTCTCCCCGTCGTCGATGTAGAGATACCACAGATCGTTGCTGCCGATCAAGACCGTCGCTAATGCCGCGCGGCCATTGGCCGCGGCCTGGCTGAGCAGCGTCACCGCGGGGCCGAGTTGGCTGGGCTGGCCTTCGTAGCCGTTGACCAGCATGTCCGAGTCCCAGCCTGAGCGGCCGAGATTGGTCACGCTGGAACCGGGACGACGAGCCTGCAGGAGCGGAAGCAGCCGGCCCGGAAAGCCGCCGCGCCCATCGTCGTCGCCGTCCCCCTCGGTCAGGCTGTCGCCCAGGGTCGCCAGCGTCGCCGCGCCGGGGGAAAACGAAGTAGCGGAGGGAGTCGGCGTGCGCGTGACCGACGGCGTGCGCGTCGCGGTCGCTGTGCGCGTCGGCGTGACGGTCGGCGACGGTGTGCGGGTGGCCGTGGCGGTCACGGTGGGCGCGCCGCCGGCAGGGCGCAGGATGAGCGGCAAGTGCAGCCGGCCGTCGCCGGCCGTCGCTGTGGGCGTGCGCGTCGGCGTGGCGCTGGCGGCGGGAACGCCATACTCATGGGCGCCGATATCGGGTTGTGCGTCGCGGGCGCGACCGTCGAAGTCAACCGCCGGTGCGGCGCTGGCCAACGCGGCGCCAATGGCCGGGCTGTTGGCCAGGTTGTAGGTCACGCCCAGGGCGGGTCGGGCCAGCGGCGCCGCGGCGGTCAGGGTCAGCAGGGCCGCCGTCAAGATGAACCAACGGACGAACAGGAAACGAAGGGGCAAATCAGTGTTCATACGCGCACCTCACCGGAAAGAGTCTAGTCGGGTTGCGGAGCGGCGTGAAAGGCAGGCGCGCCGCTGCAAGAAAAGACGGAAGGAGCGGGCGGGGTGTTACCGGGGTTCAGCAAACCGCCGTTGTGATGACCTGCCGTGGACGCTCAGCCAGTCACGGCGTAGACTCAGGCCAGGCCCAGATCCAGCGCCTGCTCGAAGGTCAGGCTGCGCCCCGTTTCCCAGGCCCGGTTGAAGGCCTCCGACTCCAGCGCCGCACGCACGGTTTGCAAGTGCCAGTCGTATTCGGCCTGATCGGCCGGCCCCATCAGATGGGCGCCCATGGGCGTCAGATGAACGCTGACCGCCGCCAGTAGTTGGGCCGCTCGCTGTGCGCTGCCGCACTGCGCCGCAACCCCGGCCAAACCGGCCAGACACAGGCAGACGCCGCGGCGATAGTCCGTCGTCTGGTGCAGAGCCAGTCCTTCGCGCAAGCACCGCTGCGCCCGTTCCGGCTGGCCCAGGCGCAGCATCGCGTGACCCTGATTGTGCAGCGCCGTCGCCAGTTCCGAACGACTGCCGCCGGCGCGCCACAGACCGATCTCCTCGGCGTAGATCTCCGCCGCCCGCTCGTGCCGGCCGATCAGCCGCATCAACTCGCCCAATGAGTTGAGCGTCGTGCCAAGCGCCCAACCGGCGCCTAGCGGACGGGCCGCCGCCAGCGCCTGACCATAGTAACGCTCCGCATCTTCGTAGCACCCCGTCAGTCGCAGCACATCACCGGTGGTGCGCAGCGCCAACGCCTCGCCAAAACGATCTCCAAGCCTGCCAAAAATGTCTGCCGCCTGCCCACTGAGCTGCTGGGCGGCGTCGTACCGCTTCTGTCGAAATTCAGCGCGGGCCAGGAATAGCAGCGCCTCACCCCGCTCGCATCCATCCGTCTCGCTCGCCAGCAGGTCGAGGCTGCGCTGCAGCAGCAGAACCGCATCTTCGATCCGCCCTATGACAGAGAGCAGCATCGCCAGCGCCGTGCAAGCCTGGGCCAGCGGGCGATTTTCGGCCTCCGGTGCGGCCGCCAGCGCGCGCTTCAGCCAGGCGACGCCTTCGCTGCGCTGATCGTTGAGATTCCAAAACCAACGCAGCGCCGCTGCCAGCGCCAGCCCCAGATGCGCATCGGGCGCCGGTCGCCCGCAGCTCCAGGTCAAGGCGGCGCGCAGATTGTCCTGCTGCGCATCGAGCCGTCTGAACCACACCAGTTGATCGTTTCCGCGCAAACCCTCTGCGCCGTGCTGCGCCAGCGTCGCAAAATAGGCGGCGTGCCGCCGCTGCATCTCCTCCAGCTCGCCCTGCGCCGCCAGCCGTTCCCTGGCATACTCCCGCAGCAGCGTCATCATCCAGAAGCGCGGTTCGGCCCCTCGTGCGGACGCGGGTGAGATGCGCAGCATGGACTGCGCCGCCAGGGCGCTCAACTCCTCCAGCATCTCATCGGCGTCGGCCACGCCGATCATCTCCGCCGCCTCCGCCGCCGTGAACCCGCCCACGAACACCCCTAGCTGTACGAAGCGCCGGCGTTCCGCCGCCGAGAGCAGGTGATAGCTCCAGTCAATGGCGGCCCGCAGCGTCGTCTGGCGCGCCGGCCGCTCACGCGTCTGCGCCGCCAGGAACGGCAGACCGCTTTCCAAACGGCCGAGCATGGCCGCCGGCGCAAAGAGGCGTGCGCGCGCCGCCGCCAGTTCGATGGCCAGCGGCAGGCCGTCCAACCGGGCGCAGATTTCGGCCACCGCCCCGGCGTTGTCCGGCGTCAGGGCAAAAGCGGGGTTGGCGGCGCGGGCGCGGTCAACGAACAGCGCCATCGCCGCCGAGCGTCCGTCAGACTGCACTGCCAGCGGAGCCAGCGGATACTCCTGTTCGCCGTACAAGCGCAAGGGCGCCCGGCTGGTGACGAGAATGCTCAGTCCTGGCGCCGTCGTCAGCAGTTCGGCCACCAGGCCGGCCGCCGGCATGATGTGCTCGAAGTTGTCGAGCAGCAGCAACAACCGCTTGTCACGCAGATGGCGCTTGATGTCGCTCCACAAACTGGCGCGCCCACTCTCGCGCACGCCAAGCGCCGCCCCGATGGCGGGCGCCGCCAGGCCGGCGTCACCGATGAGCGAAAAGGGTACGAACCAGGCGCCGTCTGGAATACAGCCGGGCGCTTCCCGCAAGATGCTGGCCGCCAGCTCCAGGCTCAGCCGCGTTTTGCCGCTGCCACCCGCCCCGGTGATCGTGAGCAGCCGTCGTCGTTCAGCGGGCCGATCCACCATCTCGTCTGCGCCGCGCGTCGCCCATGCACTCGCCCCGCACAGCAGGTCACGCAGGACGGCCAGTTCTTCGTCACGCCCCACGAAAGAGGTCGTCTGGGCGGGTAGATTGCTCGGCGGCGGCGGCGGTTCGTGGCGCAGCGGCCGCGTCGTCGGGACGGGCAGGTCGCCGCGCACGATCGCAGCGTAGACGGCGGTCGTTTCCGGCATCGGCGGCACGTCCAGTTCGACACGCAGAGCCTGTTCGAGACGCCGGTACTCGTACAGCGCCTCCTGGCGGCTGCCATTGCGAAAATGCAGCGCCATCAGCAGGCGCGACGTCTCCTCGCGCAGCGGATCGCGTCGCAGGATCTGTTCCGCCAGCTCGATGGCGCGATCGTAGTCTTGCGCCGCCTCGCGCTGCGCAATCGCACGCTCCAGACAGTCGAACAAGAGGTTGCACAGCCGCTCCCGCTCGAAAAAGACCCAGTCCTCGTACACCTCCGGCAGCAGGTCATCGGTCTGAATCTGGGCAGCGACCTCCAGGCCTGTTGGGTCGCCCGCCAGCCGTTCGAACTCGGCGACATCCAGCCAAAATGGGGCCTGTAGATTCCACTGCACCGCATCGCGCTCGATCAGCAGCCAGGGCGCATCCGGCGGAGATGGGGGCAGGGCGCGGCGCAGATCGTACAGATGCCGGCGCAGGTTGGCCTTGGCCATCTCCTCGTCCTCATCGGGCCAGAAGGTGAAGGCCAGGCGCTGCCGCTTGACCTGCTGCTGGCGGTGCAACAGGAGATAGGCCAGCAGTGGCCAGGTTCTGGGCAACGTGCGGGCCGTGTGCGGCGCGCCATCCATGAGCACGCGCAACGCTCCAAAGAGGTGAATCTGCAACATGCTGTCATTCTATCCAAATGTGCGTCGCTGTCCAGAAGCCGCGCCCCATGTGCCCGGCGCCCCTAACCCGCCGGCAGCAGAGGGGTCGCCTCAGCCCGGCGGCGCGCCTGGGCGTGCATTGCCGTTGCTCGCGGCGTTGGAACGGCTGCCGATGGCGCTGCGCGGCGGCGGTGAGGTTGCGGTAGGGGTCGCGGTGGGCCAGGGCTGCTGCCAATAGCCGACGACGAGCGGCAGGTAGGCCAGGCACTGCTCATTGGCGGCGGTCGTCATGATATCAACGATGTCGCCCTGACCGTTGCCGTTGGCGTCGCGCACGCACTGATCGGCAGAGGGTGTGGGCGTCGCCGTCGGAGTGACGCCCGCGCCAGGGGTGACTGTCGGAGTGACGGTGACTGCGGCGGCGCCATACTCATAGGCGCCGATGTCGGGTTGTGCGTCGCGGGCGCGGCCGTCGAAGTCAACCGCCGGTGCGGCGCTGGCCAGCGCGGCGCCAATGGCCGGGCTGTTGGCCAGCAGGTGGGCGTCGAAGCCGTCCACGGTTGTGCTGACCAGCCCTGGGCCGGCGCCGCAAAGGTCGTGTGCACCGGGACACAGGTCATCCTTGACGCCGTTGATCAGCGAGTAGTCCATGTCGAACGGGTTGGCCGGGAAGGTCTCCTGGTAGATCAGACAGGTGCGCTCGAACGGCTGCAGGAAGTCGGTCTGGCCCTGGAAGATGTTGTTGCGAAACAGGGCGCGCTCGCCGCCGTTGCAGCCGCCGTAACATTCGGCGGTCGCCAGGCAATCGCCTTCGCTGCTGAAGGTGTTGTTGACGATCTGCGCCTGGTTGCCGGCGGTCAGACCAAGCGCCAGCGCATCGCCCAGGGCGCGGCAATGATCCACGTTGTAGGTGAATGGTTGGCCGTCGAAAAAGCCGCAGTTGCCGACGATGATCGAGTTTTCAAGGACGAAGGGGGCGCGGTAGTTCTTGACCTGGTTGCCAGCGTTGCCTTCGACTTTGGTGCGCCGAATCGTGATGCTGGAACCGGGTGCGCGGATGTAGAGAAAGTCCAGCCCGTCGGAGGTGTTGTAGCGGATGAGCGAATCCTCGATGACCCACTGACCGCCGCTTTCGCCGGTCGCCACGCCGTCGCCGTAGCCGCCGGCCGACTGGCCCCAACAACCGGTGGGTTGGCCGTCGGGCCAGGTTTCGCCGCAGCCGTTCCACTCCACCGTCAAATGGCGAAAGATCAGCGCGCCAGCATTCGAGTCGCCCAGATCGTCCCACAGGTCGCCGTCCCAACCGACCGAGCCGTTACCTGCGATGCGCACCCGCTCCACCGTCCAGTCGGTCAGCCGGCCGGCGTGCACACCCCCCGCGGCCAGGCCGTGGATGTCCAAATCGTGCAGATAGGCGTTGGCGGAATCTTCGGCGTGCAGGCCGTAACCTGCCCAATCGCCGTAGGGCGGATCGTCGCGTGTGCAGGCCAGGCCACCCGTGTGGAACTCGACGCAGCCGGCATGATCGGTGATCTCCAGGAAGCCGATCTCGACGTTGCTGGCGTCGGTCAGGTTGACGATGAACCAGGGTCGTTCGGCGCCCCACAGTTCGGGCGGCTGCTGGCTGTCGCCCAGGATGCGGGTGGGATGCGCCGGATCGGGGCCGCCCGGAATGGGCGCCATGAGGCAACCAAAGGCGCCGTAGGGGTCGCAGGTGTCGGCGCCGGGCGCGCCATAGCCCATGCGGTAGCTGCCGGCGCCGATCAACAGCGTATCGCCGCCGGCGATGCGGGGCGTCTCCAGGGGCGGCAGGGCGCGAAAGGGATGATCCCAGGCGCAGGGCTGGTTGGCGCCGCTGCCGGGATCGGGTGCGTTGACCAGCCCGGTGCAGCGCGTGGCCGAGCCGCCGTCTGGGCGCACGAAGTAGGTCACACCCAGGGCGGGTCGGGTCAGCGGCGCCGCGGCGGTCAGGGTCAGCAGGGCCGCCGTCAAGATGAACCAACGGGTGAACCGGGAACAAGGGGCCAGATCAGTGTTCATACGCGTACCTCACCGGAAAGAGTCTAGTCGGGTTGCGGAGCGGCGTGGAACACAAGAGCGTCGCTGAAAGAAAAGACGGATACCGCGGGCGGGGTGTTACTCAGGTTCGATGCCAACACCGAGCAGAAGCGAGCGGCGACTGGATTGGTGATCGGCGTCAGCGGGATGGTCGCAGCGCCCCCTGCGCGTCGAGGACATGATTCACAAATTGATCCTTGACACAATGATAAATTTGGCGCAAAACATCATCGGGTGAAGGACGATGTTAGAAATCATACAACAACTGATTGCCGATTCGCTGACCCCCCTGCCTGCGCATACCAGGCGCGATGCTCGCTTGCCGGCGGTGCCTGGCAAGGCGCTGTGACACATGTCATCTCAGCAAATGACCGGCGCCGCCAGGCAAGTCGCTGCCAGGGGCGTACAATGCTGATGCGCTGACAGGCCTCTGGTCTGCCACCAACGGTAAATAGAGGCGGTGGGGCGCGTCGAATTGATGGCGATAGGTATCCCACATCGCTTCGGTGAAGGCATCCCAACTGCGAAAGCCGGACGCGTGCGGCTCGGTCGCCATGTAGCGATCCTGATAGTCGAACAGCGCATCGTGCGCCCACAGCGACCTGGCGTCCATCATCCGGGCCGCCAACACGAATCCCGCCCAGGCGGTCGCCGTGCAGCACTGGCGGTAGATCGCACACCAGGCCCGATTGTCCTCGGCCGGCTCTTCCGCATGGTTGATCCCCCACTCCGCCAGCTCCAGATCGGCCGGCGTGTATTCCTCGGCATAGCAGCTACGCGTGTCCGGCGTATGCACGCGTTCGATGTCGGCCTGCGTGACGTAGAAGGTTTGGCCATCCTCGCCAAACAAAACACTGCCCGAGCCATCCCCCGGCCCGATTGATCGCATGGCCGCGTCGTCCAACATCAGGCCGGCAAAGATGATGGGCCATTTGCGGCCGCTGGCATGTCCCCCGCCGGGCGGCCAATTGGCCTGCCCCCCATCCTGCGTGACTCCATACAGGTCAATCCCCAACTGCACGTAGCGCACGAGCAGGGTTTCCTTTTGCGCGGCGCTGAAGTTCAGATGCAGCATCAGCGCTCCGATCCCCACCTGCGTCGCCATCTCGCGGCCATAGTCGGGCATATTCTCCGCAGGGTGCAAGAAGCGGGCCGGCCAGTTGGGGACATGATCGAGCCAGGGACGCTGGAAAGCGCGTTCGACGGCAGCCAGCGCCGGTGCGCCCGCCGGCGGGGTCAGCGCACGCAGGCGCGAGTGGTCGAGCTGGCTCTTGTTGAACCGAATCGTCTTGTCGCTTCCGCTGTAGGGCGGCCGGAAGCTGCCAGCCGGCGGTGGCGCCTCGACGATCGTCAAGATCGCCGCCGTCTGCAGTTGCGGCAGGGCGCCCGCTTGCGGCTGGCTGATGGTGGAGACAAGCGACGAATGGGCCGGAGCCATCAGCGGATTGAGCGGCGACAGGTCTTGCTGGTTTGGCCGAGCCGCATCGAGGGCGGGGTCGAAGTGCGGCCCAAAGACGTCGTACATCGCGCTGTCGTACCCTTGCGTCTGGCCGTTGCGCGGTGACGGGTTGAGCATGGAACCATTCATGATGCGGGTTCCCGACACGACCGACGAGGGCGTGATGCCGATGATCGTCGCCGGCCCCACCACCCAGTAGTCGCCGTTGGCGAACTGGCCGTACTCGTACTCATGGTCGAAGGTCCAGGTGATGCCGAACTGCGTGATGTGATCGCTGCTCGCTGCGCGCTCTCTGGGGCCGAATGCGGCGAGTCCAAACAGCAGGACGATGCCCAAACCAACGGCTGCGATGCGCTCTTCCCGTTCCATGTGCGCCCCCTCTCGAACCTCTAGATACCAGAAGACCACATAGGCGACAGTCTCGCCGGCGCGGCTGATTAAGCGATGACAGTGCGCCGCGCAATGCGATCAGAACAATCGCCTCAATTGCTGCGATACGCCCCCACGCGATCCACCCGGCGCGCCAGCTCGCTGGTGTAACGCCGGCCCAGGGTATCGGCGTGCGCCGTGATCCAGCCGGTCAGCTTTGTCGTCCCGGACGGCGGCGCATCCACGTACAACAGGCCCGCCATCAACCCGGCAATCTCCTCACGCGTAATCGTCACATCGCCCATCAGCGTCCCCACCAGCCGGCCGACCGCATAGCCCACCGCCGGCGGGACGCCAATCACCGGCCGCCGCGCCCCGATCAGCCGGCCGATCGTGATGGCCAGCTCACGGTAAGTGAACGTTTCCGGCCCGATGGCGTTGATGATCGCGTTCTCCCTTGCGTCCCCCTGCTGCACGGCCAGCGCCGCCAGATCGTCCACGTAGATCGGCTGCAAACGGTAGCTGCCATCCCCAAACACCCCAAACACCGGCAGATGGCGCAGCATCCAGGCGATGTTGTTGATCAGGATATCCTCCTTGCCAAAGAGCACCGTCGGCCGCAGGATCGCGTAGGAAAGGGCCGACTGGATCAGCGCCTGCTCCAGGCGCGCCTTGCCGCTGAAGTATTCCAGGGGCGAATCCGCCGACGGGTTGGTGATGCTGATGTGCACGATGCGCTGCACGCCCGCACGTCTGGCCGCCTCGAAGAGAGTCAGCGTGTTGCGCACCGCATCGGCATGACGGAAGAGCGGATGGTTGAAGCGCACCCAGTAGGTGTTGTACAACACCTCGACGCCCGTCAGGCTGGCCGCCAGTTCGTCCGGCCGCTCGAAGTGAAACGGGTAGATCGGCAGCCGGCCGCCAAACTCGTTGGCGCGGTCGGTCGAGTTCGTCAGCGTGATCACGCGGCGCCCTGCCGCCAGCAGCCGCTGCGCAATGTACTTCCCGGAATAACCAAAAGCGCCAGTGACGGCGTGTAGCGCAGTGTCGGACATAGCTCGATTCCTCCCTCTTCATTACTTACTTCGTTGTCCTGTCGTTCCTTGCCCAGGGCCTTTGGCCGCCAGGCAGATCACCCCGCGGCCGGCGCCAGCCAGGGCGGATTGGCCGCCAGCGTGTGCGCATACGCCGGACAGTCCGGGTCATGCGCCCCAGGCAAATAGCCAGTGCTGACCAGAAACTCACGCACGATCTCGCCGCCGGTAAAGACAAATGTGCGTTGAAACAGCTTGGTCCACGCCTCCAGCGGCTGCGGATGATGCGCACGCAGCCAGCCGTCGAACGAGCCGAACGACGCCCGCAGCGCGGCGAGCCGGCGGGCGTTCTCGATCGCCGCGTTGACCTTCAGCCGATTGCGGATCACCCCCACATCGGCCAGCAGCCGCGCCCGGTCATCGTCGTCGAACGCCGCCACCGCCGCGATGTCGAAATGACGGTAGGCCAGGCGCAGGCTGGCGCGCTTCTTCAAGATCGTCGTCCAGGACAAACCGGCCTGGTTGATCTCCAACATCAGTCGTTCGAACAGCGCCGTATCGTCACCCAGGGGAAAGCCATACTCCTGATCGTGGTATGCCGCATGCAGTGGGTCGCCGGGCGCATACTGGCAGTAGCTTGTCATGCGTTGTCTCCTTCTGGCACAGATCGTTGGTAAAGACGCTCCAACCGGCGCGTCAGTTGCACCGTATGTATCTGCTCGATCACTTGAGGCGAAAGCCCCAAACCCCAGAGGTTTCAGCAACCTTTGGGGTTTGGGACTCCTGGATGATCAGCAGCGGGCCGCACAGTTCACAAGGGTTCGTAGCGCGGCCCAGCGGCTGTATCTTGCACCTGCCAGCCAAGCGCCTCGATCTGGGATCGCAGGGCGTCGGCGGCGGCCCAATCTTGCCGATCGCGCGCCGTCTGGCGCCTGTTCAACAGATCGAGCAGCGCCGCGGGCGCCACCGGCTCACGCTGCCCTGCCGTGCGCCTGGCCAGCGCCTCGGCCCAAATCTCGTCGGGCAGGTCGTCCCGGTCAATCGGCCAGGCGAAGGGGCCAAGCTCAGTCAGTGCAAAGCGATCGCCGGCGGAATAGACACGTTCATCGCCGCCGCGCAGCACCGTCACGACGCCCGCGCCCATCACCTGGGCGACGCCGTCCTGCAGTTCGATCAGCAACGCGGTATGTTCGTCCAACCCGATGATCGTGGCGCTGGCAGGCAGCATGGCTCGCAGGGTCTCGAAACGGGAACGTCCCATGAAACAACGGCCGGTGTCGAGTTCGGCGCCCCCCTCGCTGTTGTTCCAGTGCGGCACGAAGACCAGTTCGAGTCCGTACAGGCCGAAGAAATCGAGACCAGGCTGCCAGTGCAGATCGTGCCCGGCCTTGTAGATTTCATAGACCGGCAGCGCCCAGGCGCCAATGGCGATCACGGCGGCGCTGGCCAGCGCCAGGGCGGCCCCGGTGCGCTGAAGGGCGCGCAACCGACGCCAGACAAGGCTGTTGCGCAACTGGCGCACCGCGTAGGTAGGGCTGCCCGGCCCCAGGAAGATCAAATCGGCGTCGAGCAGGGAAGCAGTCACAGTCGGATCGTCCGGACTGAACGGCCCGCCGCGCGCCCGCGCCGGAATGGTCTTGATCTGCGGCTGGTAGTTTTGCAAGCGCACCGCCAGGAAATCGGCCACGCGCCCCGCCACCCGCGCCGAATTCAACTCGAAGCCGGCGGGCGTCTCCAACACGGCGATGTGCAGCGGCGCGGGCAACGTCCGGGCCAGGCTCTCGAACACCCGCCCGCCGGCCAGCGCCGTCTCGCCGGAACTAATCAGCGCAATGCGCCCCGCGGCATACTCCTCACTTTGCATTGGTCACCTGCCTTCCAGCCGGGCCAGGCGTCGAATCTCGACAATCGGACCAACGATCTCCAGCCCGGCGTGACGCCCAACTCCCTCGAAGATCGTCACTTCACGCCCGCCGTCGAGCCGCAGCAGACGCACATCGAGCCGGGCGGTCAGGCTCTCCAACACCCGCTGCTGCATCGCCACCCGTTCCGGCGAATGGAGCAAACCGCCCTCCGCCCGCCAGGCGTCCACAACCAACCGGTAATGGGCCTTGTCCGGCCCGGTACGTCCCCGCAAACGCCAGGCGACATGCGTATCGGCCAGGTCGAGCCGCTCGGTCAATGCGCCGGAGTAGGTGCTGAAGCGATAGAGATGGCCGTTGTGGCGCAGGCCGACGATGAAACCGGGAAAAGCGCCACGCAGCCAGGGGATGATCGCCACGGAAGCGGTCAGCGAGGCGCCCACAGCGCCGGCGCCAAAGTGATTGCTCTGCATCCAGATCCAGGCGCGGGGAAAGGCCTGGCCCCAGTCCTTTTCGAGGTAGCCGCGGCCGCCGTCAAAGGCGAGCGGCGCGCCATCCATCGTCAACTGGCCGCTGATGCCGTGATCGAAACTCAGGACGCCGTGGTAGCACTCCATGAAGGGCACATAGGCGTACCACCCCATGATGCCCGGCGAGGCCCAGGTGACCGGCCAGGGGGTCAGCCGGTCGAAGCGCAGTTCGCCGCGCATCTGACCCTCCGGGCGCGCAATGTCGAGCAGGACGCCGCCGGCGTGAAAGCGGTTGGGGCCGATGCGAATATCGAAGCGACCCCTGGCGGCCTGAAATTCCGCCGCCGGGTAACGGTGATAGGACGACCGCCCGCTGTGGCCGTCCAGAGTCTGTATGAAGGCGTGAGAGGCGCCTGGCTCGCTGGCGATGAAAATACCGGGAATGATAGCAACGGGCCGCGTCTCAGCAGCGTTGACCAGCTTGAAGTACCAGCCTTCGAAGAAGGGTGGTTTCTTGCCCTGACCATGATATAGAGCCGGATTGCGCAAAGTCGTGAGATCGAGCATCGTGAGGCTCCCCAAGAATCCAGAATGCCCACTGTATCTGTTCCACCAACGAGCAGCCGGGCCGTTGCGAGGCGCTTGACACGAACCGCCAGTTCGAGCAACATTTGTTTCGTCGCAAGGTCGTTGTCAACCGCCTCATGCAGTTGGCATGTAGACGACGCCGTTCGGCGGAGCGTCACACGCCGTCGCCGCCCGGTGCACACGACCGTCACTGCAACGATCACAAGGAGGCCGGAAATCCCAAAACACCACCAAAGCAGCACAAACGTTGCACACGACCGTCACTGCAACGATCACAAGGAGGCTTGCATGGCCCGCATTGACAGCCCACTGAAGAACTTGATCGTCGCCTTCAAGCAGACTTTCGCCGAATGGCTGTTGGATCGGCCGGTGCAGTCGGTGCGACTGCTGAACGAAGAGGTGTTGAAATGGCACGGACAGTTGATCCACCTGCATCAGGCCGCAATCAAGACCGAGAGCGTGGCAGCCGTTTTGAACGAACTCCCCGGTCCGGCTGAATAGACTCACTTGTGGTATACTTCTGCATGACAGTGCGCCCGAGTCGCCCGGCGTCGGGCAGGAGCGCACGGCGTCGTCGAATCGAACATGGAGGAGACTACCATTACCATGAGCCATCGCATCTCTTTCTTCAGTCTGCTGCTGATCGTGGGACTGCTGCTGGCCGCCTGCAACCCGGCCACACCCACCACAGCGCCCGCCGCCACGAACACCCCTGTCGCCGAGGCCCCCACGGCCGCACCGCCCGCGGCCACGGACAGCCCAACCGTCGCGCCGCTTGATGGCGCCACCCTCTACAACAGCCTGCCCGATCTCAAAGGGCGCAAGGTCAAGGCGGTGACGGCCAACGACTACACGCCGTTGAACTTCATTG
>CAZOLV010000071.1:0-29234 GCA_964580725.1 uncultured Anaerolineae bacterium | reverse complement strand
TACTACGAACGAGGCGCTAAAGCGCCTACTACGAACGAGGCGCTGAAGCGCCTACGACGAACGAGGCGCTGAAGCGCCTACGACGAACGCGCCCGTCACGCCGTCAGGGTGATGGGCGCGCCCGCGGCGTCGCCGATGACCGGCCTTTTGGCCGGTTTGCCCTGGCTGAAACGAAAGGCCCAGGCCGGATCGCATGCCTGGCAGGTCAGGCAGCCAACCGAGGCGGGCGGGCAGTGGCTACCCGCCAGGCCTTTCTGCGTCAGCCGCCATTCGTAGGCGAAGAAGTTGTCGCTGACGCCGCTTTCGACGATGCGCCAGGGCAGAGGGGCGTCCAGCGCAAAGCCGCCGATGAACTGGTCGGCGTCCAGGTGATGGGCGGCCAGGGCCGCATCGAACTGACGTGTCGTCAGCTCACCCTGGGCGGCGATGGTCAGGAACACGGGCGCCAGGCGCCGGTCGCCCCGCGCCAACACCGCCTGCACCCGCGCCCACTGTGGGCTATCGGCGCGCACCGCCACCTGATGCGGTCGCAAGCGCCGCTCGATGAACGCCTGGCGGCGCTTGAGCGTCGGCTCGTCTGCCATCGGCATCCACTGAAAGGGCGTGTGCGCCTTGGGCACGAAGGGCGTGGCGTTGATCGCCAGCCGCCGCTTGAAGCGCCGGCGCGCCGCCAGCGTGAACTCCACCAGCGCCTCGATGTCCTCGTCGGCTTCGGTGGGGTGGCCGATCATGAAGTAGAGCTTGAGCTGCGGGAACTTGAACGCCTCGGCCAGTTCCACGGCGGCCATCAGGTCGTCGTCGCGCTGTGTCTTGTTGATGACGTTGCGCAGGCGCTGGCTGCCTGCTTCCGGGGCGATGGTCAAGGTTTGCGTCCCGCTTTCGGACATGGCGCGCACCAGCGGCACGCTGATCGGGTCGGTGCGCATGGAGGAGACCGAGAGGCGAGCGCCCAAACGGCGCAGCGCCGCCGCCAGCTCGTCAATTTCGGTATGATCGGACACCGCCGCGCTGACCAGGCCGATGCGATCGCCGTGCTGCAAGCCCTCCCTTGCCCAGTCGAGCAGCCGGGCCAGGGGTTGTTCGCGCGCCGGGCGGTAGACATAACCGGCCAGGCAGAAGCGACAGCCGCGGCCGCAGCCGCGCGCAATTTCCATCAGGTGTAGATTGGCGAATTCTGTGTCTGGGGTGTAGAGGGCGGAAGCGGTGCGATAGGCAGGCAGATTGCGCACCCACAGGCGCTGAATGGCGCGCTGCGGCGCCTGATCGGCGGAGACCAGCAGGGGGACATAGACGCCTGGCGTGCGATCAAGGACGGCCAGCAGATCGAGCCGATGGTCGTGCACCTGGCTGCGCAAGATCTGGGCCAGTTGCGGGATGACCTCCTCGCCTTCGCCGATGACGATGGCGTCGCAGAAGGGCGCCATTGGCTCCGGGTTCATGGTGACGCCCGGCCCGCCGGCGATGACCAGCGGCCAGGCCGGGTCACCTGGCCCTAGGTTGGCGCAGCGGTCGGCGGCCAGCGGCGGCAGTCCGGCCTGCAGCAGCATCTCGACGACGTTGAAGTAGTCCATTTCGTACGAAATGGTGAAGGCCAGCACGTCGAAATCTTGCGCCGGCCGCTGCGATTCGAGCGAGATCAGGTCACGCCCGGCCTGGCGCCCGCCCTTGTCCCAGAAGATGCGTTCACACACCACATCGGGCAGGGCGTTGAAGGTGCGATAGACGATCTGCAGCGCCAGGCTGGACATGCCGACGTAATACGCGTTGGGGAAGACCAGGGCGACGCGCAGGCGGCCGCCCCAGTCTTTGACGATGGCGCCGGTCTCTCGAGCGAGCTGCGCTTTGGCTTGCGCAATTTGATTCCACTTCATCTGTGCGTTTGATGTCCCGCGGGGCGCTTCAGAGAGCGACTTCGCAGGCGCCGGCCAGACAGGCCAACTCCTGGGCGGCGGTGGTCAAATCCTCTTCCTCGTAGCGATAGAGCTTGGAGAAGTCAATGTCGGGGAAGACCGCGGCCAGGCGCTCGTACTCGTCGCCCGTGATCTCTTCGTAGGGCATTTGGGCGTACTGCGCATCGTAGGCGGGCAGGAAGGCCATGCCGCCGATGACGTCTTGATGCTCCCAAACCCATTTGATCAGTTCCATCACCTCGTCGTCATGATACGTCACAGTGACGCTTGGGTTGTGGTCTGTATAATACAGTTTGTTTTGCAGCCAGTAGGCGCACTGCGTCAAGGCGCTGCGATGCTGGCGGGTGATGGCGCCGGCGGGTGACTTGACCGGGAAATGCACCACCCAGGTGTCGGCGTCTTGCGGCGTCTGGCCGTTTTCGGGGTCCATGGGTGCGCCGGCGTCGCGCAGTACCTTGAAGACGGGAGAGTGGGCGCTGACGCGCACGTTGCGCACGTAGTAGGGCGCCCAACGGGCGTGCAGCCCCGAAGAACAGTTGACGAGTTGGCTGGTGTTGCCGCTCGGCTTGACGCAGGTGATGGCCGCCGATGGAGCGATGCCCAACATCTCGGCGGTTTGCCGGTTGACCTGCGTGGCGTGATGCCTGAGCTGCGCCATCATGCGCTGATCCTGCACCACCGGACAGTCGAGCTGACCGGTGATGTCTACGCCAAGCAAACGTTCTTCGTCGCAGTTCTGACGCCACATGGGACGCAGACCGGGGAAGTAGGTTGCCATGGACTGGATCGTCCCGATGATGGTGGCGATTTCGATCTTCTGGCGCAGGGTGTCCGGCGTATCGTCGCTGCGCGCCACGGCGGCGGTCAGGTTGCAGAACTCCCAGGGGCGCAGGTTGATTTCGCCGCAGGGGTTGACGCCGAACTCCGCCGCCTGGCGTCGTTCGGGGCGCAGGCTGTTGGCGGCGCGGCGGCTGAAGATGCCCGGCTCGCCGCGCCCCGATTCGATCATTTCCAGCATGAAGCGAGCGATGTCGAGCTGCGTCAATTTGCGATCAGGCCAGACCGCCGAATTGTTGGCGTTCCAACGCTGGCTGTTGTTGCGTTCGAAGTCGCCGTTCTTGCACAGGCGCATCTCCTCGTCGTCCATGTCGAAGAGAGAGATCATGGCGGTGCGACGCATGCCGCCGCTGACCGCCGCCCCGCCGACGGCGCACATGATGTCGTGGGCGTCGAGTGGGCGCAGGAAGCTGCCCTGGCGGGCCAGGATGCGGCTGCGGGCAAATTCCAACATGCGCCGCAGCGGTTCCGGCCCGGAGGCACGGCCGCCCTTGGTGCGCAGCGGTGCGCCGGCGGGGCGCAACTGCGACAGGTCGAAACGCAGGTCGCCGCCTTCGAACCAGGTGGCCAGCCCGGTGCGCAGAGCGGCGGCCCAGCCTTCGGCCGAATCTTCCACGACGTAGGGCAGGGCGGTCGCGCCCGTTTGCCGGCGGATGCGCGGGAAGTTTTCGACATAGCGCCGTTCGACCGAAAAGCCGACGCCGCAGCCGCTCATGGAGATGATGAGCGCCTCGACGAAGGAGTCAATGCTCTCCACGGGCTGGTAGGAGCAGTTGTAGATGGCGATGTTGTTGCGCCGCGCCGCCGGGCCGGCCATGGCCAACAGGCGCATGGAGGGCATGGCGCGCATCGTCAAGATGCCCTGCCGCAGCCGTTCGTAGGTCTCGGCCGGCAGGCGCTGCTGTGACAGCTCGGCCAGGTAGGCTACCGCCCGATCTACCGTCTCGATCCAGGTTTCGCGCCGTCCCAACTCGTAGTTGAAACGCGAATACTTGTCATAAAACTGAAACTTCTGCAGTTGCGTCGGGAAATAGGCGTCCGATTGCATGAAGGCCTGGCGCACATCCTCTGGAATGGGGCGCTGCACGCGCAGCTTGGCATGTTCGGCGCGGTAGAGGATATAGTGTTTGGCCGCTTCGTACTCCCCGGCCGCCTGCAAGACCATTTCGACAATGTCTTGCACCTCTTCCACCGTGGGGGTGTGGTGTTTGGCCGCCAGAATGTTGACGACCTGTTGGGCCAACTCTTCGACGCTGACGGCGGGGGTGCGGTTGAGGCTATGAAAACAGCGAGCCAGCGCATTTTCGATGCGCCCGATATCGAACGCCACGACGCGACCGTCGCGCTTGATGATGGTGCTCGGAATGACGATGGTGGGATGCTGTCCGTTGGCTTGGATCAGCGCCGCGACAACGGCGGCATGCGCCTTGTTGCCATTGCGACCTGGTGCCTGGCCGTTCGTCGTCGCTTGAACCAGCCGGGCCTCGCTCGCAGCAGAGACAACCTTTGTCTCTTCTTGACGGTTTTCAGTTGTGCTTGCTGTCCTGGTCGTCATCTCACATTCTCCTTGGAGGTTGGGGTTGATCGTTTTTTGGGGGGTCTACTAAATTCGCCGCAGAAAAGAAAAGCCAGATGATCGTTCACCTGACCTGGCGGCGTTCAGCGCACCACTTCGTACAAGAAGCGGCGGCCGCCGCCGTCTACGTTTTCGATGCCGACCCGGTAGAGCAGCCCTTTGCTCTCCAGATCGCGCAGACGATTGCTCTTGGTGCTTGGCGACAAGTCGCCCGGCAGATCCTGGGCGCTGATCTGCCTCAGGCTCAACGCTTGCACGAAGGTCTCGCGCAGCACGGGGCTGAGCGTTCCCAGGATGTGCATGTCATGGTCACGGTTGACATGGACGCAGGCCAGGCCGCGACGGCTGAGCGCCACGTCCAAACTTTCGATCACCGAATCGGCTGCGCTGCGAATGACCACGAATCGCTCATGAATCTCGCTGTTCTGAATCGCTTCGACGAGCGAAGCCACCACTTCATCGGCCCAGGAAAAGTCCATGAACGCAATCCTGCTGCATTCGAGCACCAACAGGCTGCGCCGCGGCAACCGACCGACTTCGTCCAGCAGGCGCTCGGCCATCAGCCGGTCCCGTCCACCCAGGACGGTTTGATCCAAGATGATCACTTTTTCATGCAGCGCCATAACAGGTTATCCTGATTCACTAAGTTGACTGAACGAAATCCCGACTTGCGTCCCGGCAAACGGCGTCACATGCAGCGTGCGCGGCTCTCTGTCCGTCTGAAACTGCAGCTTGGCGTCGCCCGAACGCACCGACAACTGACCCTGATAGCGACGCACCAACGCACTGACGCTGCTCAGCCCCAGACCACCTGCCGTTGCTCGGCTCGACAGTCCTTGCAGCGCCCGCCCGATCGCTTCCTGGTGCGTCCACTGTGCGGCGCCGGCGTGACGCTGACTGAGACTCTGGCGAATGCCGATACCCAGATCGGCCACGCCGATGCTCACGAAACGGCGGCCATGACGATCCCGGTACAGATGCGCCGCCGCCAGCCCTTGATCCTGGCTGTGATCCTTGATGTTGTTGCTCAACTCTGACACGATCTTGGCGCTGCTCGCCAGATCGCCCACGCCGAAGCCAAGCTCGCTACGCGCCAACTCCAGAAACTGGCCAACGACGACAGTCACGTCGGTGCTGGCCTGAATCGGCGTCAGCTTCAGGCCCGGTGCGGCGGCGGCGGTGGCCCGGCCGCGCGGCGTGTTGCGCAAATCGCCGTACAGCGCCAACTGTTCGAACAGCCCCATGCCCACGCCAAACTGCTGCACCTCGGCATCCGTCGGCAGGACGAAGGCCAGCGGGTGGTTTTGACGTTGCAGCGCACGCGCCAGCATCACCAGACAAACCATGCCATACGGGTCAACGAAGCGGGCGCTGCTCAGATCAATGATGAGCAGTCGTTCTGGTTCTGGCGCACGCCGCCCGATGCCGCTCAACAGCCGGTCGAAGGCGACGCTGTTGAAACGATCACCGCTGCTCAGCGCAAAGCGAATTTCGCTCATCAGCCGGCGCTGGCTGGCAGCAGCTTGTCAATCTCGTTGCGCACCGCATGCAGGTCTTTGAGCTGCAAGTAGACGGTGGCAAAACGGATGTAGGCGACCAGGTCGAGCTGCTTCAGTTCTTTCAGCACCGCCTCGCCGATGACATCGCTCACGACTTCGCTGCGACCCAGATTGTAGAGCTGTTCCTCGACACGCTCGACCAGCCGTTCCATGTCGGCCATGGCGATCGGGCGCTTGGCGCAGGCGATGCGAATGCCGCCCAACAACTTCTGCCGGTCGTATGGTTCGCGCCGGCCGTCGCTTTTGACAATCATCAGGGAGGCCGCGACCTGTTCATACGTTGTAAAACGTCCTCCGCATTGATGGCACTCGCGCCGCCGCCGAATTCCGTCGCCGGCGCTGCGCGTGTCAACGACTCGATGGTCGCTGCTCTTGCAATGAGGACAGAACATGTTTCCCTACATTCTCGTTCGACGGTGGCCAGCCCAGTGGCTGACTCTTCTCAGGCTTCTTGCGGCTGCTCTCAGAATCTGTCGCGAGAGCCAGGTTGTACAAGCCGCCCGCCCAGCGGGTGACGCGTCATCGAAGGGATTGGGGCGCTTCAGGGCTTGTTCGATGAACACTACATCTAGTATGTCAGTTATGCAAATACACAATATGTAGTAGCGATCATCTGGCCATGATTCTACCACAGAACTGTGGACAATGCAAACTCGCCTTGAAGAGGGGCGGGAAGAACGGAGCGCCCGGCAACGTTTGACGGTTGTCTCTGCCGCTGCTACAATGGCCGCCGATGACGACGCACCGATCTGCCACACCCACGCTCCTGCTCGCCTCCTCGTCGCCGCGCCGCCGCCAACTACTGGCTCGCCTGGGGCTGACCTTCGAGGCGATGGCGGCGGATGTGGACGAAACGCCGCTGCCTGGCGAGGCGCCCCTGGCGTTGGCCCGTCGCTTGAGCCAGCTCAAGGCGCAGACCGTGGCGGCGCAGCGACCCGACGCCTTGATCCTGGCGTCCGACACGGTGGTGGCGTACCAGAACGAGATTTTGGGCAAGCCGCTGGATGACGACGACGCCCGGCGCATGTTGCGCCTGTTGTGCGGCCGCGATCATCTGGTCGTGACCGCCGTGACCGGTCTGGACAGCGGGCGGCCTTTCGCCTTGACCCTGGTCAACGTCAGCGTGGTCTGGATGCGCGCCTATGCGGAAGCCGAGATCGAGGCCTACGTGGCCAGTGGCGATCCGCACGACAAGGCGGGCGCATACGCCATTCAGCATCCGGTCTTCCGGCCGGCGGCGCGCCTGGACGGCTGTTTCAGCGGGGTGATGGGATTTCCGCTGGGCGAGGTGGTGCAGGTTTTGACGGCGCTTGGCGTGCCGCCGCCTGGTCAGGCGGCGCAAGCCTGCGACGGCTGGCGCGGCGGCTGCTGCCAGGCGGATGGCCTGGCCGGCCGGCCGGCTGCTGACGCAGCGACGTAACGATCATGAACGCAACGAGGGCGCCGAACGACGCATGGATCTTCTGACTGAACTCAATCCCGAACAACGCGCCGCTGTGACAGCCCCGTCTGGCCCGGTGTTGGTGCTGGCCGGCCCTGGATCGGGCAAGACGCGGGTACTGACGCACCGCCTGGCGCACCTGGTGCAGGAGAAGCTGGCGGCGCCCTGGCAGATCATGGCGGTGACTTTCACCAACAAGGCGGCGCGCGAAATGCGCCAGCGCACCGAGCGCCTGCTCGACGCCGATCTGCAGGGGTTGCCAATCGGCACCTTCCACTCGCTCTGTGCGGCGCTGCTGCGCCGTGAGGCGGCGCTGCTGACGCATGGCGCCAACTTCGTCATTTACGACAGCGCCGATCAACTGACGCTGATGCGCCAGGTGTTGGCGGAGCTGAACCTGGACGAAAAGGCCTATTCACCCTGGGGCATGTTGAACGCCATTTCGCGTGCCAAGAACGACCTGATTGGGCCGCAGGAGTTCGAGATACGGTCGTACCGTGAAGAAGTCATCAGTCGCATCTACGTCCGGTACCAGGAACGCCTGCTGTTGCAGAACGCCATGGATTTCGATGATCTCCTGATGACGCCGGTGCTGTTGCTGCGGCGACATCCCGATGTGCAGCGCAAATATCAGGCGCGCTATCGCTACATCCTGGTGGACGAATTCCAGGACACCAACGGCGCACAGTACGAGTTGGCGCGCCTGCTGGTGGGGCCGCAGCGCAACATTTTCGTCGTCGGCGATCCCGATCAGTCCATCTACCGCTTTCGAGGCGCCGACTATCGCAATCTTCTGCGTTTTCGCCAGGACTACCCCGACGCTGTGGTCGTCAACCTCAACCGCAACTACCGCTCCACGCAGACCATCCTGGACGCCGCCAACGCGGTGATTACCCCCAATCCGCATCGCAAACCGGCTGCCATGGTCACCGATCTGGGACGCGGGGTCAAGGTGCAGCTTTTCGAGGCCTACGACGAGAACGAAGAGGCCGTTTTTGTCGTTGATACCATTGCCAATCTGACTCTGCAAGGGTTCAAGCCAGGCGACGCTGCTGTGATGTACCGCACCAATGCCCAGTCGCGCGCGCTGGAAGAGGCGTTCGTGCGCCGCAACTTGCCCTACAAGCTGGTGGGCGCCACGCGCTTCTACGAACGCAAGGAGATCAAGGACGCGCTGGCCTATCTGCGTATGATCTACAATCCGCTCGATTGGGTCAGCATGAGCCGCATCATCAACACGCCGCCGCGCAGCATCGGCGCCAAGACGGTGGCAACGCTGGTGGACTGGGCGCGACAACTGCGCAAGGCGCCCTTCGACGCGCTGACGCTGGCCGCAATCAGCCCCGAAAAGCCGGCCGCCGCTCCGCCCGCTCACCCTTTCGACCGCCGGGCGCTCAATGCGCTGCGTGACTTCTATGAACTGCACGCCGCCTGGCTGCGTTTGCGCGAGGAAGTCCCTGTTTCGACCCTGTTGCAGACGGTGTTGGAGAACACGCGCCTGGAACAATCGCTGCGCGACGGCACGACCGAGGGTGAGGATCGTTGGAACAACGTGTTGGAACTGCGCAACGTCGCCACGCGCTACGATCAGATCGACGCGCCGCAGGGACTGGCCCTCTTGCTGGAAGAGGCGTCGCTCGTCGCCGACAGCGACGATTTGCCCGAACAGAGCAGCGCGCCTACACTGTTGACGCTGCACACGGCCAAGGGGTTGGAGTTTCCTGTGGTGTTCATGGTGGGCATGGAGGACGGCCTACTGCCCCATGCGCGCAGCCTGGAAGACGACGAGGAGATGGAAGAAGAACGCCGCCTGGCCTATGTCGGCATCACACGGGCAAAGCAGCGGCTCTATCTGACCTACGCCTTTCGCCGCACGCGCTTTGGCAGCGATGAGACCAACCAGCCGTCGCGCTTTCTGGACGATATTCCGGCCCATTTGGTGGAGGGACGCAGCCTGCGCGCCCGCGCCAACGCCAGCCGGGCGGCGGCCCGCACCGCTACCACCTGGAACAACCGTCCCGCCGCCAAAGGCGCCAGCAGCGTCGCCTGGTCGCCCGCCCGCGCCCTGCCCAACGCCGCCCCACCGGCCGCACCCCGCCCCTCTCCCTCATCGTCGCCCGGCGCTGCCCAGTTCAAGATCGGCGATCGCGTCAGCCACGGCCTGTTCGGCGAAGGCACCGTCATCAGCAGCCGCCTCAGCGGCGACGATGAAGAGGTGACGGTGGCCTTCAAGAGTAAGGGCATCAAAAGGCTGCTGGCCAGCATGGCCAATCTGCGCCGCCTGAACAACTGAACGCCTGGCGCCGGCGCCCCGGACAATCGAACACACCCTGATGCCATCTCTCTATCTCTTCTCTTGCCCATTGCTCGTTTTTTGCATCCACGGCGCCTTGTGGTAACGTTCGGAGCGTCATCGCAAGTGACTCTGATTGGCTGCACCACCACGATGGGCAGGAGGCGCCAGAATACTGTATGGAGCCGTTGGCGAGCAATTCACTCATTCTGACCACACCGGGGCGTCCTGTGCGGATCTTCGACATCAGCGCCACACGCCTGACGATCGGCCGTGGTGCAACGAACGACATCGTTCTGCACGACGCGCGCGCCTCGCGCGCCCATGCCCGCCTGGAGCAGCGCGACGGCGCCTTTGTTCTGACCGACCTGGCTTCGGCCAACGGCGTCGCGCTCAACGGCCAGCCCATCCAGACTGCGGCGGTGCAGCCCGGCGACATCATCACCCTGGGCGACAGCACCCTACGCCTGGTGGCAAGCGCCGCAGCCATGCCCGATGATTCGTTGCAGGAGATCGCCTCTGAGGCGGCGCTCGACGCCACCCTGGCTGCCAGCGCCCTGCTGCAGACCATCACACCTCACAGCCTGCCCCGGTTGACCATTTTCACGCCGGAGAAAACCTGGGAACTGCCGCTGTTGCACGATTCCACCACCATTGGCCGACAGGCCGATTGCGACATTGTCCTCCCAGGCGCCGTCGTTTCACGGCAGCACGCCGTCATCGAACGTCGCGGCAGTTCGTTCGTGATTCGTGACCTGGGCAGCCGCAACGGTATCTGGCGCGGAAATGGCCGCATCGAACAAGAAACCTTGCAGGGCGGCGTTTCCCTGCGCATCGGACCAGCCCGTTTGATCTTCAAGCCCGGCGCCGACGATGCCGATGCGACGGTCGCCGATGGGCCAGCCGTCGCGCAGCGCCCGCCGGTGGTTGTCGTCCCCGGCATCATGGGGTCGGAACTGTGGCAGGGCAGCCAGCGTGTGTGGCCCAACCCGCGCCTGCTCTTTACCCGGCCCGACATCTTCTGCTTGCCCGCCGACGATCCAGATCATGGCAACCCACTCGAACCGCGGCGCATTCTGGGCGAAGTGACCCTGGTGCCTAACCTCATCAAGCTGGAGCAGTACGACCGCCTGGGCGATTTCCTGGAAGAGTCCCTGGGTTATGAGCGGGGCAAAGACCTGCTGGAATTCGCCTACGACTGGCGTCGTGACGTGCGCCTATCGGCGCAACGACTGGCCGAGACGATTGACGGCTGGCGCGTACGCGCACCCGTCGTGATCTTGGCGCACAGCCTGGGTACTCTGGTCAGTCGTTTCTACATCGAACATCTCGGCGGCAAGAGCAAAGTTGGTCGCCTGCTACTGGTGGGCGGCCCGGCCAGCGGCGTGCCCAAGGCCATCACCACCCTGCTGCAAGGACCTGATCTGCTGCCCATGGGACTTCTGGGCGAAACGCTGCGCCGCGTGCTCGCCAGTTTCCCGTCGGCCTACCAGATTCTGCCCACTGACCCTTGTCTGACCGACCAGTACGGCCAGACGTTCGCCCTCAGCGACGCCGCAGCCTGGCCGCTGGCCGATCAGCGGGCGCAGGTGCAAGCCGGGGTAGACTTTCGCCGCCAGTTGGGCCAGCATACCAGCGTGCCGACTGTTTCGATCTTCGGCTATGGTCTCAAAACCATCACCGGCCTCACTTTGACCCGCGCCGGGAACGGCGCCTGGTCACATCTGGAAGTGGTGCAGGCGAATGCCGGCGATGCCACCGTGCCGGCCAGCAGCGCCGTGCTCGAAGGCTCCGAAATTCATCCCGTGCAGCAGGCGCACGGCGCGCTTTACGTGGACAGCGACGTCAAGATGCGCCTCAAGCTCGAACTGACCGCGGGCTGAGCAGGACATATACGCATGACGACTACAACCAGCTTTGGCAAGTACCAGATCATCGAGCGCCTGGGCAGCGGCGGCCAGGCCGAAGTCTACCTGGCGGTCGAGCCGCGCTTGCAACGCCGCGTGGCCATCAAGGTTCTGCTGGCGCACCTGGCCCACGATCCTGAAGCAGCGGCGCGCTTTGAGCAAGAAGCGCGCCTGATCGCCTCGCTGCGCCATCCTGGCATCGTGCAGTTGCTCGATTTCGACATTCAGGGCGATCAGTTCTACATGGTCATGGAGTACCTGGCAGGCGGCTCCCTCAAGGACCGCCTGGCCCAGCGCCAGCCTGACCTTGCGCTGTTTGCGCCCGCCGAGGCGCTGGCCATGCTGCGCCCGGTGGCCGCCGCGCTCGACTATGCACATGCAGCCGGCGCCGTGCATCGCGACATCAAGCCGAACAACATCCTGTTCACGGCGGACGGGCAGGCCGTCATCAGCGATTTTGGCGTCGCCAGAATCCTGAGCGAAAGCGCGGGGCTGAGCGTGGCTGGCCGCATTGTTGGCACCCCGGCCTACATGGCGCCCGAACAGGCCAGCGGCGGCCCCGTCACCGCATCCGCTGACCTCTACGCCCTGGGCGTCGTGCTCTACCAAATGCTCACCGGCCAGACGCCCTTCCGCGGCGATTCACTCAGCAGCGTGCTCATGCAGCACCTGCAGACGCCGCCCCCCGCACCGCGCACCCTCAACCCACAGCTCAGCCCGGCCGTCGAAGCCGTTCTCCTGCAAGCTTTGTCCAAAGCGCCAACCGCCCGCTTCACCTCCGCGACCCGTTTGCTCGATACCCTTGAAGCCAGCCTGAACGCCCAACCCGCGCCGATCAATGAGGCCGATTTTCAGGCCAGCGCTACCCTGGCCGAAGAACCCCCGCCGCTGAGCCAGGCTGCCGCCTTCCCCGCCGCCTCGGCCACATCTCCGTCGCCTCGGCCTTCGGCGCCGGCGCCAGCTCTCGCGGCGCCGCCATTCGCGCCGGCGCCGCTACCATCGCCAGGCCTGATCGGTCGCCTAGTCAAGGCCGCGGGATGGATCGCACCGTTGGTGGGACGCGACGCGGTCGCCTACGACCCTGCACACGACCGCCGCCAACGCATCGCCTCCATCCTCGTGGCGATCAGCGTGCTGTTCGCCGCGTTGCAGTTTGTGGTCGAATTCTTTAACTTCTTCACGCGCCCCCTCGCACCCCTGCTGTCCGTCTGGCCCTACCTGATCGCGCCCCTGGTGATTGCCGCTGCCTTGCTCATGTTCCTGGCGGTCCGCCGCGCCCCTACGCCGGCCCTGCGTCGCCGGGCGACTATCGGCCTGGCCCTGGTTAGCACCCTCGGCCTGGCCTACGGCGCTTGGACATTCATAGAGCGGATGCAACCGCCCTCCCGCTTCATCATCGCCCTTGCGCCGTTCGACGGCAGCCAATCGAGCCAGCAGATCGACTTTGCCCGCCGCATCGAACAGGCGCTGATCGTGGACCTGGCCGCCGCCTCGGCCGACGTAAAGATCGTGCGCCTGGCTAATGTGGTGACCGATGCTGCGACCGCACGGGCGCGTGCGCGCGATCAAAAAGCCGCCCTGCTCATCTGGGGTTGGTACGACGATGCCGGCGTCAGCCCTCAGGTCGAAATCGCCGATGTTCCGGTCTTCCAACGCACAAAAGTGGGGCTGGGACCGCTCCTCGATACCGTCGCCGGCGCCAACCATGCGCCCGCGGCGAGCGCAACGACCGTGGCTGATCTGACCTACTTCGCTCATGCACCCGTCGCTCTGCCGACGATCGCCCTGTTCGTTCGTGACGGCCCGCAGCAGATCGCCTATCTCTCCACCGCCCTGCTCGGCTTTGTCTTGTACACCCAGGGCGACCTGGCGCAGGCGCAGGCCTTTTTCGACAAAGCCCTGGCCAACGCCCAGGCCAGCGCCGACTTTGTCGTGGGGCGCGAGACGCTTCATTTCCAGCGCGCGGTCATCCGCTATCGCCAGCGGCAGGTAGACGCAGCCGTGAGTGACCTGGAGCAGGCCCTGGCCCTGCGGCCCGATTTCTACGAAGCGCACTTCAATCTGGCCCTGGCCTACAGCGAGCAATGCACCCCGGCCTGGCAAATCGAACCGGCTCTGGCGCAGGCCGCGGCTGCAGCACAGTTGCGCCCAGCCGACGCCTCTGCTCAGCGCCTGTTGGCCGATCTGACCTACCAGGCCGGCGACGCTACAGCGGCCCTGCCCATCGCCCAGAAAGCTGCGGCGCTGCAGCCCGACAGCGCAGAAGCGCAGGCGCTTCTGGCCACTGTTGCCATGCGCGCCGGCCAACCAGACATGGCGACCGCGGCGCGCAACCAGGCCTTGCAGATTCGCCGCGCGGCCACGCCTGCAGATGCCCTGGCTGCCCAACTGGCCCTGGGCGATGCCTACCTGGCCGCAGGCGACAATGCCGCCGCTCTGGCAACATTCCAGGCGGCTGCCGAACGCGCGCCAACCAACCCCAGTCTGCTGCACGGCCTGGGCAATGCCCTGTACGCCAACGGTCAGATCGAACAGGCCCTGGCCGCGTACCAGGCCTGGGCGCAGGTCGCACCCGATGACCCTGACCCGCATCTACTCTTGGGCATTCTCTACAGCCAGCAGCAACAGGCGCAGGACGCGTTGGCTGAACTACAAACGGCCATGCGCCTGACTCCGTGTCAGGAAGCGGCCCATCTGCTCATGGGTCGGGTCTATTTCCAACAGCAGGATCTGGCGCAGGCTGCGGCCGCGTATCAGGCCGCGCTGGCGATCAACCCTCGGCGTGCGGACGCCTGGTATGTTCTCGGTGCGCTGCGCTGGCAACTGGACGATCTGCCCGCGGCGCAAATTGCTCTGCTCGAAGCGACGCGCCGCGACCCAACCCTGACTGCGGCCTTTTTCACGCTCGGTCGTGTCTATTTCGACCAGGGCAAGTTCGATAACGCTGTGGCCAGCTATCGCCAGGCCGCAGCGTTGCAGCCCGGCGATGCGAGCAACCACCTGGCCCTGGCGCATGCGTACGAGCGCCTGCAGGAGTGGGATGACGCGGCGGCCGCCTACCTGGCCGCGCTGGCACAGCAGGAGGATGCGAGCACGCATCTCTACCTGGGACTGGTGCGTGTGCAGCAGGGACAATTGGACGCCGCAGCGACCGAAATCAAGCGGGCGCTGGCGCTTGATCCAGCCGACGCCCTGGCCCATGCCAGCCTGGGTGATGTCTATCTCCTGCAGGGTCAGCCCGACATGGCCGCCGACGCCTATCGCCAGGCCATCCGCGCCGACGATCAGTCGCTGTATCATCAGCAATTGGCGACCGCACTGGCTCGTCAGGGCAAGACCGCAGAGGCCATTACTGCGTACCAAGAGGCCGTAGCGCGTGATAGTCGGAACGTCGCCGCCTATACCGGCCTGGGCGATTTACTCGGTCAGGTCAACCGCCTGGACGAGGCAGCCGCGGCTTACCGCCAGGCGCTTGCCCTTGCCGCCAACGCCCCTGCCACGCTCGCTGCACTGGCCCATGTGGAATACAAACGCTGCGAACTGACGGACGCTGTACAGGCCGCTGAAGACGCCGCCCGGCTGGCGCCTGCTGCCAGTTACTATCAGGGCGTGTTGGCCTCGTTGTACGAAGCGCAGGGTCGCCCACAGGCCGCAGCCGGGCTTTATGCGGGTTTACAGGCTGCACCGGCCGCAGACGCATACGCTCACCTGGTGGCAGGCGATTTTGCCTGGCGCAACGACTTCACCGAAACCGCTGTCTCCGAATTGCAGGCCGTGGCTGTGCTCACCACCACCACGCCTATGTTGCAGTCCCTGGCCCATACCGGCCTGGCGCAAATCTACACGGCCGGCGGTCAATCTTCTGCAGCCGCAACTGCGCTCAGCGCCAGCCTGGCGGTCTGGCCGGGCAACGCCGACGCTCAGGCCCGCCGCGGCGACCTGGCGCTCACGGCCGGCGATGCCCCCGCCGCGGTCAGCGCGTACCAACAGGCCCTGTTCTTGCTCGCCGATTATCGCCAGCAGCTTGGCAGTGACAATGCCGCCTTGCTCGAAGTGACCATCCTGGCGCGTCTGGGTCTGGCTGCGGGGTCGCCTGAGACGGCCGCGCCCTGGTTCGCACAGGCGCAGACCGCGGCACAGGCGCTGGTCAAAGCTGCGCCGGCCTGGCCGCGCGGCCAACTGGCGCTCGGCTACGCTGCGCTGGCGGCTGGCGACGCCGATCTGGCCGAACGCGCCTTCGCCGCCAGCCGTGGCTGCGACGCGTCACTGACCTGGGCCATTGCCCGACTGAGCATGGATCTGGCTGCATGGCGCCAGCGACCTCGCTGAGCGATACAAGGGCGTCGTATTTTTTGACAGTCGCGTTGATATTCTCGCCCGCGACCACACATCACCCTGCTGGTCATCGGCAGTCTGCTCTGGTCACCGGTCGCCGCCGTCGTTACCCTTCCCCCAGATAAATACCGCTACTCAATTCAAGTCCCCTGATCCCGACTTCGATCCGATTTCCGCTGTGTGCCAACGAGGCCCGAGACACTTCAGTGGCCGAATTCAATGTACAACGCACTGACGTCAGCATCATGCACCTCAAGTCATGTTGACGGATATCGTCCGCGTCGCCGGCCAGTGGGACGGAGGGTAGTTTTTTTGCCGCGAATGACACAAATTTTCACGAAAGCCGGAGGAAGAATTCGTGTCAATTCGTGCAATTCGGAATGTGGCAATGATTTTGAGACAGTTCGGGGGCGAAAACTAGTGTACGGGTTTACGGCGTCGCCGGCAGCGAGGAGCGGTCGGCAACGCTTAGCGGTAGTGTCTGTACCTTGGTCTATGACGCCGAGAACCGTTTACACCAGGTGAAGCAGGGAAGTACCGTGCTGGCCAGTTACACGTGCCACGTACGAATGAAATCCTCTCTACAGTCTCTGCCCACAAAGGGCGCTAGACTGTCCGCTCAGTTCCCTGTGACCAGGACGCTATCCCCCGATTGACCGACGGAGGCTCTTCTGTCATGCTCGATCTTGCCAACGCGCGTGCGCCCCACGCGCCGCCGGCGCCGGCGGACGCCCCTGCGTGCACCACCCCCACGACCCTGCCCTGGAAGCTCTGGCTCTACACCAACTTCGACTGTAACCTGCGCTGTTCCTATTGCGTGGCCAAATCAAGCCCCAACGCCCCGCGCCGCGCCCTGGGGTTGGTCAACGTCCAGCGTCTCGTGGACGAAGCGGCCGCCCTGGGCTTCGACGAGGTGTTTTTCACCGGCGGCGAACCGTTCATCCTCAACGACATCTACGACATGCTGGCCTACAGCGCCGCCCGCCTGCGCACGACCGTACTGACCAACGCCATGATCCTGCGCGGCGCTCGGCTGGAACGCCTGGCCGCCGTTACCCATCACAACCTGCGCGTCCAGGTCAGCCTGGACGGCGCTTCCGCCGCCGATCATGACGCCTACCGCGGCGCCGGCTCCTGGGTCAAGACGCTGGAGGGTATCCGCCTGCTACAGCAAAGCGGCTTCAGCGTGCGCTTGAGCACCACCGAAACCCCGGCCAACTCCCCGCATCTGCCCGACATCTGCGAACTGCATCGCAGCATGGGGATTCCCGATGGCGATCATTTCGTGCGCCCACTGGCCCGCCGTGGCTACTCCAAAGAGGGCATCGAAGTCAACGTCGCCAATCTGGCCCCTGAAGTGACCGCCAGCCTCGAAGGCATCTTCTGGCACCCTCTCTCGACCGACGCCGACATGCTCGTCAGCCGCCAGCTCTTCCCCCTCTCAACGGCGGTGACGCGCATCCAGCAACAACTCGACGAACTGGCGCGCAGCGGCCAGACCCGTCTGCGCACCTTCACCTGAGGCTGAGCGCCTGGCTTCCGGGGGAAGCCGTACGCTCCGCCAGCGCCCCCATTGCCCCTGAAGTTCGACAAGGAGAAACCGCATGATTCAGGCCCTCATTCTCATCGAAGCCGAGCCGACGCGCGTGCAGGAATTGGTGCACGAACTGCAGAACCTCGAACTGGATGGTTCGACTATCACCCATGTATACGGCGTGACCGGTCGCTACGATCTGGTCGCCCTGATCGAAAGCCCCGACCTGCAAGGGCTTGGCAACTGAGTGACCGCCGGCATTGCGAACGCCGTGGGCGTTCGAAGAACCGAAACCTGTCTGATCGTCTGGCAGGGGCAGCCCCTGGCCAACGACGGCCAACCGCACGGTTGATGAGGCCCATCGTGTCACAACCGATTGCCCTGACTCCCGCCCGCGAGCCGTTGCCGCTCTTGCCCGAACAGACCTTTCTGCCCGATGCCTACCGCCTGCCGGATGGCGCCGAGCGCAAGGCACAGGCCAGTTGGACGCCAGCGGTCGTCTTCATCGAGGTGACCAACCGCTGCAACCTCCTGTGTGAAACCTGCCCCCGCACCTATTTCACACGCGAGCCGCTGCACTCCCTCACCTTCGACCAGTTCGTGACAATAACCGACCAATTTCCGGCCATGCGGCGCGCCGTCTTGCACGGCATCGGCGAACCGTTGCTCAACCGGGAGCTGCCCCGCATGATCGCACATCTCAAGGCGCGCAACGTCGAAGTGTTGTTCAATTCCAACGGCGCCCTGCTCACCCCCGCCTGGCAGGAGGCGTTGGTGCGCAGCGGTCTCGATCAGTTTCGCTGTTCGATTGACGGCGCACAGCCCGCCACCTACGCCGCCATTCGCGGCGCCGACGTGCTGCACAAGATCACCGAGGGTTTGCGCGGGCTGGTCGCCGTCAAGGCCCGCCTGGGCGCCGTCACCCCACACATTTCGATCTGGTGCGTGGCCACGCGCCTGAACTTGACAGAATTGCCCGACCTGGTGCGCCTGGCGGCGCAGCTCGGCGTCCCCGAAGTTTACATGCAGCGGCTGACCTATTTTGCCCAGGAGCCGGCCGCGCAATTCGGCATGGCGCGGGAAGAATTCGGCATCTTTGGCCGCGAAGACGATCTGCAGGAGCAAATCATCGCCGCGTGTGAGGCGCTGAGCGCCGTCCTGGGCGTACGCTTCCGGGCCTCTGGCGCGCGTGATCCACGCGGCAGCCTGCAAGCGGCGCGTCAGGCCGATGCAGCGCCCTGGCGCGCCTGTCTGCGGCCCTGGACGACCGCCTACATCACCGCCAACGGCAACTGCCTGCCGTGCTGCATCGCCCCCTTTGCCACCAGCGACTACGAGAGCGTGATCCTGGGCAATCTGTTCGAGCGCCCCTTCGCCGAACTTTGGAACGAGGAGCCTTACAGGCAGTTTCGACGCCAACTGCTGAGCGCTCACCCACACCCCGCCTGCGCCAACTGCGGCGTCTACTGGAGTTTGTGAGCTGACCGCCGGACGGATCTGTTCGGCTGGCCGTGCTTCGATCATAGGAGGGATGTACGATGCGTTTCGATGCTGTTTCATTGCCGGGCCTGGCCGGCCGGCTCGACCGTCTGGGATGGCTTGGGCTTTTTCTCAGCCGGATCATCATTGGCTATCTCTGGTACACGCAGTTGCTCTGGAAACTGCCCCCGACTTTTGGCTGTCCCGCCGATTTTGCCGTTTCCACCAGCCTGACAGCGCGCACCAGTGGCCTGTGCGACTGGACCGGGCTGATGGCAATTGCGTCCAAGCAGCCGCTGCATCAGGCGCTGGTTGCCAACGTCATCGCCCCCAATCTCAGTTGGATGGCGTGGGGCATCTTTCTGATGGAAGCCTTTCTGGCCGTCTCGCTGATCTTGGGGCTGTTCTCACGGTTGGGCGGGCTGATCGGCTTCGTCCAGGCCCTCAACCTCTACATCGGTCTGACGGCATTGCCGTTCGAGTGGTACTGGACGTATGGCATGTTGTATACGCTGCACATCGTCTTCTTCTTCCTGCCGCCAGGGCGCGTTTGGGGCTTGGACAGCCTGCTGATTCCCCGCCTCCAAGCGGCAGCGGCCAACGACAAACGCCTGGCGTCGCTGCTGCTTTGGTTCGTATAGCCAATTGCCCTGGGTTGCCCGGCGGTCTCCAGGGACGCCAGGCCAGCCCGCTGCGTTTTGCACATCATGGACACATTTGACCATACTCGCAGCGCCGGCGACGCCGAATCGCCCGCGACGCCATTGCCTGCCTCGACTCCAGGAGGAGGTCACCGCATGGCGCCAGTGACGCCGCCTCTCCCTGCGCACAGCGCGCGGGCGGCGCGCCTGGCCATGTCAGGCGCATTGCTCGGCCTGGCCCTGGCCAGCCTCTGCCTCTACCGCCAGGCGGCGCTGACGCCCGATCTGCGCAAGGATGTTCCAACCTTTCTCGCCCTGTTTGGCGCGCTGTTCGTGCTCTACCTGGTCGCCGTCGTCTCGATCTTGCAGTACGAACACCGGCATGGCCCGGCGGCGCCCTGGCCGTGGCTGGCGCTGATCATTCTGAGCGGGATGGCGATGCGCGCCTTGCTCCTGCCCATGCGACCCACACTGTCGGATGATATGTACCGCTACATCTGGGATGGGCGCGTGCAGGCAGCCGGCTTCAGCCCCTACCAGTTTGCGCCCGCCGACGCACATCTGGCCCATTTGCGCCGCAGCGATCTCACCATCTGGCCCTTCATCAATCGCAAGACCGCCGTCACGATCTACCCGCCAGGGGCGCAACTGGCTTTCCTGGCCATCTACCGCCTGCACCCCGACAGCGTTGTCTGGACCAAGACAGCGTTGACGCTGGCCGAAGTGGGCGCATGGGCTTTACTGGCGTGGTGGCTGCGCCGCCGCCGCCTCAGCCTGCTGCGCCTGCTCATCCTGGCCTGGAGTCCGCTGGCCATCTTCGAAATCGCCGGGCATGGTCACCTGGACGCCCTGATGCTGGCGCCGCTGATCGCCGCCTTCCTGGCCAGCGAGATGAGGCGCCCGGTTTGGGTTGGCGTCAGCCTGGCGCTGGCTGTTCTGCTCAAACTCTTTCCGGCGCTCCTCTTCCCCGCGCTGTGGACGCGGCGCGCCCCGACCAAAGCGTCGCTGGCGTTTCTCGGCGTCATAACGGTGGGCTATGCGTTCTATTGGGGGCGCGGGGGCAGCGTGCTTGGCTTTCTGCCCAATTACCTGACCGAACGATTCAACGTCGGCCCCGCCGCGCTGCTGGTCAACGGGATCGGCCGCCTGGCGCCGGCGGTGGATGATCCGTGGCGCCTGGCGCAGGCGCTGCAAGGGGGCGCGCTGCTGCTCCTGCTGGCCGCCTTCGTCTGGCGCCCATCCCACACCCCGGCGCAGACTCAACGCCGCGTTTGGACGATCATGGCGATTTTCATCATCTTCTCGCAGAATCTCTTCTCCTGGTACCTGCTCTGGGCGCTGCCGCTGCTGGCGCTCGATCTGCGCCCCGGCCGGGCCGGGCTGCGGGCCGATGCAGCGACCGGCTGGCTGCTCTTCAGCGGGTTGGTGGCCCTCTCCTACACCTTCTTCATCGCCTGGAAACCGGCGCCCTGGGCCATCTGGACGCAGTACGGCGCCTTGATCGCCTTCTTGAGCGCCGACCTGCTGCGCCGCCTGCGTTGGTTTCGCCCCTGTCGCGCCCCTGCCGGCGGTCGCCCTGGCGCCTGGGAGACGCCCTGAAGATGCGCCGCTGCCGTCATCTCTCGGCCACGGCGCGCCTGGCCGGCCTGGGACTGCTCTGGCTGGCGCTGACCGTTGGCGCCTGGCGTGCTTTTCCCCTGGCTGTGCTCTACCAGACACCGCTGCTCGATCTGGCCGGCCTCGCGGCGCGTCGCGAAGCGGTCTGGTTCGGGGCGTTGGTGGTCATAGTGCTGTGGAATTTCGTCTTTCTGGCCGGTTGGCGTGTCATGCGGCGGGCGCGCACGCCGGTTTCCTGGTCGCTGCTGTTGGGCCTTCCGGCCGCCGTCGCTGCGCTGCTGATGCTGACCTACCCACTGACCGCCGCCGATCTGTTCGACTACCTGGCGCTTGGCCATCTGACGGCCTTTCGGCAGGCCAACCCCTTCACGCAGACGCCGGCGCAGTTTCCGGCCGATCCGTTCGTGCGCTACGCCGCCTGGCGCAATTTTCCCTCGGCCTATGGCCCCTTGTGGGAACTGCTGGCGGCGGCGCTGGCGCACCTGGCTCACGGTAATCTCTGGCGCGGCATCCTGTTGATGAAGGGTCAGGCCCTGGTCAGCCTGGCGGCGGTCAGCGTCTTGGTGGCGGCGCTGACGCCGCAGGGGGTGGGGCGTTCGCTGCGTATGCAGCAGGCGCTCTTCGCCCTGCTCTGGAATCCGCTGCTGTTGTTCGACATCGCGGGCAACGGTCACAACGACCTGTGGATGGCGTTACCCCTGGCGGCGGCGCTGCTGCTGTGGGAGCGGGGGCGCGTGGCGTTGGCGCTGCCGGCGCTGGCGGCGGGCGTCCTGGTCAAGCTGGCGCCCCTCCTCTTGGCGCCGCTCTTCGTCGTAAGTGCGGCGCGACGCCGCGCCTGGGCGCAGCTTCTGATCGGTACGGCGCTCAGCGGCCTGCTGATTTGGCTCTGTTTTCGCCCCTTCTGGCCGCTGAGCGATCCGCTGCGCCTGGCGCAGCGCAGCGGCCTCTATACCACCTCCTGGTTACGGCTGCTGCACGATCTCACCCTGGCGTGGGTGGGCGCACCGGCGGCGGATGCGCTGGTTGGGCGCCTGGCGGCGGGCCTGTTGGTGGGCGCGGTGGGTCTCAGCGCCTGGCGACTGTGGCGCAGCCGCCGGCCCGATCTGGTGACGGCGGCGATGCGCCTGCTGATCGCCGTGTTGTTGGTGACCACCGCCTGGTTTCAAACCTGGTACCTGGCCTGGGTGTGGCCGCTGGCAGCCGTCCGGCCGCATTTGCGCTGGCAGCGGGTACTGCTGCTGCTCAGTGTGACGAGTTGGTTCAAGTATGTGCTGTTCAGCCTGACCTTTGGCGCACACAAGCCGCCCCTGACGCCCTATTGGCGACAAGAGGTGGGAGCGGCGCTGCTGGTGATGGCTGTTCCCCTATTCGCAGGAGGATTGAAATGGCGATCAAACCCTGGACGACGATTTCGAGCCGGCCGATCTATCACAACAAATGGATGAGCCTGCGCGAAGACCTGGTGGAATTGCCCGATGGCCGCACGACGATCTATGGCGTGGTGACGTTCGGTCACTGCGTCGGCGTGGCGCCGCTGACCGACGATGGCCAGGTGATTCTGGTGCGTCAGTACCGCTACGTGTTTGGCGAAGATCACCGCTGGGAGATTCCAACCGGTGGCGTGAAAGCGGGCGAGGCGTTGGAGGAGGCGGCGCAGCGCGAACTGATGGAGGAGGCGGGGGTACGCGCCGGCCGCTTGACCCTGGTCAACGAGCACTTCACCTCCAAATCGGTCTGCTACGAAATTGCCCATCTCTATCTGGGCGAAGACCTGCAGAAGGCGGCGCTGCCGCCCGATGAAACCGAATTCTTCGAGGTGCGTCGTTTTCCGCTGGCGCAGGCGTTACAGATGGTGTTGACGAGTGAAATTCGTGACAGCATGTCGGTCGTCGCCATTTTGCTGGCGGCCAGGGCGCGCTGCCTATGACGGTGCCTGCTCCGAATGGTCATGCGGCGCACGTCCTGTTGACCGTGGCAAAATGGCCGCAACCGGGAGAGACGAAAACGCGCTTGCAGGGAGAATTCACGGCGGAGGAAGCCGCGCTGATCTACCGCTGCCTGCTGCTCGACACCTTTCGCCTGATGGCGCAAGTGAGAAGTGAGGGGATTCTGCCGGTGGTCGCTTTTACACCGCCCGCTGCGGTGGATCGTTTTCGCAGGCTGGCGCCGGCGCAGTTTGGGCTGTTGCCGCAGCGCGGCCGCGACCTGGGCGAGCGTCTGGCCAACGCCCTGGGCGACAGCCTGGCCATGCCCGGCGTCCGGCGCGCCGTCATCATGAACAGCGACGGGCCGACGCTGCCGGTGGCCTGTCTGCAGGAGGCTTTCGATGCCCTGGCGCACGCCGATGTGACGCTTGGCCCTGGCATGGATGGCGGCTATTACCTGATTGGCATGTCACAGTTGCACACCGGGCTGTTCGAAGATGTGACGTGGAGCACCGCACACGTGTTGGAGCAGACGCTGTGCCAGGCCCGCCGGCTCGGCCTGTCGGTGCACCTGCTGCCACCCTGGTACGATGTTGACTTTGCGCCTGACCTGCGCCAAATTTTGGTCGCGGGGCCAGAGGCCGCGCCGCAAACCTATGCCTACGTGACCGCTCTGCGCCCGCAGTGGCTCAGGCCGAAGATCGCAGTGGAGTCGCTGCCGGCGCCGGCGGGAGGTCAAGAATGCGCAGACTGATCGCCTGTCCGCTATTTCTGACCAAACGGGTGGCAGGATGAGCATGAAAACGGCGGTCATCATTCCGGCGCTGAACGAGGCCGAGAGCATTGGCGCAACGCTGGCGGCCATCCCGTCCGGCGCGGTGGACGAGATCATCGTGGTGGACAATGGCTCCACCGACGCCACGGCGGCGCGTGCCCGTGCGGCGGGTGTGCGCGTGGTTTTGGAGATGCGGCGCGGCTACGGGTACGCCTGTGCAGCCGGCGCGGCCGCAGCGCAGGCGGAGCTGCTGGTCTTCATGGACGCCGATCTGAGCGACTTTCCCGAGGAAATGCTGGCGCTGCTGGCGCCCTTGCTGGCGGGGCGGGCCGATCTGACGCTTGGCTCCCGCTTTCTGGCCGGTGATCTGCCGTCCACGGTGATGCCGCCGCAGCAGCGGTTTGGCAACTGGCTGGCCAGCCGCCTGCTGCGGCGCTTGTACGGCTTGCCCCTGACAGATCTCAGCCCCTTTCGCGCCGTGCGCCGTGATCTGCTGATGGCGCTGCGGATGCGCGAAATGACCTACGGCTGGCCAACGGAGATGATCGTCAAGGCGGCGCGCCGGGGCGCACGCATCATCGAGACGCCGGTGCGTTACCGAGCGCGTTACGCCGGCCGGTCGAAGGTCAGCGGAACGGTGCGCGGCGTCAACCTGGCGGCCTACTACATTCTGGGCGTGACGCTGCGCTACGCCTGGTCGCGCCCTATTGGCGGCGGCAGTTGAAGCCAGCGGTGACGATCAGGCCTCGGCCCGAGACAGTGTGCGCGCCAGCCGGAATCCTTCGACGCCCAACCAGATGAGCGCCAGGGTGAAGACGGCCAGCAGTCCCAACACCGCAAACAGCGGCCAGCCTGTGGGTGCGCGTGCGCCGGAGGCCAGTCCTGTGACGACGGCCAGTGCCTGGCTGACGATCAGGGCGGCGATGGCCAGCCCCATGCTCCAGGCCAGCGCCCCGCGCGGCAGCCGTGCGCGCTGCGCAGCCCACAGCAGCAGCGCACCTCCCAGGAGCGCAGCCGGAAACAGCTCGGCTGGCATCAAGTAGTCCATGAGAAACCGGCCTCGCTGCAAGCTGCCGATGAGCGAAGTGAACAGCGTAAACGCGATGGGCAGCCAGACCAACCCTAGCCCGACCGCAGCCAACGTCTTTGTCAACGAACCACGAGGTCGCATCTTGTGCCTCCCTGCTATTGTCTTACCACGGTTCGGCTCGGTTTGTCAAGCCGGAAGGTTTGCTGCCGCCGGAATTTCCGACCATTAGGGAGACGAGATACACCGTGGGCAAGATTCAACAGGCGCAAGAAGTGCTCAAGGCAATGGGCCTGCCGTCCGCTCAACAGAACGAAATGGCTGCGTTGACGTTGCTGTGCCTCGCTGCGCTGACAGAAAAGAGCGCGTGGCGCGACGCCGAAGCGGCTCGTTTACGCATTCACAACATGCTGCTCTGCATCAACCAGAACTACGGGCGAGAGTATGCCGAAAACACACGTGAAACGGCTCGTCGCCAGGTCATTCATCAGTTCGAACAGGCTGGATTGGTGGTGCGCAACCCTGACGACGCCAGTCTGCCCACCAACAGCCCATTGACCCACTATGCGTTGACCGATGCCGCACTTGCCGCTGTTCGGACCTATACAACCGAACAGTGGCCTGCCGCACATGGTTGATCGAAACGCGCGCTGTGTGTGGATTTGACCAGTGATGGGTCTACGGTTATAATCGCCGCTACGATAGGGCTGGCGGACGAACGTCGGCCCTTTTTCCCGCCTCGCTCCCGTTCCGCCATATGCGGAATGATGGGAATGGCGCCGGTGAGGGCCTCAGGCCTGGCGCGCGGGCGGTTTTGTGTTGCCTGAGGTTGGTCAGAGCGGAGGATGAAAATTGCCTACTATCAATCAGTTGATTCGTAAGGGCCGATCGCCGCAGAAGGCGAAGGAAAAGGCGCCGGCGTTGCGTTTCTCCTACAATGCGTTGAGTGGTCGCACGCATCGCATCCAGTTGGGGAACCCGTTCAAGCGAGGCGTGTGCACCCAGGTGCGCACGACGACGCCGAAGAAGCCGAATTCGGCGCTGCGTAAGATCGCCCGTGTGCGCTTGTCCAACGGCATCGAGGTCACGGCCTATATTCCGGGCGTCGGGCACCGTTTGCAGGAGCACTCTGTGGTGCTGGTGCGCGGAGGTCGCGTCAAAGACCTGCCGGGCGTGCGCTATCACATCGTGCGCGGGGCGCTGGATACGACCGGCGTTGATAATCGCAAACGCGGCCGTTCCAAGTACGGCTCCAAGCGACCGAAGCCGGGTCAGGCCGTGAAGGGCAAAGGCCCCGCTACGCCGGCCAAGGGCAAGAAATAAGCGAATCGAGGAAGTTGGTGAGGCAGCGCACGACCCACGGTCGGCGCGGCCCAACAACTGTCATCTTCTGCGGAGGTTCGAATGTCAAGACGAAAACGTGCCGAGGTTCGCCCGGTCATTCCAGATAGCCGCTATGGCGATGAGACTCTCACGCGACTGATTAGCCGCATCATGCAGCGCGGTAAGAAGAGCGTGGCCGAGCGCATCGTCTACTCTGCCTTCGACATCATCGAGGGCAGGACGAAAAAGGCGCCCATGGAGACCTTCCAGATGGCGTTGAAGAATGTGACTCCCACGCTCGAGGTCAAACCGCGGCGCGTGGGCGGTGCAACCTACCAGGTGCCGGTGGAAATTGACGCCGAGCGGCGCGACGCCCTGGCGCTGCGTTGGTTGGTTGCTGCGGCGCGCAACCGCGCCGGTCGCACGATGGCAGAGCGCCTGGCGGGCGAGCTGATGGACGCAGCCCAGAACCAGGGCAATGCGATCAAGAAGAAGGAAGACACTCACAAGATGGCGGATGCCAATCGGGCCTTTGCGCACTATCGCTGGTAAGCGCAGGCAACTTGCGCTGACGCCAGACCCCCGCTGCGCCGGAAAATCGCCAACGCACGCTTCTGCGGGAAGCAAGTTACATCTGATGACGAAGGGCAGAGAGTCCTCTTTGCCCTTCGTCCTTGTCATCAAGGATCGGTAGTCATGGCTCGTGAATTTTCACTGGAACGCATTCGTAATATCGGCATCATTGCCCACATTGATGCGGGCAAGACGACGACGACAGAACGCGTCCTCTTTTACTCTGGGCGCACGTATCGCCTGGGCAACGTGGATGAAGGCACAACTGTAACCGACTGGATGGAGCAGGAGAAAGAGCGCGGCATCACCATCACCGCGGCTGCCATCACCACGTCGTGGCGCGACTGCCAGATCAACCTGATTGACACTCCCGGTCACATTGATTTCACCGCCGAGGTGCAGCGATCACTGCGCGTGCTCGACGGCGGCGTTGTGGTGTTCGACGCCGTGGCTGGCGTGGAGCCGCAGTCGGAAACGGTTTGGCGCCAGGCCAATCGCTACGGCGTGCCGCGCATCTGTTTTGTCAACAAGATGGACCGTATCGGCGCCAATTTCTGGCGCACGATTGACATGATCCGCACCCGCCTGGGCGCCAGGCCCATCCCGCTGCAAATCCCCATTGGTGTGCAGGAAACGTTCAAGGGCGCCGTAGACCTGTTGACGATGCAGGCCGTGGTCTTCACCGACGAGTTGGGCGCCGCGCCAGAAATCAGCGCCATTCCGGCGGAACTGGCGCCAGAAGCCCAGGAATGGCGCGATAAGCTGGTCGAAGCAATTGCCGAGACCGACGAAGACCTGACGTTGAAGTTCCTGGAAGGCGAAGAAATCACCCTCGACGAACTGCGCCAGGCGTTGCGCCGAGCGACGCTGGCCGGACAGCTAGTGCCGGTGTTGTGCGGCAGTTCGCTGCGTAACAAGGGCGTGCAGCCGCTGCTCGACGCCGTCGTTGACTATTTGCCCTCTCCGCTCGACATTCCGCCGGTCTCCGGGATTGACCCTGACACCGACGCCGAAAAGCTGCGCCCGACGAGCGAAGCGGCGCCGCTGTCGGCGCTGATCTTCAAGATCGTGGCCGATCCCTACGTCGGACGCCTGGCCTATGTGCGCGTTTACTCCGGTGTGCTCAATGCCAGCAGCAGCGTGATCAATTCGACCAAGGGCAACAAGGAGCGCATCGGGCGCCTGATGCGCATGCGCGCCAATCAGCGCGAAGACCTGGATCAGATCGCGGCCGGCGATATTGGCGCCATCATCGGCCTCAAGCAGAGTTTCACCGGTGACACCCTGTGCGATCCCACCGATCAGGTGATTCTCGAATCTATCTCGTTCCCCGAACCGGTCATCATGATCGCCATCGAACCAAAAACGAAGGCAGACCAGGACAAGATGGCCACGGCGTTGAAACGGCTCTCCGAAGAAGACCCAACCTTCAAGGTGCGGGTGGACGAGCAGACGGGCCAAACGCTGATCGCCGGGATGGGTGAGTTACACCTGGAAGTGCTGGTTGACCGAATGCTGCGCGAGTTTCGGGTGATGGCCAAGGTGGGGCGACCCCAGGTGGCCTACCGTGAGACGATCACCAGGAAGGTCAAGGTGCAGGGGCGCTTCGTGCGGCAGAGCGGCGGCCGGGGCCAGTATGGCGATGTCTGGCTGGAACTGGAACCGCTGGAGCCGGGCGCCGGCTTCGTGTTCGAAGATCGCACGGTGGGCGGCGTGGTGCCGCGCGAATATATTTCAGCGGTGCAGGGCGGTGTGCGCGAAGCGCTGGACAACGGCGTCTTGGGCGGATTCCCGTTGATTGATCTGGCCGCCTACCTGGTGGACGGTTCGTATCATGAGGTGGACTCTTCCGAACTGGCTTTCAAGATCGCCGGTTCCATGGCGTTGAAGGATGGCGCCCAGAAGGCCGGCCCGGTGCTGCTGGAGCCGATCATGAAGGTGGAAGTGGTGACGCCAGAGGAATACGTGGGCGATGTCATTGGCGATTTGAGTGCGCGACGCGGGCAGATCGAAGGAATCGAACCGCATTCGTCGGGTACGCAATCGGTGCGGGCCTTCGTGCCGCTGGCTTCGATGTTCGGTTATGCAACCGATCTGCGGTCACGGACGCAGGGGCGCGGCGTTTTTACCCAGGAGTTCGACCGCTATCAGCCGACATCGGCGGAGCAGGCGCAAAAATTACTGAACCGCTAGGCGATTGAGCGAGCATGGCCTGCCAATTTGCCAAGATCATTGATCTACGTATAATGGCCAGGTTTGCTTGTTGAGATAAAAACGCTAGTTGAAACATTAGAAGTGCGTTAGAGCATTGACTAGAGCATTGGCTAGAGAATAAGAGAGAATAAGATAGAAACGAACCTGCGACCGAGAGTGCATTGCGCAACTCTTGATGTCGTTCTAAATCAGTGAAAGGGGTCTTTCGGAATTATGTCCAAGGCAGTATTTCAGCGCACGAAGCCGCACGTGAACGTGGGGACGATTG
>CAZOLV010000070.1:21840-29544 GCA_964580725.1 uncultured Anaerolineae bacterium | reverse complement strand
AGGAAGTAGGAAGTAGGAAGGAGGAAGTAGGAAGTAGGAAGTAGGAAGTAGGAAGGAGGAAGTAGGAAGTAGGAAAGAGGAAGTAGGAAGTAGGAAGGAGGAAGTAGGAAAGAGGAAGGAGGAAGGAGGAAGGAGGAAGGAGGAAGGAGGAAGGAGGAAGTCATCCCGTTCGGTAGGGACGCCTGGTTTCAGGTCCTCGCCAAGTAGGGGCCCCCGCGGCGCAGGCTGGCGGATCGAGTGAGAGTTCGGCCGAGGCTTCGAGTGAGCTTAGCCGAACTCTCACTCGAAGCCTCGCCGAGGTCCTTCAGCCCCGAATTCATTCGGCCGGCGTTAGCCGAGCTGCTGCTGGACGCTAAAATACGAACATCCCAGGCTGCCCGACCTGGGATGTTCATCGAAAAGGAGGAGAAGAAAGAAGAGATACACGTCTTTGCTCGTCTGTCTATGACCCCATTGTAACGCAGCAATTGGCGCCTAACTGGACGCCATCCCTACGCTTTCCCTACGCTTTGTTGGCGCATCGAATCTCCGTGTGCGCTCCTGCACGCCAAACTCACCTCGAACTGGCTCGGCTGACGCCTCCAACCCTTGTGCGCCGCCTGCCGCACCTCGCGATGACCGCCGCCAGCGCCCATTGTGCTGACGCGTCGCGCCATAACACATCGTTGAAATCCGCCAGCGCGTATGACGCGGCGCATATGAGCAGTGACTCATCCTTCCTATAATTTCACTTGTTCAATTTATCACAGACATCGCACAGATGATGGTCATGTCATCCGATTGCCGAGTCAAGTGCACAGTCGAACCCGCGCCGGGCGCGGATGGCTGATTGGATTGCTCGATTTTCTTTGCAAGGAGGAAACCTTTCGATGGCCGGACTCGATACGCAAACCCTCAACATGGTGCTCTCTACGCTGCACAAGTATGCAGAAAAAGAACTCAAACCTGAATACTTGCTGCAACTGGATCACAACGACGAATTCCCCCACCCAGTGCTCGAAGCCCTCTACGGCGACGTCGGTCTCCATCTGCTCTTCATTCCAGAAGAGTTCGACGGCATGGGCGGCGGCGCTTACGACATCTACCGCATCTCCGAAGCGATGGCCGGCATTGATCTCGGCATCGCCACCGGTGTGCTCGCCACCTTCCTCGGCACCGACCCCATCACCGTCGGCGGCACGCCCGAACAGAAAGCCTACTGGATGGGCCGTATTGCCAACGAAGGGCTGCTGGTAGCCTACGGCGCCACCGAACCCCAGGCCGGCAGCGACCTGGGCGCGCTAAAGACCAAAGCAGAACCGGTGATCGAGGACGGAGCCGTCACTGGCTATCGCATCACCGGGCGCAAACAGTGGATCAGCAACGGCGGCGTCGCCGCCATCTACACCATCCTGGCTAATGCGCCGGGCGGCCCCAGTTGGTTCATCGTCGAACACGACGCCGAAGGCTTCAGCAAGGGCAAGCCCGAAGACAAGCATGGCATTCGCGCCAGCAACACCGCTGCGCTCTTCCTGGACAACGTCTATGTGCCGGCCGATCGGCTGGTGGGCGGCGTCGAAGGTCAGGGGTTGGCGCAGGCGCAGGCGGTTTTCGGCTACACCCGCCTGATGGTGGCCGCCTTTGGCCTGGGCGCCGGCTGGGCCGCCCTCAAGCGCACCATTCCCTACTCGCAGGTGCGCATCCAGGCCGGCAGTCCACTCAGCCAGAAGCAGGGCTACACGCACAAACTGATCGTGCCCAACGCCGTGCGCCTGGAAGCGGCCCGCGCCTACATCGAGTGGACGGCGGATCGCATTGACAACGGTGAACCCGATCTACAGACCGAGGGCGCTGTCGCCAAGTATCTGGCCACCGAGGCTGGCAACAAGGCCGCCGAAGACGCCATTCAGGCGCATGGCGGCTACGGCTACACGAAGGAGTACATGGTGGAGAAGATCAAGCGCGACGTCAAGATCACCACCATCTACGAAGGCACCTCAGAAATCATGGAATGGACGATTGCCCGCGACCGCTGGCAGTTACACCTGAAGACACGCGGCGCCTATTACAACGACTGGGCCGCCCGCCTGGACAAGGTGCAGCGCGCCGAGCCGGACAACGGCGCCGCCGCTGCCGCCCTGGCGCTGCGCGCCCTGGCCGTCGTCCTGGAACGCTGCCGCCTCGACCGCCTGACGCGCAACCAGCACATCCTGTTCCGCCTGGGCGAGCTGATCACCGAAGCTGAGACAGCCGCCATTTTCGCCGAACGCGTGCAGTCGCATCCCACCAGCGCCATCCCCCTCGACACGCCCACACGGCAGGCCATGGCTCGCATCCATGCCCGCCATGCGGCGCTGAAAGTCGCCGCCGAAGGGCTGCATTGGGCCATCGGCGCCGGGCAGACCGACCCGAACCTGGCCGGCTCTCTCAACCTGCCCGCCATCTACCAGGCGCAAGCCGGCCTGATCGAAGACATGGACTTCGTCGGCAAGAAGCTCAACGAGGCATTTCCGGCCCAGTAGTCGCTTGTGCAAGAAGGCGTTTCTTGACAAATCCCTGAGGAGAACTCATCTATGGATCAAACCGCAGACCGTGCCATTGCGGTGGTGGGCGTGGGCGCCACCTTTCCCGACGCGCTCAACGCCCCCGCCTTCTGGAAGAACATCCGCTCCAAACGGTACAGCATCAGCGAAGTCCCGCCCGATCGCTGGAGTGTGGCCGACTATTACGATCCTGACCCCAGCGCGCCCGACAAGAGCTACAGCAAGATCGGTGGTTGGGTGCGCGGGTTCCAGTTCGATTGGAAACAGTTCCGCATCCCGCCCAAAGTAGCGGCGGCCATGGACGAAGGCCAGCAGTGGGCCGTGACGATTGCCGCCGAAGCACTGGCCGACTACGGCTACCCCAACCGCCCCCTCAACACCGAACGCACCGGCGTCATCCTGGGCACCGCCATGGGCGGCGAGCTGCACTACATCACCGGGCTGCGCATCTTCTTCCCGGAGATGGCCCACGCGCTCGAAAACGTCGCCGCCTTCCGCCAACTGCCTGCCGACCTACGCGCTGCGCTGATCGCCGAATGGCGCGAAATCGTCCAGACCAGGATTCCCACCGTCACCGAGGACACGATGCCCGGCGAATTGCCCAACATCGTCGCCGGCCGCGTCGCCAACACCTTCAACCTGCGCGGGCCGAGCTTCATCACCGACGCCGCCTGCGCCTCCACCTTCGCCGCCGTCGAAGCGGCGGTCGAAAACCTCATCAACCACCGCTGCGATGCGGTGCTGACCGGCGGTGTAGATCGCAACATGGGGCCGACGACCTTCGTCAAGTTCTGCAAGATCGGCGCCCTCAGCGCCACCGGCAGCCGCCCCTTTGGCGACGGCGCCGACGGCTTCGTGATGGGCGAAGGCGCTGCGCTCTTTCTGCTCAAGCGCCTGGCCGACGCCGAACGCGACGGCGACAAGATTTACTGCACCATCCGCGGCGTGGGCGGCGGCAGTGATGGCAAGGGGAAGGGCATCACCGCCCCCAACCCCATCGGCCAGCAGTTGGCCACGCAGCGCGCCTGGGAAAACGCCGGCCTCGATCCTGCCAGCGCCACCCTGATCGAAGCGCACGGCACCAGCACCAAAGTCGGCGACGTGGTCGAAGTCGAAAGCCTGGCCACGATCTTCGCCGACGCGCCGCGCGGCAGCATTGCCATCGGCTCGGCCAAGAGCAACATCGGCCACCTGAAGGCAGGCGCCGGCGCGGCCGGGCTGCTCAAGGCGGTCATGGCGGTGCACGACAGGGTGCTGCCCCCCACGCTCAACGCCGAAAAGCCCAATCCCAACATCGTATTTGCCAACACACCCTTCTTCGTCAACCATCACCTGCAAGAGTGGAAAGCCCCGGTCGCTGCGCCGCGGCGCGCCGGCGTCAGCGCCTATGGTTTCGGCGGCACGAATTTTCACGTCGTGCTCGAAGAACATGTGCCGGGCGCGCTGGCGCGGGCCAGCAAGACCTTCGCCGCCGTGCAAACGCCCGCCGCCGCCTCGACAGCCCCCATCCTCAGCCCGCCTGGCAAAGCGCCGCTGCGCGGGGTTCTGGCCATTGGCGCCGAATCGCCTGTGGCGCTGAAAGATCGGCTGGACGAGACCTGGCGGCGCGTCGAATCAGGCTGGATGCCCCCCAATACCCCGCCCGCCGCCGCCGATCTGACCGCCGTCGAGCGCCTGGTGATTGACTTCGGTTCGCACGATGAACTGATCGAGCGCCTGCACAAGGCGCGCAAGGCCGCCGGTTTCGACAACGCCGCCGCCTGGAAAGCCCTGCAAGCGCAAGGCGTTTTTCGCGGTAGCGGCCCCAAACCAGGCAAAGTGGCCTTCCTCTTCCCCGGCCAGGGCAGCCAATACGCCAACATGGGGCGCGAACTGGCCGCCGCCGATCCGGTCGTGGCCGAAGTCTTTGCCGAAGGCGACAAGGTGATGACGCCCATCTTAGGCAAGCCACTGACCAGCTTCATCTTCGTTGACAGCAGCGACCCGCAGGCCATGAAGCGCGTCGAGCGCGACCTGATGCAGACCGCCATCACCCAACCGGCCATGCTGACGATTGACACCGCCATCTACAAACTACTGGCAACCTACGGCCAACACCCCGACATGGTGATGGGGCACTCGCTGGGCGAATACGCCGCCCTGATCGCCGCCGGCATCATGCCTTTTGCCCACGCCCTGGAAGCGGCCGCCGCACGCGGCGCCGAAATGACCAAAGTCAGCATGGGCGACAACGGCTGGATGGCTGCCGTCATGGCGCCCTATCAGCTCATTCAGCAGACACTGCCCAAGATCGGTGGCTACGTCGTCGCCGCCAACATCAACAGCTACAACCAATCGGTCATCGGCGGCGAAAGCAAGGCAGTGGAAGAAGCGATCAACATCTTCCAGTCCCTGGGCTATCAGGCGGTGCGGCTGCCGGTCAGTCACGCCTTCCACACCCGCATCGTGGCGCCGGCCAGTAAGCCGCTGCGCCAGGTGCTCGACCGTTTGCACATCACCCCGCCGCGCCTGCCGCTGGTGGGCAATGTGCACGGCAGCTTCTACCCCAACGATGTCGAAGGCATCAAAGACCTGCTCGAACAACAGATCGCCTCGCCCGTGCAGTGGATTCAGGGTCTGGAAACCCTCTACGCCGCCGGCGCACGCACGTTTGTCGAAGTAGGCGCCAAGAAGGCGCTCAAAGGTCTGGTGGACGATGTGTTGGGCAGCAAGCCCGATGTCGTGTCACTCTTCACCAATCACCCCAAGACGGGCGAGCTGGCCAGTTTCAACCAGGCGCTTTGCGGCCTCTATGCTGCCGGCTACGGGCTGAGCGCCAGCCGGCCCGCCTTGTCAATTGCGACGCCAGAGCCGGCGCCGCAGCCCATGACGCCGCCGCCTGCCCCGGCCGCCAGCGGTGCCGCCATCCTAGAACCGAGCCTACCGAATACTATGCCTGATCTACAATCATCCATTCCTCCGGCGCAAGCCTTCCAAATACCAATGCAGATACCAACGCAGATACCAACGCAGATGCCAATGCAGGCGCAAATGCAAGCGATGGGCCAGATGTTGGCCCAGATGATGCAAAACCTGGCGCAGCCGGCCGGCCGGCTGTTCGATCGCAACGAGTCGCCGCAAGGCTCGATCGTCATCAGCGGCACGGGGTTGGGCTTGCCTGGCGCCGACAAACAGGTCATGGACCCCAACAACGCCCTGCGCATCCTGCGCGGCGAGCAGTTCGTTGACCTGATTCCCGAACGCTTCCGCCGTCTCATGGCCGAAAAGCACGTCACCCGCGTCGTCAAAGCGGCCGACGGCAGCGGCAGCTTCGAAACGATCACCGATTCGGGCGATGTCATCAAACTCGCCGGGCGCGCCGGCAGTTTCGACCTGAGCGCCGAATACGGCGTCTCGCCCAAACTGGTCGAGGCGTTGGACATTACCACGCAGCTTGCCATGGCGGCCGGGCTGGATGCGCTGCGCGAGGCGGGCATCCCTCTCGTCCAGACCTGGCGGCGCACAAGCACCGGCAAATTCCTGCCCGATCGCTGGCTGCTGCCCGAAGCGTTGCGTGACGAGACCGGCGTCATCTTTGCCAGCGCATTTCCCGGCGGCGACCGTTTCGCCGGCGAGATGAAACGTCACTACGAGTGGGAAGAACGGCAACACCAGCTCGCCATGCTGCAAGAACTGCGCGGCCTTCTGACCGAAAATCAGGCGCTGCTGGAGCTGGATCGGCGCATCGCCGCCCTGCGCGAGGAGATGAACCAGAACCCCTACATCTTCGACCGCCGCTTCCTCTTCCGCATCCTGGCCATGGGACACAGCCAGTTTGCCGAATACATCGGCGCACGCGGCCCCAACACCCACGTCAACGCCGCCTGCGCCAGCACGGCCCAGGGCATCGCCATTGCCGAAGACTGGATTCGCAGCGGTCGCTGCCGCCGTGTGATCGTGATTGGCGCCGACGATGTGACCGGCGAACACCTGATGGAATGGGTTGGCGCCGGCTTCCTGGCCACCGGCGCCGCCGCCACCGACGACAAAGTGGAAGAAGCGGCCCTGCCCTTCGACCGCCGCCGTCATGGCACCCTGCTCGGCATGGGCGCCTGCGCCCTGGTCGTCGAAAGCGAAGACGCTGTGCGCGAACGTGGTATGCGCGGCCTGGTCGAACTGCTGAGCAGCGAAACCAACAACAGCGCCTTCCACGGCACCCGCCTGGACGTTGACCACATTTCCCAGGTCATGAACAACCTGGTGACCGCCGCCGAGCGTCGGTTCGGCGTGGATCGCCGCGTCATGGCCGCACAGATGGTCTTCATGTCGCACGAAACCTTCACCCCGGCCCGCGGCGGCAGCGCCTCGGCCGAAGTGATGGCGCTGCGCAGCACCTTTGGCGACGTGACCGATCAGATCATCATGGCCAACACCAAAGGCTTCACCGGCCACCCCATGGGCGTCGGCATCGAAGATGTGATTGCGGTCAAGATTCTGGAGTATGGCATCGTTCCGCCGGTGCCCAACTTCAAGGAAGTTGACCCCGAACTGGGGCGGCTCAACCTGAGCCGCGGCGGGCGTTACCCGGTACAGTATGCCCTGCATCTGGCCGCCGGATTTGGCTCGCAAATCGCCATGACCCTGACGCGACGCATCCCCGGCGGGCAGGATCGCACCGACAACAAGGCGCTTTATCAACGCTGGCTGGAAGATGTCAGCGGCTATGATCGCGCCGAATCCGAGACATTCAAACGCGTGCTGCGCATCCGCAGCGAGGCCGCACCCACACGCCAGCCTGCGCCAAGCGCCTGGCGTCCCGGCACAGGCCCCAACGTGCGCGCCCTGGCTGCCGGCGACGGCATCGCCCATCCGGCCCCCATCGTCATGGTGACACCGGCTCCGACGCCGCCGCGCATCTCGGCCGCGCCAGCGCCAGCCGCACCGCGCATCATCGAGCCGCCTGCACCGGTTGCGCCACCCAGCGCCGCCGCGCCCGTCCCGGTCGTCGAGCCGCCCGCCTCGGCCATCCCGCCGCCGGTCGCCGCCGCCCAGCCTGTCACGGTGACGGCCGAGGCGCCCAAGCCGGCCGACCCGATGACCCAGGTCACCACGCAGATCCTGGAGATCGTCGCCGCTAAGACCGGCTACCCAAGCGACATGCTCGACCTGGAGCTAGACATGGAGGCCGACCTGGGCATTGACA
>CAZOLV010000070.1:21212-21740 GCA_964580725.1 uncultured Anaerolineae bacterium | reverse complement strand
CCGCAACCCCGCCGCCGGTTGCCCCGCCGCCCGCGCCAACGCCGAGCGCCGCGCCGTCGTCGTCCTCCGAGGTCACGACCCGTGTCCTCCAGATCGTCGCCGAGAAGACCGGCTATCCAAGCGACATGCTCGACCTGGAGCTAGACATGGAGGCCGACCTGGGCATTGACACCGTCAAGCAGGCCGAAACCTTCGCTGCCATCCGCGAGGCGTTCGACATCCCGCGCCGCGACGATGTGAGGCTGCGCGACTACCCCACGCTGAAACGAGTGGTGGATTTCGTCATCGGCAGCCGCCCCGATCTGGCCGCCGCTGCGACGCCCGCACCGGCCGCAACCCCGCCGCCGGTTGCCCCGCCGCCCGCGCCAACGCCGAGCGCCGCGCCTGCGTCGTCCTCCGAGGTCACCGACAAAGTTCTGCAAATCGTCGCCGACAAGACCGGCTACCCACAGGACATGCTCGACCTGGAGCTCGACATGGAAGCCGACCTGGGCATTGACACGGTCAAGCAGGCCGAAACCTTCGCTG
>CAZOLV010000070.1:8058-21112 GCA_964580725.1 uncultured Anaerolineae bacterium | reverse complement strand
GTCGTCAGCAGCCGGCCCGATCTGGCGCCGGCCGCCGCAGCGGCTGCGCCGGTTGCAGCGGTTGCCCCGCCGCCCGCGCCAACGCCAAGCGTCGCGCCTGCGTCGTCCTCCGAGGTCACCGACAAGGTTCTGCAAATCGTCGCTGACAAGACCGGCTACCCACAGGACATGCTCGACCTGGAACTCGACATGGAAGCCGACCTGGGCATTGACACGGTCAAGCAGGCCGAAACCTTCGCTGCCATCCGCCAGGCGTTCGACATCCCGCGCCGCGATGATGTCAAACTGCGCGACTACCCGACCCTGCAGCGGGTCATCGAGTTCGTCGTCAGCAGCCGGCCCGATCTGGCGCCGGCCGCCGCAGCGGCTGCGCCGGTTGTCGCAGCGCCACAAGCGGCAGCCGTCCCGCCGCCTGACGAACCGAAGGCCGAAACTCGTCACACCCCCGCCGTCTACGGCTCGCTGGAAGAATCGGAAAGGGCGCCGCGGCGCGTCGTCACACCGACGGTGCGGCCTGCGCTCGAATTCTTCGAAGCGACCGGCGTCCGCCTGGAAAGCGGCAGCCGCGTCGTCGTGATGATGGACAAGGGCGGCGTCGGCAAATCGCTGGTCAGCCGTTTGCAGAAGCGCGATGTGACCGCCCTGGTGATCGAAGAGGCGCTCGAAATGGACGCCCTGGTCGCCCAACTGCGAGACTGGCTGGCCGCCGGCCCCATTCAGGGCGTCTACTGGCTGCCGGCACTCGATGTCGAAGCGCCGCTGGAAGAGATGGATCTGGCCGCCTGGCGTGAAGCCAATCGGGTGCGCGTCAAGAACCTCTACGCCACCATGCGCACGCTGTTCGAGGCGGTCAGCGGCCCCAACAACTTCCTGGTGGCCGGTGTGCGCCTGGGCGGCTTGCACGGCTACGGGCCGGACGGCGCCCTGGCGCCGCTGGGCGGCGGTGTGGTCGGGTTCTGCAAGGCGTTCAAGCGTGAACGTGAGCAGGCGCTGGTCAAGGCGGTTGACTTCGACGCCAGCCGCAAGACCGTCGAACCGGCGGAGGCGCTGTTGGCCGAAACGCTGGCCGATCCCGGCGTGATCGAGGTCGGCTACAAGGACGGTCTGCGCTACGCCATCACGCTGTGCGAACTGCCAGCACGTGACGGCAGCGCCGGCCTGGCTCTGAATCAGGACACCGTTTTCGTGGTGACAGGCGCCGCCGGCGGCATCACCAGCGCCATCACCACCGATCTGGCCGTCGCCAGCCGTGGCGTCTTCTACCTGCTCGATGTCGTGCCGCCACCGCAGCGCAACGACTCAGACATTGCCCTGTTCCGCACCGACAAAGAGGCGTTGAAGAAGGGCCTGATCGAGCGGGCGCGGGCGGCTGGCAAGAAACCGACGCCAGTCGAGATTGACAAGCAGATCATCGCCATCGAACGCAGCGAAGCAGCGCTGCGGGCCATCGAAGCTGTGGAAGCGGCGGGCGGTGTGGCGCACTATCACAGCATCAATCTGCTGGACAGCGCATCCGTAGCGGCGGTGATCGAGGATGTGCGCCGCCGGTACGGGCGCATAGACGTGATCCTGCACGCCGGCGGCCTTCTGATTGACAAGCCGCTGCCCGACAAGGAGCCAAACCAGTTCGCCCTGGTTTACGATGTCAAGGCCGACGGCTTCTTCAACCTGCTCAAGGCGGCTGCGGGAATGCCGATCGGCGCCACGGTCGCCTTCAGTTCGGTGGCCGGCCGCTTTGGCAATGCGGCGCAGAGCGACTACAGCGCCGCCAACGACCTGCTGTGCAAGATCAGCAGCAGTTTCCGCAACTGGCGGCCTGAGACCCGCGGCATCGCGCTGGACTGGACGGCCTGGGGCAGCATCGGCATGGCGACGCGCGGCTCGGTGCCCAAGATCATGGAGATGCTCGGCATTGACATGCTCCCGCCCGAAGTCGGCGTGCCGACGATCCGCCGCGAACTGACCTACAGCGCCTTCCGCGGCGAGATCGTGGTGGGCCAGCGGCTTGGGGCGCTGATGAGCGAATGGCACCCCACCGGCGGTCTTGACCCAGACAAGGTTCAGGCGCTGCTGGCCAGGCGCCAACGCCCACTGCCGATGATCGGCGCGGTCAAGGCGGCGCGGCTGTACGGCGGCATTGAAGTCGAAACGACGCTCGATCCGCAGGCGCAACCATTCCTGTTCGACCATCAGATTGACGGTGTACCGGTTCTGCCCGGTGTGATGGGAACCGAGAGCTTCGCCGAACTGGCGACGCTGCTCTTCCCCGGCTACCGGGTTGCTGCCGTCGAAAACGAGCAGTTCCAGGCGCCGTTCAAGTTCTTCCGCCAGCAGCCGCGCACCCTCTACCTGCAAGCGACGACCAGCCCTGGCCCCAACGGCCAGATCGTGGCTCACGCCACGCTCACCGGCGTCACCCAGGCGCCGCGGCCGGAGTTGCCGCCGCAGGTCAAGGTGCACTTCACCGCCGATGTGCGGCTGACCACCGCCCAGTTGGAAGCGCCGGTTGTCACGCTGCCAGGCCCAGTCGGCCGGACAGTGACCGCCGCCGACATCTATCGGATCTACTTCCACGGCCCGGCCTACCAGGTGCTGGCCGAGGTGGGCATGACGGGCGGCGTCGTGGTGGGGCGCATGGCGCGTAACCTGCCGCCCAACACAGCGCCAGCCGCCGCCGAAACGCTGATGGCCCCACGTCTGATCGAGTTCTGCTTCCAGACGGCAGGCATCTGGGAAATCGCCACGACCGGCGTCATGGCGCTGCCCATGGCGATCGGGCAGGTAACGGTCTATCGGCAGCCCGAACAGGCGGGCGAGCAGGAGCTGTACGCCCTGGTCACGCCTGTGGACGGCGGCAAGTCGTTCGACGCCGTGGTGATTGACGAAAGCGGCAGCGTCTACGTCGAACTGCGCAATTACCAGACGGTGCGTCTGCCCGGCAGCGTGCCGGCCGATCTGCTGGCGCCGCTTCACGCCATCGTGGCTTGATCGAAACATCAGCCACATCGCAAAAGGCTTCCGAGGTCGCAAGGCCTCGGAAGCCTTGACATCTGACTGACCATGATTCACTGGCTCGTACAGTCTGCCGCCATCCATCCTGATCTGCGCAACGCGCAGGCGCCCGCCGATCTGCTGACGCCGGCCGAAGAGGCTCGCCTGGCCACGCTGCGCACACCCAAGCGCCGGCGCGATTGGCTGCTTGGACGCTGGACGGCCAAGCTGCTGACGCAGCGGTATCTGGCGGCCGCCGGCGGGCCGCGCACGGCGTTGGCGGCCATCGAAATCGTGAACGATGACGACGGCGCACCCTATGTCCGTCTGATCGAAGCGGGGACGGCGGGCGCACGTCGCCTGGATGTGTGTCTGACGATCAGCCATTGCCACGAAACGGCGCTGTGTGCGCTCACGGCGGCGAATCGAAAGGACGAGGCCGGGGTTCTTTCCATCGGCTGCGACATCGAGCATGTGGAGCCACGCGAGGCGAACTTCGTCGAGACGTTCTACACGCCCGACGAGATCAGGCAGGTGAAGATGATTGCGCCAGCCTGGCGTGACACCCTGGTCACGGCCATCTGGAGTGCCAAAGAAGCGGCGCTCAAGGTGGTCAGGCGTGGGCTGACGGTGGACACGCGGCGGGTCAACTGCCAGTTCGATCTGGCGACGCTGCCCGACGGCGACTGGCGCCCGCTGCGCATCGCCTATCAGCTCGAACCGCTGGGGCAGAGCGAGGAGATGCAGGGCTGGTGGACGCTGCACGGCCCGTTCGTCCTGGCGCTGGCGGCCGGCGGCTTCCCAACAGAGTGGGAAAATCAGTGGACAGTGGACAGTTGAGCCTGGCGCAGCTCTGAGCTGGTCGAAGCCAGGGTTGCCGGGTCTCGCCAGATGCGGCCGGCCGCTGAGCGCCGATCGCACCGGCAAAACATGAAGAGCAGGAGCTGTCATTCAGTGGAATCATATATCAAAAAGCTACGTGAACGCAAGGCGATTGCGGCCGGGACGAGCAAGGAGATCGAGGCGCAGCACAAGAAGGGCCGCTTGACGGCCCGCGAGCGCATCGAGCTGCTGTTCGATCCAGACACCTTTACCGAAATTGACACGCTGGTCTTGCCTCGCTCCGAAACCTATCTCGACGGCCGCGCCTCGCGCTACGGCGATGGGGTCATCACCGGCTTCGGTCAGGTCAACGGACGCCATGTCTACGTCGCCTCGCAAAATGCCGGCGTCATGGGCGGGTCGTTGGGCGAAATGCACGCCAATAAGATCGTCAAGGCGATGCGCATGGCGCTGCGCGACGGCAGCCCGTTCATCGCCATCAACGATTCGGGCGGGGCGCGCATTCAAGAAGGCGTGGATAGCCTGGGCGGCTATGCGCGCATTTTCGACGCCAACTGCGAAGCGTCCGGCGTCATTCCGCAGATTTCGGTCATCATGGGACCATGCGCCGGAGGCGCCGTCTACTCGCCGGCGCTGACCGATTTCATCTTCATGACCGAAAACAGCTACATGTTCATCACCGGCCCGGAAGTGGTCAAGGCGGTCATGAACGAAGAGGTCAGTTTCGACGAGTTGGGCGGCGGGTTGGTGCACAGTCAGGAGAGCGGCGTCAGCCATTTTCTGGCCAAAGACGACGAGCAGTGCCTGGCGCAGGTGCGCACGCTGCTCTCCTACCTGCCCTCCAACAGCCAGAGCGACCCGCCCTACGTGCCACCGGTGGACGATCCCAATCGGCGCTGTCCCGAATTGGAGCAACTGGCACCCACCGACCCGCACAAGCCTTACGATGTGCGTCAGGTCATCGCCAGCATCGTGGACGATGGGCGCTTCTTCGAGATTCACGAGCTGTGGGCGCAGAACATGGTGATCGGCTTTGCCCGCCTCAACGGCTATGTCGTCGGCATCGTGGCCAACCAGCCGATGGTGCTGGCCGGCTGCATTGACATCAAGGCCTCGATCAAGGCCTCGCGCTTCATCCGTTTGTGCGACGCCTACAACGTCCCCATCGTCACCCTGCAGGATGTGCCCGGCTTCCTGCCCGGCACCCATCAGGAGTACGGCGGCATCATCCGCAACGGGGCGCGCATGATCTACGCCTACAGCGAGGCGACCGTGCCTAAGCTGATGGTCATCATGCGCAAGAGCTACGGCGGCGCCTATTGCGTGATGTCCAGCAAGGGGCTGCGCGGCGACTATCTCTTCGCCTGGCCCAACGCCGAAATCGCCGTCATGGGGGCCGATGGCGCAGTCAACATCCTCTTCCGCAAACAGGTGCAAGAGGCGCCCGACCCCGAGGCCAAACGGCGGGAATTGGTCAGCATGTACGAAGACAAGTTCAACAATCCCTACGTGGCGGCGGCCCGCGGTCTCATTGATGATGTGATCGAGCCACGCGACACGCGACGTTTGTTGATCCGTGCGCTGGAAGTGACGCTATCCAAGCAAGAACGCCACGTGCCCAAGAAGCATGGCGTCTCGCCGATGTGAAGCACGAGAGGGGCTTCGTCAATGTTCAAGAAAGTTCTGATCGCCAACCGCGGCGAGATCGCCGTGCGCATCATCCGCGCCTGTCGTGACCTGGGACTGCGCACTGTGGCCCTGTACGAGCCTTCGGATCAGGGATCGCTGCACGTGCGTTTTGCCGACGAAGTGGTGCGTCTGGACTCCAGCCGCGGCTATATGGATCATCAAGTGGTGTTGCAGGCCGCTGCCGACACCGGCGCTCAAGCGATTCACCCTGGCTACGGTTTTTTGGCCGAAGACCCGGCTTTCGTGCGGGCGTGTGAAGCGGCCAATCTAATCTTCATTGGCCCGCCCAGCCACATCGTCAGCGCGCTGCGCGACAACCTGGGCGCCCGCGAACGCGTGCGGGCGGCCGGTTTTCCCACGCCGCACTACCTGTCGGAGGTCTTCTGTCAGGGCGAACTGGAGGGCGTCGAAGCAATGGCCGCCAATGTCGGCTATCCCCTGGTGATCAAGGCGTGCCGCGGCGGCCGCGGGCGCGGCACGCGCCTGGTGACAGGGCCTGACCGGCTGGAACGCGCCGTGCGCCAGGCGCAGGCCGAGGCGCGCGCCGTGTTTGGGGATGAACGGGTCTACCTGGAGCGCGCCATCACACCGGCCCGCCATGTCGAGGTGCAGGTGTTGGGCGATCAGTTCGGCAACCTGATTCACCTGGGCGAGCGCGACGGCTCGATCATGCGTCACAGCCAGAAGCTCATCACCGAAGCGCCGTCGCCCAACCTGACGCCGGCGCAGCGCAGCCAGCTATGGCAGATGGGAGTGGAGATTGCCCGCCTGTTCGGCTACCGCAGCCTCGGCACGGTCGAGTTCATTATGGACATGGAGGGCAATTTCTACTTCACGGAGATGAAGGCCCGTATCCAGGTGGAGCACCCGGTCACAGAAAAAGTGACGCAGATGGACGTGGTGCGTGAGCAGATTCGTATTGCGGCGGGCGAGCCTTTGGCGCTGCGCCAGGAGGACGTCAGATTCCGCGGTTGGGCCATGGCCTGCCGCATCAACGCCGAGGACCCCTGGAACAACTTCATGCCTAGCCCTGGCAAGCTCAACCGCTTCCGGCTGCCCGGCGGGCCAAACGTGCGTGTTGACACCTACGCCTACAGCGGCTGCCAGGTGCCGGTGCGTTACGACCCGATCCTGGCCAAGCTGATCGTGTGGGGCGAGACGCGCGGCGAGTGCATCAACCGTATGCGCCGGGCGCTGGAAGAATTCGCCATTCGCGGCGTGCGCACCAATCTGCCCTTCTTCCAACGCATCCTCGACGATCCCGATTTCCTGGCCGGCAACTACACGGTGGAGTTTCTGGAGCGCCCGCTGATGGAAAGTGCGTCGGAAGTCGAGTGGCGCGACATGGCCGTTGCCGTCGCCGTCGCCTTTGCGGCGCGTGACCAGGCCGTGCGGCCGGTCGTTCCCGACCGGTTCCAGGACGGCTGGCATCGTCACAGCCGGCGGCTGCCGAGCTAGAGGAGGAAAAGCGATGAGCAAAATTGGGGTTACGATCGGCGGGCGCAGTTACGACATCGAGATCGAAGCGGTTCCGCAATCGGAAACCGACCTGAAGATCACGGTAGATGGCACATCATTCCCGGTGACGGTGCAGAGCGTGCACGATCCAGAGAGCCTCGATTGGATTCTGATCGGCAACCGCTCCTACGAAGTGGTGATGGATCGCGATCTGCAATGGATCGAGGCGTATGGCCGGCGCTACGGCGACTTGAGCGTCGTTGACCTGGAGGCGCGCACGGCGCGGCCCGCCAGTCGAGATGGGCGCATCAAGGCCCCGATTCCCGGCATCATCACGCGCATCCTCGTCAGCGAGGGACAGCAGGTCAGCGCCGGGCAATCGGTCGTCGTGTTGGAAGCGATGAAAATGGAAAACGAGGTTCGTGCGCCCCGCGCCGGTGTCGTGCGCAAACTCAACGTCACGCCCGGACAGGGTGTCATGCTCAACGAACTGCTGGCCGAAATCGAATAGGCGCGAGGGTTGGCGGCTCGCAGCGGGCCGCCAACCCCCTCTCTCGCCGCAGTCGGTGTTCAGTGACTGCGCGCCTTTTGCTCCAGATCACGCAGCCGCGCAAGCTGCGTCAAATTCCACTCACTCACCGCCTCGCCCTCGGTGGTCGAGGTCCTGAACCAGGCATCCAAAATCTCTTTTGCCACGCCCACCGGCGTCGAGCGCAGGCTCAACGCCAGGACGTTGGCATGGTTCCAGATTCTGGCCCCGCGCGCCGTTTCGGCGTCATGCACTAGCGCGGCGCGCACGCCCGGCACCTTGTTGGCGGCAATGCTGGCCCCCGTGCCGGTCCAGCAAAACAGCACGCCCTGCTCGGCCTGGCCGTCGGCCACCGCCTCGGCCACCAGTTGGCTGACGAGCGGCCAGTCGGCCATCTCTTCCTGACCGGCCAGCGGCCCGAAGAGCAGCGTCTCGTGCTCGTGATTCTGTAGATAATGCACGACAAACTCGGTCAAATGGGTGCGTTCATCGCTTCCCACGGCAATCTTCATGTTGCAGTTTCTCCTTCGGCCGGCCGGCCGCCGGCTCTAATGGATGTTGACGGGGCTGTTGCGCCGAACCAGAGGGAAAATCACCAGGTTCAGGTCGCGAATACGCTGTGCAAACAGATCAGGAGCGCCCAATTGATGGCGTTCGTCCTGCCAGGCCACGATCAAGCCATTGACGCCATCGCCAATGATGCGAGGGTTCTCCTGGGCGCCCTCCAGCGCCGCGGCGGCCACGCCGGCGCTCGACCAGCGGGCGGCGCCTTGCGCATCCAGGTGCTGTGTCACGATGTCGAAGGCGGTCGTCGCATTGGCGGCATCCATCCAGGCCACGAAAACCCCGCCGCGGCCGTCGGGTGCAGCCACGGCAGACCTCTGCTGCCCATTCCAGGGCGTCACGACGATGGGCTGTGCACCCCACAGCAGGGCGCCAGCGGCGTCAACCCGCTGCGCCAGCACATCAGCGCTGCCGCTGACGTTGGTGTTGCTGGCGTCTGCCAACACAATCGCGCCCCCGCTGCCATCGGCGATCAGATCTGCCGGTCGCTCGTCCAGGCCAGTGTCCGTCGTCAGCGCCAAATCGCTCGACCAGGCGGGTGCGCCGGTCGCAGTCAGGCGCATCAGAAAGACATCCGCCGCCAGCCCATCGAGGCGATAATCGTGCCAGGCGACGAAGGCGCCCCCCTGCCCATCGGGCGCAATGCGCCCCATGTACTGCGCCGCGGCATCGCTGCTCACCAGCGCCCCGTCGGCCGTCCACAGCGGCTGGCCGGCGCCGGAAATGCGTTGGGCATAGAGGTTCGGGTCACCCACCTGGCGCAGGTCGCTCCAGGCGACGATGAAGCCGCCGCTACCGTCAGGCGCAGCAGCGGCGTCGAACTGTTCGCCTGGCGCCGCGGTGATGGTCACCGGCTGGCTCCATACCAGGCTGCCGCTGCCATCCAGGCGCTGCGCAAAGAGGTTGGTGTCGAGCCGTTCTTCTGGTTCGGCGTACCGTTCCCAGATCATAAACGCGCCGCCGCTGCCATCTGTCAGCAATTGGCTCAGCACGAAATCGGCGCTGCCCTCCGTCACGGTGACGCCGCCCGCGGCCCACAACGTTTTGCCGGTTGCGTCGAGGCGTTGGGCAAAGATAGCGGCGCGCCCGCTGCGCAGGTCGTTCCAGGCGACGAGCACGCCCCCGGCGCTGTCGGTCGCAATCTCCGGCTCGATCTGATCGCCGGTAGCGTCAGTCACAGCAACGCCGTTGCTGGTCCACAGCGGGGCGCCAGCGCCGCTGATCCGCTGTGCGAAGATGTCCGAATCGTTGGCCGTCGTGCGTCTGTCGCCCCAGACGGCAATGACGCCCTGTGCGCCGTCGCCCAACAAGCGCGGAACCCCCTGATAGCCGTCCGCCAGGCAGAATCCGAGGCCGTTGAGCGGCCACTGGATCGCCCCGCCGCCCGTCGCCGTGGTGCGTGCGTCGGGGCCATCGTCCACGGGCCAGGCCTGCGCCGGGGCCGCGGTCAGAATGCCCGATAGCGCGACGATCAGTGCAATGCAGCAGAGCAGAATCCGGTTCGACATCTTGCACCTCATGTTGCGCCTCGTCTTGCACCTCATCTGCGTCTCAGCTTGCGTCCATTTTCTGCAGGGGATGCGACGCTGTGCCCGTCCGTGCAGTCAATTGCAGGCGAGGGATTTCGTGCGTCTGCGCCGATTGAACGGGATCACTCCTGGGCCAGATCAAACACATCAGCGCCGGCCGTTTCGGGTTCGGGCGTCGCGGGTGCGGGCGGGGTGGGCGGCGCGGCTGTGCGGGCGGTGTACCACGGTTCGGGCGGCGTCCAGTCACGGCGACGCCAGAAGAGAAAGATGATCGAGCCGGCCATCAGCAGCAGGGCGATGATTTGCGCCGTGGGGATGGCCGCAATCGTCCAGGCGTCGGGTCGGAAGATTTCGATCCACAGGCGGCCCACCGAATAGTAGAGGATGTACGAGGCGAAAATGTCGCCATCGCGCAGCGCGTGCGCATAGCGCCGAGCCAGCCAGAAGAGCAGGCCAAAGCCGATCAGGTTCCAGAGCGATTCGTAGAGAAACGTTGGATGAAAGCGGGTGTCGAGCGGGTAGCGGTTCAGGTCAATGTAGGGGCCAAAGCGATGCAGCCCATCAATGGTGATGCCCCAGGGCAGCGTGGTGGGAGGGCCGTACAGTTCCTGGTTGATGTAGTTGCCCCAACGGCCGATTGCCTGAGCCAGCAGAACGCCCGGTGCGATGATGTCCGCCCAACGCAAGAAGGAGATCTTGGTGAAGCGAGCATAGAGCAAAACGGCCAGCAGGCCGCCGGCCACGGCCCCGTAGATGCCCAGGCCGCGGAAACCACCCTTCCAAAAAGCGATGATTTCGATCGGGTTGCGGCGGTAGTAGTCCCAACCGGTGAAGCCGCCGGCCGGGGAAGAAAAGACATGGTACAGACGTGCGCCGATGATGCCGAGCAAAAGGCACCAGGTGAGCAGATTCCAGACGTGCTCCGGGTCCTCGCCGCGGCGCCTGGCTTCCAGCGCCGCCAGCAGCGCAGCCAGGATCGCCCCCATGACGATCAGCAGTCCATACCAGTAAATCGAAAATGGCCCGATGCGCAAGGCCGTTGGATCCATAAGAACGCAATGCCTCCATGAACTTTCTTGTCTGTCTTGTCGGTCAATGATTATCCATTCTCACGCGCTTCTGGCGTGAACGGGATGGCGCAAGTATAGCACAGCCGGGCAGAATCGAGAAGCAGGCCGCGGCGCACGGTCATGCAAAAAGGCTGCCAGGTCGAACCTGACAGCCTTTTGCCTTTTGCCGATGAAAACGCGCAGTGCTGCGTCGAGCGTTACGCTGCTGGCTCTTCGGGGACAACGATCCAGCAAATCGCATAGATGAGAAGCCCGCCGCCAACCGTCATGCCGAGTAGCAGAAACGCCAGCCGCACGAGGGTGGGGTCAATTTCGAGATACTGCGCCACGCCGCCGCATACGCCGGCAATCATGCGATCCTTGCGTGCACGGTACAATCGTTTGCCTTGCATGATGTAGTCAACCTTTCCTGAAACATCCGATCACGTCTCGATTGATGCTGGCCGACCGCCGGCCGCGCCAACCGCTCATCAATACGCACGAGTGTGCGACAAGTTGCCAGCCGGGCCGGTCAGTTGGCGTCTTCGGCGTGACAATGCTATAATCTCGCCCCGGAGGAACGAGCAACGCTGTATGGCTGATTATGATCGCATCGCACATTACTACGACGCCGAGTATGCCGAGTTTGCCGAAGACCTGCCGATGTTGCGTCACTTTGCCAGGGAAGCCCCAGGGCCTCTGCTCGAACTCGGCTGCGGCAATGGGCGGGTGGCGGTGCCGTTGGCGCAGGCCGGCTTTCAGGTGACCGGCGTTGACATCTCGACCGCAATGCTCGACATTGCGCGCCGGCGCAGCGCTGCCGCTCACCTGGGCGATCACTTGACGTTGGTTCAGGCCGACATGCGTTCTATCGAGCTTGGAAAGCAGTTTGGCCTGGCGTTCATCCAGGTCAACAGTTTCATGCACCTGGAAACAAGCCAGGATCAGCGCCAGGCGCTGACCTGCTGGCGCCGGCACCTGCTGCCTGATGCCCGCCTGATTCTCGATCTGTTCAACCCCGATCTGGTGACGCTGATCGAAGCCGATGGTCGCCTGATGGTTGACAACCAGTGGCGCGATCCCGCATCGGGCGCAGTCATCATCAAGCAACTGGTGCGTAAGATTGACCTGGCCGAACAGGTGCAGGAAACGATCTTTGTCTACGACGAAGTTTTCCCAGACGGTCAAACGCGGCGGCTATTGGCGCCATTTCGGTTGCGTTTTCTCTGGCGTTCCGAGGCCGAGCTCATGCTTGAACTGTGCGGCTTCGAACTGGAAAACGTTTACGGTTCCTATTTTCTGGAGAATTATTCTGCCGACAGCCCGCGCATGATCCTCATGGCTCGGCCCCGGTAGAAGACTGCGCTCCGAATCGTTGTCAAGAAAGGATGAATTCCAAGATGATTCGCAAGACCTGGCACCAGGCGCTGTGCGGCCTGGCCCTGATAGGTACGATGACGCTTGCCGCATGCGGCGGAGGCGGCCCCACGGCGACGCCAGCCGCCCAACCGGGTGCACAAATCACCGCCACATCCTCCGTCGCCATGCCCAACGTCAACAGCGACGCCAACGTGACGGGCGGCGCTCAACCAGTCCCGCAGCCTGGCCTGTCGCCCACGGGCGGGCAATCGCCCATCGGCGGCCAGGCGTTTGCGGCGGGCGATGTCAAGGCGGTCGAAATCACGACGGCGGATGGGGTCGTCCTGACCGGGACTTTCTATGCGCCAAACGCCGCCGGCAAACCGGCAGTGGTCATGCTGCACATGGTTGGCGGTCAGCGCGGCGATTGGGACACCCTGGCGCGACAGTTGCAGGCGGCCGGCTTTGCGGCGCTGACGGTGGATTTGCGCGGGCACGGCGGCAGTCAGGGTGAGCGTGACTGGGGCAAGATGACGGCGGACGCGGCCGCGGCCTTTGCCTGGCTCAGCAGTCGTTCCGAAGCCGACCCAACGCGCATCGGCTTCATCGGCGCCAGCATCGGCGCCAACCTCAGCCTGAATTTCGCCGCGACGCAGCCGGCGGTCAAGGCGGTGGCGCTGCTCTCGCCCGGCCTGGACTTCCAAGGCGTCAAGACCGAAGGCGCAATCGTCACCTACGGCCCGCGGCCCCTGCTGTTGATCGCCAGTTCCGAGGACACCGAGAGCGCCAGCGCCGTCGTGACGTTGGACAAGCTGGCGTTGGGCAAGCGCACAGTGAAGATGTACGAAGGGCAAGGACACGGCACCCGCATGTTGGGCCGGCAGAACGGCGTGGAAGAGTTGATCCTCGACTGGCTGCGCAGCGCGTTCAACTAACCGTACCGCGAAATTCATTTCGCCCCACCGTACCGCGAAATTCATTTCGCCCCACCGTACCGCGAAATTCATTTCGCCCCACCGTACCGCGAAATTCATTTCGCCCCA
>CAZOLV010000070.1:0-7958 GCA_964580725.1 uncultured Anaerolineae bacterium | reverse complement strand
TTCATTTCGCCCCACCGTACCGCGAAATTCATTTCGCTCATCCCCAGGGCGAAATTCATTTCGCCCCACCGTACCGCGAAATTCATTTCGCCCCACCGTACCGCGAAATTCATTTCGCTCATCCCCAGGGCGAAATGAATTTCGCCCTACGGAAGCTCGCCTAACAGACTGCCGATGAAGTCGCGCTGGCCGCGGACAAAGTCGGGCGCGGGTAGCGAGCGTTTGCCTTCCACCTGCACCTCGCGTAACAGCAGCCGTCCAACCCCGCACATCACGCTGATCCCCTCGGCTCCCTGCACAACCAAACCAGGCGTCGCAGCGCCGGGACCGTCGGCAAGCGCAACGGCCGCATTGATCTTGAGCAAGCGCCCTTGCCACAGCGTGAAAGCCCCTGGCCAGGGTTGCAGCGCCTGCACCTGACGCTCGATCTGCCCGGCAGTCTGATGCCATGCGATCTGCCCCTGGGTCTTCGTCAGCGGTCTGGTCAGAGTTGCCTGCGCATGATCCTGCGGCTGCGGCGTGATCTCGCCACGCAGCCAGCGCCGCAGGGTCGTTGGCAACAGCGCCGCCCCCTGCGCGGCCAGGCGATCCATCAGTGTTGCGCGCGTATCGGCGGGTAGAATCGGCAGCGACGCCTGCGCCAACATCGGCCCGGTATCCATGCCCGCATCCATCAGCATGATCGTTGTGCCGGTCACGGCGTCACCCGCCAGCAGTGCGCCGGCCACCGGCGCCGCCCCGCGGTGCCGCGGCAAGAGCGACGCGTGAACATTCAGGCAGCCAAAGCGCGCCAGGTCAAGCGCCGCCTGCGGCAAGATCAGGCCGTAGGCGGCAACGACCATCACATCGGGCTGCCAGGCGGCCAGATCAGCCAGCGGCTCAGGCTGACGCAGCGTGCGCGGCTGTTGCACCGGCAGCCCATGCGCCAGCCCGAACTCCTTGACCGCCGAAGGGACGACCTGTTGGCCGCGTCCCACCGGCTTGTCGGCCCGCGTCAAGAGACCAACGATCTCCCAATCCTCACCCTGGCTCTGCCAGAGCGACTCCAAAATCGTCCGTGCGAAGGGCGGCGTGCCCATGAAAACCAATCGTATCATATTGACCATGCTAACATTGTAGCACAACTCGCGCCAGATTCTCTACTTTTCGTCAGAGGAGCGTCGGTCACGGGTCATGATGGGCCGCGCCCGATCTGCTAAACTGGTCTTCGTCGAGCACGGGCGTGACGCCGTAGGGACCCCTCTGGCGGAATGGTCACACCCGTGTTTTCTTTGTCTGTTATCCCCGCGCGGCCAGCCCGCCTGGCGATGCACGCAGCGGACGAGGTGCGATCGGTGTGCGTCTCGGCGTGGCACTAGCCGCGAAACTCGCGGAACAGTTCTGCGTAGAGAAAACTGTGATCGAGCGCAAGCAGAAGCGTCGAATCACCAAACGGAATGCGTCGCAGCGCCCGCCAGGCGCCGGCGCCAAGCAAGGAGGATACCATGAGTGATGTGAATCAAACTGTGCAGCCCGACGAGCCAGCGGCGAGCGCCCAGCTCGACGATGTGCAGCAAGTGATCGAAACTGCCGCCAGCGGCGCCGAAAAGGGCGCTGAAGAAGTCATCGCCGCAGTCGCAGCGGCGCCGGCCAGCGCCGCGGAGTCGCAGCCGGTGTTCACGCTGCCGGTGATGTCAACGTCCGCCGAATCAGCGCAGCCGGCCGCAGCGCAGGTTTCCGGTATGGGCGCCGGCTCGAGCGCCAGCGCCGATGACAAGCTGATGGCGGCCCTGGCCTGGGCCGGTCTGGTGCTGTTGCAGGTGCCACTGGTTAGCATCATCCTGCTGCTGGCAGAAGGGAACAAGGATCGGCCGTTCCAGCGCCACCATGCGCTGCAATCCATCGGTTTCTTCGTGGCTGCCATCGCCTACGAAATCGTCGCCGCCATCGTGTTCACTATCGGCTCGATCGTGACGCTTGGCTGTGGCGCGCTGATCCTGTGGCTACTCTTCTTCGTACCGCACATCGCGGCCATCTACTACGCCTGGCAGGCTTATCAGGGTCGTGAGCTGAACATCCCGCTGGTCACCCAAGTGATGCGCCAGCAGGGTTGGTTGGCGTAACGGATCGAGCGAGACGCCGGGTGGTGTGACAACACCCCCGGCGTTTTTTGTTGTCTGTCAACTCGATGCGACCGGCAAGACGACGCATACAGTCGTGGAGCAGCCTGGCGCACTTTCGATCTCTAGTCTACCTCCGTAGAGTTCAGCAAGACGCCGAGCGATGGTCAAGCCAAGCCCGGCGCCTTGCTGTTCGTAGCGATTGCGATCGAACTGTTGATAAGCGCCCATATCGGCAATTTGTGAAGGCGTCATGCCGCGGCCTTGATCTCGAAATTGCATGGAATAGAAAACGCCGTCGGTGCGACCATTGACGAACACGGGCGTACCAGGTTTCGAGAACTTGAACGCGTTGTCCAACAGCTCCTCGACAATCTTGCTGAGGTGTTGATCTGAAATCCTCAGACTCGTGTGCTCACAAAAGAGGTGAAGGTCGGCCGCGCGTGCCGCGCGCGCCGCAATCTGATCGGCGATCTCGCCAATCACTTGATCCGCAGCCGTGATCCCAGTACTTCGCAGTTGCTCGGCTTTTTCAGGCAAACCGGCCGCCATTTCCAGGTAAGCAAACAACAGGAAGTTCTCGACCAATCGCTGCAACCTTCGACTGGCGCCTTGAATGCTGCGCGCCATTTCACGAATTTCGTCGGCGCTGAGCGTCTCCCCGAACTGTTCGAGCAGTTCCGAGAAACCGATGATGGCAACCAACGGCGTGCGCAACTCGTGCGGCAGCGAGCGGGCGAGCTTCTCGCGCAACTCGTCCATTTTCTGCTGGTGGAGACCGGTGATCGTCGCCTGTTTGGAGAGGCGGGTGCTGATGGCGTGCAGCAGGTCATCGCGCGTGAACGGCTTGGTCAGATAGTCGTCGGCGCCCAGGGTCATCCCCTGCCGCAGATCGGCCATCTCGGCCTTGGCGGTGAGGAAGATCAAAGGGATCGTAGCCGTGTGCGGATCCTCGCGCAGTTGCGCCAGGACGCCATAGCCGTCGAGTTCGGGCATCATGATGTCGCACAGGATCAGGTCGGGCAACTGCTCGCCCGCCAACTGCACGCCCACACGGCCATTCTCGGCGCCCAAAGCCGCGAAATCCTCCGCCTCGAGCAGCTCGATCAGGTTGCTGCGCACAGGCCCTTCGTCTTCGATCACAAGAATTTTGGACACAGCTTCCTCCTGTTGATTGTGGACCAAACCCTGAAGGTCTCGCAGATCTTTAGGGTTTATCGGGGTCTATCGGCAACGTCACCGTGACGGCCGTCCCCACCCCCACCTGACTCTCAACTGTGATCGCACCGCCGTGCGCCTCCACCGCCCGCTTGACGATGGAAAGCCCCAGGCCGGTGCCCGAGATGGCGCCGACGTTGCTGGCCCGATGGAATGATTCGAACAGGCGCGCCTGATCGGCCAGCGGGATGCCGATGCCATGATCCTGTACCCGAAAGAGGGCCTGCCCCCCGGCGCATGTCACCTCGAAGGCGACTTCCCCGCCCTGCGGCGAATACTTGACGGCGTTGGAGAGGACATTGCCCAGGATGTGGCGCACGAGCCGCTCATCCAGCGAGACGTTGGCGCACTCCCCGACGATGCGCAGGTTGACGGCGTGCCGTGCGCCGGCCTGGAACTGAAACGCCTCTGCCAGATCGCCGCACAGCGCGGCCAGATCGAGCGGTGCGGGCGCAAAGGTCAATCGCCCCGCCTCGGCCCGGCTGATCATCAGCACATCGTCGAGCAGCGCGGTCATCTGTTTGACCGCGCGCTGGATGCGCCGCAGATGCTCCAGCTTTCTGGCTTCGGGCCATTTGTGGCTGTAGTGCTCCAGCATTTCGGCCGACGAAAGGATCGTGGTCAGGGGCGTGCGAAACTCGTGGCTGGTCATTGAGATGAAACGCGATTTCAGCGCGCTAAGCTCCTGCTCTCTCTCCAGCGCGCGCTGCGTCTGCGCATAGAGCCACCGCGTCTCCAGCAGGTTCCTGATGCGCAGCGTCGTCTCGATCACGTCAATCGGCTTGGTGAGAAAATCGCGTGCGCCGGCGGCCAGAGCGCGGCGCTTGGCTTCGGTCGTGATGTCGGCGGTGAGGACGAGGATGGGCAGGTAGTCAGCGGGCGGGATGCGGTCGGCCAACTGCGCCAGCAGCGCAAAGCCGTCGAGCTGCGGCATGTGCAGGTCGAGCAGGATCAGATCGGGTTGGAATTCATCCACCAGCACCAATGTCTGCCGCGGGTCAGTAATCCCTCGCACGGCGCTGTAACCCTCCCGCTCCAGGATGTCTTCCAGGAGCAGCAGGTTCGACTCCTGATCGTCTACCATGAGAATGTGCGCATTGTTGAGAGATGGATCGAGCAATGTTATTCTCCTTCTTCCGAGGTCTTCGGCCTGGCTCGAGCCTGCTGCAGCGGCAGCTCGAAATAGAACGTGCTGCCCTGCCCCGCGCCGGCGCTCTCGGCCCAGATGCGACCGCCGTGAGCTTCCACCAGTCGCCGCGCCAGCGCCAAACTCAGGCCGAGGCCGCCGTGCGCGCGCGTCGTGGATGTATCCTGTTGGGTGAACGGCCGGAACAGCAGCGGCAGCAGCTCGGGGCCGATGCCAACCCCCGTGTCGCGGACGCCGATGCGCAGGATCGCAGGCGGCTGGCCGCTATCGGCCATTTGCCATTCGCAATCTACGATCACCTGGCCGTCTTCGGGCGTGAACTCGATGGCGTTGCCGATCAGGATGCGCAGGATTTGGGCCAGGCGGCGCGGATCGGCGCGGATGGCGCATGCGGCAGGCAGCGCCCCGATCGCCAGGCGGAGCTGTTTGGCGGCGATGGCTGGGGCTAACTCAGCGCACACGGCCTGGATAGCTTCCGCCGCATCCACCGTGCGCAGGTCAAGCGCCAGGCCGTCAAGATCGCCGCGGGTGTAGTCCAGCAGGTTATCCACCATCGCCAGCATCCGCCGGCCGCTCTGGCCGATCTGCTGAGCGCCCCTGGCTGCGCGTGGCGACAGCCTCGTCGCGTCCCCTTCCAGCAGTTGCGCGAAACCGAGGATGGCGTTGAGCGGCGTGCGCAGCTCGTGGCTGAGCACCGACAGGAATTCGCTCTTGGCGCGGCTGGCGGCTTCGGCGGCGTCGCGGGCGCGGCGCAGATCCTCCACCATCTGCACCCGCCCGGTGATGTCGTGCATCACGCCCTGCTGGTAGCGGGGACAACCGTTCTCGTCTTCGATGATCGTGGACTCGTCGCGCACCCACACGGCGGCGCCGTCACGGCGCACCAGCCGATATTCGGCGCGGAAGGGTTCGGCTGCAGCCGTCGCGCGGTTGTATTCAGCCAGCACGCGCTCGCGGTCTTCTGGGTGCAGGCTCTTGGCCCACAGCTCGGGGTCGGCCATCCATTCGTCCAGGGTGATGCCCAACATGGGTTCGATCTGCGGGCTGGTGTAGAGTGTGCTGGCAACAGCGTCGAGCGCAGCAATGTAGGTGACCGCCGGGATGTTTTCGGCCAGGTTGCGGAACCTGGCCTCAGACTCGCGGTACTGGGCGATGCGCTCCTGCAATTCCTCGCCGAGCATGTTCACGCCAACGGCCAGCGCATCGAAGATATCGTCTGTGCCGTGAACCTGGGCGTGTTTCTCGAAGTCGAGCGCGGAAATGGCGACCAGGGTTTCGAATAGTTCGTCGGCGCGTTGTTCGCGTTCCTGATAGTCGCGTCGCAGCGTTTCCTCGGTGCGCCGGCGTTCGGCATTCTCCGCGAAAAGTTCACGCGCTTGTCGTGCGATTCTCTGCCGGTCATTGCTTTGAATGTTCGCCAGGATGAAGTTCAGCGCGCCAAACATGAATACGACCATGATGGCAGAGACGCGCGCCTCCGGCGACCAATTGGCGAGCAGGACCGCTAGCAGCAATGTTCCCAAGAGTTCCAGCGCGAAGAGGAAAACAAAGGCTCTTTCAGTAAGAAACAGCCCACCCAACTGCAAAGCGAGCGTCAGAAAGACGAGTAGGGCAGCTTCACGCGGGGCGGCGGCAATGGATGCAAAGCTGGCGAGCAGAACGATGCACACAAAGCTCGGCGCGGCAAGCGCGGCGCGGCGCGTGCGGCTGAGCAAGTAATTCAACGCGAACACAACCAGCGCGGCGAGGCCGAGCGCAGTGAGCGGCAGGGCGAAAGGATCGAAAGTCCGGTAGATGAACAGGCAAGCGGCAAGGAGGGCGAGGGCAACCAGGATGGTGAAGGACAACAACGCCGCCGAGAGGAGATGCGCGCGATGACGCTTTTCCGGCTCCGTGATGGACGGATGCGGTTCGGTCAGCCGCGACCAAAGTTTTTCCAATGCGTTCATTCCAGAAATCCTTTGAGCCATTCGAGCGCTTCGGTCTCGTCAGTGAAGAGTCGCACCGGCAATAACGGCCGATTGACGCCCAGGAAGAAGTTCCCAATCATGCGGCTGATGGGCGAGCCGATCAACAGCGCGACCGCGACTGAGCCGGCGCCGCCTTCGGCGCTGGCAAAGTAGACGCGGGCTTCAAGATCCACCGTCTGGATCCGGCGCAAATCCACCAGCAGCGGGCGCTTGACACCGCCGCGCACCTGCGCGCCGGCCGAGACGACCTCCAGCGCGTCGGCAAGCGTCACGTGGGCGCCCGGCAAGATGACGCCGCGCATGACGCCATCGTCGCCGAGCCAAACCTGTCCGTTGCGGGTGGTGACAATGTGCGGATTCATCGGTAGTCCTCCAGCCATTCGAACGCCTTGACCTCATCGGTACAAGATGCGAAATGAATTTCGCATTACGCTGTACGGCGAAATTCATTTCGCCCCTGTACAGCGAAATTCATTTCGCCCCTGTACAGCGAAATTCATTTCGCCCCTGTACGGCGAAATTCATTTCGCCCCTGTACGGCGAAATTCATTTCGCCCCAGTTGCGGAGAGCGAAATGAATTTCGCGTTACAATGCACTTCCCTCCGCACAATACGTGAACGGCCAGTCGCGCCATTCTTTGACCAATCCAGCCTTGACCGGGTTGTCCAAGATGTACCTGAAGATGCGCTCGAACTCCTTTCCATCCCGCACGACATGATCATAGCTTTCGTGGTGCCAGAAAGCGCCGGTGCGTCCCAACGCCTGATTGCACAGGCGCGAGGTCCGGCCCTTCAGCAGTCTCATAATATCAGTCAGGGGATAGGGAGCCGCGGGGCCTTCGTGCGGGGCGATCTCAGGGAACGCATAGTCTGACGTATCAACAAGCTCGTGAACATGATTGGGCATGATGCAGTAAGCCACCAGGCGATAGCGTTGGCTATCGAGAGCGTGGATCTGATCAGCGACGATGCGCGCAATGTCTTCCTGCGCCAGCCAACGCGGGCTTTCAGCAACACAGCGGTCGAGCCAGGCATCGAAGTGGCCGAAGTATCTCTTGGCCAGGTTGTAGAGTTCTTGCTGTTGCTGAAGACCGCTGAATTGGGCGCGGATTCTCTGCTGCTCCCGCTCACGCTCGTCCTGCAATTGCTGGATAACGTGCATGGGAAGCGAGTTCGTCAGACGATAGGTGATGAAAAAGGTCTGGCCTTCCGGCAGCCAATGCGGCAGGTTGCGTCGGTAGAAATCACGCGTCGGTATGTTCATTGTGTTCCCCCTGGACCGGTTGCGAAATGAATTTCGCGGTACAGTACGGCGAAATTCATTTCGCCCTGTAAAAGACGAAATGCGAAATGAATTTCGCAGTACGGTTCATTTGGCGATGTGTTCTTCCACGGCCTTCAGAAACTCTCTGACGTCAATCGGTTTGGTCAGGTAGGCGGCGGCACCTTGCCCCAGCAGTTGCCTGACATGATCGGCCATGGCGTCGGCGCTGATGATGACGACCGGGATCTGCTGCGTGGCAG
>CAZOLV010000069.1:0-29662 GCA_964580725.1 uncultured Anaerolineae bacterium | reverse complement strand
CCATCAAGCGACGCCAGCGCACAGGAAGGAACAGCATGAACCTGGAAGCAAAGACTGCCAGTACGACAATGACCTCCGTCGTAAGATACTGAGCTGCGTCTGTACGGACCTGTCTCACCACTGTGCACCAAACATCGGTTCTCTTGTTCTGAGTTGCTGTTTCAAGACTGGCGCTTTCGGATCGAGAACGGGAGGTTCTGCCTTGTCGCCCGATTCAACGCTTACGATTGTATTGTTCATTGTTGTCCTATTCTTGATTGCTGTGGTGCTGGTCGTTGGCATACGGATCAGACGATCAGACGCTCCAACTGCCCGCAAGACCGCTTTGACGCCGTCCTACAAGGCAGTGACTCCGCAACAACAGCCGCCGATTGCCACCCCCTCTTATCTATTGGATATCAATGGCGCTCGCTTGACAGGACCCGTTGTTCTAACGCCCAAGGGATTGACCATCGGTCGTTTGGCAGATAACGATTTGGTTGTTGATGAGGTCATGGTCTCAAGGCGTCATGCTGAGATCGTGCAACGGGGCAATCGCTACGTCATTCGCGACCTTGACAGTTCCAATGGCACCTGGGTAGACGGCAACCGCGTTTCTGAACATCCCTTAGCCTCAGGCAACCGGATCAGGATCGGTAACTTCGAACTGCTCTTTACGCATGAACCTTTCATGCGGCCTGTTGCTGCGCAGCCGGATGGGAGCGCAGCACGTCGAGCAGACTCGTTGCCCGCAGAGGTTGACACCTACTTCGACGGTTTTCGTTTGGAACACAAGATCGGAGAAGGAGGTATGGCGAAAGTTTTCAAGGCGCGTGCGCCCGATGGCAGTTGTGTCGCCCTCAAGATCTTGAATTCAACCGACCCTTATCTGATACGCAAATTCAAGACAGAAGGCAATGACATTGGGCCGCGATTGCGGAACCATCCGAACATCGCGGCGGTGTTTGATCTCAGAAGCGCCTCGACTGGTGAATTGTATATCGTGGAGGAGTTCGTAGAGGGGGAATCATTGCGACAACGCCTGCAGCGCGGCCCATTGAATGAAGCCGACACGATTCGGGTCATGCAGCAGGTATCCAATGCCCTGGGCTACGCGCATCGGTTGGACATCGTGCATCGTGACATGAAGCCGGAAAATGTGCTACTGACACCGACCAACCAGGTGAAGGTGGTGGATTTTGGCATCGCTCGTGTTACAACCACGTTCACCTTGAGCGACGGAAAACTCATTGGCACACCAGAGTACATGTCACCAGAGCAAGCGAATGGAGACGATGTCAGACCGGCTAGTGATATTTATTCGTTGGGTATCATGACCCATGAGATGCTCACGGGAATGGTGCCTTTTCCAATGAAGTATGCCTCAGGAGCAGACTATTGGACAAATGCGATTCAAGTGGTGCACCAACATCTGTACGCAACCCCGCCGCCGCTGCGCCAGAGAGTTGCCGCAGTTTCGCCGCAGCTCGAAAGAATAACAGCAAGATGCCTTGAAAAGGAATGGCAAAAACGCTACTCCAATGGATATGATCTGGCGACTGCTCTTGGCGCCCGCCCCTCCAACATCACTCCGGGGGTGTCTGGTGCGCCGAGCGCCAGGCCTCAGGCGATTGTTGTCCGGGTGATGCAGGGACCTAAGGCAGGTGTCGTGTTCCCTATACAGAGTGGGCTTGTCATTGGACGAAATGAGGTTAGTCCAGGAAATCTGCGCCTGTCGCGCAGCCATATTCGTTTCGACGTCACGGGGGGAGACATCTTGTTGGATGATCTTTCGGTCAATGGCACGTTTGTCAATCAAAAACGCGTTTCGGGGCGGATCGCTCTGAAACCAGGAGATCGTATTGGCATGGACGACTGTGTTCTACAGGTATTGACCATGCCGCCAACCCCCAAGTGAGAAGCCGCAAGTCTTGTTTGCATTGTTTCTATAGGAGGATCGAACGTATGAATCCGCAGAGGACGCAAGACATGTCTGACAGAGAGACGACGGCATTTGGAAGCACTCCTGCTTACAATCCGTCCGGAACACCGAACACGTTCATGCCCACGGTGAACACTGACCAGGCCACGCCCCGCCCCGGACAACGTCCGCTTGACTGGGGCCCGCCGACTCCCAGAGCCGAAGGGGCAGCAACGCAAATCATGCCGGCTTTTCGGTCGCCGCCAACGTTCGCCTGGCTCGTTATCGTTGACTCGCCCGACAAGCGATTGATTGGCGAGATTTTCAAGCTCAATGCAGGCTCCACGTCCGTTGGTCGGGCGGCCAGCAATGACATTACGTTGCCGGATAATGCTTGTTCCGCGCAACACGCCAAAGTCAGAGTAGATCAGCCCGAGGGTGGAGAGAAAGAGTTCGTGATTCATGACCTGGCCAGTACGAACGGCACCTATGTTGGCGGCAAGGATACCTATCAAGAAGAAAGCAGCCGAACCTATCACCAGGTCTTGCACGATAGCGATTACATCCTGCTCGGCGAAACGTCGCTCGTATTCAAACGCGTTTGAGGAGCTTGGAGGCCAAATGCTATGAGGTCTGCATTATTTGTCGTTCTTCTGCTGTGCTGCATTTTGGCGGCGCCTTCGATGGCGCTTGGACAAGGCGGTGGCAGCGTCATCATTCAAACGCCTATCTTCGACGATTTCCCGCAGGCAGCAACCCTGGTGAGCGCATTGGATGCCAATGGCATCCCAGTGCCTGATCTGACAGTGGACGCCTTCGAGATCGTGGAGGATGGGCGTACGTCGTTTCCACCGGATACCGTCACGCCACAAGTCAATCCGGACGCGATGGTTTCCATGGCCCTTGCCATTGATCTGAGTGGCACGATGCAAGGCCAGGCGATTGCATCTGCTCAGGAGGCGTCTCGCAAACTCCTTGAGACGCTGATTGACCGAGACAGTGATCCGGATCGCGTCGCCTTTTTTGGCATTGGGCGTAAAGTCAGTCCTGATGATCTAGCCATAGATGACCCGAACGCGCCAGAGGTTCCATTCGGAAACGATCGCAACAAGGTACTCAACACGATCAACCTGATACCCACCGATCAACTTACGCGCCCCACGCCTCTGTGGGACTCGCTGCTGCGCATCGTCAAGATCACCTCCGCACAGTCTGGCAGACGCGCCATCGTCGTGATTACCGATGGCGTAGACACGGTCAGTGTTTTCAAGATCGAAGATGTCATCGGGGAAGCCAACCGCGCCAACATTCCGATCTTTCCAATTGGTCTGAGCAAGAACAAGATCAATGAAGACGCTTTGCAGCGCCTGGCCAGCCGCACAGGCGGCGTCTTTCGTAAGGCGCCTGACGCAGTAGAGTTTCCGGCTCTGTTCCAGCAGGTGCTCGATCAACTCAAACTGGAATACAGAATTACCTACCAGTCACGCATCGCCCGGGATGCCAACCCACATAGCCTGCTCATCTCAGTGCGTACACCCCGCCTGGGCAGGCAATATGCCGAGGTCAAATACCAGTTCGATGTGACCCCTGCTCCTGTCACGGTAACCCCGTTGCCGTCAACACAGTCGCCCGTGGTAACGCCGCCAGATCTCGCGACAACCGCTCCACCGATTGAAGGTCCAGAAGATACGGAACCGGTAGCAGAAGGCGGCCTGATCGATCGGTTACTGAGTTTGTTCAGAGAAAATCCCCTCGCCGCGGCGCTGATCGCCATTGCGGCCCTGTTGGTGATTGCTCTCCTGGTTCTGTTGGTCGTTTGGCTGCGGCGGCGGCGGGCAGCGCCCGTGGAAGCGGTTGATTTCTCTACGGGATGGCCTGCTGGCGGCGTCTCGTCGCCATCGAATCCGGCTTATGGCTCTCCTACGGCAGGCGGAGAAACAGCCGGTCTCGTTGGGGCCCAACCTTTCGGTGCTGCTGTGCCATCCCCAACACCTGGCATTGCGCCGGCCCAAATGCCAGGTGGCAGTTGGGATCTTCCGGTAACGGCGATGCCACCTCCAGCGACGCCGGCCGGGCCAGGCAGAACCATGTTCTTACCGCGGGGGCCGAAAGCTCCCAAACATGTCGCTCTTTTGGTTGATCGTAAGAACCCCACGCGTCAACTGAGTTTGCAGGAGATTACCTCTGTTGGCAGATCGAACGAGAATACATTGGTATTGGGTGACAATACGACGGTATCGCGTTCGCATGCACGGGTTTGGCTCGAAGGCGACCGTTTCAAGGTCCACGATCTGGACAGCTCGAACGGAACCTTTGTCAATGGGACGCGCATCCAGCAACCGCAGGTCTTGCAGGATGGCGACATCATACGCTTTGGCGAGCTCGAGTTTGTATTCAAGCAGCTTTCGTGAGTTTCTTCATGCGATTCACTGTCCTGGCCGGACCAGAAACTGGTCGCACCTTGCTAATGAAACAGAAATCTGGCATCCTTGGCAGGGGAGGCGACAAGAGCATCTCTCTCGCAGATCCGCGCGTGTCGCGCAGCCACGCCAGGGTAGAGATGGTCGGCGCCGAAGCTCTGGTACAGGACCTGGGCAGCACGCATGGGCTATTCGTACGGGGTTCCCGTGTACCCTCTGGTATTCCTGTTACGATCAGACCCGGCGATGAGCTGCGACTCGGCGATACGGTCTTGCGGTTCGATGGCGTCAGTTCGAACAAAGACACTGACGCCATCGACGCGTCGCCGGGGTGGCCAGGACAATTCGGAAGGTGGAATATGAAAGTATTGGTTGGATTGGCTCTCGTGCTGCTTACGGTCATCGCCATCGTAATCGTGCTGCTCATGCGGCGACCGCCCTCGTCGTCCACAGCCCAGTCGAATGGCGCCACGCCAACCAGGGCGACCACACTGGCGACGCCGCAGGCGACGACGACGGATCTTCCACCGGTTGTCGTTCTGCCGACGTCGCCGGCCAGCGTCGCTGGCAGTACGGCGACATTTGCCGTTCCCGCACCTCAACCAACCAACCCCAACCCGCCTGCAACGACGGCGCCGCCTGGTGGGGGGGCGCAACAACCGGGCAATGGCGCTTTCCCGGCATTGGGTGGTCAAGACCTGGCGAGAATTCCAGCAGCCGTTGCTCAGCTATTCCCAGGCGTGTCCCCTGAAGATCTTCCTCAGGCCGTGATGGCGGCCGTGGCCGCTGGCTCACTGTCACCCGAACAGTTGCAAAACGTTCTGGGCGCGCTGTTCCCGGGCGTATCGTTACGCGATCTTCCGCAGGCGATCGCCAGGGCGTTCCCTGGCGTCCCCCGTCAAGAGCTGCAGAGTATCCTGGATCAGGCGTTTGCTGGCCAGAATCTCAACCTGTCTTCGATTCCACCACTCTCCGGCCTCATCTATGTGGGCGTGTTCGAGAACGGAAAATATCGAATCATCGAGGCAGATACGCTGAGAAACACCCAACGCCACCTGATCGAGGACGCCAGTGAACCAGCCCTGTCTCCAGATCGCACCTGGTTAGCCTACTATTCCTGGCGCGATGACACACGTGGTTTGCGCCTGCGTCATCTGGTCAGCGGAGAAGATCGGACGCTCACCGACAAGGCCCTCGATGCCTACCCCTCCTGGGCGCCCGATCAGGGCCGGCTGGCATTGCAGGACGGCATGGATGGAACGATCTTGACGGTGAACAGAGACGGGACAGACCGCCGTCCGCTCGGTATGGGTCAATTCCCGGCCTGGTCGCCGCGCGGAGGGGAAATCGCATACAAGGGGTGTTTGACAGGTGGCGATTGCGGCTTGATCGTCAACACGCCTGACGGCCGGCAGCCGCGGCTGCTTACCAACAACGCCAACGATGGCCAGCCTGCCTGGTCGCCGGACGGCAAATCTCTGGCCTTTGTCTCCAACCGAGACGGCAACTGGGAAATCTACGCCATCAATTCCGATGGCAGCTGGCTGCGACGCGTCACGACGCACCAGGCAACCGACGGCTTGCCAGAATTCGCCCCGGATGGTTTGCGTGTGGCTTTTCGTTCTGACCGCGAGGGCGTTTGGGCAGTGTGGACCGCTCTGGGGCTGGGAGGACCAGCCATCAAGTTGTTCGAGGCAAACGCTGGTCCCACCTGGCAATTCGAGAAGATATCCTGGCGTTAGACGTGACTTGAGTCATTCTTAGGATAGACCATGAACAACTGGATCGGCCAGAAGCTCGGAAACTATTCGATCGAGAAGCATCTTGGCCAGGGCGGCAGCGGTCATGTTTTCAAGGCGCTGGATACCAGGCTGAACCGCCACGTAGCGATCAAGATCCTGGATCCCAGCCTCTCTGCCAACACTCAGTTCGTTGAGGCATTCCGAAAGGCCGCAGCCGCCTCTGCCGATTTGCATCATCAAGGCATCGTCACTGTTCATGATATTGGTGAACAAAACGGCGTCCATTATTTGGTCATGGCCTATCTGCGCGGCGTCACGCTTGACGTATGGCTGCAGAAGAATCGTAAGATGACCATGCGTCAAGTAGCCCGCATCGCACGCCAGTTGGGTGATGCGCTGGACTATGCGCACAACAAAGGGGTCATTCACTGTGACATCAAATCCTCGAACATCATGCTTGGCCGCGATGGCCGTGTGACGATTTTGGATTTTGGTCTGGCGCGGGCCAGGACACTTGGAAGGAGCGCCACCACCACGGGGGCAAGTCTCGCCTATATGTCGCCTGAGCAGGCGCTCAATCGCCCACTTGACGTCCGTACCGATGTCTACTCGATGGGGATCGTGCTCTATGAACTGTTGACCGGCGAGGTGCCATTTCGGCGCGCAGAACCATCCGCCGTCGTCTATGCTCATGTCAGGGAAACGCCACGCCCAATCAATAGCCTGCCAGCGAGTGTTTCTCGGGTCATCCTCAAGGCGCTGGAGAAATCCCCAGACAGACGTTACTCCAGCACAGGCGAACTGGCTACAGATTTCGAACGCGCTGTCAAGGAAAGCCTGGTCTTTCCCCAACCGTATGCGCTTGCTCTGCTTGGGGCCGCAGGCCTCGTCGCCGTATTGTTCTTGATTGTGTTGATGAACCGTCCTCCGCCTCCACCTCCGCCGCCTGCATCGCCGTCGCTGACTTCTACTGCTCTCCCGGAAACCGTTACGCCGACGCACACCGCTGCCAAAACGCCCGCAACGCCGACGGTCAGGCCTGTGACGGAAACGCCAACCCCTCGATTGACCGCCACGCTGGCGCCTACTGCCACTCCCACGAACACGCCGGCGGCCATGCTGACGCCGACTTCCGAACCGGCGACCCCAACCGCCGCAGCGCCGTCCGAGCTGCCCGCACCTCGGATCCTGACCCCAGCCACTGGCTCGACGATTCTGGGCCGCGTCTCGTTCGCCTGGACTTACGACGGGCCGCCGTTGCAGGAAAATCAAGGGTTCGAAGTGCGTATTTGGAACGATTCCTCAACCGAACATCAGGGGGCTGTCGCCCCCGTGAGCACCACTTCGACAACCATCAACATCGAGCAAATTACAGTGGTTCGCCAACATGGGTCAGGCCCCTACTACTGGTCGGTGGCGGTCATCCAGATCAACCCGTACCAGAAGATTGGGCAAGAGTCCGCCCCAACTCGCATCATGGTACAGGTTGGCGGAAGCTAACGGCGAATTGTGCAGGAAACATGGGACCAATGGATTCTCTGATCGGACAGCGGCTTGCGGACAAATACGAGCTTCGTGAAGAAATCGGACGAGGCGGTATGGGTGCTGTTTACCGCGCGTTCGATGCAGGGCTGAAACGCGAAGTCGCGGTCAAGGTGCTGCCCAGTCAGTTTACCTTCGATCCCCAGTTCGTCCGCCGTTTCGAGCAGGAAGCCATCGTGGCAGCAGGCTTGCATCACCCCAACATCGTGACCATTCACGACGTCGGCGCACACAACGACATTCACTTCATCGTCATGCAGTTGCTGAAGGGAATGACCCTGGAACAATGGATCGAGACCAACAAGAGGTTCATGCCGCTGCCGCAGATCAGCCAGATTCTCACCGAGGTCGCCGACGCTTTGGACTATGCACACGGACAGGGGGTTGTTCATCGCGACATCAAGCCATCCAACATCATGCTGAAATCGGATGGGCACGTGGTCCTGATGGACTTTGGCCTGGTGCGTGCGGGCGAGGGCGCCGGTCTGACGCGCAGCGGCTTGATCGTCGGCACACCCGAGTACATGTCTCCGGAGCAGGCGCTGGATCAACCTGTAGATGGACGCACCGATATCTACGCCGTTGGCGTTGTGCTCTTCAGACTGCTGACCGGCCGTGTGCCTTTCAGTCACTCGACGCCAGTGGCGACGATTCTGGCCCATGTCAACAGCCCTGCGCCAGCCATACGCACCCTTCGTTCCGACATTCCTAAATCAGTCGAGGCTGTGGTTGACAAGGCGCTGGCCAAGCAGCCGGGGCAGCGTTACCAATTCTCCAGGCAGCTTGCGGCTGATTTCGCAACGGCCATCACCGGCAAGATGCCGGCTGGCTTGAAGGCCCTGCCGACCTCGCGGCTGGCCTCGCCTGCCAGCAATCCAGGCGCTTCACTGCCATCTTCGCTGCCGCCTGTCGCTGCCGGTTCAGGACCTACCAGGCTGATCGAGGAAAAAGCGAAATCACCCGCGCCAATCAGCGGTTCAGGTGTTCGCCCTATCGCGCCCCGTCCGAGTCTGGTCCCGATGCCCTGGCTCATTGGCATCGCCGCCCTGGCTATCATTCTGATTGTCGGTTCTATCTCGATGATGGGACGAACGGCGACAACGTCTGGCCGGCCCTCCACAGCGGCCAGCTCACCTCCGCCGCCAACGCCGGCCACAACGACGGCGGCGCCCGCAGCGCCCACTCCTGCGCCCTCCCCGGCGACGGTGCAACCGCCCACACCGCCTGCCCCGCTCCTCTCACCGACGCCGGCAGTGACCCTCACCGCCACAGCGACGCTCACCCCAACACCAACCATGTCGGCGACGCCCACGCGCCCTCCCACACGGACGCCGACGCCGACGAACACCCCACGACCGCCGACGAACACCCCGCAAGCGCCGACCGACACCCCGCAAGCGCCGACTGACACCCCGCAACCGCCGACCGACACCCCGCAACCGCCCACCGACACCCCGCAAGCGCCGACTGACACGCCGGAACCGACTGGCACGCCAGCGCCGACCGACACCCCGCAGCCGCCCACCGATACCCCTGTGCCGGATGCTACCGACACGCCTGTTCCAAACGACCCCTCAGTCGCCGGCGCGTTTGCGCATGATGCGACTTTGTTCACTGCCCCTGTTCGGGCATCAACCGAATCGCCGCTCATCGTCGAGCTGAAGGGGCAAATCGGCGGCGTTGTCACGAATGCCAAGACGGCTGGTCAGTATGCCTATGCGGCTGTCGGCTACAGTATCGTCATCCTGAACATCAGCAACGCCGCCAGCCCTGTCGTTATGGGGCAAAGCCCACTCCTGGCCAACCAGGCGCTAGATCTGGCTGTTGGCTCCAACCTGGTGTTTGTTGCCATTGGCTCTGGCGGACTGGCGATTCTCGATGTGAGCAACCCGGCAGCGCCTGCGCTGGCCGGTACTGTCAATACCCCGGGTGATACCAACGGCGTGGCGGTGTGCGGCAGCTATGCGTATCTGGCCGATGGTGAAGCAGGGCTTCGTGTGGTAGACGTCAATAACCCGCAAGCGCCCGTCCTGCGTGGCAGCCTGGACACGCCGGGCTTTGCTTCCAAAGTCCGCTGCAGCGGCAGCCTGGCCTTCGTCGCCGATGACAGCAGCGGCCTGCGCATCATTGATATTTCCAATCCGGCCGCACCGTCGCTGCGCGGTTTCTATGACACCCTGGGCCGTACGAAGGACGTCCAGGTGGCCGGCAGTTTTGCCTATCTCGCTGACTTCGACAAGGGTCTGACCATCCTCGACATCAGTAACCCTGCCTCGCCCGCCCTCCGCAGTATCTCGCCGCTGGCTGCTGAAGCGTACAGTATCAGCCTGGTGGGCAATCTGGCCTATCTGGCGGCGCGCTATCTCTACATTTACGATGTGACCAATCTGGTTGCACCGGCGCGGCTCAACGTCTTCGAGATTCCCGATCATGCTTATACGGTGCATACGGTGGGGGGCTATGCCTACCTGACCAATCGCGACAGCCTACGCATCGTCGAAGTGACGACGCCGACGCAACCGGTCGCACGGGGCGTCTATGACCCTCCCGGCATCTCTCAGGCCGTGACCTCGAACGGCAACCTGGCGATCCTGGCCGATGAAGACGATGACCTGTGGATCGTTGATGTGAGCCAGCCCACACGCCTGCGCACCATGAGCGCCGTGAACGTCAATGGCGCCATGCAAAACGCACTGCTCAGCGGCAATCTGGCCTATGTTGCCGCCGGCGCCGGCGGCATGTCCATTCTCGATGTGACCAACCCAGCCGTTCCTGTGATTCGCGGCGTCTATCAACCGACCCATTCGGAAGACTTTTCCCACAACCTGGCGCTGGCGGGCAGCATGGCCTACCTCGCCAATGGGGGCAGCGTCCTCGTCCTGGATGTGGCCAATCCTGCCGCCATCAGCCTGCGCGGCTCCTTCTATGCGCCCGATGATGCCCGGGGCATTGCGCTGAACGGCAGTCTGGCCTATCTTGCCAATGGAGCCGCAGGTCTCTGGGTTCTGGATGTCAGCAATCCAGCCAACATCCTGCGCCGGGGCAGCGCCGACACGCCGGGATTGGCGCGCGACATCATTGTATCCAACAGCATCGCCTACATCGCCGATGCGCATGGCGGCGTGCAGATCTTCGACGTGACCAACTCCTACACCCCCGTTGCCCGACCGCCCTACGGCGGCCGCGCTGAAAGCATCGCACGCAGCGGCAATTTGCTCTATGTCGCCAGCGATGATGTCCAGATTCTCGACATCAGCACACCCGGCGTTCCCTCTCTGCTTGCGACCTATCTGTCGCCCGACTACGCTGTCGGCGTCAGCGCCGCAGGCAATTACGCTTACGTGGCTGACCGGGAAGGCGGGCTGCAGGTCATCTCTGTCGCCACGACGACCCCAACGCCCACGAGTACCCCAACGCCGACGAATACGCCAACCAGGACGCCAACCCCAACGCCAACGCCTACGCCGACCAACACGCCAACCCGTACGCCAACGCCGACCAACACACCGACGCCAACGCCGACGCACACGCCAACGCACACGCCGACGCATACACCCACTTATACGCCAACGCACACGCCAACGTATACACCGACGGACACGCCAACGACGACTGTTTCTCCGACGTCCACGCCGACTGCTACGGCGGTTTCTAGCTTTGGCGCTGTACGCGGTCTGGTGTGGGATGATCGCAATGCCAACCTGACGCCAGAGGCAAACGAGCCGGCGCTCAGCGGCGTGTTGATCACGCTGCGCACGTTCGAGAGTCAATTGGTGGACGAAGACCTGACCGACAGCCTGGGGCGCTATGCTTTCGTGGAGTTGGCGCCGGGCCTTTATCGGCTGGAAGAAACCGACCCGCCAGGCTATGCCTCGGTGGCCGGCAGCTCGAACGTGGTCGTGGTGCAGGTGCACGAGGGGCAGACCGCAGTTGTCAATTTTGCCGATATTCAACTGCCAACGCCGAGCGTCTATTGGGCGTTCCTGCCCTCCGCCGACCGCCAATCCACCCCCACGCCAACGGCGACGCCCACGCCAACAGCGACGCCCACGCCAACGGCGACGCATACGCCCACGCCTACCCGAACCCCCACGGCAACGCCGACTGCATCCCCCACTCGAACGCCCACGGCGACACCCAACCCCATAGACCCGTGTGAACCGAACGATTCCTATGAGATGGCTACCACCTGCCGGTTGGAATCGGGCGTGACATTGTACGCCTACATTTACAGTAGCCAAGACGCGTGGGATTACTACTATTTCGACATGACTGCGCCGCACACGATCGAGGTGAGACTCAGCCAAATCCCGCCCAACAATAACTATCATCTGTACCTGAACGATAGTACGCGTAGGACGATCGGGTACTCTGGCAATCCCGGCAATCAGGACGAACTGATTCCCGCCGGCCTCGTATTCGCTGCGGGACGCTACTATGTACGCGTTCAACGCGTCACTGGATTTAGTCAGACGCAGCCCTATGCGCTGCGGACTGTCTATCGCTGAGGCTTCTGGCCGCCCGTGAACAAGGTTACGATCAAATCGTAGGAGAATTTATGAACAAACAACCACCTTCATCGGCAAACCAGCCCCCTTCCGGTGGGCCGAGCAGCGGCGCCGCGCGTCCTGCGTCGCCCTCATCAGGCTCGTACCGGGCCGCAGCGCCACCAGGAGCGGGGGGTGGTGTCGCGACCCGGCCGCTCATTCTTCGTATCGCCAAAGCGACTCACGTCGGCAAGGTGCGCGACCACCAGGAAGACGCGCTGGAGGTGATCGAACCCGCGGCTGATTCTGTGCAGGCCCAACGTGGACAGCTCCTGATCGTCGCCGACGGCATGGGTGGACACAACGCCGGCGAGGTGGCCAGCCAGATGGCGGTGCAGATCATTCGCGACACGTTCTACGGCGAGACGCAGCCCGATCTGGCCGCCAGCCTGCGCACGGCGATGTCCAGAGCCAACGAGGCCATCTTCAACCGCTCCCGCCAGAATGTGGGTCAAACCGGCATGGGCACGACCGCCGTCATCATGGCGGTGCGCCAGAACGACGTTCAGTTTGGCAGTATCGGTGACAGCCGCGCCTACGTGTTGCGCAACGGCAAACTGGCGCAGGTGACCAGCGATCACTCCTGGGTCGAGGAACAGGTGCGCGCCGGTGTGCTGACGCCCGAACAGGCTCGATTGCACCCGCAGCGCAACGTGATCACCCGTGCGCTGGGCACGAGCCAGAAGGCCCAACCCGAATTCTTCAACGGCGCGCTGAATGAAGGGGATGTCTTCCTGCTCTGTTCTGACGGCCTGACCACCCACGTGACCGATGCCCAGATTCAAGAAACCCTGCAAACGATGACCTCGTTGGATCAAGCCGTCAACCGCCTGGTGGCCCAGGCCATCGAAGGCGGCGGCAGCGACAACATCAGCGTCATTGTGGCGCGCGCCGAGAACGCCCTGCCGCTTAGACCGGGCGCGGCGCCGCTGGCGCCAACGCCGGTGGTTGCGCCCGCCGCTCGCCGCAGACGTCGCTCTCCCGCCCTGCTGATCGGCGGTCTGATCGGTTCGCTGGCTGGCGTGGCGCTGGTTGCCTTCACTGTCGTCCGATTCATGCAACCGCCCGGACCGGCGACGCCGTCCCCCACGGTCGTTGCGCTGACGACCGCTTCGACACCCCGCGCAACAACAGATACGCCCTTCCCCACGACAATCACGCCCTCCCCGGCCACGGCGCTCACAGCGACTCCCGCCAGCGGCGGCGACACACCGACGACGACCGGCGCAACGAGCACGTTGGCGCCGACGCCCACCACCGCCCCCCCTCCCACCAAGACACCGACTTCATCGTCCAGCACACCCACGCCCCCCTTGTCTGGCGGGACGCCGACGCCGCTGCCTGCCCCGGTGCCGACGACGCCGCAGGATGGCGCCGACGTCACCGGCTCCACCCGGTTCGTCTGGGACTGGGCCGGGCAGCTCGCCCCTGGCCAGGCCTTCGAGGTGCGCATCTGGCGAGAGGGGAATGACCACCCGGGCGCCGCTGAGCCGACAACGGCCAGCGAACTGCGGATAAACGTTGATGATGCGGCGGGGGTGCGGGCCACGCAGCAGGCGGCCGGCGACTACTGGTGGACGGTGGCAGTCGTGCGGGTATCGCCCACTTATGTAAAAATTGGCAATGAAGCGCCGCCGCGGCGCTTCAAATACACGCCGCAGCCGGTTTGCAGCGGGGGGGCATGTGAAAAATGAAAGCGCTTGATTCATTGCTTGCGCCGGGCGCGGCTGCCTTGCGCATGATCGTGGCCGCGGTGCTGCTTCTTCTCAGCCTGTGTGTCGCGCCGGCGCCGATCCAGGCGCGGCCGGCTTACAGCGCAACTGACGTTGCCACCCTGGCGCCAACGGCGGATACGTATGTCGCCTCTGGCAACCCTGGGACAGGCTATGGCACGCGGCGAAACCTCTGGGTTGGCTACGATGCGGCAGGCGGCTACCTGGTCGAGCGCACGTTGCTCAAGTTCGATCTGAGCGCGATTCCGGCGGGCAGCCTGATTCAGAACGCCAGCTTGCAGCTCTACCTGGCGGCGACCACGCCTGGGACGCCGCCGATGACGGTCAGCGTACACCGCATCACGGCCGGCAGTTGGACGGAGACGATCACCTGGAACGGTCACCTGGGGCTGACGTGGGCGGGGACGCCCGCCGCCAGCAAACAGGTTTCGACGCAGCTCAACACCTGGCAAGATTGGGATCTGACCGCGCTGGTGCAGGCCGTGCGGGGCCAGAACCAGGTCGAACTGAGTCTACTGCTGCGCGGCGATGAGACGGCAGGCCAGCATGAGCGGGCCTTCTGGTCGCGCGACTGCAGCGAGAGCGACTGCGGCGCGGCGCCGGGCCTGCGTCCCAAGCTGGTGATTCAGTATGCGCTGCCGACGCCGACGAACACTCCCACGCCCACCCCCACCCGAACCCCCACCCCCACCCCGACGCCCACGGCGACGCCGCTGTTTCGGCCGCGCCTGTTTGCGCCGCATGTGCGTTTCCAGTACACGCCAACGCCGACGCCGACGCGCACACCAACGCCCACGAATACGCCGACGCATACGCCCACGCCGACGCGCACACCAACGTACACGTATACGCCGACGCGCACCCCGACGCACATCCCGACGCACACGCCGACGCACACGCCGACGCGCACCCCGACTCACACCCCGACGCACACGCCGACGCACACGCCGACGCACACGCCGACGCCCACACCGACGCCCACACCGACGCCCACGCCGACGCCCACACCGACGCCCACACCGACGCCCACGCCGACGCCCACGCCGACGCCCACACCGACGCCCACGCCGACGCCCACACCGACGCCCACGCCGACGCCCACGCCGACGCCCACACCGACGCCCACGCCGACGCCCACACCGACGCCCACGCCGACGCACACACCGACGCACACGCCGACGCACACGCCGACGCACACGCCGACGCACACGCCAACGCCGACGCCCAACACGGCCGATCTGGAGGTGCAGAAGTCGGCCTTCCCGGCGCCGACGGTGCAACCGGGGCAGGCGCTGGTCTACACGATCCAGGTGCGCAACCTGGGCTGGTTGGCGGCGCAAAACGTCGCGGTGACTGACAATCTGCCAGTGGGTGCAAACTATCAGTCCCACCAGCCGGGGGACTTCACCTGCAGCTACAACATCGCCCAACGGCGGCTGGAGTGCAGCCTGGCCAGCCTGGCGGCCAACAGCGGCTGGCGTACGATCACGATCAATACCCTCGTGGACGCTGGCGCGACGGGGACGTTGACCAACATCGTCACGGTCAACAGCAGCCAGCCCGACCCCAACGCGGCCAACAATCAGGCGGTGGCTGCGGTCACTGTCGTCACCCCCACGCCGACGGATACACCGACGCCCGTCGCACCGACGGATACGCCGGCGCCAACGATCACGCCGACGCCGACGAGGCCTGCGCCGGGAACGCCAACACCAACGCCAACGCCGACGCCGCCGGGGCGAGGAGTGGCCGCGCCGCGACCCGGCGCCCAGCGGCTTTCAGGCTCCCGCTGGCTCCGGCCGCTCGACCGCACGTGGCTGGAGTGGCCTGGCTGACAACCCGATGACCGCACGGGCAGGGGTGAGGTGAATGCCCCAGACAGAGACTCCTGCCCGTACCACTCGCTCTGCACGCCTCGTTTCTGTCAGGGGCTGGTCAGGAGGAACGATCATGGTCATCATCACACCGTCGAACCAGGCCTACCATCTGCGCCCGGGAGACAACGTCATTGGACGCGACCCCGGCTGCGATCTGCGCCTGGATGTGGAACGCGTGTCGCGTCGCCACGCTGTCATTACCTGGGATGGGAGCCGTGCGCTGCTCAAAGATCTCAACAGCACCAACGGTACCTTCGTCAACGGGCAACGACTAGGCCCAAACCGCCCCTACGAGATTACGACAGGCAGCCGCATCGAGCTGGGTGGGCCGGAGGGACGGCTGGAGGTTGGGCTGGCCAGCCAACCGGGCGCCGCGGCCTTGCCTGACATCGCGCTGCCCGACATCGAGCCGCCGGCTGCGCCGTCGCGCGGACTGCCGGTCTGGCTGCCGCTTGTCTTGGGCGGCGGCGCCGTGGTCCTGACGGCGCTGGCGCTGCTGCTATTGCGGCCGGCGCCCGAATCGCCGGCGACGCCGTCGCCCGTGTCTGCGGCGCCCACCGTGGTCGCCGCCACACAGCCGCCGCCCAGCACGGCGGCGACTGGCGAGGTCGGGCTGACGCCGCTGCCGGCTACGCCCACTGCCGGCGGGGGTCTTGCCGGCGGTGGGGTGCAGCCGCCAGGTGGGGGTGGGGTGCAGCCGCCGGCCGGGCTGCCGGGTGGATTGAGCCAGGCGCCCCCCATCAACCCAACGACGATGCCGGAGATGGTGCAGGGCATCCTGCAGGAATTCCTGCCTGGAGGCCTGCCGCTGACTCCAGGGTTGCCCGGCGGAACGCCGCTGCCCGGCGCCATCGGCACGCTGCTGCCAGGGGGCGGTTTGCCCGGCGGCGGAGCGTTGCCTCCTGCCGCTGCCCGTTACGGGCCGGTTGTCCTGCGCGCTCCCGCCAATGGCGCCAGTTATCAGGGCGAGGGAGCCAACATCGTCCTGGAGTGGGAACCGGTCAACGGGCTGGCCGCCAACGAGTATTACCGGGTGATGATCTTCTATCCGGTCAACGGTCGCGAACAGGCGGGCGGGACCTGGCTCAAGAGCGCCAGCTATCGGCCGCCGGCCTGGTTCCTCAGCCAGCACAACGGCCGTTTCGAGTGGCAGGTGGTCATCATCGAGGCGAACGGCCCGCCCGAACAAAACGGCCGCCCTGGCGCCGTCGTCAGTCAACCGAGCGAGCGCCGTTGGTTCAATTGGAGCGTGGACACGGGTAACGCGTCGCCGACCGACACCCCGACGCCGGTGTTCGGCGGGTGACGAGGGGGCAGCCTGTCCCGAAAATAGCCCCGTACCGTAATCCTCTGGATTGCGATGGTGGCACACGCACAATCCAGAGGATTGTGCTGCATCGAAGCAGCGTCGCTGCCTGAGCCTGTCACAGCCAACGACGGCAGGCTCAGGCCGAAGGGATTCGTAACGATGTCGCGCACAACTACACAATGGATTTCTGCATGGGTGTTGATCGGCGTGCTGTGCTCCTTGCTGCCGCGTGCGGCCCTGGCTGAGCCTCCTGCGCCGCCAGCGCCAGAAGGACGGCAGTCACCAGGGACGCTGGAGCGGCCGGTGACGCCTTCCACAAATACCATCGCGTTTGTGGCTGGCGGCGCCAACGCGGTCAACGATGATCTGTACGCGTTGGCTGCCGAGGGGCGCATTGCGGGCTATGACACCTACAGCAGCCAGAATATCGCTTCGTTGTGGGCGCGGTTGAACACGTATTCCACGCTTCTATTGGATGAAGATGTCATCTATGAGTGGACATATCCTGACCCGGGCAACCCGGCGCCTGTGCCCACGACTGCGATCGGTAGATCCATCTATGACCACCGCGATCAGTTAGGCCAATGGGTCTTCAATGGCGGCGGTTTGTTCGTCACTGACCAGAACGATATATCCGGCGCCAGCGAGATGACGTGGGCCTGGCTGCCTGCCTCGCTGCAGGTGTGGAGTGTAGACTGCACCCATTGTGACGCTCATGACCCGGACAACTTCCGCGTCATCAACGACCCAGGGGTATTCAGCCGGCCAAACGCCATTGATGTCACGCAAGTGGCCGCCCAGGAAGCGCACGGATGGTTCAGCGGCTTCACGGGCTACACCCCGCTCGTGCGCGACGAGGCGACCGGGCACATCCTCGAAGTCTATCGTTTTTATGGCAGCGGTATCGTTGTTCTGTCGCACCTCGAATACGAAACCGCGTCTGACCCGTGGGATGTCAATTACGTCGAGAACGAGACCCGCCTCCTGGGGCAACAGCTCCTGGTCGAGATTCTGCAACCGACAGGAGGTCAATTCCCGGCTGGTTCGCTGTTGCAGGTTGTGGCGCGCGTCAGCGAAAACGGCACGCTCATCACCGACGCCGCAGTGAACGGCGCTATTGCGCTCAATTCGAACGAATATCTGCACTTTTCTCTCAACGACCTGGGGACGAATGGCGACCAGACGCCGGGTGATGGGGTCTATGCCGCGATCATCACCTTGCCGGACGCGACCGTTCTGCCTGCGGGCCTTTACACCTTGCTGGTCAGTGCGCGACGTGTGGGCGCCAACGGGATTGTATCCCTGGGGAACCGGGCCATGACCATCGAGATTACTGGCGCCGTGTCTGGCGCTCCGCTGGTCTCGTTGACGCTGGTTGGACCTGGCGGTTCAACCCTCACCTACGGGGATACGGTCACGCTGGCCTTGACGGCCCTCTATCCGGACGGTGTGGATCGGCCCACGAGTCAGGCGCAGGTGACTGTCAGAAAACCCGACCTGACCGAGGTCAATGTGTCGCTCAATAATACTGGTCCCAGCGCCTGGAGCGGCGCCTACACGGTTGCGGTGGGCGGTCAGTACCTCTTCGATGCCCGTCTGACGCCCCCTCCGGGCAGCGGCTTCAGCGCCGGGCACACGTCAGTCAGTGTAGATGTGCAGATGGCGCGTTTTCCCCTGGTTGTCACGCCACATGGTCTGCCAGCAACCTTCGCCAGGGGCAGCTCGATTCCGCTACGCGTGGCGGTCACCTCGCGGGCGGGCGCGGCCATCACCCATGCCATGGTTTTTGCCCAGATAGGGGCAGGTGGGCCGCAGGTGGCGCTCCTTCATCAGGGGAATGGAGAGTATCGGGGGTATTATTCGGCATGGCAGGCGGGCGACTTCAGCGTCACCCTGCGCGCCGAGGCTCGTTTCTTTCCTCCCGGCTCCACCACAACCAGTCTGACGGTCTCCTCTGCTTCGGCCAGTCTGCTCAACTCCATCAGCCAGTTCTCGACCGAAACGCAGCAGAGCCTGACCGATATCGAAGGGACTGGGCAGACGATTGCCCGAGATGGCGATTGGTTCTGGAATCAGGCGCCGGCCGATCGGGAGACTCGAAAATGGGACCTGATCGTTGGCGGCCTCTTGCTTGGAGCCGATACGGTAGGCTACTTTCAGCGAGCCGGCCTGGCGCCGCGTTTTATCAAGACCAAATGGTCGGGTAGCCTCCTTTTCGAACGATGGTTGGATCAGATGGATGGTCGGATTCTGCAAGGATGGGCCACGCGCGTCAACCATGCGGTCGTTGATGCGATCCGCCATGGCCCCTCCCACTGGGGAGACTGGCACATCGGTTATGACGTCATGCGCCGCGCGCTGATCTATTATGCAGCCAAGATCTCAGCGCAAACCGCCGATAATCTGACAGAGTCGGCCGCCGTTCAGATCATCGCCAGTCAGGCCCTGGGCCACGATTCCTTCCTGACGGATACCTTCTTGCGCGAGCTGCAGACATCAACGAGCGACAGTAGGGGCCTTATCAGCGACACGGCGCGAGGTCTCACCCTCAACCTTCCTTCCCCGCTGCCGGCCCCTGACAGCCTGTATCAGCAAGACTTGCTCCTGCGCCTGGCTGCGAATGCCAACCTGGTGAGCGTGCTGCGGCAACGAAACTTGCTCTTGTTTACAACCTACGATGCCCGTCATGAACCGTGGTGGCGCCAGGTCTTGAGGGCCCTTCTGGAAGTGATCGTACAAGGCGGCACGATTGCGCTTCTGAATGCGGCGCTGGACGGCCCCGCCTGGGCGATCACCCTGGCGGTTGGAACCGCTGCCCTCATTTATCACTATTGGGAAAACACACGCCACATCTCCGAGGACGAGCGTATGTTCCAGTTTGCCCTGGAGTCCATGATCGGCGCGGAAGACACGGCCGAGAACGTTCGCCTGAACGCATACAGCGGACTGGCCCAACTCCAATTTGCTGAAACGCCCGATGTACCTGCCGGCAACGGTCAACTGCTGCGTGACCTGAGTCGCGGGCAGTGCATGATTCCGACGACGCTTGGCTGCCTCTATTGGACGGAACAAGAGGCATTATCGGTGATCAGGCTGACCAATACAGGGCAGACCACAGCCAGTTTTCAGATCAAAGCGCTCTATGCCTTTTCGAGCGGCGGGCGCGTGATCGGCGTGACGAACGAAGCCTTCAGAGACATGGCGACCGGCGAGGCAATGGATAGCATCGAATTGGCGCCCCAGGCAGCGAAGGAGATCGGCCTCTATTTCAAACACGAAACGCAAGACCTGCGGCCTGACAACGGAGCGCCGATCACGTATCTCATCTTTGCGACCAACGAGCATGGCCTGTTCCACGCCTATACGATCGTACACAACTTTCAACCACAGCGCGAAACGACGTCGGATCTCCGTCGTCTGACCGTGGAGTATCATTCGGCGGTGGGCGCGGCCATGGCCGAGCGGCGTTGGGCTTTGGACCAGGCAGACGATGAAATACCGTGGCCGGTTCAATCGTATCTCGGCGCCAACCAGCATGAACTCACACAGGTCGTCTATACGCGTGTGCAGAACCCCTTTGCCAGCCCGATGCTGGCAACGGTGACGCAGACGATCCCGACCGCCATCACTGTGATTGATCCGGGAGGCGGTACGTTCGCCAACGATCAGATCGTCTGGCGCTACGTCGTGGCTCCGCACGACGTAGAGGTGCTCAGTGTGCGCGGCGAGGTGAGCGGCGCTGCGGGTAGTCAAATCGCCCTGCAACCAGCGCAGCTCAGCTTCGATCTTCCCGAATACGACGCCACAGTGCGGGTGACCAGCAATGCGCTGACCTTGACGCCGCAGGCGCCGCTCTACGGCGAAGCCGTGCTGCCGGCCCATGTCGTGCAGGAAACCTCGATACCCGTGACCGTCACGAACATGTCCGACGTTGACCTGACGGTGACGGCGCGTCTGCAAATCTCAGAAATCAACGGCGGTGTAGTCAATGAAAGCCATGTCAATGTGCAGGCGCAGGCGCGCTCGTCAACCGTGGCGCAGTTGCCGATGCCGCCGAACATGCCGAACGATGCGCATGTGGTTTCGATCACGCTGCTGGCCAATGGTTTCACGGCGCCAGTGTTCGACGACATCGTGCGCTTGTGGGCGCAAGCGCCGGTGGCGATGGTGCCCATGAATCTGAAGGTGTACAGCGCCGGGCCTGCCGCCTGGGCGCCGGGCGCGGGCATGAGCGGACGCACGGTGTATGATCTGGCGACCGCGGCCAGCGCCTGTTCGACGCTCTTTGCGGCCACTGATGACGGCGTTTTCCGATCCACCGACCGCGGCGCCAACTGGACCCGCGTGTTTCTGCCGGCGCTGTCAACGCCAGCAGCCGCTGTACCGTTCGAAGATGACGTTGCCGCGCCCACAACCGGTCTGACGCCGGCCATGGCGGTGTGCGCGGCCAATCCGCAGGTGGTCTATACCACCAGTTGGGGCGGCGGCGTCTTCCACTCCGACAACGGCGGCGGCGCCTGGCAGGCGGTCAACAGCGGCTTGACCGATCGCTACCTGTATGACCTGGCAGTGTCGCCGAATGACTGCCATGTCGCCTACGCGGCGACCAATGCCACGGGCGTGTTCAAGACCACGAATGGAGGCGCTTCCTGGCAGCCGGCCAACAGCGGGCTGGGCAATCTGGCTACCCGTTCCCTCGTGCTGGCCCCCGGGGCGCAGCGCCTCTACGTCGGTACGACCAACGGCGTCTTTCGCAGCGACAACGCGGGCGGCTCCTGGATTGCCACGTCCAGCCTGTCGGGCGGTGTCGTGTGGGCTTTGAGCGCTGCGCCCAACCAGGCCGATACGGTTTACGCGGGCCTGGAGAGCGGCGGCGTGTATAAATCCACCAATGCGGGCGTCTCCTGGCAGCCGGCCAACACCAACCTCGGCTTCAGCAAAGCGCGCACCTTGCTCGTTGATCCACTCGACGCGCAGATGGTGTACGCGGGCAACGACCTGGGCCGGGGCATCTACCGCAGCAGCAATGGCGGCGCCGCGTGGAGCGAATTCAACGCCGGCCTGGGCAACCGTACAGTCAAAATCATTGGGCAAGACGGCGGCGCCTGTCATGCCCTTCATGCCGGCACTGCGAACGGCGCCTGGACCTATAGGTGAATCATGGCCAATCTCGTCGGTCAGCGTCTCGGCAATCGTTATCTCATCGAGGCTGAAATCGGTCGCGGCGGCATGGGCGTCGTCTACCGCGCCCTGGACACCAGCAGTCTGCAGCGCACGGTGGCGATCAAGCTGCCCCTGGCAGGCCTGCTCACAGAAGAAAATTTCCTCGAACGGTTCCTGCATGAGGCCCGTCAGGCCGCCAGCCTGCATCACCCCAACATCGTCACCATCTACGACATTGGCGAGCAGGAGGGCGTGCCGTTCATCGTCATGCAGTATCTCGATGGGCAGACGCTGGAAAAGATCCTGGACCGACGCGGCCCGCTGCCCGTGGAACAGACCGCGCCGCTGCTGCGACAGTTGGCTGACGCGCTGGATTACGTGCATGGCCAGCGCCTGGTGCATCGTGATATCAAGACGGCTAACGTCATGCTGTCCGCGGACGGCAAAGTCACGCTGACCGATTTTGGCCTGGTGCGCGCCGCCGAAAGCGCCGGCTTCACCCGCAGTCATCAGACGGTGGGCACGGCCGAGTTCATGTCGCCGGAGCAGGCCCTGGGCCGTCCTTCGGACCCTCGCAGCGATAATTATTCGTTAGGCGTCGTAGCGTACAAGATGCTCACCGGCCATGTGCCGTTCGAGCGGGAGACCTCGGTCGCGACGCTGGTGGCCCATGCCAGCGAAGCGCCGCCTTCACCCCGCACCTTTCGCAGCGACCTCAATCGCCCGCTGGAAGCGGTGTTGGCCAAAGCCCTGGCCAAAAGCCCTGACGAACGCTATCAACGGGCCGGCCAGTTTGCCGCGGACCTGGCGACCGCGGCCACGGGTCGCTGGCCCGTTATCCCCCGCCCCGTCACGCCCACGCAAAAACTCAGCCCGCTGCCCGCAGTGCGACATTCCCCCTCACCTCAGCCGCTGGCGCGCCCTTCGCCCCACCCGGCCCCGGCCTCGCGATTGAGGCTGCTCGCGTCCCGCCTGACGATCACGCAGATGCTGGCAGGCACAGCGGTTCTTTTCATCTGCGCGCTTCTGACCAGCCTGCTGTGGACGCTCAACCCCGGGGGCAACCCCACCCCAACGCCTGCGGCCAGCGCGACCCCCGGCGCTACCGTGCCGGCGGGGCCAACGGACACGCCGACTTCTGCTCCGCCGGCGACCAAAGTCACTCTCAGCGCGACGCCCGCGTCCGTGACCGCAACCGTCACCGAGACGGCCGCCACGCCAGATGGCTCGTTCACCGCGACCCTGGCGCCGTCCCCCACCACGCAGGTCCCGACCAAAACGTCAACACCGTCCGGCAACAACGTAATCGCGACTGACGAGCCTCTTAGTCCTCCTTCAACGCCGTCGGTCCCTGTGCCAACGGCGCCATTGGAGAGGGAGACCGGCCTCACGGGCAGGGTTCGCTTCGCCTGGGATTACAGCGGTGAACTGCAGCCCGGCCAGGCCTTCGAGGTGCGCATCTGGGCCGCAGGACAGGAGCACCTGGGCGCGGCCGAAGCGACGACCGACCGGGAACAGACGATTAACCTGGACGTGGCGCCCGGCATCAAGGCCAACAATCTCGCGAGCGGGGAGTACCTGTGGGCCGTGGCGGTGATCAAGAAGGCAACCGGCGCACGGATCGGCCGCGAGTCTGAGCCGCGGCGTTTTATTTACGGGGCGTTGTTCTGCGAGGGAGATGGATGCAGATGAAATCACTCACGCACCGGGGCATGGCTATGCCGACAGCAGCAAGATGGCTCATCCGGTTCATGGCCGCCGCCCTTCTCTTGGGTGGTGTGATGGGCTGGACTATGCGCGCCTCATTGGCTGACAGTCGAAGCCCGCATACAGAGGTCACCCTGGCGGCCGCCGTGGATACGTATGTAGCGTCGGGGCGCCCCAATGAGGGCAATGCCGCCTATCGTACGCTCTGGGTGGGCTATGACGAGACGGGCGGTTACCTGGTGGAGCGCAGTCTGTTGAGATTCAACACGGGTTCGATCCCGCGAGGCAGCCTGATTCAGGCCGCCAGTCTGCAGCTCTACATGGGCGCTACCACGCCGGGTGCGGCGCCGATGCCGATTGCGGTGCATCGCGTCGCCAGCAATAGCTGGCTGGAAACCATCACCTGGAATCAACACCTGCAGCTCACCTGGGACAGCCCGCCTGCAGCCACGACGACGGTGGGCACTCAGTTCACCTGGTACAGTTGGAATTTGACGGCGCTGGTGCAGAGCGCCAACACGGCCGGGCAGGGCGAGCTGAGCCTGCTGCTGCGCGGGGATGAGACGGCCGGGCAGCACGAGCGGGCGTTCTGGTCCAAGGACTGCAGCGCCAGCGAGTGCGGCAGCCCCCCGGGGCTGCGGCCCAGGCTGGTCATTCAGTACCTGTCGCCGACCGCGACGCCGACGCCCACCCGCACGCCGACGCCGACCGCGACGCCCACCCGCACGCCGACGCCGACCCCCACGATCACGCCCACCCCAACCGCCACGCGTAATTGGCAGTTCGTGCCCAATATGCGCTTTTCTTACACCTATACCCCCACGCCGACGCGTACTGCCACCCCGACTCCCAGCCACACCCCGACGTTCACCCCGACCTGGACGCCGACGCGCACGCCCACGCCCACGCGCACCTCGACGTTCACGCCGACGCCGACGCTCACGCCGACGCCGACCATTACGCCGACGCCGGTCCCCGGGGCCACGCACACCCCGACGCCCACGCTGACGCCGACCGTGACTGCTACCTGGACGTCCACCCGGACGCCAACCGCAACGCCCACCCGGACGCCAACCGTGACGTTCACGCCGAGCAGCACCCCCACGCCGACGCTGACGCTCACCCCGACGCCGACCGTGGCGCCGGGCGCGCAGGTGTACCGGGGGAGCGTGCGCCGCGTGGATTTGACGCCGGTGGCCGGATTCACCTATGTGCAGTTGTGGGGTTCCAACGACGCCAACGTGCGCAGCGATTTCCTGCTGAACGCCAGTAGCGACAGCAGCGGCAGCTTCAGCCTGACGGCGCCGGCGTCGCCGGGCTATGCCTACTACTTCCTCTATCTCAACCCGATCGAGGGCAGTGCGGGGTTGTATCAACCCTGGCAGGCGGCGGCCGGGTCGGGCGGGATTGTGCTGGACAACCGCACCATTCGCTATGCGACTGCGACCGGCTTGCACGATGGCAGCGTCTTCACCGTGCTTCAGAATACGCCGACGAACACGCCGACGAACACGCCGACGAACACGCCGACGAACACGCCGACGAACACACCGACCAACACGCCGACCAACACGCCGACGAACACGCCGACCAACACCCCGACGAACACGCCGACAAACACCCCGACCAACACGCCGACGAACACCCCGACGAACACGCCGACGAACACCCCGACGAACACCCCGACGCACACGCCGACGCACACGCCAACGCACACGCCCACGCCGACCATCACGCCGACGCCCGTGCCCGGGGCCACGAACACGCCGACGAACACGCCGACCAACACCCCGGCGAACACGCCGACAAACACCCCGACGCACACGCCGACGCACACGCCGACGAACACCCCGACGCACACACCGACGCCGACGCCCAACACGGCCGATCTGGAGGTGCAGAAGTCGGCCTTCCCGGCGCCGACGGTGCAACCGGGGCAGGCGCTGGTCTACACGATCCAGGTGCGCAACCTGGGCTGGTTGGCGGCGCAAAACGTCGCGGTGACTGACAATCTGCCAGTGGGTGCAAACTATCAGTCCCACCAGCCGGGGGACTTCACCTGCAGCTACAACATCGCCCAACGGCGGCTGGAGTGCAGCCTGGCCAGCCTGGCGGCCAACAGCGGCTGGCGTACGATCACGATCAATACCCTCGTGGACGCTGGCGCGACGGGGACGTTGACCAACATCGTCACGGTCAACAGCAGCCAGCCCGACCCCAACGCGGCCAACAATCAGGCGGTGGCTGCGGTCACTGTCGTCACCCCCACGCCGACGGATACACCGACGCCCGTCGCACCGACGGATACGCCGGCGCCAACGATCACGCCGACGCCGACGAGGCCTGCGCCGGGAACGCCAACACCAACGCCAACGCCGACGCCGCCGGGGCGAGGAGTGGCCGCGCCGCGACCCGGCGCCCAGCGGCTTTCAGGCCCCCGCTGGCTCTGGCCGCTCGACCGCGCCTGGTTTGGCCAAACCTGAAGCGCCGGCGCGGCGCATGTCACGATCCGATGAACGAGAGAGAGTCAGTGCGATCATGGAATACCTGACAGTGGGACAACAGCTCGACCGCTACATCGTAGACGCTGTCGTGGGGTCGGGCGGCATGGGCATCGTCTATCGGGGACACCACCAGACCCTGCAAAGCCCGGTCGCCATCAAGGTGTTGGACCCCAGACTCGCTGGCGATACGACGTTCGTGCGTCGTTTTGCGTTGGAGGCCCAGGCCGCTGCGACTCTGCAACACCCCAACATCGTCAAGGTGACCGATGTGGGGCAAAAGGGCGGTCTGTACTACCTCATCATGGAGTTCCTGCCGGGCGTCACGCTCGATCGCTGGCTGCGCGAACGCGGGTATGCCACATTGCCGGAGACGGTCAACATCGTTCGCCAGATGGCGGCGGCGCTCGATCATGCACATTCCCATGATTTGATCCATCGCGATGTCAAACCGGCCAATATCATGCTGCGCGGCGATGGGCATGTCACTTTGATGGATTTCGGCCTGGCGCGCGCCGGCGATGGCATCGGCCTCACGCTGCCTCACCAGATTCTGGGGACGCCAGAGTATCTATCGCCCGAACAGGCGCAAGGACAACGCGGTGATCGGCGTAGCGACATTTACGCCTTAGGCATCGTGACCTACCGGATGCTCACGGGGACGACGCCCTTCACAGGCACGACGCCCGTCGAAATCATACGGATGCACATCCAGCAGACGCCGCCGCCGCTGCGCACGTTGCGCGCCGAGATTCCCCCAAAACTGGAACCGGTCATGACCAGGGTGCTGGCCAAACAGCCAGATCAACGTTTCCAAAGCGCCGGCGAGTTCTCGCATCGGTTACAGGAGGCGGCGACGGCCCGCGACGCCCCCTCCCCTGCGCCTCCGATTACGCTGCCCACGCCAAACCCCACGCCGCCGAAGCAGACCCCGCCGAGGCCGATGCCACCGGCGCAGGGTGATTTGTTGCCAGCCTTGATTTGGATCGTCATTTTTCTGCTCTTGTTCGTTGTTGTTGTGCTGTTCATGGTTTTTTTGATGACCGGACGCCTTCCCGTTGTCTGGGTTGATCCGGTCCAGGCCAGTTTGTGGAGGAGTGCTTTGCTATGAGCGACTTGATCGGAAAGCGCCTTGCTAATAAATACGATATTCAAGCTGAAATTGGTCGCGGCGGCATGGGCATCGTCTACCGGGGCTTCGATATCATGCTGGAACGCACGGTGGCCATCAAGGTGCTGCCGGTCGAGATGACCTTCGATCAGAAGTTTGTGGCAAGATTTCGTCAGGAAGCGGTCATGGCGGCCAGCCTGCATCATCCGAGTATCGTCGTCACTCACGATGTCGGTCAAGAGGATCGCATCCATTATATCGTCATGCAGTTTTTGCCGGGACGCACGTTAGATCAATGGTTGGCGCAGCACGGACCGATGCCGCTGACGCACATGGTGCATGTGCTCCAGCAGATCGGCGATGCCCTGGACTATGCACACCGGCGCAAGATTATCCACCGTGACATCAAGCCCTCGAACATCATGCTCGACGACGATGGGCACGCCACGTTGATGGACTTCGGTTTGGTACGCGCAGGCGAAGGCGCCGGTCTCACACGTCAAGACATGGTCGTTGGCACGCCCGACTACATTGCACCCGAACAGGCCAGCGGCAAACCGCTCGATCATCGCGCCGACATCTACTCGTTGGGCGTGGTGGTCTATCGCTCGCTGGCCGGCCAGGCGCCATTCGTCCGCTCGACGCCATTGGCCACCGTCCATGCCCATGTCTACGAAGCTCCGCCGCCGCTGCGCCAGTTCCGACCAGACCTGTCCAGGCCGGTCGAAGCGGTCGTGTCCAGGGCGTTGGCCAAAGACCCGGCCCATCGCTTTCAAGAGGCCGGTCAGTTTGCACGCGAACTGGCGACCGCCAGCGCCGGCAAGAATTCGAGCGCATCGCCAGCGCTTGGCCTGCCCAAACTCCCCAAGTTTTCGATATCACCGCCGCCGGGCGCGACGGTGGCCAAAGGGTCGAAATCCTCACCGCAAGGGGGGATGCCAGCGCCGCCGCCGTCGTCGCCGCACAGCGCCGCGCCGCCGCCGACGCAAATCATGGGCAGTCTTGGCGGATCGCCAGCGGGCGCGCCAACGCAAGTCATGGATGTAGCGAGCGCCAGAAAGGACCGTTCGGAAAGCGTCACTGCAGCAACCATCCACTCCGCCGCGACCTCCAGGTCCGTTCCTGCCGCGCCGCGCTCAGAGCGCCAGGTCCCCAGGTTCTATCTATTTGCGGCGGGGTTTGCGCTGCTCCTGATGCTGGCAGCCGGTTTCATGTTGCGCCCTGGCCCGCGTGACCCAGGTACGCCGACCGTCACCGGTGGCCCAGTGGCTTTGCCCGCGAAAACTGAAACGGCCACGCCTGTGATGACGGATGAAACGGCCACGCCATCGCCGACAAAGACGCCGACGCCCACGCTCACCCACACGCCGACTAACACGCCGGCGAATACACCAACGCCAACGCCAACGAACACGCCGGCGAATACACCAACGCCAACGGATACCCCGATACCGACGAATACTCCAATGCCGACCCCGACGAATACGTCGAAGCCAACGCCAACGCCAACGCCAACGAAAACGAAAACGACGGTTGCACGCTTGATAGCGCCGGCGCCCGGCAGCCAGGTCAGAAGCGACCAGGCCGTGGAGTTTGTGTGGAGTTACAATGGCGCGTTGGCTCCGAATCAGGGTTTCGAGGTCAGGGTCTGGAAAGATGGACAGCCCCACTATGGAGCGGCGGCCCCGGTGTTGATGGCCAGGGCTTCGATCAATCTGGGCGGCGCCTATGGCGTTCAGACAGGCGGCAGCGGTCGCTACTGGTGGACCGTCGCCGTGGTGCAGCGCGATCCCTACCAATCGCTCGGCCCGGAGGCCGCGGCGCAGGAGATCGAGATCGAGGTCGTTGGCACCGACGGTGTGCCAACGCCGCGTGCAGAACCCTATTCGTGTCACAAGGCCAATGGGGCGGTACGCCAGAACGATGCTTTGTCGCCGTGTTGGGTTGCCGGTATGACAACGGTCAAGCATCGATGTTCATGCGTTGCGACGATAGGAGACAGAACATGCATGTTACGAGCAGAACCCTGGTCATCATGGGTGTGGCGTTGCTGGTGGGAATGGTCTTGACAGGCCTGACAGTCTCTGCGACCGGCCGGCTGCCGCGCGAG
>CAZOLV010000068.1:0-30690 GCA_964580725.1 uncultured Anaerolineae bacterium | reverse complement strand
ATTCATTTGGCGTTCCCTCGCCAGACTGTACCGCCAAATTCATTTGGCGTTCCCTTGCCAGACTGTACCGCCAAATTCATTTGGCGTTCCCTCGCCAGACTGTACCGCCAAATTCATTTGGCGTTCCCTCGCCAGACTGTACCGTCAAATTCATTTGGCGTTCCCTTGCCAGACTGGGCGGTTGAAACCGCGCCTGAAGGGCCTGCGGCCGGGCGTCCACCTGCATGGACGCGTGTGGTGGGGCGAAATTCGCCCCCACCCGATACCGGCCGGCGCAGGCTGAGCCTGTCGAAGCCTCGCCGAGGTCCTTCAGCCCCGAATTCATTCGGCCGGCGCTCTTGCAAGCCTGCTGGACGTGTGCTAGAATCCTGGCATGAATTCCCAAACCAATCATCAAGCCCCTTCGGGGTTGCCGCCGGCGGTCTTTCAGCGGGCGGCGCAGCATTTGCTGGCCGATTTCGGCTGGTCGTTGGTCAGCGCCGATGAACTGGCGACGCAGGCGACGCGCCATCTCGGCCGCACGTCCGATGTCAGCCATGCGCAGGCCCTGAACGCCTGTCAGACAGTCTTCTCACGCCTGCTCTTTCAGGCCTGCGCCAGCGAAAGCCAGCGCGAGGCCGGCTATCGCGAACTGTTCCTCTATCTCTACAAACTGGCATACAACCGCGTGCCCGAAGCCGACGTAGCCGATGTGGCGCAGGAGGCGTTGCGCCTGGTCTATGAAAAGCTCGACACCTGTCAGAAGCCGGAAACGTTCCTGAAATTCGCCTATTTTCGCCTGCGCCACGCCATCAACCGTGTGCGTCCAGCGCGGCTCAATCGCTTGCAGTCGCTGGAGCCATGGTCCGAAGGGGGCGGCGACGAAACGACCGTGTTCATGACACCCCTCTTCCAGGAGTTGACCCTGCCCGAAGAGACCATCTTGCGCAGCGATGAGGCCGCCGCCGTGCGTGAATGCCTGCGCAAGCTTTGGCAGCGCCAACCTCGCGCCGCCGAACAACTCAAAGCGCTGATCCTGAAATACTTCGACGAGCTGGACGATACCGTCATCGCCGAACGCCTGGCCACCACCGTCGCCAACGTTCATGTCTTGCGCAGCCGGGCGCTGAAGAAACTGGCCGCCTGCCTGCGCAACGGAGAATAGACCGCCCGCCAATGGCAGCCGGCGCCTCTGATCTGCCGCTGACTGCAAGAAGGCAAATCACTGTTGTTCTTTTTGGTCACAGATTATTTGGGAAACACGTTCCGTTGACGTGTTCTGAAACTGGCAACTACTCAGGCGCCCGGCGCCTCAAGGCCGAGTAGTGATACTGGAATCGAATAGTAGATTCATCGAAGCGAGTATGCTTATGGTTTGCCCTACCGATAGTTCGACGCTGCTGGAGTATCTGGAAAATCCAACCGACCACGCCGCAGTCGCCGCCCATCTGATTGACTGCCAGGCCTGTCGCCAGCGCCTGGCGCATCTCCACCGCCTTGCCTTTCAACCTGCAGACCACCTGAGCTGCCCGGACGCCGAACCGGCGCTCCTCGCCTGGCTGCAGGATGACCGCGCCGGCGCCCTGGCGCCCGACGTGCAGCGACATCTCGACGGCTGCCCGGCCTGCCAGCAGACCGTTTGGCAAATCCGCCAAACCGACCAGGCTCTGCATCTGCGCAACCTGGCCGCACCGGCATACGTCCCTACGCCTGACCTGGCCTTCCTCCAAAAACCACACGCGCCTCTGACCCACTGGCTGCGTCAGTTGGACCAGACCGCGCAACAGAGCGCGTCCTGGCTGCTCGAACGTACAGGCGATCTGCAGATCACCGTGCGGCTGGCGTTCCAACAACTGGCCCTGGCGCCGTTGCCTGTCAAGACTGCGCCTGGCCAGGAGCAGCCCATGTTGCGCCTGGCATTGACGCCAGAACCAGACCTGAACCTGGAACTGGTCGCCTGGCCTGGCGCCGATAGCCGCGACGAGGTGGATGTGGAAGTGCTGGTGCGTCGCCCCAGCCAATTCCTGCAAGGCTTTGCCGGCGCCGCAGTGACGCTCCACGCCCTGGGCCAGGCCCATGAAGCCACCACCGATGAGGATGGGCGGGTGCGCTTCAGTGGTATCCCGCGCAGCGGTCTGGCCGATCTGGAACTGAGCACGCGTGGGTGATTATGCCTACCCGTTGCTCACCTCGCCGCTCACCAGAACGAAACCCGCCCAGTAGTACGGATGGCTCAACAGGTGATCACCATCACTCAGCCCCGCACACGCCTGGCTCAAGCGGGCCAGTTCTTCACTGATCTGCGTCGGCGACGCTCCTGCGATCGCCAGCGCCTGCTGCAGTGCGCCCTCGTTCAATCCGCGCAACAGCGCCTGCGCCTGGTGCAGCGCCGCGGCCGGCCGGACGCCGGCGGCCAGGCGTTCGTAGAAGAAGCGCATCAACAGACGCGTCGACAGCTCATCTACAGCCCACAAGCTGACCAGCGTCGCGCCGGCGCCGGCCGCCAACACCCCTCTGACCAACCCCAACAGTTCATCGCCGCTCAGCACACCGCTGCGCCCGCTCTCGCAGGCGCTCAAGGTCGCCAGCGCTGCGCGCAAGAAGGGCGGCCGGTTCAACAGAGTTGCCGCCGTCAAGGTTCCGTCGGCCAACTGCAAGCCCGACTGCAACGGCCGCTGCCGGTCGAAAACACCATGACAAGAGAGATGAATCAACGGGGCGGTGGGCGCCGCCGTCAGGAACGCCTCTTGGGTCGCCTGGGCGCCGAGCAGGAGATGGCCGTGCAGCAGGGCGGCCACGGTGTGCGCCTCGGCCTCGGCATGACGCAAATCGGGCGCAAAACCCATCACCAGAGCCGGCGCATCGTTTGCCAGTTCATGGGCAAGGGCGCGGCCGTTTTGGCGGCGCTGCGGCGTCAACAGCACACTGGCGCTGGGCGCCAGTTGCAGCGCACAGTCTGGCCGCCAGCAGGACGCGCCGTCGGCCTGACACAAGGCGCTGAATGGGACATAATGCAGCGGCCCGTGCGGCGTGATGACCACATGGCGCGCCTGCGCCAGGCGGGGCTGCACCGGGGCCAGCAGCAGAATCCCCAGGCTGCGCAGCGCCCAGGGCTGCGTCAGGCGCCCGTCCGAACCGGGCAGCAGGCCGGCCAGCGTCCGCCCATCGGCGCTGAAGGTGCGGCGCAGCGCCGTCACGGCATCGAGCGCCAGCGGATGGGCTTCGATCGTCTCTTTGGCGACGGCCAGCAGCGTCGTCATGGCGGCCGGGAAGAGCAGCCGGTGCAGTTGCGGCTGCCGGCGCGCCAACCAGTCGGCCACGGGCTGGAAGCGCGCCGGGACGTGCGTATCGAAATAGGTCAACAGCAGCCAATCGTCGGGCAGGCGGGCCTGAATCTGGGCGGCTTCCAGCGGTTCGCCCAACGCCGCCGCCTCTGGCGCCCGTGCGCACACCAGGTCGAGGAAGGCGCGGGCGCGCGCTCTTTCGGCGTAGGTCAGAGCCGCCGCAGGGTCGCCCTGTTCCAGCGCCAGCAGAAAGAGGGCGCTATAAACCTGCTGCCAACCGCCGAACAGGTGAATGCGCACATCTTCGGCGGCGATCTGGCTGCGCAGCGCCTCGATGAGATGAATCGCCTGCTCGAACTGGGCGCGCGCGGCGGTCAAATCGCCCATGTGCCGGGCCAATGCGCCCAGCCTGTAGTGCGCCAGCGCCTGGTAAGAAAAGCTGTGAATCTCACGGGCGTGCGCCAGCGCCTGCTCGAACAGATCGGCGGCGGCCGGCTGTTGCCCCTGCATCTGGCGCAACAGCCCCAGATTGCCCAAAACCTCGATGGTCAGGAAGGGCGCCCCGGTCTGCTGCAAGGCTTCCTGATAGTAGCGCTCGGCCTCGCCGGCGCGGCCCAACAGCAGGAACAACTCGCCCAGGTTGGCCAGCGCCGTGGCGATCCCGCGTTGGCGGCCCAACGTGCGCGCCGTCGCCAACGCCTGTTCCAGATACGCCTGCGCTTCATCCCAACGCGCCAGGTCTTTGTAGTTGATGCCCAGTTCGTTCAGGATCCAGCTCTCCCACACCCGTTCCTGCGACGCCCGTGCGCTCGCCAGCGCCGTTTGCAGACAGGCAATGGCGTCGTCGAACTGACCGAGCAGGTTGAGCACAATCGCCATGTTGATGCCGGTGCGCGCCTGCCCCACGCCATCGCCCAAACGCTGAAACGTCTGCTGCGCCTCGGCGTAGAAGCGCAGGCTGGCGTCGTACTGCCCCTGATGATAGGCCTGCACGCCGAGCGTGTTGGCAGCGCGTGCATGGAGATCGGCGTCGAGCGTAGGCCGGCGGCGCAGGGCGTCGAGCAAAGCGGAGGCTGCGTCCCAGGCATGGCGCTCGACCGCCAATACCGCCTCATAGTAGGTGAGCAGATGATCGAAACGATCCAGCGCCAGCGGCTGCGTCCGCAGGGCGGCGATCAGCCGGTCGAGTTCATCGTAGGCCTGGCGGGCCAGGCAAAGATTGCCCGCCTGTTCGAGATGATAGACCGCTTCCGCCATTTCCTGGCACGCACAGAGCGCCTCATAGAAACGCAAATGCCAAAACTGGCAGCCGGCGGGATCGGCGGCGCGGGCCGCGGTCTGTTCAGCCAGGCGCTGCGGCAGCACCCAGCGGCAGCCATCCGCCTGCGGCGCCAATTGTGGCAGCAGGTCGCTCCAGGCGCACAAGGTGGTTTCCACTGCCTGCGCCTGCACCAGCGCCTGCCACAGAGGGGGATCGAGCCAGCGGCCCAGCGCCGCTATCCCCAATAGGTTCATCTCTGCATCAACCTGGAAAATTTGTTCATTTCCGCATCAACCTGGACAAGTAGTTCATCGCTGCACGAATCTCGGCGGGGCGTTCAGGTCCAAACGAACCTCAGTGTTGAAAATTCAGAGGGGAAGTTTGCTTCAGGAGGACACACGATGACGACAATCGAATCAGGCGCGACATGGCCAGGGCGACCTGGCGTCTTGCTCAAGCACGCGCTGCTGGCGCTGGTGTTGACATATCTGCTGCTGGCCGGACTCTGGCGCCTGGCCCGGCCACCGCGGGCCGCCGCACAGGCTGCCGCCCCCTGGCGGACGACGCCAGTCGAGGTGCGCAACAACGACGGCGCACTGCAGCCCGCCATCATCATCGCCCTGCACAACGGCTGCCAAACTCCCACCGCCGTCGCCGTGACCAACGTCGCCTCGTACCCCGTTGCGCTCGATCTGGTCGCCGGCGACTGCCTCTACGCCCTGGCCCCGCAGCGTTTTGTAACCACCAGCAAAGAATTTCATGCCTACCCGGCCTTTGCTCCCTTTGGCGCCACCGGCAACATCGCCTATGTCATTGCCAACGCGTCCTGGACGATCCAACCGACCGGCGGCATCCTGTCGCACACCGTCAGCAGCCCGGGCGTTCCCATCCTGCTCAACACGCACAGCCAGTCGCCCCTCGTGCTTTTCAATCTGTTGGCAGCGCTCGAATGGGACGCCAACGAGCCGGCCGACCTCGACATCTTCAGCCAGGCCCTGGCCGCGTTCAGCGCCAACCTGTTCGACGCCAGCAACGGCCAAATGATCGCCGGCCGCCTGCAGTTGGTGACGGGGGGCGAACTTTGGCCTGACGCCGATTTCCAGATCATGGCGGGCAACGATGTCTGGCCCAACGCCGATGTGGGCGGCATCGTCCCGAACCTGGTACAACTCAGCCCAGAAATCGCCTTCCGCCCCGGTCACCTGCGCGTCGGTCGCGCCTGGGACGGCAACAGCGCCAATCAGGGACCGTGGAACCAACTCGCCGGCGCACGCACCCTACTGCACGAGTTTGGCCACTATGGCCTGGGCCTTTACGACGAGTACCTGGGGCTGGCGCCCGACGGCGCCGATTTCTCATCCTTCTGCACCATCGCGCCCAACGATCCTGCCTATGCAGCCGACTGGGCCTCGCTCATGTCCTACCAGTACAAGGCCAACGAGTTCGCCCTGCGCCGCAACGGCAACCCGATGCAGTGGTCACAGCGTTGTTTTCAGACGATCCAGTTCCAACTTTACAACCTGTCCGACTGGGAAACGCTGGCGCTGAACTTCCGTGACCCGCAAGCGCCCCCGCGCTGGCAGATTCAGCTTCCCACCGGCGGCGCCAACCCTGGCCCAGAGGCGCCCCTGCCCGGTCTGACCGCGCTGCATGTCACACCGGCTCCCGTTGCGCCGCCCACGCGCACCCTTTTCATCGCCGGTGCGCCCCCCAGCGTTGGCGATCTGCAGGTCTACCAGTTTGCCAGCAGCAACCGCACGATCGGTCCGCGCCTTGTCAGCCAGGGCACCACCGCCGCCGGCAAATTCATGCGCCTGTTGGGCGTTTACGGCGGCGATGAACTGCTCGTGCTCGACCCTGAAGGCGTCGTGGCAACGCGCATCGTCGTTTCGGCCAGCGCCGAACTGACCCTCACCCTCACGCAGCCCGGCTGGTCGCCTCCTGTCAAGCTGACGCCCGCCGGCGACGGGCAGATCACCATCAGCGTTCAGGGCCTGGTCGGCCTGACCGGCGCCGGCGCCGAGGTTTACGAACGAGGCAGCGCAAATCCTCCCTTCGTCCTCTCCCTGGGCAGCAGCGGCAGCATCTCGACCGCCCTCTTCACCGCGCCCACGCCCGATTTTGCCGGTTTTCTGACTCTGCACGCCGATGGGGCGCGCGAGACGGTGATTCCTTTTGCGCTCAGCGCCGGCGCGCCGAGTGTGCATGACACCGCCCATTCGCCCCGCGCCGATGCGCATCTGGCGCGCACCGGGCCGGCCGCCCAACAGCCCGCCGTGCTGTGGGATGCGCGTGGCCAGCCGTCGCCCCCGCCCGGCCAGCGCCTGGTGGCCGCCCGCATTGCCTTCGATGTTGCCCCTGTCGTCGCCGGCGAGGCCCCCATCGAATTGGCCGAACCACTCGCCCTCTGGCTCAGCGTGCGTGAAGACGATCTACCTGGCGGCCGTGCGAGCTGTCTCACGCTCAACGAATGGCGCGGTTCCGGCCAAAACTGGGCGCCGGTGGGGCTGGTCAACGAACTGCCGGTGCATTTTGTGTCGCTGCCGGTCACGCGCACCGGATCGTTTGCGCTGTTGCGCCCCACAACGCCCTGCCTGTTCAAGCGGGTCGAAGCGCCCGATCCGGTCGTTGGCGCCATCGTGACATACAGCCTCGGCTTCGATAATGCAGAGGACACCTGGCTGCCCTATGTCCTCATCACCGATCCGCTCTCGTCGGCGCTGGAACCGTTGACGATCCAGAGCAACCAGCCGGGGCAGGCGGGTTTCAACGGCCAGGTGGCCTTTTGGATGGGGCCGCTGCCGCCCAACAGCCTGCTCAGCATCACCATCACCGCCATGATCCGCCCACAGACGCAACCTGGCCAATTGGTGACCAACGTGGCCTATGGGCAGGCGTCCGAACTGAACTTCGTTTCGTTGCCGGTCCGTTTCCGCGCCTGCGCCCGCGTGGATATCAACTGCGACGGTGTGGTTGACATTAGCGACATCATTGCGGCCGCCGAGGCCTGGAACGCCGCCCTCGTCGCCGGCGGTGCTCACGCCCGCTACGACCTGGACCGCGACGGCCGCGTCACCCTGCTCGACCTGCAAATCATCGCTGCTGGCTGGGGCTGGCACTGGTAGCCGGCCCCCCGCTGGCTGAGCCTGTCGCGGCCGGCCGGTTCTTGCGCGCCCTCGCATCTTAGCACGGCAAGGGGGAGAAGCGCAAACAGTCGTTCGTCGGCCGGCACGTATGTGCTCAATCACCCGGAAAAAAACCCTAAAGGTGTCTGAAACCTTTAGGGTTTTGTGACCGGCGGCGCGGCGGGGGAGCGGGTTGCGTAAACGGCGGGCCGTGTGTTATGATTGATTCAGGAACAACCGTTTTGACACACCCCCGCAGGGCAATTCCAGGGAGGCATGACATGCTCGATACCAGTTTCATCGGCAAAGAACTGCCGTTGATTTGTTATCAGGTAGACCGCAGCAAGATTCGCGAGTTGGCGCTGGCGCTGGGCGATCCCAACCCGTTGTTCCACGATCTCGAAGCCGCGCGCACCGCCGGTTATCGCGATCTGGTGGCGCCGATCACTTTCCCCACCCTCTTTCGCTTTTGGGGCGGCGTCGAGACACGCGGCATCCTGACGCAGATGGGCGGCAACGTGACGCGCCTGCTGCACGGCGAAGAAGAGTACGAGTATTTTGGCGTCCTGCAGGCCGGCGACGAGATCACCGGGCGCCTGCAAATTCTCAGCATCGAGACCAAAGAGGGGCGGTCGGGCGTCATGGACATGGTGAAGACGCAGGCCACCTATCGCAATCAGACCGGCGCCATCGTCGCCATCGCGCGCGCCACGATGGTGCTGCGACGTTAGAGAGTGAGAGGAAAACCGCAATGCTGCGATCATTTGCAGAGATACAGGCCGGCGACGTGCTGCCGACTATCGTCAATGAGCCGCTCAGCCAGCCGCAGTTCGTGCGCTACTCCGGCGCCTCCGGCGACTTCAACCCCATTCACACTAGCGAGCAGGCCGGCATGGAAGCGGGCAACCAGGGTGTCATCGCCCACGGCATGTTGATCGCCGGCATGTTGGGCCGCGTCGCAACCAGTTGGGTCGAGCCGCGCCAGGTGCGCAAGTTTGGTGTGCGTTTCACCGCCATCAGCCGCCCCGGTGACATCATCACCTGCCGGGGCCAGGTGGTCGAAAAGTTCAGCGCCGAGGGCGAAACGCGTCTGCGCGCCGAACTGGAAGCGGTGGATCAGAACGGCCAGGTCAAAGTCAAGGGCGAGTTGATCGTGGGCGAGGGCCGCACATCCTCTTCGTGACCGCCCCACGGCGCTTTGCGTCCAAAACCACACAGAAGGCACGACCGGCGCATCCCGACGGCGGCGCGTGCACAGCCAGGAGGTTTTTGGATGCAACGAGCAAAATCAGCGAACTCAGGAGCGCCGGACCCCGCTCCGGCCTCCGGCGATTCCCCATTGGTGCGACTGTGCGGGATCGGCAAGCACTATCCGGCGTCCGAAGGATCGGGCGAACGACGCACCATCCTGCATGACGTCAACCTCGACCTGCGCGCCGGCGAGTTCGTCGCCCTGTTGGGCAAGTCCGGCTCCGGCAAGAGCACCCTCCTCAACCTCATCAGCGGCATAGACGACCCAAGCGCCGGCACGGTCTGGGTTGGCGCAGTGCCGCTCACGCAGTTGCCCGAACGCGACCGCACCCTCTTCCGCCGCCAGCACATCGGCTTCGTGTTCCAGTTCTTCAACCTGATCCCCACCCTGACCGTGGCCGAAAATGTGCGCCTGCCGCTCGAACTCAACGATTGGCCCGCCGCCCGCGCGGCGGCGCGCACACAAGAACTGCTGACCCGCATCGGCCTGGCCGATCGCGCCCGCGCCTTTCCCGACCGGCTCTCTGGCGGCGAGCAGCAGCGCATCGCCATCGCACGCGCCCTGGCCGCCAACCCCGCCCTGATCTTGGCCGACGAACCGACCGGCAACCTGGACGAAGAGACCGGCCGCGTCATCCTCAGCCTGCTGCTCGAACTGACGCGCCAGGCCGGCCGCACGCTCATCATGGCCACCCACTCCCTCGAAATCGCCGGCCAGGCCGACCGCATCTTGCGCATCGCCCACGGGCAGCCGGTCGAACTCCCCAACACCGGCCGCGCCAACGGCCAGCCCATTCCTCAGCGTTGGCAGGAGGCCGCCGGTGTCCTTTGATGCCGCATCGCCGGCGCCGGCGCGTCTCAGCGCCTCTCTGCTGCGCCTCAGCTTGCGCCATGTCCTACGCCGGCGCGCACAAAGCGCCCTCTTCATCCTGGGCATTGCCCTGGGCGTCGCCATGATGGTCGCCATTGACCTGGCCAACGGCAGCGCCAGTCGCGCCTTCCGCCTTTCCACCGACGCCGTCGCCGGCAAGGCGACCCACCAAATCCTGGGCGGCCCCACCGGCCTGGACGAAACCATCTACCGCCAACTGCGCACCGACCCCGCCCTGCGCAGCGCAATCGTCCTGGCGCCCGTCGTCGAAGGCCAGGTCATTGCCCCTGCCCTGGACAGCCAGCCCCTGCGCCTCCTGGGCATTGATCCCTTCGCCGAGGCCCCCTTTCGCGCCTACCTCAACAGCACCGCCGCGCCGCTCCCCATCGCCGCCCTCACCGAGATGCTCACGCGCCCCAACACCGTCCTGCTGGCCGAAAGCCTGGCCCAAACCTACCGCCTGCGCCCCGGCGACCGACTCGACCTGCGCATCGGCGCCGTGACCACCTCCGTACAGATCGCCGGCCTGGTGCGTCCCGCCGACGACATCAGCCGGCGGGCGCTGGCCGGACTTCTGCTGACCGACATCGCCACCGCACAGGAGCTGCTTGGCCTGGCCGGCCGCCTCAGCCACATAGACCTGATCCTGCCCGCCGACCCTGCCCCCATCCTGGCGCAATTGCAACCCCTACTGCCCCCCGGCGTCTTCATCGAAACCGCCGCCGCACGCGCCAACACCGTCGCCCAGATGACCGCCGCCTTCGAGCTCAACCTGACCGCCCTCAGCCTGCTCGCCCTCGTCGTCGGCATGTTTCTCATCTACAACACCGTCTCTTTCTCCGTCATCCAACGACGCGCCGTACTTGGCACACTGCGTGCGCTTGGCGTCACGCGCCGCCAGATCTTTCTCATGGTCATCTTCGAAGCCCTTGCGCTCGGCCTCATCGGCGCACTGCTTGGCCTGGCGTTGGGCCTGGCCCTGGGCAGCGCCGCCGTCGGCATGGTCACACAAACCATCAACGATCTCTACTTCGTCGTCAACGTGCGCAGCGTCGCCGTTCCGCTCAGCAGTTTGCTCAAGGGCCTCCTCATCGGCCTGATCGCCGCCCTATTGGCCGCCGCCGTTCCCGCCCTCGAAGCCGCCGGCGCCCCCCCGGTCAGCGCCTTCCGCCGCTCGGCCATCGAAAGCAAGATTCGCCGCCTCCTGCCTTGGCTGACGGTCGCCGGCCTGGGCCTGGCCGCCGCCAGCGTGCTTCTCCTCTGGCTGCCGCAAGCCCCCCTCGCCCTCAACTTTGCCGGCCTCTTCGGCCTCGTCCTGGCCTTTGCGCTGTTGACGCCAGGTACCACCCTCGTCGCCATGACCCTCGTCACCCCCATCAGCAGCCGTCTCTTCGGCTACCTGGGACGCCTGGCCCCGCGCACCGTCGCCCGCTCCCTCAGCCGCACCTCCGTTGCCATCGCCGCCCTGATGGTCTCTGTCTCCGTCATCATCGGCGTCAGCCTCATGATCGGCAGCTTCCGCGCCACCGTCGAAGATTGGCTGAGCGCCACCCTGCAAGCCGACATCTTCATCACCCCGCCCAGCGTCACCGCCACGCGCGCCAGCGGCGTCCTCCCCCCTGACTTCCTCGCCGCCCTGGCTGCACAGCCCGGCGTGCGCCGCATCGAAACCGCCCGTAACGTCGAAGTGCGCTCGCCCGATCTGGGCAGCATCTCCCTGGTCGCCGCCACCGGCGACATTTCGGACGGTCGTCGCCGCTTCGTCTGGTCATCCGCCGCCTCGCCCCAGGCGCTCTGGCAGCGGCTGGAAGAGGGCGCCGTCATCGTCTCCGAGCCATTTGCCAACCTGCGCAAACTGCCCAACCAGGGACGCGGCGTGACACTGCGGCTGCTCACCGATCAAGGGCTGCGTGAATTCCCCATTGCCGCCGTCTACTACGACTACGCCGCAGGCGCCGGCACAGTCATCATCGCCGATCAGGTCTACCGCCGTTGGTGGCAAGACCGGGCAGTCACATCGCTCGCCCTCTACGCCGCTCCAGGCCAGGAGATAGACGCCCTGGCCCAAGCCCTGCGCAGCAGTATCGGCAGCCAGCAGGAGCTTGTCATCACTCCCAACGCCGGCCTGCGCCGCTCCGTGCTGCAGGTCTTCGACCGCGCCTTCGCCATCACCGTCGCCCTGCAACTGCTGGCCGCCATCGTCGCCTTCATCGGCATTCTCAGCGCCCTGCTATCGCTGCAACTCGAACGCACGCGCGAACTCGGCATCCTGCGCGCCAGCGGCCTGACCCACCGCCAGCTCTGGGGCCTGACCCTGCTCGAAACCGGCCTGATGGGAGCAACCGCCGGCCTTCTCGCCCTGCCCGTCGGCCTTGTCCTCTCCATCGTCCTCATCTACGTCATCAACCTGCGCTCCTTCGGCTGGACCCTGCTGCTGCAAATCAGCCCGGCCGCCTTTGCGCAAGCCCTGGGCGTCGCCCTTCTTGCCGCTCTCCTCGCCGGTCTCTATCCCGCCTGGCGCCAAACCAGGATCGCCGCCGCCGAGGCGCTGCACGGTGAATAGCTCATCATCCAGTCGGAGTTGCACCATGCAAATTCTACGCATACCCTGGCGTCGCCTGGGCGCCATCCTGATCACCGGCATCTTTCTGATCCTCGGCGGCCGGCTGCTGGCGCAACACGCGCCCACTGCCGTCAGCGGCCAGATCATCGCGCCCGCTCCCCCATCGGAGCAGATGACAGGATGGGCACCCGCCGGCTTCGCCCGCGTCCAAACCCCGCAGCCCGTCACGTTTCCTGCCGCGCATGGCCCCCATCCCGCCTTTCTCACCGAATGGTGGTACTACGTCGGCAACCTCACCACCGCCGAAGGTCGGCGCTTTGGCTTCCAACTCACCTTCTTCCGCCGCGCCCTCGCCGCAGAGGCCGCCGATCGCTCCTCCGCCTGGGCCAGCAACCAGGTCTACATGGCCCACTTCGCCGTCAGTGACATCGCCGCCCAACGCTTCTACGCCTTCGACCGCTTCAGCCGCGGCGCCCTGGAACTCGCCGGCGCACAAGCCCAACCCTACCGCGTCTGGCTCGAAGATTGGTCGGTTGAAAGCATCGCTGCACCCGCACAAAGCGACCCGCCGCGCGAACGGCTGCGCGCCCAACAGAATGGCATCGCGCTCGATCTCACTCTCTCCTGGGGCCAAAAATCGCCAGCCCTGCACGGCGACCGCGGCCTGCATCAGAAAGGCGCCGAAGCCGGCAATGCCTCCATGTACTACTCCCTGACCCGCCTACCGCTGCAAGGAACTGTCGCCATCGCCGGCCAGGTCTTCGACGTCACCGGTAGCGGCTGGATGGATCACGAGTACGGCACCACGGCGTTGGGCGAGCGCGCCATCGGTTGGGACTGGTTCGCCCTGCAACTCGACGACGGGCGCGAACTGATGCTCTACCAAATCCGACGCGACGATGGCAGCATCGAGCCGCAGTCTGGCGGCAGCCTCATCGAAGCCGGCGGCCGCGTTCAACATCTCGCCGTCGCAGACGTACAGATCATCGTCCTCGATACCTGGCAAAGCGCCGCCAGCGGCGGCCGCTATCCGGCGCGCTGGCGCATCGTCGTGCCAGCGCACGACCTGACGTTGGAAGTGACCCCACGTCAGGCCGACCAGGAGCTGCGTCTGGCCCAAACCTACTGGGAAGGGGCCGTCGCTCTGCAAGGAACCAGCGGCGGCCGGCCGGTCAGCGGTCAAGGCTACATCGAACTGACGGGCTATGTTGGAACGCTGCGCGGGCAGCTATAGGTTCAGTTGGCCAGGTATCCCACCTGCCGGAACCAGGCCAGCGCATCGGCAATCGTCTGTTCCAGCGGGCGCGGCGCCAGCCCCAGTTCACGCACAGCCTTGCCATTGTCGAGCGGCTGCCACAGGCTCATCGAGCGCAGATGTCCCAAACCCCGCACCGGCAGCCAGCGCGCGGCCAACAGCAGCCCTTGCAGCAGACGCGGATGCAGCCGCCAGCGCGGCGGCGCGACCTGCGCCAGGCGCGCCGTCAGCGCCAGGGCCTGGTAGAGCGTCACATTGTGACCCCCAATCAGATACCGCTCGCCCAACGATCCCTGCGTCGCCGCCGCCAGGTGCGCCTGCGCCACATCGCGCACATCCACCACATTCAGCGTCGCGTCCACATACACAGGGATGCGCCCCTTGGCCGCCAGCAGCAGAATCTGCCCCACCGACAGATGCACATCGCCCGGCCCAAAGACCGCCGTCGGGCACAGCGCCGTCACCGGCAGACCAGAACCGAGCGCCATCGTCTCCATCGCCCACTTTGCCTCATGATACGCCTCCTGCGCCGAGCCGGGGACATAGGCATCCTGCTCGCAGGCCAGCCGACCGGCAGTTCCCGGCCGGCCGATCGTCGTGAACGAACTTGTGTAGATCAAACGGCCTGCCCCGGAAGCTGCAAAGGCATCCAGCGTCGTGCGCATCTGCTGGCTTGCCGCCTGCACCGCCGGCGCAATCTGGCCCGCGCCGTGCGGATACGCGCCCGCCGCGTGGAACACCACATCGCAGCCCTGCATGGCTGTCGCCAGGCTCGCCCCGTCCGCCAGATCGCCCAACCACCACTCGACCTGCACATCGCCAATCGCCCCCACCGCGCCCGGGCGACGCCGCAGCGCCCGCGTCTGCCAGCCCAGCCCCGCCGCCGCTCGCGCAATCTGCCCCCCGATGAAACCGGTCGCCCCGATCACCAAACACGTCTTCATTGCGTTTTCTCACTCTCCCCTCTCACGCATTCGCGATCCTCACCCCACCATTATAGCCGCCAGATCCCAATCCCCAATTTCCATCCCCCAACTCATCATTCGTAATTCCCAAAGAGATGCACTCCGGCCAATTCTGTGGTATACTCAAGCGTAGCAAGCGAGAGAACGAGGGGCAAGACAGAGAGACGGGATGCGTCAGGAACTCGATATTTACGTGCGTGCGCGTTACCCGCTGTTGTACGTGGTGACAGCAGAGGAGGAACGGGCGCTGATCGAAATCCAGAAACTGGCCGATGAATCGAAGCCGCGCAAACAGTTGATTGCCTGGTCATGCACCGATGGCTTCGTCAATCTGGCCAGCGGGCGCAAAGACCCAACCAGGCGCGATCCGCTGACGGCGCTCAACAGCATTGCAGAAGACGCCGCACCCACCCTCTTCATCCTGCGCGACTTTCATCCGTTCTTCGAGAACCACGAAGTGGTGCGCAAAGTACGCGACCTGGCGCAAATCCTGCAAAAGGGACATCGCACGCTGATCCTCCTTTCGCCCGTGCTGCGCATCCCGCCCGAACTGGAAAAAGAGATTACCGTCATTGATTTCACGCTGCCCAACGAGGCCGAATTGGCCGACCTCTACGAGCGCGCCATCCAAATGCTGGAAACTGACGGCAAGGCGCGCATTCAGCTCGACCGGCGCGAACGCGAGCGCCTGGCCAAAGCCGCCCTGGGACTGACGCTGTCGGAGGCCGAAAAGGCGCTGGCCAGGGCCATCATCACGGCCGGCGGGCGTCTGGACGGACGCGCCGTGGAAGCGGTGACCGCTGAAAAGAAACAGATCATCCGCAAATCGGGACTGCTCGAATTCTTCGACGCCGCCGAGACGATGACCGATGTCGGCGGGCTGGATGTGCTCAAGGAATGGCTGCGCAAACGAGTGCGGGCCTTTTCGGCGGAGGCGCGGGCGTTTGGCCTGCCGGAGCCGCGCGGCATCCTGCTGGTTGGCGTGCAGGGATCGGGCAAATCGCTGATGGCCAAGGCGGTGGCCAACGCCTGGCGGCTGCCGCTGCTACGCCTGGACGTGGGACGCCTCTTCGCCAGCCTGGTCGGTTCGTCCGAGGAGAACTTGCGCACGGCCATTCGCGTGGCCGAGTCCATTGCGCCCTGCCTGCTGTGGGTGGATGAGATCGAAAAAGGCTTTTCGGGCGTCGGCAGTTCCAACGTCAGCGATGCGGGCACCGCCGCCCGTGTCTTTGGCAGCTTCGTCACCTGGCTGCAGGAGAAGAAAGCGCCGGTCTTCGTCGTCGCCACGGCCAACCTGGTGGATCAACTGCCACCCGAACTGGTGCGCAAAGGGCGTTTCGACGAAATCTTCTTCGTAGACCTGCCGATGGCGGCGGAGCGTGAAGACATTTTCCGCATTCACCTGCGTAAACGCAGCCGTGATCCGCAGCAGTTCGACATCACCACCCTGGCCATGTCGAGCGAAGGGCTGAGCGGTTCGGAGATCGAACAGGCGGTGGTGGCGGCGCTGTACGAAGCGTTCGACCAGGGCCGTCCGCTCGTCACCGACGACATCGTCGCCGTGCTGGCCGAAACGATTCCGCTGTCACAAATGATGGAAGAGACGGTCGCCGCACTGCGCACCTGGGCCAAACACCGGGCGCGGCCGGCGTCATCACAAACCCGCCTTTTTTGAGAACGACTACCCATGCTCGAACGATTCGAATGGCTGGAAATCCCGGCCGAAACAGAGACGCAGAAGAAGCGGCGCACCGTCAAAGGTGACGTGACGCTGGGCAAACGCTGTCCGGCGTGCGATTGGCTGGACGAAGAGTCGGCGCTGGAGTGTTTCCGCTGCGGGCATCGCTACAACCGCAATCGTGAGCTGGCCGGCGCCATCGAGGCGTTGGGGGTGCATCTGCCGGCGCGTGTGCTGCAGGGACATGGCGACCTGGCGCGCTTCCTGCGCCGCCAGGAGCCGGCCGACCTCGATCTGTTTCACCTGCGCCTGCGCGCCGAAACGCTGCGCCTCTCGCGCGGCTTCGACGAACTGATCTGTCTCGAAGACATTGCCGTCGAGCACTACGAGCATCAGCTCGACACCGCCCGCCGCGCTCTGCGCGATATGCGCGGGCGCGCCCTGCTGGCCGATGAGGTGGGCCTGGGCAAGACGATCGAGGCGGGCATCATCATGAAAGAACTGATCGAACGCGGCCTGGCGCAGACGATCCTGGTGCTCACCCCTGCCTCGTTGACCGAACAGTGGCGCGAAGAACTGGAAAGCAAGTTCCGCGAAACCTTCACCGTGGTTGACGGCGCCTTCGATTGGAGCGCCATCGCCGCCGCCAGCGCCGGGCGCTGGATCGTCTCCCTGGACACCGCCAAGCAGGCCAGGCGCGCCGCCTTCCTGCTGGAGCGTGACTACGATCTGCTGATCGTGGATGAGGCGCATAAGCTCAAGAACCGCAGCACCGTCGCCTGGCAGTTCGTCAACCGCATCCGCAAACGCTACGTGTTGATGCTGACCGCCACGCCGGTGCAAAACGATCTGACCGAACTGTACAGCCTGGTGACGATCCTCTCGCCGGGGCAATTGGGCACGGTGCGGGGATTCAGGCGGCAGTTCTTCAATCAGAGCGATGGGCGCCAGCCGCGCAATGCGCCGGCGCTGCGCCGTCTGCTGCAAGATGTGATGATCCGCAATCAGCGCAGCAAGGTGACGGTGCGCCTGCCGGCGCGCCGCGTCGCCGTCTATCATATCAACCTGACCGAGCCAGAAATGGCGCTCTATCAGGAAGTCACGCGCTACATTCGCGACGAATTTCAGCAGGAGAGCGAAAGCAAGCATTTGCGCCTGGTGTTGCTGACGCTGCAACGTGAACTGTGCAGCAGCCCGCAGGCGGTGGCCGCCACGCTCAGAAAATTGACGGCGGATCCCCAGTATCCCGAAACGACGCGCCGGCGCCTGCGGAGCTTCCTGGAGATGGCCGAGGCGACGCAGGACAACCGCAAACTGCACGCCGTGCGTGAAATCCTGCAGCGGTTTTCCGGTAAATTCCTGATCTTCACCGAGTACCGGCAGACGCTGGAACAGATCGTCCAGCAACTGCGCCAGTGGGACATCCCCACGATGGCCTTTCACGGCGAGATGAACATCTTTCAGAAGGAAGACGCCGTGCGCTCCTTCGAGAAAGAGGTGCGTGTGCTGGTCAGCACCGAATCGGGAGCGGAGGGGCGCAACCTGCAGTTTTGCCATCAGCTCATCAACTACGACCTGCCCTGGAACCCGATGCGCGTCGAACAGCGGATCGGGCGGCTGCACCGCCTGGGACAGAAGCATGAAGTCAGCATTTTCAACCTATCCAGCAACGAGACGATCGAAGCGCACATCCTGCATCTGTTGGCCTACAAGATCCGCATGTTCGAATTGGTCATCGGTGAACTCGACCTGATCCTGGGCACGCTCGACGCCCACGCCAGTTTCGAAGACCTGGTGCGCCAGGCCTGGGAAGCCAGCCGCAGCGAAGGCGAACTGGCACAGCGCATGGGCGCGATTGGCGCCGCCATCGAACGCTCCCGCCGTGATTTCGAGCAGGTGCAGCAGGCCAACCGCATGTTGAACGATTGGTTGGAGCACTGATGGCGCGTAAGAAAGCAACCGCCTCGGCCACCGCCGAGTCGCCCATGCGCCAATTGGCGCTCGATTTCTTCCGCATGTTTGGCGCGACAGCCCACGCCAACGGCAACAAAGGCCCGGTGACCGTCGAACTGACGCCCGCACTGGAGGCGCATTTTGGCAAACCGGCGCTGAGCCTGGTCTTTTCCACCGCCGAACTGTCGCCCTACCACGATCTGGTCGCCTACGGCAGCCGCGTGTTCGACCGCATGGTCGCCTACATCGCCAATCACGGCTCGTTGGTGCGTCTGGCGTTGCCCAATCACTTCCCCGAACTGGCCTCCAATCGCCTGCCTGCCGAACTGACCCTGGCCAACTGCGATCTGACGCACAGCGCCGGCAAGAACGGCTGGCGCTATCTGGTGCAGTTCAATTTTCACATCAGCTACCGGGCGGACGACAAGCGCGAGGAGATCTTCCAAACGGCGCTAGACGAAGATGGCGGCCCGACGCCCAACATGCCCGACCTGTTGGCGCAGACGACGCCGGCCGGCGAGGAAACGGCGACGCTCAAGCTGGAGAGTCTGGTGGAACTGGCGCAGCAGGCAGAAAAGCAGGCGCTGCTCTACGCCGATCGCCAATGCGCCGAGATCGAACGCGAGGTGTTGCCGCGCCTGCACGCCATCCTGTCGCGCCTGGTCACCTACTACGAGCAGCAGGCGCTGGAGATCCAGGAACGCAGCGGTGATCCCGATCACGCCAACAATCAGCGGGAGACGCTGCGCAGCGATTTGCAGCGCAAGATCGCCGAGGAGTTGGAAAATCACCGCCTGCGCGTGGCGGCGACGCTGTTCAGCCTGGCGCAGGTGGCGCAGCCGGCGTGGGAACAGACGCTCAGCCTACGCAGCCGCGCCGGCGGAACCACGCTCAAGCTGCCGCTGTCGCGCAATCTGTTCACCGGCCAGATGGAACTGCCCGTGTGCCATGCCTGCACGACCGCAACGGCGATCATCGGCGTCTGTGCGCATGAGCATGTCAACTGTCCCAACTGCCTGGCGTGCTGTCATGCCTGTGCGCGGGATGTCTGCCTGGAATGTGGGGTGCAGGGATGTTCGGTATGCAAGCAATCGCTGTGCCAGGACTGCGCCGTGGTTTGTCCGGCCTGCGGCCAGTGGGCCTGCGCCGAACATGCCAGCCGCTGTCCGATCTGCCAGGAGACAACCTGCCTGGCCTGTCAGGCGACGTGTGCGCAGTGCGGCGTGCGCCAATGCCAAAACCATCTGGTGGCCGACTACCTGGCGCCAGGGGTGTGGCTCTGTGTGACCTGTGCGGTGACCTGCCCGCACTGCCAGCGCCCGACGGCGCAGACTGCCACTTGTGCGTTTTGCGGCCAGGTCTTCTGCAAGGGCTGCACCGCCCGCTGTATCGTGTGCGATCAGGTCTTCTGCCAGCCGCACCTGCTGCAGGATCAGGTCAATCGTGAGGCTGTGGTGTGCAAGAACTGCGCCCGGCCCTGTCCCAACTGCGGCCTGCAAACGGCGTCACTGCAGGCCTGCGCCGAATGCGGCGCGCTGCGCTGTTCCGTTTGTCTGCAAGGTTGCACAGAATGTGGTACAATGGTCTGTGCAGACCATGCGGAACGCTGTTCGCTCTGCGGGCGTTTGCACTGTGCAGCGCACAGCGACTACTGTCACGTGGACGGCAAGGTCGTCTGCACGGCGCACGGCTTCGAGTGCCCTGTCTGTGCCAAAATGGTGTGCCATGCGCATCAGAAATTCTGCACGATCTGTAACATGGCCTATTGCCCGGACTGTTACAATGCGAAGGAATCGAGATGCGCGACCTGCGAACAGTTGTCGGAGGCGCAGCGGGTCAATCTGGCGACGGAGCCGGTGAGCAAGGACCCCGACATCGCCGCGCTGGCGACGGCTTACAACTGGCATGCGATTCAGAACCGCACCTACGTGATCTACCTGGGCCATCGCCTGATTGGGCAGATGCTGCTGGTGGCCAAACACAATGGCGATGTCATGTACACGAAGCATGTCAAGCCGCTTGACATCGTGTTTCGCTGGGGAAGACAGTGGTTCGGTTGAGCAATCCCTGGCCAGGGGATGCGGTGCAGGCCGCACACTGGCTGGCGACGCGGGCCGACGAGGCTCGCCGGCATTGGGACGACTGTCAATTGTGCCCGCACCGCTGCGGCGCGGCTCGCCGCTGGGGGCGCGGCGTCTGCCGGGTGGACGCACGCACCTTCATCGCCAGCGAGATGCTGCATCTCGGTGAGGAAGAGGCGATCCGGCCGACGCACGCCGTTTTCTTTTCTGGCTGTACGGCCAGTTGCACCTTTTGCACGGCGGCGCGCTTTGCCTTTCGGCCGCAGTACGGCGTGGAGGCGACGCCGGCGGATCTGGCCGCCGCCGTCCGCCGCCGTCAGGCGCAGGGGGCGCACACGCTCGAATTCGTGGGCGGTGATCCGCTCCCCCATCTGCCGTTCGTTTTGCAGACACTGGCGCTGCTGGCCAGCGAAGCGGGGACGCCCCCCGTTCCCCCGGTCGTGTGGAACTCGAACTTTTACCATACCCCCGCCGCGTTGGCGCTGCTCGACGGCGTCGTTGCGCTCTATCTGCCCGATCTGAAATTTGGCAACGATCGCTGCGGCGTGGAGTTGGGCGGGATGCCCGATTATTGGGCGGTGACGACGCAAGGGATCGTTTGGGCGGCGGCGCGCAGCCCAGTGTTGGTGCGTCACCTGCTGATGCCAGGCCATTTCGACTGCTGCACCGAGCCGGTCTTGCGCTGGCTGGCCGCCAACCTGCCGCAGACGCCGGTCAGCCTGCTGACGCAGTACCTGCCGCCCGCCCATGTGCGCGGCGCGCTGGCGGCGCCCTTGACGCCGGCGGAGATCGAGCAGGCGCGTCGCCTGGCGCATCAGCTACGGCTGGCGCTGGCGACATGAACGGAGGCCGCTATCGCCGCTGAAATCGGTTCACGGACAGCGAGCTTGTATGTCTATGTTTGTGTCAAAGGAGGACATCATGTCGAAGTTTGTCAAAGTGCGCACCGAACTGCGCGACCTGACGATGATCAAACGGGCGCTCGATGACCTGGGGTTGAACTATCGCGAAGGCGCCCAGTACGAGCACGGTTGGACGGGCGCCCGGCACACAGCGGAGCTGGTGGTTGAAGGCTCTGGTCCGTTTTCGGGCTTTGGCCTGCGCCGCAACGACGAGGGCATCTACGAAATCCTCGGCGATTCGATGGGACTGTCGAGCCAACAGGCGACGTTGCAGAAGCTCAATCAGCGGTATGCGTACCACAAGGTGGTGGAGGATGCCAGCAAGGCGGGCTTCAGCCTGGTGGAAGAAACGACCGATCGCAACAAGGCGGTTCACCTGGTGATGCGACGTTGGGCGTAGGCCGGCTGGCAGGAGGAAACTGAGATGCCGCAGAAACAAGAAATTGCGATTACGATTCTGCCCGATGGGCGCATCGAGTATACGATTCAGGGCGTCAAAGGGCCGAAGTGCGAGGACATCTCGCAGTTGCTGGAAGCGTTGGGACAGGTGCAGCAGTCGGAGAGAACGGGTGAGTATTACGAATCTGGCCGAGCGGCCGGCGTTGTCATTCAACACTGAAACCGAAATCGTGGTGCTGCCCGACGGCCAGGTCGTCGTGGCGGATTTGCCGGCGGAGCTGGCCGCTCTGCTGTTGGCGCTTGGGCAGATGCAGCCTTGTGAAATTGGCCCTGAAAGCGACGTAAGACCCAATTCGACGGAGGAACGGTGAACAACGGACATGGCAAAGAGTAGCTCGAAAGCAAACGGTTCGAACGATCTGGTAGTGGGGGTTGACCTGGGCGGCACCAAGATTTTGGCGGCCGTGGTGGATGGCGAGGGCAAGGTAGTGGCCGAGGCCAAGCGCAAGACCAAACCGGAGACCGGCATCGAGAGCGTCATCGGCCGTATCGTGAAGACGGTGGATGACGCCGTCGTCGCCGCCAAGTTGACGCGGGCCGAAATCCGCGCCGTCGGCATTGGCGCGCCGGGGCCGGTGGATCGAGATCAGGGCGTGGTGCTGATGGCGCCCAACCTCAACGGGTGGGAAAATGTGCCGCTGGCGACGGCATTGAAGAATCAACTGGACGTTCCGATTTTCCTGGACAACGACGTCAACGTGGGGACGTTGGGCGAATATGTCTACGGCGCCGGGCGCGGGACAAGCGATGTGATTGGCGTTTTCGTGGGCACCGGGATCGGCGGCGGCCTGATCCTGGGCGGGCAGCTACGCAGCGGGGCACGCCATGCGGCGGGCGAGGTGGGTCACATGATCGTCCTGGCCGATGGCCCTTACTGCGGCTGCGGCAATCGGGGCTGCATCGAGGCGCTGGCCAGCCGTACCGCCATTGTGCAGAGCCTGCGCATCGCCGTGCAGTCGGGCCGCAAGAGTGTACTGGCCGATGCGGTGGAAGGCGGCGGCGTGGAGCGTCTGAGCAGCGGGCTGCTGGCGCAGGCCTGGAAGGCGTCGGATACGCTGACCGTCGAAGTGTTGAGCCGGGTGCAGTTCTACCTGGGGCTGCATGTGGCCAGCCTGGTCAACTGTCTCGATCCAGAACTGGTCATTTTGGGCGGCGGCGTGATCGAGGCGTTGGGCGATGATTTCCTGCCGCCGATCCGGCGCGTGGCCTATCAGCATTTTACGCAGCGACGTGACGCCAGCCAGGTCAAGATCGTTGTTTCGCAGTTGGGCGATCACGCCGGTATCCTGGGCGCGGCGGTGCTGGCGCGCAACCATCTACAGAGTTGATGGACGAGGTGTAATGGGGACGCAGAGAGGTGTGAAGGGGCGCCGTCTGGCCATGACGCTGGCCGCGGCGTCCTTGATGCTGGCGATGCTGGCCTGTGGGCCGCTTCGCCTGCCCTTCGTGGCGCGTACGGCAACGCCGGCGCCGGCGGCGACGCCGCTGGTCGTCATCGTCACGGCGACGCCCGACCCGCGCCTTCCGGCGACGGGGCCTGCTTCCGACGAAGAGCGCGTCATTCGCGTCTACGAACAGGCCAGTTCGGCGGTGGTCAACATCACGACACGGGTCATCGTGCAGTCGTTCTTCTTCGGCGCTTACCCGGAGGAGGGCAGCGGGTCTGGCTTCGTGTGGGACGAAGCCGGGCATATCGTGACCAACTACCACGTGGTGCAGAACGCAGATTCGCTGGCGGTGAGCTTTGGCGGCGATGAAACATTGAGCGCGACGATTGTCGGCGCCGATCCGCGCAACGATTTGGCCATCATCCAGGTGGACAAGCTGCCGGAAGGGGTCACGCCGTTGGCGATTGGCGAATCCGACGACCTGCGTGTGGGCCAGACGGCGATTGCGATCGGTAATCCGTTTGGCCAGTTCGAGCGGACGTTGACGACCGGCGTGGTCAGCGCCTTGAATCGCACGATCGAAACCGACAATCAGATGCTGCGTGGCCTGATTCAGACCGACGCTTCGATCAATCGCGGCAATTCGGGCGGGCCGCTGCTCGACAGCGCCGGCCGTCTGATCGGCGTCAACACGGCGATCTTCAGTCCGAGCGGCACGAGCGCGGGGGTCGGCTTCGCTATTCCGGTCAATTCGGTCAAGCGCGTCGTGCCGGTGTTGATCGAGCGCGGGTCGTTCCCACATCCCTGGCTGGGTGCGATCGGCTATGATATCACGACGCGGCTGGCGCAACAGCTTTCCTTGCCGGTGGAACAGGGGCTGTTGGTGGCGCAGTTGTACGAAAACAGTCCGGCGGTGCAGGCGGGCGTGCGCGGCGCACGTCGTGAGGCAATCGTGGGCAATCGGCGCATGTTGGTGGGCGGCGACATCATCACGGCGATTGATGAGCAGCCGCTGCGCTCTTGGCGTGACCTGGACATCTACCTCGAAGATGAGACGACGGTGGGGCAAGAGGTCACGTTGTCCTTGCTGCGCAACAGCGAAGCACTGACGCTGCGCGTGACGTTGGCAGAGGAGCCGGTGAGCAGATGAACTCAGTAGGGGAAACCCGTCGGGTTCTGGAAAACCTGACAGGTTTATTGGGGGAAAAGACCTGTCAGGTTTTGGAAAACCTGACAGGTTTATTGGGGGAAAAGACCTGTCAGGTTTTGGAAAACCTGACAGGTTTATTCGGGGAAAAGACCTGTCAGGTTTTGGAAAACCTGACAGGTTTATTCGGGGCAGGTTTGCCCGAATTATTGAGATGATACAAAAAGTGCATGGCGCACGGGCGTCGAATGCAGTGGTGTTTCTGCCCGGTTTTTGTTACGCTTACACGTTTTAGTAGTCTAATTGAAAGCGGCCGTTGCACGCTGCTGCTGTTCTGGTCTGAGCAGCGGGGGCATCGAATCAAATCGTGCGCGGCAAAGGAGTTCGGATCGCAATGTTTCCAAAGATGTTTCGCAGTGGTCTGGTCTATCTGCTGCTACTGACGGCGCTGGCCATGTTCTTCTTTTCGTCTTTTGCGCGCTCACGGCCGGAAACGCCCGAAGTGGCCATTGCCGACCTGGCGCGTGAAGTCACGGCGGGCGTGGTGCAGCGCATCGTCATCAAGGGCGAAGAGCTGCAGATCACCTACAAACCCGAATACAAGACGCTCGGCGCGATTGCGCGCAAGGAAGAAAACCTGACGCTGAACGAGACGCTCATCAACCTGGGCGTGCCGGCGGACAAACGGCAGGCGGTGACCGTCGAAGTGGCGGCGCCGAGCCGTTGGGAAAACTGGGGCGCCATTCTGGGCACGCTGTTGCCGCTGATCCTGGTGGGCGCTTTCTTCTTCTTCCTGATGCGCCAGGCGCAGGGGGCGGGCAATCAGGCCTTTGCGTTTGGCAAGAGCCGCGCCCGCATGTTCACCGGCGACAAACCAACGGTGACCTTTGCCGATGTGGCCGGCTGCGAAGAGGCCAAAGAGGAACTGCGCGAAGTGGTCGAGTTCCTCAAAGAGCCGCAGAAGTTTGCGGCGTTGGGCGCTCGCATCCCCAAAGGCGTGCTGCTGGTTGGCTCGCCAGGCACCGGCAAGACGCTGATGGCCAAGGCCGTTTCGGGCGAGGCGGGCGTGCCCTTCTTCTCGATCTCAGGCTCGGAGTTCGTCGAAATGTTCGTGGGTGTGGGCGCCAGCCGCGTGCGTGACCTCTTCGAGCAGGCCAAGCGCAACAGCCCCTGCATCGTCTTCATCGATGAGATTGATGCGGTCGGCCGGCACCGCGGCGCGGGCCTGGGCGGCAGTCACGACGAGCGCGAGCAGACGCTCAACCAGTTGCTGGTGGAAATGGACGGTTTCGACACCGATACCAACGTCATCATCATTGCGGCCACCAACCGGCCGGACATTCTCGACCCGGCGCTGCTGCGGCCAGGGCGCTTCGACCGCCAGGTGGTGATTGATCGGCCCGACATGAAGGGACGCAAGGCGATTCTGGAAGTCCACATCAAGGGCAAGCCGCTGCTGCCCGATGTCAATCTGGAAACGCTGGCCCGCCAGACGCCCGGTTTTGCCGGCGCCGATCTGGAGAACATGGTCAACGAGGGCGCCATTCTGGCGGCGCGCCGCAACAAGCGCGGCATCGGCATGGCCGAATTCCAGGAGGCCATCGAGCGGGTCATCGCCGGGCCAGAACGGCGCAGCCGGCTGATCTCCGAACATGAGAAGAAGGTGATTGCCTTCCACGAGGCGGGGCACGCGTTGGTCATGCACCTGTTGCCAAACTGCGACCCGGTGCACAAGATCAGCGTCATCTCGCGTGGGATGGCGCTTGGCTACACCATGCCTCTACCCAAGGAGGATCGCGTCCTCTACTCGCGCGACAAGTACCGCGATGATCTGGCTGGCCTGTTGGGCGGCCGCGTGGCCGAAGAGATCATCTTTGGCGATGTGACGACCGGCGCCAGCAACGATCTGGAACGAGTGACCAAGCTGGCACGCCAGATGGTGACGCAGTTTGGCATGAGCGACACACTGGGGCCGCTGCAGTTCGGTCAGCGCGACGAGATGGTCTTTCTGGGGCGCGAGATGAGCGAACAGCGCAACTACAGCGAAGAAGTGGCGCGCGAGATTGACAAGGAGGTGCGCAAGTTCATCGATGAGGCGTATGAAAGGGCGCGCACGCTGTTGTCAACCTACAAGGAGAAGCTGACGACGATCGCCAACCGGCTGATGGAAGTGGAAACGCTCGACATGTCGGATTTCGTCGCAATGATGGCGTAGGCGCGATGGCGCCGTTGCGCAGCATCAAACGAACGCCCAACTCCGCACAGGAGTTGGGCGTTTTCGTTGGCGGTGTGTGGGCGGTCTGGCGTTGTTTCAGCCCATGACGCACACAGCCGCCCGACGCAGGTGAGTGGCCTGGCGTTACTTGACCTCGACGACTGCGCCTTCGGCCTCGATGATTTGCTTGGCGTTGGCGGCCACGTCCTTGGCCACGGCGGTCAAAACCGCTACCGGCGCCGACTCGACCAGGTCCTTGGCTTCCTTCAGACCCAGATTGGTGACCTGGCGCACGGCCTTGATGACATTGATCTTCTTGGCGCCCACATCCTTGAGCAGGACATCGAACTCGGTCTGTTCTTCGACCGGGGCCGGGGCTTCGGCGGCGGCGGCAGCGGCGCCGGCGGCGGCTACGACGCCAACGGCCATCGGCGCCGCGGCGCTCACGCCCCAGCGTTCCTGCAGGATCTTCGACAACTCGGCGGCCTCTTTGAGGGTCAGGGCATCCAGCTCCTCGACCAACTTCTGCAACTTATCAGACATGATTCTAAAGATCTCCTCTTGGTTTCTTGGTTCGCAAAATCGCAAAATCGTAAAATCGTAAAGTCATTCGTTCTCGAACGTTTGCGGGCGTTCTCGAACGGCGCGGTGCGCAGCCTCAGGCTGCCTTTTCCGCACGCGCATGCAGCACCGTGATGATTTCACGCAGCGGCGCTTGCAACACACCAACCAGGTTGGTCATCGGACCTTGCACGGCGCCCAACAACTGCGCCAGCAGTTGCTCGCGGGTCGGCAGGTCAATCAGGCTCTTCACCTCATCGGCGCCGAAGATGCTGTCCGGCATCAGCGCCCCCACGACTTCCAGCTTCTTCTGGTCTCTGACCAGATCGAGCAGAAGCCGCGCCGACGACTGCACCGGGCCGTCGAAATAGCAAACGCCGATCGTGCCGACGAACATGCCATCGGGCACGGGGAACCGGCTGCTTTGCAGGGCCTTCTTGAACAGTGTATTCTTGGTCACCTGGAAACTGGCGTCTGCATCGCGCAGCTTCTTGCGCAGCGTTGTGATTTCGGACACGGTCAGGCCGTTGTTGCGCAGAACAACGACAGCCTGCGCCTTCTCCAGGCGCGACTGATACTGGTCAAGGAACTTCTGTTTCTCCTGTCGCGTGAGCGGCAATCGAGTCACCCCCTCTCGAAAGTAGTATCGAACAAAAAAGCCTTCGTGCCGCAGGACACGAAGGCGCACAGATCAGGCTGTCCGCTGCCCAACGTCGAACGCAGGGCGCGCGGTGCGCAGATTGATCGGTGTGCAGCTTCGCCTCGGCGGGATCCTTACGTTGCTGCCCTGCGAACAGGGCGCAACTGCCTGCGGTCATCGGCCGTTTGCACAGTATGTGTGATCGAAACGATCTTGTTCAGAGCGGCGGTCAGCGCCCGCAGGCGACTGACCCGCCTTTCATCATGATCATCATCTCTCTGGCGGCCGGTTCAAGGCTGGCGGCCAGGTTGCCGCGTCATTGTCAGCGTGACGCGGCGCACGCAGACGCCCGATCAGGCGGTCGGTTTGAGACCGGAGGCCAGATTGGCGTCCATGCGAATGCCAGGCCCCATCGTCGTCGTCAGCGTGACGCGGCGCACATAGGTGCCTTTGGCGGCGGTCGGTTTGGCGCGCACGATGGCGTCCATCACCGCCGACAGGTTTTCCATCAACTGCTCAGGCGTGAAGCTGGACTTACCGACCGGTACGTGGACATTGGAGGTCTTGTCGACGCGAAATTCGACGCGACCCTGGCGCGCTTCTTTGATGACGCGCGGCAGGTCTTCGGGCTGCACGATGGTGCCGGTCTTGGGGCTTGGCATCAAACCGCGCGGGCCGAGGATCTTGCCCAGGCGGCCCACTTTTCCCATGACCTGGGGGGTGGCGAGAATCAGATCGAACTCGAGCCAGCCCTCTTGAATCTTCTTGATCATATCGTCCACGCCGACCATGTCGGCGCCGGCCTCAGTGGCAAAACGAGCGCCGTCACCCTCAGCAAAGGCCAGAATGCGCACCTGTTTGCCGGTGCCGGCGGGCATCACCACCACGCCGCGCACCTGCTGATCGGCGTGACGCGGGTCAACGCCCAGGCGCAGGTGAACTTCGACCGTCGAGTCGAACTTGGTCACCGTCGTTTCTTTGGCCAGCTTCACTGCATCTTGCGGCGCATAATACTGATTGCGATCTACTTTGGCCGCTGCGGCCAGATACTTCTTTCCGTGTTTCGGCATTTTCTTGCTCCTGTGGTGCGAACGAAGGTGAAACGAATCACCCTCTCCCATCGTCGTGCGGCGCTTTCATGATGATGCAAGCGCCGTTCGATCACTCCACAACCGTCAGGCCCATGCTCTCGGCGGTGCCTTCGACCATTTTCATGGCCGCGGCCAGATCATTGGCGTTCAGGTCTTTCAACTTGGTTTCGGCAATTTCACGCACCTGTGTTCGTGTGATCTTGCCGCTTGGTTTGGTGTTCGGCGTCGCCGAGCCTTTGGGGATGCCTGCCGCCTTCTTCAGGAGATCGGCGGTGGGCGGCGTCTTGGTGACGAACGTGAACGAGTTGTCCTGGAAGACCGTGATTTCCACCGGGATGATGGAGCCGGCCTGGGCCGCTGTGCGTGCGTTGTACTCTTTGCAGAACGCCATCAGGTTGACGCCATGCTGGCCGAGCGCAGGGCCGACCGGCGGCGCCGGGTTGGCCTTACCGGCGTTGAGCTGGAGCTTGACGATCGCTTTGATTTTTTTCGCCATTCCACTTTCCTCTTCTAATCAGCTTTCTTCGACTCAATGCTGTTTTTGTCTGCTGCTTGCGACCGACTTAGACCTTTTCGAGCTGCAAGAAGTCAACCTCGACCGGCGTTTCGCGGCCAAAGAACGACACCATGACACGCGCCTTGCCTTTTTCGGGCGAAATCTCATCCACAGAACCGGTGAAATCGGCAAACGGCCCGCCCACCAGACGCACTTTTTGGCCGATCTTGAAGCTGATCTTGACCTTGGGCGCCACATCTTCGATGCGACGCATGATCTTGTCAACTTCTTCCTGGCTGAGCGGCGTCGGTTTGTTGCCCATGCCCACGAAGCCGGTCACACCGGGCGTGTTGCGCACGACGTACCAGGAGTCCTCGTCCATGATCATCTCGACCAGGATGTAGCCTGGAAAGACGCGACGCTCGATGGTGCGGCGCTTGCCGTCCTTCAGCTCGACCTCTTCTTCGGTCGGGACGATCACTTGAAAGATGCGGTCTCCGCCGACATCGTGCATCGAGGCGGCGCGATGTTCGAGGTTCTTCTTGACTTTGTTTTCGTAACCCGAGTAGCTGTGAATGACGTACCAATGGCGCTGCGGCGTTTCTTCGGTTGGCGCCTCAGCCTCAGCTTCACCCTCGCCTTCGGCCACAGCGGCGTCGGCAGGCGCGGCTGTAGACCGGGAAACCGGTTCGTCATCCAGGTTGAGTTCGTCTTGATCGTCGAAGAACTGCATCGTCTTGTCCATTCGTGCCTATTCTGGCCTGTTCGGTGAGATCAGATCACCCGCCAAGCAGAAGACGGAAGAGCTGAGCGAAAACGAAGTCCAACGCCCCCAGGATCAACGCCATCGCAAAAGTAACCACCAAGACGACGACCGTCAAATTGGTGGCTTCTTCGCGTGTCGGCCAGGTCACTTTGCGCAACTCGGCCCGCGTATCCCTGAAGTATTTGCCAAGTTTGGCAATTACGGTTTCTCTTGTGTTTGCTGTCACAGTTTTGTTCACAAGCCTTCCCACATCGTCACAAGATCACCAGCCTCTGACAGATCAAGACACCAGTCTCCGTCAGATTGACATCGAAACGGAGGTGGTGTCTTGAAGAGCGTCGCAAGAGCGACTGACTGAGCAGGCCAGGCAGGACTTGAACCCGCAACCCTCGCTTTTGGAGAGCGATGCTCTGCCTATTGAGCTACTGGCCTCGGCAAGACAACCTGCTCTATGTCAAAACGAGAGGGCGTCGCTGACGGGGTTCGACGCCCCTCGTCTTGTCATCCAATTCGTTCAGCGCGTTTCACGATGGGGCGTGTGTTTGTGGCAGCGCGAACAGTATTTTGCCAGTTCCATGCGCCCCTGATCGTTACGCCGATTCTTCTCCGAAACGTAATTACGTTCTTTGCACTCGGTGCACGCCAGCGTAATGACGGTACGTACCGCTTTCTTCGCCATCTTCTCTCTCCTATCTGCGAGAGGTTAGTTCATGATCTTGGTGATGACGCCAGCGCCGACGGTGCGGCCGCCCTCGCGAA
>CAZOLV010000067.1:0-31219 GCA_964580725.1 uncultured Anaerolineae bacterium | reverse complement strand
CCTGTCCCCCCCTCTCCCCCTCTCCCTGTCCCCCCCTCTCCCCCTCTCTCTGTCCCCCCCTCTCCCTCCCCCCTCGTCCGTGTTGACCTCTCCCGCCTCGACGACCTGATGCAAATGGTCGGCGAGCTCGTCATCAGCCGGGCGCGGCTCGAAGACAACCTGCGTCGCCTCAACCATGACGCCCAGGCCGTCTCCCTGTCCGGAAAAACAGTCGCCGCCTACTGGCATTCCCTGCAGGAGACCAATCTTGCCATCGAACGCCAACTGCGCGACCTGCGCGAAGGTGTCATGCGCCTGCGGCTCGTACCCATCGGCGAAGCGTTCGAACGCATGCAGTTTGCCGTGCGTGACCTTGCGCGCGAAGGTGGCAAAACGGTCGCCCTCACCCTCAGCGGTCAGACCACCGAAATTGATAAATACGTCGTCGAGCGCATGCTCGACCCGCTCCTGCATCTCGTGCGTAACGCCGTCAGCCACGGCCTGGAGACGCCCGCCGAACGCACCGCCGCCGGCAAACCACCCCAGGGACGCATCTTCCTGCGCGCCGCCGCCGCCGGCGACGCCGTCGTCATCGAAATCGAGGACGACGGCCGCGGCATGAACCTGGAACAAATCGCCGGCAAGGCCCGCGTCGCCGGTCTCCTGCCCGCCGACGCCCTCCTCGACGCCGACAACCTGCTCGATGTGCTCTGCGCCCCCGGCTTTTCCACCCGTGACGAGGCCGATCGCGCCAGCGGTCGCGGCGTTGGTATGGCCGTCGTGCGCAACACCGTTCAGGAATTGGGCGGCGCGCTCAGCCTCTGGACGGAGCCGGGTCGCGGCAGCCGTTTCACCATTGAACTGCCACTGACGCTGGCCATCGTAGACGCCCTCATTGTTTCCGCCGGCGACCAAACGTTTGCCGTGCCGCAGCCGTCCGTGCGCGAAGTGGCCGAAGTGCCCGCCAGCGCCTTGACGATTCTCGAAAACAACGAATTGATCGTACATCGCGGCGGCGTGTTGCCCGTCGTGCGCCTCTCGCGCCTCTTCGACCTGCCGCCCGAAACCGGCTCGATGCTCTATTTGCTCATCATTGGCGCCGGCACCAACGCCGTGGGCATCGCCGTCAGTCGCATCCATGGCCAGCGCGAAATCGTCGTGCGCGCCATGACAGATCCTCTGGTGCGACTGCCGGGCATTGCAGGCGCGACAGAATTGGGCGATGGCCGCGTCGTCTTGATTTTAGACGCCGCCGCGCTCGCTCGATTGCACCGTGAAACGGTCAACCGCACAAACGCAGCGCCTGTCGTCCATCCCATTCCGCCAAAGTTGGGGTCAGGGGAGAGCGCCGTCGCTGCGCCCTCTGCCGTCAGGCGCTCATGAAGAAGGGAGGTCTATCCGATGTCTGAATCTGCCGCCAGCGCCGAACCATACATCCTGTTCGAGATTGCCAACGCCGCCTACGGCGTGCGCAGCCAGGCGGTGCAACAGATGGAAATGGTCGAACACATCACGCCGGTGCCCAACGCCACGGCCTTCGTCGAAGGCGTCGTCTTCTTGCGCGGCCAGGTCATTCCTGCCATCAATTTGCGCCGCCGCTTCGGCTTCGAGAAGATCCCCTACGACCTGCGCACCCGCCTTATCGTCGTGCGCGCCGGCGCCCGCACCGTGGGCTTGATCGTTGACAGCGCCCGCGAGTTCATGCCCATCGCCCGCGACGTCATCCAACCCCCGCCCGAAGGCGTCGCCGGGCTGAGCGGCCACTACCTGGCCGGCATCGCCACCCTGGGCGAACGCCTGGTACTCATTCTCGACATCGAGGCCGTCCTCAGCCACGGCGAAATCGCTGCCTTGCCGGTCGAGTGACGATCCGACGCCAGACGCCGGGCGTTCAGCCCGGCCCCAGATTGAATCAAGAAGGAGATTTCCATGTCGTTCTTTTCACGTCCATCGAATAACGGCGCTCAAGCCGTCGAACTTGAGCGGATGCGTTCGCAGGCGACGGAAATCAGCCGCAGCGCAGACGAAGTCAACCGGGTCGCCGATCAGGTCGTCGAAGGCGCCACCACACAGGTGCACTCACTCGATGACCTGGCGAGCGGCGTCAATCAGATGGCTGCCTCGCTCAAGGAAACTGCCGCCCAGGCTGAATCGGTCGCAACTTCCAGCGAGGAACTGGTCTCCAGTGTCAACGAAATGGCCGCCTCTACTGAACAAGTCGCCGGCAACGCCACAACGTTGGCCACGGCGGTCAACCAGACTGCCGCCTCCATCCAGCAGATCGCCGCTTCCATCCAAAGCCTCAGCGGCTCGTCGCAGGAAATGGCCACCTCCGCCACCGAGGTCAACGGCGCAATGACCGAAATTGCCGCCTCAGTCAAAGCCGTTTCCGGCGACACCGAAAACCTGACAACCTCCATCAACCAGACCGCCGCCGCCATCGAGCAGATGGTACGCTCGGTGCAGGGTGTGGCCGCCAACGCCGACGACCTGACCACCGCCGCCGAGCAGACATCTTCCGCCATCAACGAAATGGCCGCCTCCATCGAGGAAGTTTCGGCCACCAGCGAGAACCTGGCCGCTTCGGTCGAAGAAACCGCCACCACCATCGAGCAGATGGCACGTTCGATCCAGGGTGTTGCCCAGAACGCCAGCCGCATCAGCGATCAGGCCAGCGCCAGCGCCGCCAGCGCCGCCCAACTCGACCGTTCCATTCGCTCCGTCGCCGCCTTGACCAAACAGGCCGACGAAACCACCCGTCGCATCGCTCGCGACGCTGCCGAGGGCGGCGGCATGGCCGAAAAGTCCATTCAGGGCCTGGTGCGCGTGCGCGACGCCATGACCCAATCGGCCACCGTCATCCGTGAGATGGGACGGCGCTCCAACGAGATCGGCAGCATCGTAGACACGATCAACCTCCTGGCCGAACGCACCAACCTGCTCTCCCTCAACGCCTCCATCGAAGCGGCCCGCGCCGGCGAGGCCGGCCGCGGCTTTGCCGTCGTTGCCGAAGAAATCCGCAACCTGGCCGACCGTTCCGCCAAAGCCACCGCCGACATCGCTGCCATCATCAAGGCCCTGCAAGAGATCGCCTCCGAAGCAGTCGCCTCCTCCAACGAAGGACTGCGTGTGGCCGAGGATGGCAACCGCCTCGCCGAAGACGGCCTGACCGCCCTGCGCCGCATCCTCACCGGCGTCCAGGAAGCCAGCCAGCAGGTCGCCCAGATCGCACGCGCCGCCGATGAACAACTGACCGCCGGTCAGAACCTCGTGAACAACGTCAACAGCGTCGCTGAACAGGCGCGCCAGGCCTCCACAGCGACCGCCGAGCAGACCAAATCGGCCACCAACATCGTGCAGGCCGTCGCCCAGATTCGCAAGATCAGCCAACAGGTCTCCCAGGCCATGAGCGAGCAGGGACGCGCCGCACGCGACATCATCAAAGCAGCGCAGAGCAGTCTCTCGCTCGCCTCGCAGGTGCGCAAGGCCATGATGGAACAGGGCAAGAGCATGAATCAGGTCACCCAGGCCGTGGACTCCATACGCCGCGGCGCCGCCAGCACCACCCGCGCCATCGCCGAACAGGCAACAGCCGCCGGCCAGGTCGCCAAAGAGGCAGACCGCCTGACGCGCCTCGTCGCCGGCGCCAGTAAAGCGATCAGCGAGCAGGCCAGCGGCGCCGGCCAGATCACCAGCGCCGTCGAATCCATGCGCCGCCAGGCCGATCAAGTGGCCAGGGCCATGGTCGAACAGGCGCGCGCCGGCAAGGACATGACGACAGCCACTGGCAATATCACCAAACAGATGGTCATGATTACTCGCGCCAATCGAGAACATTCGACTGTGGCAGCCCAAATCCTCAGCGGTCTGCAGGACATTCGTCGCATCACCGACCGCAACACGCAGGGCGCCAAGGAGACCCGTCGCGCCACCACCAGCCTTGCCGAGCAGGTTCAGAACTTCTCCAGCGGTCTTGACAGGCTCAGCAAGTAGGGACAGTAGACGCAAGGCGCACGATCATGACATCGCCTCAGACCAACTTCGGCATTCTGACCACCGACGAGCGGCTCATCGTCCGCTCCTGGGACGCCTGGCTGGCGGATATCACCCACATCCCCGCCGCCGCCGCCGTCGGCCAGGCCCTGACAGCCCTCGTGCCAGACCTGGCTGCCCGCCGGCTGCTTGGCGCGTTCGAACGCGTGTTGGAGTACGGCGCCGTCGAAGTCCTGGCGCCTGCCCTGCATCGCTACCTGATTCCCTGTCTGCCCCGCAGCCCGACGCCCCATTTCGACCACATGCAACAATTCGCCACCATCGCCCCCCTACGCCAGGAAGCGCGCATCGTCGGCGTCATGGTCACCATCGAAGATGTGACCGCACGGCTGCAAGAGGAGCTGACCCTGGCCCAGGCTCTGGCCAGCCCAGACGAAAACGAGCGCCTGCGCGCCGCCGAGACGCTGGCCGATGCCAGCTCGAACGAATGGCGCACGCCGCTGCTCGGCGCCCTCGCCGATCCTAGCTGGCGCGTGCGCCGCCTCGCCGCCAGCGGCCTGGCACGCCTGGCCAACCACGAAACCATCATCGCCCTGATGCGCACCCTGCGCACCCAGTACGACGATCCAGGCGTTCTCAACAGCGCCCTACAGATCCTCGTCATGAGCGACATAGACACAACCACCCCACTCATCGAACTGCTCGACGATCCAGACCCCGACCTGCGCATGACCGCCGCTCTCGCCCTCGGTCAGCAGCGCCAGTCCCGCGCGATCCCGCATCTCATCGCTGCTCTGCAAGACTCCAACATCAACGTCCGCTATCACGCCATCGAATCGCTTGGACAGTTGCGCGCCCGTCCCGCCGTCCCCGCCCTGACTGCCCTTCTCGATTCCTCCGACGGCCCCCCCGACTTCTTCCTCGCCTTCCCCGCTCTCGATGCCCTCCTGCACATCGGTGATCCTTCCATCGTTCCCTACCTGCTGCCTCTGTTGCAGGACGAACTGCTGGCCACTCCCGCCGCCGAAGCGTTGGGCGAACTGGGCGGCGCTGAAGCCGCAGCGCCGCTGGCGCAGGCGCTCGACAGCGGCAGCCTGCCTGCCCCCGCCGCCGCCCGCGCTCTGGCCCGGCTCTATGACCGTTTCCAGGCTGCCTACGAAGAGGGCGCCTTCATCGCCGATCTGGCGCGTCGGGCCATTGCGCCTGCCGGCATGACAGCCCTCCTGGCCGCCTTGCCCGCCGCCAGTCATGACGACCTGCGCAGCCTGGCCCTGACGCTTGGCTGGCTGGAAGGAGCCGCCGTCGAACGGGCCTTGACCAGGCTCCTCGGCCAGCCCACCGCCCGCCGTGAAGTGATCGAAGCCCTGGTGCGCCACGGCCCGCGCGTCATTGACCTCCTGACCGAGCAATTGGCCGCCGATGACCTCGATACCCGTCAGGCCGCCATCATCGCCCTGGGCCGTATTGGCGACGAGCGCGCCGTCCCCGCCCTTGTGCGGCAACTGCATGAAACCCCCACCCTCATCACCGTTGCCGCTGGCGCTCTCGCCAAGATCGGCGACCGCAACGCCTTTGGCGCCCTGCTGACCCAAATGGGCCATCCCGACGCCGGCGTGCGTCAGGCCATCGTTTCGGCGCTCAACTCCCTGGGCCATCCCCACATGGACATCGAAATGGTTCGCTGCCTGCAAGATTCCAACCCCCTGGTGCGCGAAGCTGCTGTCAAGATCAGCGGCTACTTCGGTTATCCCCTTTGCGCCGATCTGCTCCTGGCCGCCTGCGATGACCCCGATCTCAACGTCCGCCGTGCCGCCCTCGAACACATCCCCTATCTCGAAGACGACCGCATCCTACCCTTACTCCTGCGCACCTTGCGCGATCCCTCCGGTCAGGTGCGGGCCGCCTCCGCACGCGCTCTGGCCCAGGTCGAGGGCAGCGCCGCCTGGCAACCCCTCCTGACCGCCCTGCGCGACCGCGACCCCTGGGTGCGCTATTACGCCGCCCGTTCTCTGGGCCGCCATGCCCTTCCCGAAGCTTTGCCAGAGTTGGCGCGGCTGGCGCAAGATGACCCGGCTCCTCATGTGTGCGCTGCCGCCATCGAAGCGCTTGGCTCCATCGGTGGAGCGCGCGTCGTGGCCATCCTGGCGCCCTTGGCCGAAGCGTACGCAGCCGACCTGGCCCGCGCTGCTCTCGATGCCTTGGGCCGGGTCAGCCATCCCGCCGCCCTCCCGCCGCTCTTGAGCGCCCTGGCGTCCCCACACCCTGCCCGTCAACTCGGCGCCGTGCGCGCCCTGGCGCTGCGCGGCGGGTCAGAGGCGGTCGAGGCCCTGCACGCCGCCGCCACCGGTCAGGATGTTCCCAATCGCCTGGCTGACCCACTCTCTCCCATACCCGCACGCACACCGGAGATCATCGAAGCCGCCATTCAGGCCCTGGCGCAGCTCGCCACACCCGATGCTTTGGCCGCACTCGTCGCCCTAACCGCCGACCCGGCGCGGCGCGAATCCTGCGTCGCTGCTCTGGCTCAAACTGGTGAAAATCATGCCGAACTGATCGCGCGCGGTCTTGCCGACGCACAAGTCACCGTGCGCTGCGCCGTCGTTGATGCGCTGGCGCGCATCAAGCGCCCGCACGCCTCCCAACTCCTCAGCGCCGCCCTCGATGATCCGGAGGCAGTCGTGCGCCTTGCCGCCGTGCAGGCCCTGCATCAACTCGGCAGCCGCCGCGCCGAACGCCAACTTGCCTTGCTCGCCCATAGCGACCCCGACCCCCTCGTGCGGCGCGCCGCACAGGCCGCCTTGCAGCGCAAGACCTGAATCATGACCAATCATACCGACCATGCGCTTCTATGCAGAGACCCTGGGGCTTTCACAAAACGCATTCGTCATCCTGCGTGACCTGATTCACGATCGGCTTGGCCTCTTCTTCGAGGACGGGAAACAGGATGCCCTGTCCGACAAGCTCTCGCCGCTCGTGTTGAATCGCGGCTTCGATTCGTTCCTTGACTATTACTACCTTCTCAAGTATGATGAAGACGCCGGCGACGAATGGCGCCGCGTGATGGATGCCCTATCGGTGCAGGAAACCTATTTCTGGCGCGAGTTCGACCAGATCCAGGCCCTGGTCCAGGTGATTGCGCCGCAGCACTTCGCCGGCCAGGCCACTCCCCTGCGCATCTGGATCGCCGCCTGCGCCACCGGCGAGGAGCCGCTCACCATCGCGATGGCCCTGCACCAGGCTGGCTGGTTGCAGCGCGCCCCCATCGAAATCTATGCCAGCGATGCCAGTCCCGCCGCCATCGCCCGGGCGCATGCCGGTCTGTATCGTGAGCGTTCGTTTCGCAACCTGCCCGTTGCGCTGCGTCAGCTCTATTTCAAGCCATCTGCATCAGCGTCTTCTTCTGGCTTCGAGCCGCCGCAGTGGGAAGCCGTCCCCTGGCTGCGCACAGCAATTCGCTGGAACGTGCTCAACCTGGCATCTGACGACGACATGCAGAGCGCCCCTGTCGCCCATGTCATCTTCTGCCGCAACGTTTTCATCTACTTTTCGGATCATGCCATCCGCAAAGTGGTGCGGCGCTTCAGCGAGCGCCTACTGCCGCCCGGCTGCCTCTTCGTCGGCGCATCCGAGTCGTTGCTGCGCATCACCAACGACTTCGAACTGCGCGAACTCGGCGGCGCCTTTGTCTATCTCAAGTCTACGTCAACTTGACGTAAGACCCCCATAGACGAGTCATCGTGAGGTCTTCATGGATCCTATTATTCGTGTCCTGGTTGTAGACGACTCGGCGTATGTCCGCAAAGTCGTACGCCAGATGCTCTCTCGCAGCCCCTTCATCGAGGTCGTCGGCGTTGCCCACGACGGCCTGGAGGCGCTGGAGCTGGTTGCCCAACTCCAGCCCGATGTTGTCACCCTCGACCTGATCATGCCCCGCCTGGATGGTATCGGCTTCCTCCAGCAGCAAATGGCCCGCCGCCCCCTGCCCGTCGTCATCTGCAGCATCGCCAGCGAGAGCGGCGAAATGGCCCTCAAAGCCCTCGAACTGGGCGCCATTGACTTTATCCAAAAGCCAACCGCCCTGGCCACCGACCGCATCTTCGAAATGAGCGATGATCTCATCGAAAAGGTCAAAATGGCCGCCCAGGTCTCCCTGCGCCTGGCAGCCCCTCCGCTCACAACTCCCAATCTGTCGTCACCCACACCCGACTACTCCCTTACACGCCAGACCAGCGTGGATGCCATTGTCATTGGCATTTCCACCGGTGGCCCGCAGGCCCTGCGCTACCTCATCCCCCAACTGCCCGCCAGTTTTCCCGTCCCCATCGCCCTTGTCCTTCATATGCCCGTCGGCTACACCGAACTCTACGCCGCCAAACTCAACGAACTCTCCCGCATTCGCGTCCTGGAAGCCCGCCAGGGCGACCTCATGCAGCCCGGCGTCGCCCTCCTGGCCCCCGCCGGCCGTCACCTCAGCCTCACGCCCCTGGCCGACGGCCGCGTCGCCGCTCACCTGGACGCCCGCCCCTTCGACACCCCCCACCGCCCCGCCGTGGATGTTCTCTTTCGCTCTGCCGCCGAAGTCTACCGCAATCGCTTGCTCGGCGTCGTCATGACCGGCATGGGCAACGACGGCCTGCAAGGCGCCGCCTGGATCAAAGCCCAGGGCGGCCTGGTGTTCACTGAGGCCGAGTCCTCCTGCGTCGTCTACGGCATGCCGCGCGCCGTCGTCGAAGCAGGCCTCAGCGACCAATCCCTCCCCCTCGACGCCCTGGCCCAGGCCATCATGCAGCTCGCCTGACGGCCATTCGCTTGCCAATGTAGGATCCCGGTCATGCCAACCTTAGTCCATTTGCCCCCGCAGCACACCGAACTGGCTTGACCGCCTTGACCGGTCTGAATGAAAGGATGAAAACTGTGGCTCAGATTCTGATCGTGGATGACTCGGCCCTATCACGGCGGCTGCTGCGCCGCATTCTGGAAGCAGACGGTCACCAGGTGCGCGAAGCCAACGACGGCGAAACGGCCCTCGAATCCTACTTCCTGCACCGACCCGATCTGACCCTCCTTGACCTGACGATGACCGGCATGTACGGACTGGATGTTCTCGCCAGACTCCGTGAACTCGATCCGTCCGCCCGCGTCATCGTCGCCTCCGCCGACATCCAGTCCTTCACCCGCGACCTGGCCGCCGCCGCCGGCGCCACTGACTTTATCAACAAGCCATTTGTCGTCGAAAACGTCCTGCCCATCGTGCACAAGGCCCTCGCATCGTCAGGAGTCAAACCATGAACCTGACGCCATTGCAGGAAGACGCCCTCACCGAACTCATCAACATCGCCTTCTCCCGCACAGCCGCCGCCCTCTCCGACATGACCGGCCATCGCGTCCTGCTCGACCGCCCCTCCATCACCCTCTGCCCCGTCGCAGAACTCTCTGCTGTCCTGGCCGATTCGGTGCAGGGCGATATTGCCACCGTCCACCAGATCTTCTCTGGCCCCGTCGCCGGCGATGCCCTCCTCATGTTGAACTACCAGGGCGCCCTCATGCTCTCCGATCTTCTCACCGGTGGGCGCGTACCATCCCCCCGACTCGACGCCTCCGATCGCGAAGTGTTGACCGAGGTCGGCAACATCCTGCTCAACGCCTGCCTCGGCATCTTCGGCAATCTCTTGCAGGTGCATGTCACTTTCTCTGTGCCGCGCCTGCACCTCAGCGCCATCGAAGCCCTGCTCAACTCCCTCGTCGTCGGTCAGGTCGAACTGCGTCACGCCCTCGTCGTTTTTACCCAGTTCCACGTGCGCGACAGCGCCATCAGCGGTTTCATGGTCATTGTCCTCGGCGTCGCCTCGCTCGACCAACTCCTCATGGCGGTCGAGCGCATGGCGCAGTAGCAATCGTAGTATCACGAGGAACCTATGCGTATCTTGATCGTAGACGATTCAGGTTTTGCCCGCGAACGGATCGCCCGCCTGATCAGAATGGTCGGTTATGAGGTCGTTCAGGCCGCCTCCGGCGAGGAAGCCCTGCGGCTGGCGCAGCAAACAACTTTCGATGCAGCCACGATTGATCTCCTGATGCCCGACATGAACGGCGTCGAACTGATTTCCCGCCTGCACGCTGCGTATCCGTCGCTGCCCCTCTTCGCCGTCACCGCCGATGTGCAGCGCACGACCCAACAAGAGGTGATGCAAGCCGGCGCCAGCGGCTTCATCTTCAAGTCGGGGCGCCTGGTCGAACTGATTGACGCTCTCGCCGCCCTGCCCGGTTTTCGCAGCCAGGCGCTCGTCCTCACTCTCCAGCAGCACGACGCCTTTGCCGAGACGATCAACATCGCCATGGGCCAGGCCGCCCAGGCCCTCGCCCGCCTGACCGACCGGCGCGTCGTCTTGACCGTGCCCAAGATCGAGATCATGCCCGCCACCGCCCTGCGCAGCTTTCTCGAAGACCGTCTGCCGCTCGTTGGCGCCTGCGTGCGCCAGTCCTTCTCCGGTCAACTCTCCGGCGACGCCAGCCTGCTCTTTCCGCCCGAACACGCCGAAGCCCTCACCCGCGTCGTCCTGGCACAGTCGGGCCTGCCCGGCCTCTCTGAAATGGCCCGCGCCGTCCTGGGCGAAATCGGCAACATCGTTCTCAACGCCACCATCTCGCAGCTGGGAGATCAGGTAGATGCCCGCCTGCACATCGGCCTGCCCGTCGTCAGCGTCAGTCTACCCCTGAACGCCGCCGTTGACATTCTGCGCCCCGCTCCCGCCAACTGGGATCACGCCATCGTCCTCCTCAACCGCCTCACCATCGCCGAAGTCAACCTGCTTGCCTTCCTGGTCATTCTCATGTCCGAAGACGAGATTCAGCGCCTGTTGACCAGCCTGGGCGTCTAGCCGTACCCCGCACCCTCTCCCCTTGACAAACGAGCCAGTTGGCGCTACAATCACAACCATCCCCCCCCACGGGGGGGTGGGGGTCTCTTCTCTCCCCACTTGGGGGGCAGGGAGCCAGGGACCGATCAGGAGTTGCACATGAATGAGCAAATCAGAGAGCAGGCGCTGGGCCGGCTGAAGAGCATCGAAGGGCACGTGCGCGGCATCCAACGCATGATCACCGATGACGTCTACTGCGTGGACATCATCGGCCAGGTGCAGGCCGTCCAGAAGGCGCTCGACCGGGTCAACGACCTGCTGCTGGAAAATCATCTCAACTCCTGTGTCATCACCGCCGTGCGCAGCGACGACGCACAGGAACGAGAACGGGTGCTGGACGAACTGCTCCACCTTTTCGAGACCGAAAGCCGTCTGCGCTCTTGACCGAGGCCAGCAGAGCCTCACCAGTTCGCAACAACAGCAAGTCAATAAGTCAATAAGTCAATTCGAAAGGACATCAACACATGACCACCAAGACCTACACTGTCCCCAACATCTCCTGCCATCACTGCGTCAACACCATCGAGCGCGAGCTCAAGGATGTGCCGGGGGTGGCCACCGTCAGGGCCGATCTCGGCTCCAAAGCGGTCAAGGTCGAAGTAACCGATGCCGCCCGCCTTGCCGCCGTCGAGGCCACCCTGGCCGAAATCGGTTATCCCGCCGCCGGTTGATCGCATGGCCGCCACAGAACTCAGTCTGCCCGTCAGCGGCATGACCTGCGCCAACTGCGCCAACACCATCACCCGCACCCTGCAAAAGACGCCGGGGGTCAGCCAGGCGCAGGTCAACTACGCCAGCGAGCGGGCCTTCGTCATTTACGATCCGGCGCTCGTCGAAGAACATGATTTGGTGCAGCGCATCCGCGGCGCCGGTTACGATGTGCCGCAGGCGCGGGCCGACCTGCCCATCACCGGCATGACCTGCGCCAACTGCGCCCTGGCCGTGGAACGCGCCCTGCGCAAAGTGCAAGGCGTACTCACAGCCCAGGTCAACTTCGCCGCCGAGCAGGCAACCGTTCTCTACATCCCCGGCGCGGCCACTCGCCAGGACTTGATCCAGGCCGTCGAGCGCGCCGGCTACGGTGTCGTGCAGGCCAGCGACGCCGCAACACTGGAAGATGCCGAAGCTACCGCGCGCGCGGCCGAGATCAGCGATCAGACGCGCAAGTTCTGGATCGGCGTGCTTTTTGCGGGGCCGCTCTTTGTTTTCAGCATGGCGCGAGACCTCGGTTTGCTCGGTATGTGGGCGCACGGCGAGTGGGTCCATTGGCTGATGCTCCTGCTCGCCACCCCCGTGCAGTTCTACGTGGGCGGCGATTACTACGTCGGCGGCTGGAAGTCGCTGCGCAACCGCTCCGCCAACATGGATGTCCTGGTGGCCATCGGCTCTTCCGCCGCCTACTTCTATAGCCTTGCCATCGTCCTCGGCGCCCTCTTCGGTTGGCATGGCCTGGGCGATCACGTCTACTTCGAGACCGCCGCCGTCATCATCACCCTCATCAAGCTCGGCAAGCTGCTGGAAGCGCGCGCCAAAGGCCGCACCTCCGCCGCCATCAAGGCGCTGATGGGGTTGCGCGCCCGCACGGCGCACATCGTGCGCGACGGTGTGGAGAGCGATATCCCGGTCGAACAGGTGCGCGTTGGCGACTTCGTCATCGTGCGACCTGGCGAGAAGATTGCGGTGGACGGTATTGTGGTGGAAGGGCGCTCGGCGATCAACGAGTCTATGCTCACGGGCGAGAGCCTGCCAGTGGACAAGAAGCCGGGCGATACGGTGATCGGCGCAACCCTCAACCAACAGGGATTGCTCAAATTCGAGGCGACGCGCGTGGGCAGCGAAACGGCGCTGGCGCAGATCATCCGCCTGGTGCAGGAAGCGCAAGGCTCCAAAGCGCCCATCCAGCGCCTGGCCGATCAGGTCTCGGCGATTTTTGTGCCCGTGGTGTTGGCGCTGGCGACGCTCACCTTTTTGGGTTGGTACTTCGTTGGGCAGGCCGGTTTCACCCAGTCCCTGGTCTACATGATCGCCGTCCTCGTCATTGCCTGCCCCTGCGCCCTCGGCCTGGCCACCCCCACCGCCATCATGGTCGGCACAGGCATCGGCGCCGAGAACGGTATCCTGTTCAAGAGCAGCGAGGCGCTGGAACGCAGTCACAAGCTGAACACGGTGGCGTTGGACAAAACCGGGACGATTACCAACGGCCGGCCAGCCTTGACCGATACGATCCCACTCGGCGATCCGGCCCTGACGCGCGCCGAACTGCTCTTCTGGGCAGCCTCGGCGGAGAAAGGCTCGGAACATCCGGTTGGCCAGGCGGTTGTGCAGGCAGCGCTGACAGAGGGCGTGGCGTTGGCATCGCCGGAACGTTTCGAGGCGCTGGCAGGATTGGGGGCGCGGGCGGTGATTCAGGGGCGCGATGTCTTGGTGGGCAGCCTGCGTCTGTTCGAGCAGGAGCGGCTGGCGCTGGCCGACGCTGAAGAGACGGCGCTGCGCCTGCAGAGCGAGGGTAAGACTGTCATGCTGGCGGCCCTGAATGGACGCCCGGTTGGCGTGTTGGCGGTCGCCGATACGGTCAAGGTCAATTCGGCCGAGGCCATTGCACATCTGCGCCGGCTTGGTTTGCAGGTCGTGATGATTACCGGGGACAATCGGCGCACCGCCGAGGCGATTGCGCGCCAGGTGGGCATCGAGCGTGTCCTGGCCGAAGTGCTGCCGGGCGACAAGGCGGCGCAGATCAAGGCGCTGCAAGGCGAGGGACGCCTGGTCGGCATGGTGGGTGATGGTATCAACGATGCACCGGCATTGGCGCAAGCCGACGTGGGCATGGCGATTGGCGCCGGCGCCGATGTGGCAATGGAAACCGCCGGTGTAACGCTCATGAGCGGTGACTTGCGCGGCGTGATCCGCTCTTTGGCGCTGAGTCGCGGCGTGCTACGCGTCATCCGCCAGAACCTCTTCTGGGCCTTCTTCTACAACGTCATCCTGATTCCCGTGGCCGCCGGCCTTTTCTACCCGGCGTTCGGCCTTCGCCTGCACCCGGTGCTCGCCGCCGCCGCCATGGCCTTCAGCAGCATCTTCGTCGTCACCAACTCCCTCCGCCTCAAAACCGTCAAGCTCTGATAGCCAACCACCACCGCACCATGTCCACCGCCTGCGCCCAACCCCCACCTGCCTGGCCGCTGCTCCCCTGCTCCCCCCAATTCCCCCAATTTTGGGGGGCAGGGGGCGCGTCTGGCCCCATCCCCCCCCAATTTTGCAGGGCAGGGGGGGCGTCCGACGCCCCTCCCCCCCTTCCCGGAACCTACGCCCTCCTCCTGCACTGCCCCGCACCCCTCAGCCTCCAGGTCGGCCGCCTGGGCTGCTTCGATCTGCCCCCCGGCCTCTACGCCTACCTCGGCAGCGCCCTCGGCCCCGGTGGACTCAGCGCCCGCCTTCGCCGTCACTGCCAGCCCCACAAACCCCTGCACTGGCACATTGACTATCTCCTGGCCCGCGCCGTCCTGGCCGCTGTCGTCTGGCAATCCGGCCCAACCCGCCTGGAATGTGCCTGGCGCCGCCTGCTCACCGAGCACGGCGCCCAAGCCCCCATCTCCGGCTTCGGCAGCAGCGACTGCCGCTCCGGCTGTCCCGCCCATCTTCTGCAACTGCCCTCCTTCCCCCAAAAGGACACGCCATCATGATCGAAAACCCCCTTGCCCTCTTGCACAGCGCCATCGCCGCCGGCGATGATGACCTGGCCGAAGAACTCGCCCAACAACTCCCCGCCGGCAACGAACACCATCTGGCCGCACTGACCGCCTGGCTCACCGATCCCGATCCCAATTGGCGCTGGTGGGGCGTGCGCGCCCTCGCCGTCGCCGCCTGGCGCGGCGCACAGGCCAACGCTCGTTTGGAACTCCTGCGCCAGCGCCTGCACGACACAGAACCGAGCGTCCGCTGCGCCGCCGCCCTGGCCATCGCCGAACTCAAACTCACCGCTGCCGCCGCCGACCTGATCGAGATGCTGAACGACCCCAACGGCTGGGTGCGAGCCGCCGCCGCCGCCGCCCTGGCCCTGCTCGGTGAGGGCGTCGTGCCCGCCCTGGCCGCCGTGCTTGCCGCTGGCCCGCCAGGCGCCCGCGCCCGCGCCGCCCACGCCCTCAGCAAAATTCGCACCCTGGAGACCGCTCAGGTGTTTTACCATTACCTGGACGATGACAACCAACTGGTGCAGACCTACGCCTTTGACACGCTCGAACAAATGGGCCTGCTCGGGACGGTGCTGGTCGTTTGACCACACTCCGCCCGCCCTGGCGCACACTTGCACCCCGTTCACCCCCCACAACCAAACCCGCCCGCACAGGCGCCATCCCGCCCACGCCAGCTCCCGCCGGCCGTGGCCAACGACCGGCGCTGGAGGATCACATGATTCGCACACGAACCGAACTCGAAGCCTGGGAGCGCCAATTCCTGGCTCCCTTCGCCATGAAGAGCAGCGACAGCCAGGGACGCCGCGTCCCCGAAGACGAACCGGCCCATCGCTCCCTTTTCCAGCGCGACCGTGACCGTATCATCCACACCACCGCCTTTCGACGCCTGGAGTACAAGACCCAGGTCTTCGTCAACACCGAAGGCGACCACTATCGCACCCGCCTCACCCACTCCATCGAAGTCGCCCAGATCGGGCGCAGCCTCGCCCGCGCCCTGCGCGCCAACGAAGACCTGACCGAAGCCATCTGTCTGGCGCACGACCTCGGCCATCCGCCCTTCGGTCACACCGGCGAACAAACCCTCGACACCCTCATGCGCACCCACGGCGGTTTCGACCACCAGCGCCAAACCATGCGCATCCTCGAAAGGCTCGAAAAACGCTATCCCGACTTCGACGGCCTCAATCTCACCTACGAAGTGCGCGAAGGACTCGTCAAGCACGACACCGACTACGACGTCACAGACGCCGCCGGCTACCATCCCGAACTCGCCGGCACCCTGGAATGTCAACTCGCCAACCTGGCCGACGAAATCGCCTATAACACCAGTGACCTGGACGACGGCCTGCGCGCCGGCCTGCTCCGTATCGAGGACGTACAGCAGCAGCCCCTTTGGCAGCGAGCGCTCCACACCCTCGGCCAACCCAACCCCGACCCCCTCGACGATCTCCTGCGCCATCGCATCATTCGCCGCCTCGTCGGCCTCTTCGTGCAGACAGCCATCGAAGCCACCGCCGCCGCCCTGCAGGCCACCGCCGTCCAGTCCGTCGCCGAACTGCGCGCCCTCGCACGCAACATCGCCGGCTACAGCCCTGACCTGGCCGCCGAAAACCGGGAACTCAAACGCTTCCTGCTCGCCAACTTCTACCGCCACTACCGCGTCATCCGCATGGCCAGCAAAGCGCAGCGCGTCCTCACCAACCTGTTCGACGCTTACCTGGCCGAACCGCTGCAAATGCCTGCCAGCACCCAGGCCAAAATCGCCCATGAACCGGAAGGCCTGCGTCGTGTCATCTGCGACTACATCGCCGGCATGACCGACCGCTACGCCCTGGAGGAACACGCCAAACTCTTCGACCCTGCCACACGCGTCTGAATGTCCCCCTCTCCCTATCTCCCTATCTCCCAAATCGAGGTGCTCTATGTCCGACTTTGCTGCACACATCGCCGAAAAGACGCTGGTCGAGGCGCTGCAACTGCTGTTAGCCCGCTGGCCAACGTTCGATGACGATAGCGCGCAGGAACTGCGTCCCCTGCTCGACACCGCCGCCCATTCACTACGCCAGGCCCAGGGCAGCTTCGAGCCGGTCACCCGGACCGCCGAAACTCTGCGAGCGCTCGATCAACTGGGATCGTTTTCTCCGGTTCTTGCACCCATCCTGCGGCCGGCGCGCCAATCGGCCCCCATGCGCGGTCTCACCATGAGCGATCCGGCCAAACACCAGCAGGCGATCGAGTTGCTCGATACGCTGCTGCAACAACCCCTGCCGCACGGCCGCCCCTTGCTGCCTCCTCCCTACGTCGAACGACCCTCCCAGGGCGCAGTTTCCGGATTCCTCAACGCCGAGTCGGCCGCCGCCTTGCCGAAGGTTGTCGAGCAACTCGACCATCACTGGAACAGCCTGCCCCCGTCGCTTCGAATGGAACTGACCGCCCTCTTCTGGGAAACGGCGCAGCGCCTGGAGGATGCCGCCTCGGTCATCGCACAGGGCAGCGTCGCCATCTGGTTTCTGGAACAACTCGCAGCCGTCATCCAAGAGATTGACCCGCCTGCCCTGGCCCTGGTGCAGAGTCAGCTTGAGGAAGCCAGACCGCTTGTCCAGCCGAAAGGCCCCGTTTTTCGCCGCGGCGATGTGACCCAGATCCTCGCACAGACCATCGCTGACCTGCGCCGGCCTGCCGCCAGCGCCTGGGAACACGCCGCCGACGAGGCGACCGCCTCCTCTGGCGACACCCCCGACTACTTCGAATCCCTTCCTCCCCCTCAAGCCGCCTCCGACGATCAGACCGTCGCCCGCTACGGCGCCGTCGAGTTCCCTGGTCGCATCCTGCAGCGCCTGGCCGTCCCCCTCACCGTGCGCCTGACCGGGACGCAGGCCACGCCGGGCATCGCCTACACGCTCACCCCCATGTCCTTGCAGACCGGCGCCGCCCATCCGGTCACCGTCGTCGTGCTGGCGCCCGATTTCGTCATCTTCGACGCTCACTGGAATCTGGCGCACACCGGCGAACTGATCGTCAAGCCAGATGCAGATTCTGACCCCCTGACCTTCCAACTGCTGCCCAAATCGCCCGGCGTCAAGGCGCTTGCCGTGGACTTCCGTCAAAATAACCGCCTGCTCGGCGTCGTCAACCTGCAGGCGACCGTCGTCAGCGAGTGGGCGCAGTTGGGCGCAGATCAGCCGCCCGCCCAGGCCACACAGGCCATGACCATGCCCGACCGTGAGCTTTCTCCCCCACAGCTCGAACTACGCATCAAAGCCGCCGATCAAGAACGCAAACGGTTCGAATTCATCCTGCACTCCAAACTGGCCGGCTACAACTGGCAGTCCATGGGCGTCATCCAGTTCGCCGCCGAGCCTGCCGCCCAGATGGTGGCCACCTTCGACCAGCTCAACCGCCTGGCGCGACAATCCCCGCACGGCCTGAGCAACGCCGACCAACAGAGCGAGATCGAGACCCTGGGCGACAACCTCTTCGCCGACGCCTTCCCGCAGGAGCTGCAGAAGGCACTCTGGAAGATTTCCAAAGATGGCATCCGTGACCTCATCATCACCTCCGATGAACCGTGGATCCCCTGGGAGCTGGCCCGCCTCTTCGACCCCGACACGAGGGAGGCCGGCGACTTTCTCTGCGCGCGTTTTCGGGTCGCCCGCTGGCTGGCCGGCGACGGCATGACCGCCACCCTTTCGGGCCGTAATGTCGCCGCCATCGTGCCTGTGTCCAACCTTCCCTTTGCCAGCGCCGAACTGGAAAACCTGGAACAACTCAATCCCGACCTGCGCAAACTGACCGACGCCGACGCCACCCGCAGTCGGATCGGCGACCTCTTGGCCGCATCCGACCTGACCGGCGTCGTTCACATCGCCTGTCACGGCAAACTCGATACAAAGGATCCCACCAACTCGGCCCTTGTCCTGAGCGATGGCTCCTTCCGCCCTGCCGATCTCTCGCGGCGCGTGCGCTATCGCCAGCGACCGCTCATCTTCCTCAACGCCTGCGAAAGCGGCGGTCTCGCCTTTGCGATCTCTGGCCTGGGCGGTTGGGCCGAACGTTTCGTCAAAGCGGGCGCAGGCGCTTTCATCGGCGCGTTGTGGGAAGTCAACGACCGTCTCGCCGCCGAATTTTCCGGCGCGTTCTACAAATCCCTGCTGGAGGAGAACCGCACCCTCGGCGACGCCTTCGCCATCGCCCGTCAGTCTGTACGCGACCTGGCGCCCGACAATCCGACCTGGCTGGCCTACGTACTCTACGGCGAACCGCTCCTGCGGGCCTGATGCGCCTGCGATTCCAAAATGGTCGCCGATATTCGACCCTGAGACCGGCTGCTGCCGGCGTTTGCCCCCACCCAACTTGATCCATACGACCATACAACCATACGACTGAAGGAGTGTAGAACAAGAATCACATGGCAGACAAGAAAGTACGCGTGGCGATCATCGGCGTGGGCAACTGCGCCTCATCGCTCGTGCAGGGCGTCCATTACTACCGCCACGCTGATCCCGCCGCACAAGTCCCAGGCCTGATGCACGTCAACCTGGGTGGCTACCACATCAGCGACATCGAATTCAGCGCCGCTTTCGACATAGATGCGCAAAAGGTCGGCCAAGACCTCTCGCAAGCCATCTTCGCCGCCCCCAACAACACCTACAAGTTTTGCAATGTCCCCCACCTCGACGTGCCTGTGGCGCGCGGCATGACCCACGACGGCCTGGGGCGCTATCTCAAACAGATCATCAAGCCAGCGCCCGGCCCCACCGCACCCATTCGCGAAATCCTGCAAGAGACCCGCACCGACGTCGTTGTCAATTACCTGCCCGTCGGCAGCGAAATGGCCACCAAATGGTACGTCGAACAGATACTCGCCGCCGGCTGTGCCTTCGTCAACTGCGTCCCCGTCTTCATCGGGCGCGAAGACTATTGGCAGGGCCGCTTTCGCCAACACAACCTGCCCGTCATCGGCGACGACATCAAGAGCCAGGTCGGTGCCACCATCACCCATCGCGTACTGGCCCATCTCTTCGACGAGCGCGGCGTCAAGCTCGAACGCACCTACCAGCTCAACTTTGGCGGCAACACCGACTTCTTCAACATGCTGGAGCGCGAACGCCTCGAATCCAAGAAGATCTCCAAGACCAACGCCGTCACCTCGCAGTTGCCCTACCAACTGCCAGAACGCGACATCCACGTCGGGCCGAGCGACTACGTGCCCTGGCTCGAAGATCGCAAATGGTGCTACATCCGCATGGAAGGCCGCACTTTTGGCGACGTACCCCTCAACCTCGAACTCAAACTCGAGGTCTGGGACAGCCCCAACTCCGCCGGCGTCGTCATCGACGCTGTGCGCTGCGCCAAACTGGCCCTCGATCGCGGCCTCTCTGGCGCCCTTGTCGGCCCCAGCGCCTACTTCATGAAATCACCCCCCGCCCAATACACCGATGAAGAAGCGCGCCTGCTGACAGAACAGTTCATCGCCAACGCCTGACCGCTCTGCGACGTTCGGCCGCGGAACGGCCGAACGTCGTTTCCCCAAAACCCCGGCGCCTTGTCACGTCCGCGCCAGCGACTCGGCTTCACCGCCGGGTCGCTGCATTTTGTGATGACAGAGTTTCACCGCAGCCCGTTCTTTCTTGCCGTTACAGACGCTCCCAGGCCTCGACGCCCACGTCGCCGCAGAGCCGTCCGGGCGTTGGAACCCGCGCAGGAACATCCCCTCGCCTGCTCCGCACGATCCCGCGCCAGTTCGACCCCACATCCAACGAAGCAGAACGAGGACTTGCGCCATGATGCCGAAAACCATCCGAACCACGATCCCCCTTTGCCTGGCTGCTCTGCTGCTGCTCGCCGCCAGCCTCGCCGCCGCCGCACGCACCCACCCCGTCGGGCCAGGCAGTCAGCCCCCCATTCTCAGCGAAACGGTCTCGCTCAACGGCCTGCGCGGCTGGAGCGCCGCCCAGGACAACCACCTGAAGATCTTCGACGTCGCCCTCGACGAAACCCGCAACCGCATCTACGTCCAGGGCATCCTCACCCCTGGCATTGCCGTCATCGATGGCGCCACCGACACCCTCATCGGCAACCTCGACAGCGGCGGCAGCGACAGCGACTTCAATCGCCCCTATCTCGCCGTTCACCCCACCACCGGCGCCCTCTACATGGCCGGTTTCAGCACCCATCTCCTGCGCCGCATTGACCCGACGACCAACACCATCACGGCCCAGGCCTCTCTGGCCGCCGACCCTACCGACGTTCTCGTTGACCCCTCCGCCAACCGGGTCTTCGTCAGCCTGCAAGCCGCCGGCGCAGTCGCCGTCTACGACGCCAACACCCTCGCCCTGCTCGCCACCGTCAACCTCGGCGCCGACCGCATCGGCGGCATGGCGCTCGACAGCGGTGCGCAGCGCCTCTACGTCGTCTACAGCGGCGCACCCACCGCCGCCACCCCCATCTACGTCATCAATTCCGCCACGCTCGCCATCCTGTCGCCGCTCACCCTCGACAACAACGGCGGCACGCCCCTCAACTTCGCCGAGGTTGATGCGACCGGCGGGCGCCTGTTCGTCACTTCCTCCAACAGCCTCTTCATCATCAGCGGTCTCTTCTCAGCGCAACCGCACATGGTGCACAGCGTCAGTCTACCTCCCAACGCCAAGCAGCCGTACTTTTGGGCCTCCACTGGCAAGGTCTATATCGTCTCGAGCGACGGCATCTCCCCCATTCGCAGCAGCTTCGCCATCGTTGATCCCGACGCCGGTCTCCTACAACAGACGCTCGATCTGCAAACCGGCGGCGCACAGCGCGCCGCCCTCAACCGCGCCACCGGCAAGCTCTACACCGCCGGCATGGAATACTCCAACGTCACCGTTGTCAATGTCGCCGCTGCCAGCATCAGTGGCCAGATTGACATCGGCAACAGCGTCGAAGATATCGCCGTCGGCCCCACTCACGGCGACATCTACCTCGCCAACCGCCTCGGCGGCAGCACCGTGCAAGTCTACCGTCCCACCGCTGGTCTCTGGTACGAATTCGCCACCGGCGGCTGGCCCACTGCCGTAGACGTTGATCCCGTCCGCAACCACCTCTACGTGCTCAGTCACTATGCCGGCGCCGTCAGCGCCTACGACCTTGCCCCCGATCCCCTCCATCCCACTCTCCTCGGCGTCGTCAACTTCGGCTTCACCAACAGCGAAGATGCCCTCAGTAGCCAGGTCCTCGACGTCACACGCCGCCGCGTCATCACCACCCATCCCGAACACGACCGCGCCGTCATCGTGGACGGCGCCTCGCTCACCGTCCTGGCCGTCATCAACAACATCCCGAGTTTCACCTATAACCCCCAAAACACCTCCGGCGTTGGGCACTTGCAGCCCGTCATGGACGAAACCCTGGGCAAACTCTACATTCTCGTCGGGCGTCAACACAAGGTGGATGTCTTCGACGCCAACGCCAACTACGCCTACCTCCACACCATTGACCTCACCGGCCAGTCTTGGAACTGGAGCGCCGAATTCACCGATCATCTCATCTTTGCCGACTCCGCCCGCCACCGGCTGCACGTCGGCCCCATCCTCATTGACACCACAACCGATACCGTCAGCGGCCTGCTCTCCCCGGGGCTTGGCGTCATCGTCGCCGATCTCGATGCGGTCAACGACCGCCTCTACCTGTTGGACGTGAACCCGGGCAGCGCCCGCCTGACCGCCCGCTCTGCCAACCGCCGCCAACCGTCAGCCGCCTCTCCCAGCGCCCCCGCCGCCGCCCGCTGGCGCCTGAACGTCGTAGACGCCAACAGCCTCACCCTGCTCAGCCAGGCCGATCTGCGCAACGCCACCTTCGTCCCCCCCTTCACCGCCCTCGACGCCGCTCGCCAACGCTTCTTCGCCGGCTACATGCAGCGCGCCGAGGTTGACATCTACAACCTGGACGGTCTCGCCGTCACACCCACCGTCACCCCCACCGCCGCCACCGCCACCCCCACCGCCACCCCTGATGTGGACACCTGCGTAACCGACGCCAACGGCAACGGTCTCGGCGACATCGTAGACATCATGGCCACCGCCGCTCACGACGCCTGTCACAGCTTCCTGCCGCTCGTCGCCGGCTACTGGAACCTGGTCTGGCCTGGCCTCACCCCCACGCCCACACCGACCCTTGTCGCCACCGCTACCCCCACCCGCACGCCCACGACAGGCCCCACGGCGACCCCAACACGCACGCCCACGACAGGCCCCACGGCGACCCCAACACGCACGCCCACCACTACACCCACCCGCACGCCGACGACAGCCCCTACGGCGACCCCCACCGCCACCCCGCTCGGCAGTCATGGCGTTGACCCGGACTGGGGGCCTGAACATCAGGCCACCTTCAGCACCCACATCGCCGGCGGCGTCGTGGGGCGCAACCTGGCCGTTGACGCAGCCGGCCGCATGCACATCACCTGGGTCGAAAACAACGGCAACATCTACGACACCCTCTACAGTCGCTCGACCGACGGTGGGCAAACCTGGTCGTCGCCCCTCGACATTGCCAACAGCCCCCTGCCCGCCTTTGGCATCAACCTGATGCTTGGCCCGGACGGAACGCTGCACACGATCTGGGTTGACCTGCGCGATGGCGGCACTGGGCGCCTCTACCACAGCCGTTCCACCGACGCCGGCACCACCTGGGCCGCCCCGCACGATGTCACCGGCGCCCACAGCCGCAAGGTCGGGGGTTTCAACTTTGGGCTTGATCTGCAGAACCGACTGCACCTGGCCTGGCACTATGGCGACCCTTCGACCGACGTCACCCCAACCGAAGTCTACTACTTGCGTTCTACCGACGGCGGCCTCACATTTGGCCCTCGTCAGAAGCTGAACCAGGGCAGCGGGCACGCCGCTTTCCCGCGCTTTACGTTGGAGGGAACCAACGGCAACCTGGTCGCCATCGCCTGGCGCGACAATCGCGCCAACCCGGACTGGGACGTTTACGTGGCCGTTTCCACCGACGGCGGCCAGACCTTCACCGAACGCGTTGGCGCAGCCACCCCCCTGCGTGACTGGGACCCGGAGGCCGCAGTAGATGCCAGCGGCGTCATCCACCTGGGCATCATGACGACGACCTCCCCGTATGCCTCCACTGACTACCGCCGTTCCACCGATCAGGGCCAAACCTGGAGCGCCTCGGTCACGCTATCGGAGGCCAGCAGTCGCTTTCCCTTCTGGGCGCTCGACAACCCACACGGCGTGCTGTGGCTCTTTTGGAAGGATGAACGAGATTTCCTCACGCCGGTCTGCCCCGAACCAAACCGCTGCGCCGATATTGCCGGCAAGTATTCGACCGACGGCGGGTTCTCCTGGAGCGATATGGAGTTCGTCACAGATTTGGGCGCCGTGGAGGTCAAATTCCCTGCTTTCGTCGTCGGCTCGGACGGCCGCCCCCATGCGCTCTGGAGCGATCGGCGCACTGGCGACACCGTCGAGAACGTCTATGTGCGCAGTCGTCTCAGCGCGCCTTGACAGAGGTCAGAGGTCAGAGAACAGAGGTCAAAGGTCAGAGAGCAGAGAGGGGCGGGGCTATCCGTAGGCCGAGCTTGCCGAAGCCGAGCTTGTCGAAGCCTCGGCCCCCCCAAATTTGAGGGATGGGGGGCGTCTGCCAGCCGGGAACGCCCCGCCCCCTGCGACAGGCTCAGGGAGCGATCGCAGGGGGCGGGCGACCCGGCAAAGGCAACATCACCGATGCAGGAGGATGGACGATGGATTCAGAGGAACAGACCTCGGAGCCAACGGTTGTGTATGAAGGTTGGATTGCTGAATACTGGGAGCAGGGTTGGGAGGGCAACTTCTGGCGCATCTTTCAGGACGCCCGCTTCTGCGCCAGCCGCACAGAGGGTTGGTCGCCTGCCGGCATCATACGCCTGGAAGATGGCCAGCATCTCACCGTTTTCGACGACGCCGGCGTCATTCTCTGGTCGGGCCGCTTGCAAGCCAGGCAGCTCTCACGCTGTGAACGTCATCACACGCAGCCCTGGCAGCCGGGCTGGCATCCCGTTGGCGTGCCAGACGAGACTTGGGCGGCCTGGTTCAACGCTCACCCTGCTCTGCGCGCCCGCTTGCAATCCTGAGCGCCGCTAGGCAACCCACAGCGAGACCAGCTCGAACCGATCCACATCCACCAACCCCAGATCGGTCAGCTTGAGGTGCGGAATGACCTCCAGCGCCGCAAAGCTCATCGCCATGAACGGATCGTGCATCGTGGCGCCCAGGCTGTGGGCGGCGGCCAGCAGATCGTCATACCCGCGCCGCACCCCCGCAATCGGCTGCTCCGACATCAAACCGGCCACCGGCAGCGCCAGTTGCGCCAACACGCGCTCCCCTTCGGCCACCACCAGACCACCGCGCAGCGCACCGACGGCGCGCGCCGCCGTCATCATGCTACGATCATCGGCGCCAATCACCACCAGATTGTGATGATCGTGCGCCACGCTGCCCGCCAGCGCGCCCCGCTGCAGGCCAAACCGCTTGACGAACCCCTTACCCACATGCCCGCTGTGCTGATGGCGCTCCACCACCGCCATCTTGAGCAGATCGCGTCCCGGATCCGCCACTGCAAACCCATCGCGCAGCAACGCCGGTTCGATCAGGTGCTCGGTGATCAACTGATTCTCGATCGCCCCAATCACGCGCACGGCGCGCCCCGCCGCCGGAATGGCGAAGTCGAGCGTCTCCCAATCCACGTTCATCGAACTACGCACACGCGGCCGCCGCTGCATGGTGCTTTCGGGCCAGGGCAGCAGCACCCCATCCTGCGCCGCCAGGCGGCCGGCGCGATAGACGCGTTCGATAACGAAATCTTCCCACGAACGGAACACGATCACATCGGCCACACGCCCCGGCGCCAGCGCCCCCCGGTCATGCAAGCGAAACCACTCGCTTGTGTTGAGCGTCGCCATCTGGATCGCTGTCACCGGCGGGATGCCCGCCCGCAACGCCATGCGCACCATGTAGTCAATCCCGCCCAGGTCGAGCAGATCGGCCGGCTGGCGGTCGTCGGTGCAGAAGCAGATGCGCCGGCTCGTCGCCGGCGTGACCAACGGCAGCAGGGTTTGCAGATTGTGTGCGTTGGTCGCCTCCCGGATCAGGATGTACATCCCGCGTCGCAGTTTCTCCATCGCCTCGGCCACCGTCGTGCACTCATGATCGGAACCGATGCCGGCGGCGACGTAGGCATCGAGCTGCCGGCCGGCCACCCCCGGCGCATGACCATCCAGCGGGCGGCCTTGAAAAGCGCGCAGCTTGGCCAACACCCCCTCGTCTCCGCCGATGACGCCCGGATAGTTCATCACCTCGGCCAGCCCGATCACCCACGGGTTGTGACGCAGATCGGCCAGGTCTTCGGCCTCCAGGCGGGCGCCATTCGTCTCCATGTGTGTCGCCGGCACGCACGATGGCAAGTTGACATAAACCGTCAATGGACCATACTTCGCCGTCTCCAACATGTAGCGGATGCCCTCCACGCCCAGGACATTGGCGATCTCGTGCGGATCGGTGACCACGGTCGTCACGCCGCGCGGCGCCACGGCGTGCGCAAACTCAGGCACGGTGCAGAGCGAGCTTTCGACATGGACATGGGCGTCAATCAGGCCGGGGGCGACGAAGGCGCCCTCCAGATCGTGCGTTTCCAGGGCGGCGCGCCCGACGCCAAAACCGACGATCAGGCCACCGGCGATCGCGAGGTCAGTCTCCTCGATGGCGCCGGAAAAGACGTTGACCAGGCGCGCATTGCGCAGGATCAGATCGGCGGGCGCATCCCCACGGGCCACACCCAAATGCTCTTGAATCATCATCCTTTCCTCCCATCGTCGCCGCTCGGCGTTGGCTCAGGCCGGGCGGCTGTTCTTACGGGTTTCCAACAGCCGTTTCTGACAGTCGTTTCTCACATTGATTGTAACACAACATCGCGGCGCCAGCCCAACCGCCGGCGCAGCGTGGGAGAAATTCGGGCGATGCGGCGATGGGGCTGGCGTGAAACCCAACCGCCGGCGCAGCGTGGGAGAAATCCTAAAGATTCGAGAAACCCATAGGGGTTTGGGCGGAAGCCCTACAGGCTCGAGGAACCTTTTGGGGCTTCCGTCCCAAGTGATCGAGCAGATCCGCAACCTTCTGGCAGCGGGCATCCGGGGTGAGTTTGGGGAAACCTGACAGGTCTTTGCCCCGAATTATTGAGATGATACGTCCTATGTTATAATCTAAATGCCGTCCCAGTTGCCTGGCAATGCGGGCCGGCGGCTTCTCCTGTCGTTTTGCATCCGTTTTTCCGACCCTGGGTGCTCTTATACCGGCGCCAGGAAGCGGCGCTGGCCTATCTCCTGGCCCTGTGAGAAAGGTGGTGATGTGCGTTCGATCTGAACTCATGCCCGACCGATTGCGACCCTCCGTGATTGAAACCCCCGCTCACCTGTTGCAGAGGGCTTTTCGGAGTCAGTATGACTGCTGCATGTGGCGGCGGGAGCGCCTGCCAGCTCGTCACCTCGACCGGCTGCAAGTCGCTGTGCAGCGCCACAAGTCCAAATTTCACATTTCTGAAGCAACGAGGAGGAAAGAACACATGGTTTCCAAACGTCTCTGGAGTCTGTTGGCCCTGTTAGTGATCGGCGCACTGGTGCTGAGCGCCTGTTCACCGGCTGCCACCGAACCGACCAAAGCGCCGGCTGCTCCTGAAGCGACGAAAGCGCCAGCCCCCAGCGAGATCAAGTTTGGCGTGATTCTGGTTGGCCCCTACAACGATCATGGCTGGAGCGAGGCCCACTACCAGGCGGGCAAGTACGTCGAGGCCAAGATTCCCGGCGCCAAGATGGTCTATGTTGACAACGTCAATCCGGCGGCCAAGCCGGGGGTCACCGTCCCGCAGTTGGTAGATGACCTGGTAGGCCAGGGCGTCAAGGTCGTTTTCACGGCCTCGGACGATTTCAAGGATGGCACGTTGGAAGCCGCCGTCAAACACCCCGACCTGGCGCTGGTCAACGTGTCGGGCGATCATGCCTGGAAAGAGGGCAAGGACTACAAGGCTCCCGCCAATCTGAGCAACTTCATGGGGCGCATGGAGTACGGCAAGATGATTGCCGGCTGCGCCGCCGCCCTGACCACGCAAACCGGCAAGATCGGCTACCTCGGTCCGCTCATCAACGATGAAACGCGGCGCCTGGCCGCTTCGGTCTACCTGGGCGCTCGCTACTGCTGGACCGAAATGGCCAAGAATGACCCAAAGTCGCTCGGGTTCAAGGTGACATGGATCGGCTTCTGGTTCAATATCCCTGGCCAGACCCTCGACCCCACCAAAGTGGCCGACGACTTCTACAACAACGGCTACGATGTCGTTTTGTCCGGCATTGACACCACCGAGGCGCTGGTCGAAGGCGGCAAGATGGCCGCGGCCGGCAAGAAGGTCTGGACGGTGCCGTATGACTATCACGACGCCTGCAAGGAAGCCGAAGCCATTTGTCTCGGTGTGCCCTATTTCAACTGGGGGCCTGACTACGTCAAGGCGGTGCAGATGGCGGCAGACGGCAAGTGGCAACAGTATTGGGACTGGAAAGCCCCCGACTGGAAGGACATCAACAATCCTGACACCAGCGCCGTTGGCTTCGTCAAGGGCAAGGGGCTGAGCGATAGCGCCTCGGCCAACCTCGACAAATTCATCGCCGGTCTGGCTGACGGCTCCATCAAACTCTTCAGCGGCCCGCTCAACTTCCAGGACGGCTCCCCCTATCTCAAGGCCGGCGAAACCGCCACCGACCTGCAAGTCTGGTATCTCCCGCAACTGCTCGAAGGCATGGAAGGCCCGAGCAAGTAACGCCCGACAACCCCGCGCAACAGACGCGTGACGCGTCATGTCCGACCATCAGACGGACGCGTCACGCGCAGCGTATACAGGAGCGGGCGCATTCCACATCCTCTTGCCAGTGCATGGCGTTCTGCGTTGACGCATGAACGCCTGACGTCCCCGCCGCCAATCGAATCCCATCGCCCCCGTGCCCAAGACGTTGCCGTCGAGAATTGGATATCCAATGAAAGTCGAACTTCGCAACATCCACAAACACTTCGGGCCGGTGCGCGCCAACGATGGCATCACCATCACGATCGAACCGGGCGCAATTCACGGCATCCTCGGTGAAAACGGCGCCGGCAAGAGCACACTCATGAAGGTGCTCACCGGCTTCATCGGGGCCGATCAGGGCGAGATTCTGCTCGACGGTCGCCCTATCACCCTGACCTCGCCTGCCCAGGCTGTGCACATGGGCGTCGGCATGCTGCACCAGGACCCCCTCGACTTCCCGGCGCTGCGCGTGCTGGACAACCTGCTCGTCGGCGCACCCGGTGGCGTTTTGCCTGACCGTGCCAGCGCCCGCCAGGCCCTGGCCGCACAGTGTGCACAGTTCGACTTCAAGATCGAACCGGACGCCCTGGTCAGCAGCCTCAGCATCGGTGAACGACAGCAACTGGAGATCATGCGCCTGCTCTGGCTGGGCGTGCGCGTCCTGATTCTCGACGAACCGACCACCGCCATTTCGGCGCAGCAGAAAGCCAAGCTCTTTACCGCGCTGCGCAAGCTGACCACCCAGGGCAAGAGCGTGATCTTCGTGTCACACAAGCTGGAAGAGGTGGAAGACCTCTGCACCGAGGTGACAGTCATGGCGCGCGGCAAGGTGACCGGCGAGGCTCTGATGCCCTGCCCCACCGACCGCCTGGTGCAGATGATGTTTGGCCAGGTCATCACCTTCAAGAAGCGCGAGCCGATCCCGTTGGGCGAGACGTTGGCCGAGTTGAGCCAGGTGACGCTGAGCGATTGGCGCCTGGAGATCGCCAATCTTTCGCTGAAGGTGCAGGCCGGCCAGGTGATCGGGCTGGCCGGACTAGAGGGCAGCGGACAGCGGCTGCTGTTGCAGGCGTTGGGCGGGCTGCTGCGCCCAACCGCCGGGCAGATTCACATCAATCAGCTCGATTTTACGAACCGGCCCTATCGCCAGTTTCTGCAGGCGGGCGTCGCGTTCGTGCCCGCCAACCGCCTGGACGAGGGACTGGTGGCGGGCCTGACGGTGACGGAGCATGTGGCTCTGGCGGAACGGCAGCAGCCGTTTCTGGTGAAATGGGCGCAGGTCGAGCAGACGGCGGTGGAACGCATCAAGCATTTCAACATCAAGGGGCGGCCGGCCAGCCGCGTGGAATCGCTGTCGGGCGGCAATCAGCAGCGTACCTTGCTCGGCCTCTTGCCGTCCCATCTGCGCCTGCTGTTGATGGAACAGCCGACGCGTGGGCTTGACATGGAGTCCATCGAATACATCTGGAGCTTGCTGCAGGAACGGACGCGGCAAGGCATGGCGATCGTGTTCGCCTCGGCCGATCTCGATGAACTGCTCGACCGCAGCGATCATCTGCTCGTCTTCTTCGGGGGGCGCGTGGCGGGGCCGCTCGATGCGCGCCAGACCAGCGTCGAGCAACTGGGTGAGTTGATCGGAGGTAAGGGCATTGAGTAACCAGAATGACAATCGAACGCAAACGGCGGCGCCCAGCGCCGGGGCTGCCAATACGGCGCTGCTCGAATGGTCGCTGCGTCTTGGCGGACTCTTGCTGGCGCTGCTTGTCTCGGCTGCGATCCTGATCGCCATCGGCGCATCCCCGCTCGATGCCTTTGGCCTGATCTGGAACGGCGCCTTTGGCTCGTCGGCTCGCCTGGCCTATGTGCTGACTGCCGCGGCGCCTGTGCTGTTGTGCGCCGCCGGCCTGCTGATCACGTTTGGCGCAGGGTTATGGAACATCGGCATCGAGGGACAGGTGGTGATGGGCGCAATCTTCACAACGGGGGTCTTGCGCTGGTTGCAGCCGAGCCTTCCCCCGACCTTCGTGCTGATCCTGGGGGCGCTTGGCGCAGCCCTGGGCGGCGCCCTGTGGGCCATCCTGGCGGGGCTGCTCAAGCGCTACGGCAACGTCAACGAAATTTTCGGCGGCCTGGGCCTCAATTTCATCGCCGGCAGCCTGACGGTCTACCTGGTGCTTGGCCCCTGGAAACGCCCCGGCATCGGCTCGACCAGCGGCACGGAGCCGTTTCCGCCCACGCTCTGGCTGCCCGGTTTTCCCAAATTCCAGGTGAGCGCGGTCGAGATCATGCTGGCGCTGGCGGCCATTGTTGCCGTCTGGTTCTTCCTGCGCGGCACCTATTTTGGGCTGCGGCTGAAGGCCATCGGCAAGAATGTGCGCTCGGCTTACACGTTGGGCATCAGCACCGACCGGCACCTGTTGTTGGCGTTTGCGATCTGCGGGGCGTTGGCAGGGCTGGCCGGCTGGGTGTTGATCGTGGGGACGAGCGCACGCCACAATCTCTTCCCGTTGATTTCGGGCGGCTATGGCTTTCTGGCTATCCTGGTGGTATTATTGGCCAATCTTAGCGCGGCGTGGAGTGTGCCCATTTCGATCTTCTTCGCTGCGATTGCCATGGGCAGCCTGCAGTTGGCGCTGCAACGCCAGCTCGATTCGTCACTGGGTGGCGTGATTCAGGGGCTGCTGGTGCTATCGGTGCTGATTACGCAGGGGGTGCGCGCCCGCTTACTCGGACGGGACAAAACCTGACAGGTCTCTAAGACCTGTCAGGTTTCCGGTCAGGTTT
>CAZOLV010000066.1:0-31488 GCA_964580725.1 uncultured Anaerolineae bacterium | reverse complement strand
ATGTGAAAAACGATGTGAAAAACGATGTGAAAAACGATGTGAAAAACGATGTGAAAAACGATGTGAACAACGATGTGAACAACGATGTGAACAATAAGGACACCGAAGAACCGCTGTGCCGTGGCGCGCCGCGTGAGGCGCGCCACGGCACGACTTGCCGTCGCGAGAATCAATTCAGGCGTCCCCACGGGACAGCGCGGCGCGGTGAGCGCTAATGGCGCGGCCAGGCGGCGGGCCGCGCATGGGCGTCGAGGGTCACAGCACGAGCCATCCCCACAGGAAAGAGGCCAAGTTGCCCGCCAGCGAGAGAATCACTGCCGTGAGCGGTCGCGCCGGCAGCAGACGCCACAACAACAGCGCCTCCACCGTCACGGCCAGCGCCTCGCCCAGCGCGATGGCGGTGGTGGGGACGAAATAGGAGGGCAGCGCAAACCACAGCACCGGCAGCGTCAGTAGCGAGCCGAGCGCGCCGACAGCCAGGATGCGCAGCGTCGAGATGTGCGTCAGACCGAAGACCCGGCGCGCCAGAATCAACAACACCGGCAGTTCGATCAGGAGAGTGAACGCCAGCGCGATCAGAAAGGCGATCATGTAGCTCTGACCGGCGGGGGTGACGACGTCCCAGGGGCCAGCCGGCAGCTTGACCTCCTCTGGAATGGCGACGCGCAGCGAGCACAGGCTGCGATCATCGGCGCCGGTGGGCGCGCCGCATGTGCTCATGTCAACAGGCGTCCTGGCATAGTTTTCGACCAGGAACAGCGTCCCTGCGGCGTTGCCCGCCAGGTCACAGCGTTCGATGTGACGGTAGTTCAGGTGGAGGTTTTCTTCGACAGTGCAGCCAGGGCCGGCGCAGGCGCCGGTCAGTGTGTAGACCGTCTCAGGCGTGTAGCTGCCCGGCGCCAGTCCAGGATCGCGGCCAGGCGGGTAAGTGTAACCGTAGCAGTTGATGGAAAAACGCACCGGGCCTGCATACGCCTGGCCGCCCTGTTCGAATGTCACGGCAATGCGGATGGGAAAAGGAACGTCGGCGCGGGCGCGGCCCCAAAATGCAGACAGCGCCCCCATCGCCAGCAGACCGGCGATCAGGGCAATGGAGAACGAGCGAGATAGGTGTTGCATTGCTGAATCCTTTCATGTTGCGTCATGCGGTGTGGTTGAACTTGGGAGCGCAGGGGCGGCCTTCGAAGGAGGTGTGTTGGCGCAGTTTCTCCAGACATGTTGGCGTCCAGCGTGCGGTTCATGATTTGGCAACGACCGCGGCGGCGTCATGCGCCCAATTCAAGCGGCGCTTCAGATCGTTGCAATGGTTGGCATGCCAGGAGAATACCCAAATGCGATCTGTCTATTCTGCGCTCATCGAACAAGCCATGAAGCGTATGTTTGGCCAGTTGTCGGAACGAGGGCGTCGCCTCTATGCGGCGGTGGAAGCCCAGAAATTGCCGCACGGTGGTCAGCAATACATTGCCCGCCTGCTGGGTTGCACGCCCAAGACGATTCGGCGCGGTCAGCAAGAGTTAACCGATCCAGCGCGCTTGGCGGCTCTTGAGCGGACTCGCCGTTCCGGCGGCGGGCGGAAACGTCTGCTTGACAAGGCACCCGCACTGGATGCGCAATTCGAGCAGGTGTTGGCAGATCACACGGCTGGCAATCCGATGAACGCCGACAGTCGAATGTCTTCGTCATCAAGGCGGTCTCCAGGTCTCGGCCGCAGCGCGGCCGTTTAGCGTAGAGGACAACGATCAGGTCATCCCTCTGATTCCGCATCAAGCGTGCGTGCCGGCGATTGCGCCGCACAACCACCCGCTGAGCAAATCAGACGATCAGAACGGTTGAAGCGCCGCTCGACACATGCATCGAACCCGATGAGACTCGTCCGCCAGACCCCAAACGTCATGCGGACGCCGCTATTTTAGCACGACAGCCAACCAGTACAAAACCCCGTCCTCCCACCCAAGTCCCCAAAAACTCGCCGCAAACTCCCTTCTGCGGGACGCCGGTCGGGACGCGGCACGGGACGGGGGGGTGCGATCATCTCGACAAGCAAGCGCCACACGATAGCAACACCCGCATCGGTCAGGCGCCGCAACGAAAAACAATAGATCAACTGAAGGAGTTGCTACCATGTCCTGGAAAATTGACCCAAGCCATACCCTGATCGAGTTCTCGGTCAAGCACATGATGATCACCACCGTGCGCGGCCGTTTCACCAAATTCGACGGCGCTGTCGTCGTTGACGCCAACAACCTGCTGGCCTCCAGCGCCGAAGGTTCCATCGAACTGGCCAGCGTGGATACCCACGACGCCGGTCGCGACACGCACCTGCGCTCCCCCGATTTCTTCGATGTCGAGAAGTTCCCCCGCATGACCTTCCGCAGCAACGGGATCGAAAAGACCGGCGCCGACAGCTATCGCGTCAGCGGCGATCTCACCATCAAAGACGTGACGCGCCCCATCACCTTCGAGGTGACCGACGACGGGTTCAACAAGGACCCCTGGGGCAATCAGCGCTGGGGTCTGAGCGCCTTCGCTTCGCTCAACCGCAAGGAGTTCGGCCTGACCTGGAATGTGGCGCTGGAAACCGGCGGCCTTCTGGTCGGCGAACAGGTCAAGATTGCGATCGAACTGCAGCTCATTCACGTGCCCGACGCGGCGTGAGCGCAAAATCAGACTGAAACGGGCGGGGCGTCCTGATGGGCGTCCCGCTTTTTTCATCCCGCGGGCCGGGCGCTTATAATACCCCTGTGACAACACGCTTGCATTTCCTGGGTATGACGCGCATCGAACGGGCCGGCGAAACATTGGCGCTGCCGGCCAAAACGAACGCGCTGCTCGCCTTTCTGGCCGTCTCCGCCGATCCACAGCCGCGTGATCGCATCCTCGGCCTGCTCTGGGGCGACAGCACGCAGGACGCGGCGCGCAAGAATCTGCGCAATGCTCTTTGGGCCATTCGCAAGACCCTGGGCGAAGATGCCATTAGCGCTCACGGCGACCGCCTGGCGCTGAACAACGCCATCTGGGCCGATGTACGCATCCTCGAACAGACCGCATCAGCCGCACCCCCGCCCGCCGCGCTCCTCGATCTCTATCAAGGCCCGTTCCTGGACGGTCTGAATCTGGCCGACGCCCCCGAATTCGAATTATGGACGCTCAGCGAACGCGAACGGCTGGCGCAAACCCACCTGCGGCTGGTCATGGCGGCGCTGGCCGGCGCCGAAACGGCGGAACGCTGGCCCGCCGTCATCGCCCTGGCGCAACAGGCCCTCAAGCACGACAATTTGCAAGAACCACTCTACCGCGCCTTGATGCAGGCCCATGCGCGACTCGGCGAGCGCGCCGAGGCGTTACGTCAATACGACATCCTGCGCACCGTCCTCGACCACGAACTGGGAGTTGCGCCGCTGCCCGAAACCGAAACGTTGCGCACAGCCATCGTCGGCGGCCTGTTCGACGCCAACGCCCGCCGTGCGCCGCGCCCTCCCGCACCCCTGACCGAGGCGCGCCCCGTGACGCCGGCGCCAACCGCCCTGCCCTTCGTCGGTCGGGACGACGAGCGCGTCGCCCTGGACGACGAACTGGCACGCGCCGCAGCGGGCGAGGTGCGCGTCGCCGCGCTGATCGGTGAACTGGGCATCGGAAAGTCGCGTCTGTGGCAGGAGTGGCTGGCGACCCTCTCCGACGACTGCACACCGCTGGCCGCACGCTGCCTGGAAGCAACCCAGGGCCTGCCCTTCGCCCCGCTCATCGAGCTGTTTTCCGGTCACGTCTGCATTCGCCGCCTGTTGACCCCCGCCTCCCCCGTGCCCGGCGACTGGCTGGCCGAAGCGGCCCGGCTGCTGCCCGCCCTACGCACCTCCATCCCCGATCTGCCGGCGCCCCCCGCCCTCCCGCTCGCAGAGGAACGTCATCGCATCTTCGAGGCCTTCGTGCAACTGCTGTTGGCCGCCGGACGCCCGTTGATCCTTTTCCTCGACGATGCGCACTGGGCCGATCACGCCACGCTCGATTGGCTGGCCTATCTTACGCACCGTCTGCGCGCCCATCCCCTCCTGCTGATCCTGGCCTACCGTCCCGATGAAGCGCCGGCAGCGCTGGCGCACCGTATCGCCGCCTGGGGGCGCGAAGGCATCTTGCGCCGCCTGCCCCTGGCGCACCTGACGCCGCACGAATCCGCTGCGCTGATCGGCGCCCTGCATGTTGACCCACGCGCCGCCCATTGGGTTCAGTTCCAAAGCGCCGGCAATCCCTATTTCCTGATCGAACTGGGGCGCGCCAGCCAGGATGAGCCGGCGCTGGCGGTGCCGGTGGGGTTGGCCGACCTGGTGCGCGCCCGGCTGGCCCGCCTGCCCGCGACGGCGCAGCAAGTGCTGCAAGCCGCCGCCGTACTCGAACCAGATTGCGACGCAGCAACGTTGCGGCGCGTCAGCGGGCGCAGCGAGGAAGAAATGCTCGATGCGCTCGATGCACTGCTGGCCGCCGGCATCCTCATCGAACGGGCGCAGCAGCAGATGGCCTTTGCGCATCCATTGGCTGCCGCCGTGGTGCGCACAGAATTGAGCGGGCCGCGCCGGGCGTTTCTGCACCGGCGCGCCGCGGCGGCGTTGGAGAATTTGCACGCCAGCCGCCTGGCGCCCATTGCCGACCGGCTGCTCGATCATCATCGCCAGGCAGGCGATCTCGGCGCCGCCGCCCAGGCCGCCGATCTAGCAGCGCAGCACGCCCTATCCCTGACGGCCCTGGACGAGGCGCTCAATTTCCTGCTTCAGGCGCTGGCGTTGGCGCCAACGCCTGCGCGCCAGTTGGCGCTGGCCGCCGCCCTGGCCCAGTCTGGCGATCTGCCAGCGGCGCGCGGCGCTTTCGAAAAGGCGTTGGCGACCGCGCTGACTGCGCAAGACCGTCAGACGGCGACGCGCGCCTGTCTGGGGCTGGCCGAGACCTATCTACCCGCCGGACAGCCTGATCAGGTCATACACTGGGCCATGCGCAGTTTGGAGTATTTGGACCCCGCGCGCGATCCGGCCGGTCAGGCGACGGCGGCGTTTCTGTTGGGTGCGGGACGGCTGCGCGCCGGCGGTGCGGCCCTGGACGAAGCGGAGGCGCGGTTGCACGAGGCACATCGCCTGGCGCAGGCGCACGGTGTGAGCGCCATTGCGCTGCTCAGCCGTTTCGAGTTGGGCAATCTCCTGGCCGAACGGGGCGATTTGCCAGGCGCGATTGCGTTGTACGACGAGGTGACGGCGGCGGCGGCGGCGGTGCGCGACCCGTACCGCCAGGCGTTGGGGCTGAACAACGCCGCCTACCATGCCTTGCTGCTCGGCGACCTGCCGGCGGCGCAGCGGCGTCTGCAAACGGCCTTCACACTGACCACTGCGCATGATCTGCGGATCGTGCCGCAGTATCTGTTCAGCACCCGCGGCGAGTTGGCGCTGGCGGAAGGCGCCTGGGACGAGGCCGAGTCGTGGTTCGAGCGCAGTCTGGCCGAGGCGCAGCGTCATGGCAATCAGGAGCACAGCGCCAAATGTCGCGCCAACCTGGCCCTGGCCGCCCGCGGCCGCGGCGATCTGGACAGCGCCGTCGTGCTGTTGGCACAGGCCAGCGCCCTGGCCGCCCCCTTGACGACGCGTTTCCTGCAGGTGCAAATTGCTCTTTGGCAAACCGAGGTCTATCTGGCCCGTCACGAGCGGGCCGCCGCCGCCCAGGCCCTGGCGCGGGCCGAACTGGAGCTGACAGATGGCGGCTACGCACGTCTACAAGCGCAAGCCATCGCCTGCCGGGCAGCGCTGCGGCGATAGCAAGGGCGCCCGCAGGCTGAGCCTGTCGAAGCCTGTCGAAGCCTCGCCGAGGTCCTTGAGCGCCGAATTCATTCGGTCGGCGCATCCACAAACAAATCGTTGACCCCCTGAAACCGGTAGACGCTGCCGCGCAGATAGGTTTCATCAATCTCGAACGCCAGCCGGCGGAGTCTGGCCATTTCGGCGGCCTGCCCCGTCGTGTTGGAACCGGCGAAAGGATCGAGAACGATGTCAGCCTCGTCACTGAGAAAATCAATGAAGAAGCGCCCAAAATCAACCAGACAGCGCGCCGGATGTGACTTGATGCCCGCCTCCTGGCAGCGACGCAGATAGGCGCTGTTCGACTCTGTATTTGCCAGGCTCAGTAGATTGGGAGGAATCGCGCCGTCGTTGTCACGGTTGGATTTCTCGGACTGTCGCCGAGATAGGCCTCGCCCAGCTCAGTGCGGTAGAAGGGGTCGCTCTTCATCAGCGCGGGAGAAGGTCCTCATGGATCAAATTCGTGATAGTGTCCACCGGTCGCTCTTCATCAGCGCGGGAGAAGGGCTGGTCATGCCAATGCTCTCTTTGCTTTTTTGCTGCCGGGTTTCATCATTTGGATTCGAACCATTCGTCTCTGTTCTTTGCGTGGCGCCGATGATACCGCGCGACGTTCGTTGACGGCAAGTTGGCCAACGCCAGTCTCTACACTACACGACGTCCTTCTGCTTCTGGAAGAGGACGATCAGACCGACCAGGACGATCATGACGATAGTCATCGCCAGCCAGCGTGAGCCGACCGTGCCCTTGAACGCCCGGCCGTAGTTCTCGAAGACGTTCTTGAGCATCCCCTCGGCCCCTTTGACGGCGCGCTGGCGCTCGCGCTCCCAGTCCGCCTTCTCATCGCCCCAACGCTCCATATCCGCCGCATAGTCATCACCCTGACGCTGACGAGCGTCCTGATACTCGTCGCCCTGCGCCTCGCGCTGCTTTTGATAGCCGTCTCCCTGCTGCTGCCGCCGGTCCTGATAGATGCGCCCCTGCTCACGGCTCTGATCCATGTAGGCATCCAGCTTGCTCGGATCGTTTGGTTGCGGCAAAGGGGTGGGCGACGGATAAGGGGTGGGCGAGGGATAAGGGGTGGGCGAGGGATAGGCAGTGGGCTGCAGCGGTTTCTGCGGTTCGGGCGCGCCCAACTGCACCTGCGCCTTGTCGTCATAAAAGTCAGGGCTGAGGATGCCGGGGAATGCGCCGCACGTTTCGAAGATGCGCACTCCCATGCAGGTGCAGCCCTGCGCCAATTTGTCGGCGTCGCTGGCGTTCAGAATAGTGTTCCAGCCAGTCTGGCCATCCTCATCGTACTTCGGACGATCGTCCCAACAGGAATCGTCCACCAGCGGCTTGCCGAATTCGGTGATGTTGACCAACGCCTCGAACGACCAACGCGTGGAGGCGATGACGCTGATCTGCTCGCCGCCGGGGATCAGATCGAGCGGCAGCAGCGCGCCGGCAAAGAGGAACTGCGGCACCAACACCACGATGACGAGCAACAGCGCCACGTTCAGGTTGGGCGCCGCCGCCGAAATCGCCAGGCCAAAGAGATAGCCCGACAGCGTACCGATGAACAGCGTGATGTAGACCGCAACCAGCGCGCCAGGCCCAGGCAAATCAGGGTTGACGAAGATCAACTCGAAGACCAGAAAGACCAGCGCCTGATACAGCGCCAGAATCAAGCCAATCCAGACTTTGGAGAGGATGTACGGCCCGATCTGCAAGCCCACCGTGCGCTCGCGTTTGTAGATGTCGGTCTCTTTGACGATCTGCAAGACCGAACTGAGCGCGCCGACCAAAATGGTGATCAGCCCCATCATGAAGAGCATGGTGATGATCTTGCCCGGATCGCCGTTGACCGGATCGAACAGGTCGCGCCCCCACATGAAATCCATCAGGCCGATGCCGGGCGCCAGCAACAGCATCAAGGCCAGGCTCAGCCGGTCGCGCATCAGAATGTTCAGGTTGCGCGAGGAGAGGATGGCGAGCTGGCGCAGCGCACTGACGCGCTTGGCGCCGCCAGCGACGCGACGGGCCAGGGTGCCAGGGCCAACGTCCTGCGCCGCAGAGCGCCGGTTGCGCAGCCGCTCCACGACGTACTTCTGATACAACTCCGAGCGTTTGTAACGCTCGGCCCAGTCGGTCGGTTTGCCGCGCTTCTCGTCCTCCAACACGATGTAGATGCTGTCGAACTCCATGTCCTTTTCGCGCCGCTCCTGCTCGGTGCGATAGCGGTCGAAATAGGTCAGCGCCTCTTCGGGCGGCCCATAGAAAGCGACATGGCCACCGCGCACCAGGAAGATCACCTTGTCGCACATCATCACGTTCTTGGTGGCGTGGGTGATGAGCACGATCGTGCGGCCCTGGTCGGCCAGGCGGCGCAGCAGCTTCATCATGTTGTACTCAGTGCCCGGATCGAGGCCAGAGGTCGGCTCGTCCAGGTAGAACAGGCGCGGTTTGGTCAGCAGTTCGACGCCAATCGAGACGCGCTTGAGCTGGCCGCCAGAGAGTTTGTGAATCGGCAAGTCCTTGCGTTCGCTCAGGTCGAGATCGGCCAGCACCTCGGTAATGCGCTGATGGCGCTCGGCGGGGGTGGTGTCCGGCGGCATACGCAACTGCGCCACATAATCGAGCGCGGCGTAGACCGACAGCTCGGCGTGCACGATGTCCTTCTGCGGCACGTAGCCCAGCTCGTTGCGGAAAAGGTCGAAATTCTTGTAGAGATCAATGTCGTTGACAAAGACCGCGCCGTGCGTCGCCGGGTTGAAGCCGGTCAGCGCATTCATCAGGGTTGACTTGCCGGCGCCGGAAAGGCCGACCAGCGCCACGAACTCCTGCGGAGCGATGGCGAGCGAGATGTCCTGCAGCAGATTCTTCTCTTTGGAAACCCACTTCTGCAGGTGCAGCACATCCAGACGCATCCCCCGGTCTGCCATCTGGCGGATGTTGCCCTCACGCAAATCGAGGCGATAAGGGCCGACCTGGATCTCGTCATCCTCCTTGAGCCACGCCTCACGGTCAATGCGCTTGTTGCCGACGAAGACACCATTGGCGCTCTTGAGGTCATGGATGCGATAGCGCCCCACGCCCATGCGCTCGATCATGGCGTGATAGCGGCTGACCTGCGGATGATCGAGCACGATCTGGTTGTCTTTGGCGCGCCCGATGCGCACCGGCTGGTCGTCGGTCGGCAGCCCCACCAACTGAACAGGCGGCGGCGTGACCGTCTCCTGCACGGCGCCGAGAAAGCCGATGGCGTTGCGGTATTGGATCGCCACCTGCTCGGTGACATAGAGCAGATCGCCGTCCATCAGCGCCTTCTGCGGCACGCGCCGGCCCTCGAAGGTCAGGCCGTTGGAGCTGCCCAGATCGCTGATGGTGTAGGCGGCGCCCACCTGCTGCAGGCGCGCATGATGGGACGAGATGACATTGGCGCTCAGCACGATGTCATTGTCGGGCGCACGCCCAAGCGTGACGGCCAGTTTGGTCAGCGGGAATTTTTGCACCTGGCCGGCACTGTAGATCGCCAGGCCCGGCTGCGGCCGCGCCGAAATGCGCACCTTGTCGCCAAGACCGGGCGGGATGGGCGGCGTCGCCAGGCGCACGCTCAGACGAAAGCTGGCCACCTGCACCACCTGACCCGCCGGCAGCGGATAGGTCTGGCGTGCCGCCAGCGGCTGGCTGCCCAACAGCGAGCCGACTGCCGAGCCCAGGTCTTGAACTTGAAAACCCTGCGGGGTGCAAATCAGGCGCAGATGGCGACGGGACACCTGTGGGTCGTCGAGCAGAACCACATCGTTTTCACTGCTGCGGCCGATGTCTACCACAGCTTTGGTCAGCGGATGTTCATCGCTGCCGCCGCTGGTCTGAATAGTCAGGATGCCGAAGATAGGCGATGTCTCAGGCATGATCGCTCCCCCTCTCAATCCACTCTTGCCATGCCGGCCAGGATCAGGCGCAGAAGGCCGCCGGCGATCAGGCAGGCCAGCCCTCCGCCCACGAAATAGACGCCGGGCAGAGCCGTCACTTGCACGAATTCACGTGCGTACTGATCGAACACATCAAGCAGGTTGACGCCAAAGATCCTCTGGGCGCCTGCCTGCGAAAACCTGTAGGCGTCGAAGATGAGAAAAAACGCCAGCGCCGCGCCAAGCAGAGCCTGCGCCAGCCCAACCGCCAGTCCCCAACGGGTCGAGAGCAGGTCGGCCGCCAACAGGAGCAGACCAGCAGCGCCGGCGCCAAGCAGTAGAAAAGCGTAGCCCGTCTCCGCCCCGCCGATGGTGCGCTCGAACACATTGCCCAACAGCGGTAGCGTGACGCCGATGCGCAGCCAGCCGGCCTGAGCGCCAATGAACAGCGCGCCTGCCGCGCCGATGACCAGCAGACGGCTGAGCCAGACGAGCAACGTCAGCGCGGCCGATGGGCGGGCCGCGTCGGGCGGCGCCGGCTGAGGCGCATGGTACACCTCTGGCGGCGGCGTATCTTGTTCCAGGTGCAGGCGCGTCGCGCCGATGGCGATCACATCGCCGGGGCGCAGCGGGCGCGGCGCATCGAACGTCAGGCGTGCACCGTTGAGAAAGGTGCCGTTGGTGCTGCCGACATCCACGATCAGCCACTGATCGCCCTGACGGCGCAGTTCGGCATGACGGCGCGAGGCCTGGCTTTCGGCCAGGATCACATCACAGTCGGCGCCGCGGCCCACAACGATCACGCCGCGCCGCAGCGGGAAGCGGCGCTCGTCGCCAGTGCCGGAGCGAACGAGCAGAATCATGCGCAAATCACCTCAACGGGGGCAAAGACGGCAGGCCGGTGGGGAGCGGCGGCAGGCCGGTTGGCAGCGACGGCAGCGCCGTCGGGATGGGGGGCAAGGTCGGGATCGCCGCCGGCAGGGTGATGGTGGGCAGCGCCGGCAGTTCGACCGTCGGCAGGGCCGGCGCAGACGTCGGCTCGGTGGAGCGCCGCAAGCGTCCGCTGACAAACAAGACCGCCGCCAGCAGCAGGGCGATCAAGACAACCGCCGCGACGATCGCCATCACAGGTGTTGTCCGCCGCGCTGCGGCATGAGGTTGCGGCACGCCCTGCGCCGCCGCAGAGACGCCAAACAAGAGCGTCGTCTCCCCAATCGTGATCAGGTCGCCGTTGTCCAGCGCCCGTTCACCGCTCAGGCGCTGATGGTTGACCAGGGTGCCGTTGGCCGAATCGAGATCAATCAAATACCAGCGGCCAGCCCGCAGTTCCAACCGTGCATGGCGGCGCGACGCCAGTGGTTCAGGCAGCGCCAGGTCATTGTCCGCGCTGCGGCCTAGTGCAAAGGGAGAATGAGGAATCGCTGTCGTCTGTCCGGCCAACGCTCCTCGTTCCCCGCGCAGGAACGCCCCCGTCCCGCGCCGATTCTCGGCCAAATTCCCGCCCATATTGCCACCTCACGCTCTCACGGGCTTTTTGCTTCTCGCTCACTTGTCACGGGCCTTACATGATCCAGGTCGCCGAACGTCAGCACCCCGAAGTAGTAGAGCAGCGACGCCTGGAAGACCGTATCCTTGTGCGCCGTCAGCACATCCTCCACCCCGAAACGCCCCGCCAGCGATTTTACCGCCAGCGGCGGCGACTCGCTGACCGCATCGAGCAGCACCTGCTCCCCGCCCGGTCACTGCGCAATGTAGCTCAGCTTGTTGCGATCCATCGCCAGGTTGCTGTCCAGCATCTCGCGTGGCGCCGTGCAGGTGCGCTGAAAGTTCTTCAGGAAGTCAGGTCGCTCAGCACCACGGGCCATCCACCACATCGGTCACATCGAAGCTCAGCTCGCCGATGCCCTTGACGACGAAACCCATGCCAACCTTGTGTTTGCCCGGCGTAAGAGCGGCGCTTTCGACGAGGATGGTGAGGCTCCTGCCCATTTCCAGGGTGAAGGGCATTTGGTCGGAGACATCGCTGAAGGCGATTTCTGGCCCATCCGCCGTGCGGAAGAAGGTCTGTTCCAGCGGAAAGGCGACGCCATCGAGCGTCACCGGTCGCATTTCACGGCTGTAGCCGGAGCCGAGTTTGTTGGCGATTTCGAAGGCGAAACCGCTACCCTCGGCGCGCAGGCTGCCCTTGACGTACAACTGCTTGAGAATGAACGACGGCACTTTCATGGTTCGTTTCGGCTCCTGATCTGTCACAGGACGACCCTCTGGGGCCGCCCAGGGAGTGGTGCGCCCACGGGAACGCCCCTACATGCGCATCATCTTGAAAAAGGCCTGTTCGGTTTCGACGACAGCGGGTGGCAGGACATTGAGGCCAGCGCCGCCCAGTGTCGCCAGCAGGCTGGCCCACAGATAGGCCTGGCAGAGCTTTTCGAGATATTCGCAGGCATAGAGGGCAGCGCGCAGGCTGCGCCCCACGCTGAGCGCGCCGTGATTGGCCAACAGGCAGGCGTTGCGGTCGCCCAGGGCCAGCACGGCCAGCGCCGCCAGTTCGTCGCTGCCCGACATGGCGTGGGGGGCGGCCTCGATCTGGCCTCCCAGATAGATCATCTGATCCTCCAGGATGGGCGGGATCGGTCGTCCGACGACAGCCGCCGCGCTGACGTAGCGCGGATGGCTGTGGATGACGGCCTGCACATCGTCGCGGGCCTGATAGACCCCGACATGCAGCATCAATTCCGAGGAGGGAATCCCATCGCCTGCCACGACATCGCCCTCGAACGAAGCGACGAGAATCTCGTGCGGCGTCAGGTCTTCGGTGTAGCGGCGATTGGGCGTGACGGCCAGCAGCTCTTCGCCCAGGCGCAGGCTCACGTTGCCCGCGCTGCCCACCGTCAACCCTTTGGCCAGCAATTGCTGCGCCGCCTCCAAAACCTGTCGCCGTTCAGCCAACCATTCTGTCATGATCCAGTTGCTCCCGGCCGATTCCTGGCCGGCATCGCGGCCGCCAGGATCGCAGGCCATTCGCTCTTCCTGTTCTATCTTATTTTACCACATTGTTCACATTTCGGGTCTGGACGTCTCACCCAATCAGGTCGCCGAGCGTTTCCAGTTGAGTGCGTGCGAGTTGCCAGCGTTCGTAGAGGTCGAGATATTCGGCGACCGCCGGGCGGGCGGGCAGAATCACGGCGTCCTCGCTGGTCATCGCCCGGGCGGCCGCGGTCAAATCAGGATAGAGGCCGGCGCCGACCGCTGCGCAAATCGCCGCGCCGCGGCTGCTGGCGCCGGTCGTTGCCCCCACGCGCAGCGGCTGCGCCAGCACATCGGCCAGCATCTGCGTCCAGATGCGACTATTGGCCAGACCGCCGCCAACCGCCACCTGGGTGGCAGGCGCGCCGCCGATCTGGGCGATCAGTTCCAGGTTGGCGCGCGCCGCAAAGGCGATATTCTCCAGCGCCGCGCGCGCCAGATGACTGCGCTCGACGGCGATGAGATCGGCGCCAAGCGGCATGAGCAGACCGCCCCAGGCCAGCCCCATCTCGGCGGCGTTCATCGGCTGTGCGCCCAAGAAGGCCAGGACGCCACCGGCGCCTGGCGTTGCTTGCGCCGCCAGGGCTTCCAGCGCGCCAAAATCGTGTGCGCCAAACATCATCTCTGACAGCCAGGCATAGGCGCGCCCGGCCGGCCCGGCGTTGCCCTCCAACACCCAGCGGTCGGGCGCAACGTGGTTGCCAATCCAAAGCCGTCCCTGCCCCGAAAGCGGCCGCGGCACGACCTGCTGCACCGGCATACTCCAGCCGGCCAGGATACCGGCCTGACCGGGTTCGACGATATCGAGGCCGAGCAGCCCCATCTGCGTATCGGCGCCGCCCATCGCCACCGGCGCGCCGGCGCGCAGTCCCGTCGCTGAGGCTGCGGCGGCGCTGACCTGCCCCACGATGGCGCCTGCCCGTTGCACCGGCGGAAAGAGAGTTGGCGGCAGGTCGAGCGCAGCTTGCAGTTCGTCCGACCAGGCCAGGCGCGCCACATCGAACAGTTGCGAATCGGCTGCGGCGCTCGGTTCTGTGCAGCGCTCGCCGGTCAGGCAGAAGATGAGCCAATCGGGAATCATGAGCAGCGTGTGAAAGCGGCGAAAGAGCGCGGGCTGGCGTTCACGAAACCAGGCCAGGCGCGCCGGAGCGAAGATCAGAGCCGGTCGGCGGCCGCTGATGGCGTAGAGCCGTTCGCCCCAGGTTTCATCCAGGGCAGCGGCCTGATAGACGCCACGCAGGTCTTGGATTGGCCCGGCGTAGAGGGGTGCGCCGGCGGCATCGAGCAGCACGCAGCCGCCGCGCTGACCGGCGACGCTGACGGCGCTCACGGCATCTCCGGGCGCACCAGCCATTGCCAGCGCCTGGCGGATCGAACCCGCCAGCATCTGCCAGAAGTGGAGTGCGTCGAATGACCGTCCCCACGGGGCGGCGTCGGGCGGCGCGTCGTAGCGCCAGGGCGTTGCCGCCAGGGCCAGCCGGCGCCCGTTTGGATCGAACAGCGCCGCCCGCCCACCGCTCGTGCCGGCGTCGAGCGCGAGGAGCAGCGGGGACGAGGAGCGACGTTGGCCGAACGCAGAATCGCCCATCAGCCGTAGACGCCGATAAACTGTTCGAGCGCCTCCGTGATCAGGCGCGAGTGGTGGCCGATGACATCCACCGAAGCGCCGCCGATGTGAGGGGTGAGAATGACGCGATCAATTGTCAGCCAGGGGCTGTTGGGCGGCAGCGGCTCGATGCGGTGAACGTCGAGCGCCAGGCCGGCGATATGGCGCGCCTGCAGGGCGTCGAGCAGGGCATCTTCATCGGCCACGGCGGCGCGGGCGGTGTTGATGATGAAAACGCCCGGCCTGGTCTGCGCCAGCGCGGCGGCGTCGAGCAGATTGCGCGTGGCGGGTGTCAGCGGGCAGTGCAGCGAGATGAAGTCGGACTCGCGCAGGAGGGTGGGCAGTTCGACCAGGGTGGCCGGCGGGGCCTGTTCGGCGACGAGGAAGGGGTCATAGGCCAGCACGCGCATCTGCATGGCGTGCAGACGTTGCGCCACGGCCTGCCCCACGGCGCCGAGGCCGATCAAGCCGGCGGTGCGGCCCGCCAGTTCGATGCCGCCCCAGGCGCCATAGCCGGCCAGGGCGCTGTCCCACTGGCCGGCGCGAATGAGATCATGCGCCTGTGGAATGCGCCGCGCCAGCGCCAGCATCAGCCCCAGGGTCAGTTCGGCCACGGCGACGGCGTTTCGGCCCGGCGTGCTGATGACAGTGACACCGCGGCGGGCGGCTGTCTCCATGTCAACGTGCGGGCCAATTTCGCCGCGGCAAACACCGACGAAACGCAGGTTGGGTGCGGCTTCGAAGGTTTCGGCCAGCACGAAATCGGCCTCGATGACGAGGAAGTCAATGCCCTCGTTGTGCAAGCGCCGTCCGAGCATCTCCGGGTCGCGCAGCTCGCCGTGATCGAGCCAGCTCTCGTGGAGCACCTCGAAATGGCGGCGCAATCGCTCCAGACAACTATCCGCAAATTGGGCTAGAATGAGGAGTTTTTTCATCGTCTTTCTCGTTCTGGGGGTAACCCGTGAAGGAATTGGGTGTATTCATTCGGCGGTCCTCCGGCGTGGCGTGCCGGCCGCGGCCAGGGCCATCATCACCCAAAAAAGGGCATCGGTTGTGACGACATTGGGGGTGGCCTGGGCCTGCACGAGAAATGCCGTCATCGCGGCCAGGACTGCGGCCAGGATGAACAGCGTCTGCCGGTCCGCCGACCCACGCCAGGCGAACAGCCAACGCCGGGCGGTCGTCAGCAGCAGGGCCAGGAAGGCCAGCAGGCCCACCACGCCCGTTTGCAGCAGCCGGTCGAGCAGCAGGTTGTGCGGATCGTCCAGCAGGCTGGCGGCCGGCCCGGCTACGGCCAGTTCCGCGGGCTGCTCGATCGCCGCCAGGCTGCCGAAGGTTCCGGGGCCGTAGCCCAGCAGCCAGCGGTCATCCAGCAGGCGCAGGCTGACCCGCCAGAAGACCAGCCGGGCGGCGGCCGAGTCCGCGCGCAGTTGGGCATAGACGGCCGGGCGCATGCCGTAGGTTGACGGTTGCACGAGCGCGGAAGTACACATGGCATAGAGCAGGCCAACGCCCGCCAGCCCGGCCAGCAGGCCGCCGGCCAGCCATAGGCCGCGGCGGGGTTCCTGGGCGAACGCGCCGCCGCGCCGCGCCAACGCCAGGCCGGCCAGCAGACCGCCGGTCAGCAGACCAAGCCACGCGGCCCGCGCCAGGGTCAGCAGCAGGCAGGCGAATTGCAGCGCCAGCAGCAGGCCGAAGCGCGGCGCAGGCCGCCCGTCCATCCCGCTGCGCCACAGGGCCAGGGTGAAGGGCATGACCATCACCAGGTACGCGGCCAGGTAGTTCGAACGGCCAACCGTGCTCAGCACCGGCGAGACCGCGTCGCTGATCCAGGTCAGCGGATCGAGGCCGGCCGCCTGCAGCAGGCCGTAGAGCGTCACCGGCGCGCTGCCGATGACCAGCGCCAGCGCCAGGCGCAGCGCCTGGCCGCGGGTGGCCAGCGCCCGGCTCAGCAGCCAGCAGAAGCTGACGCCGCTGAGCAGCGTCAGCGCGCCGTCCGCGCTGAGACGCGCCGTCCACAGGCTGCGGCGCACATCTACCGAAAAAACCGTCGCCAGCAGGATGGCGGCCACGTAGCCCCAGGGCCAGGGGTCATGTCGCGGCGGTCCTGCAAAGGGCGAGGGCGCGGCGGCGGCGCGGCGGCGGGCCATCTCCGCCCACAGCGCAGCCAGGGCCATCAGCAGGGTAATGGTTTGGAAAAGTGCGGCCTTGAGCGGCTCGAACGCGTTGGCGTCCAGCGGGTTGAAGGCGAGAGGGACCAGGATCGCCACGAGCAGCCCTCCCCACTCGACGAACCGCCGGGCATCTGCGATCACCATCGGCGCGCGCGGCGCAGCCAGGCTTCGAGGCCGCCGCCCAAATAGAGCCAAGCCAGGAGCAGGCTGCCGCTGAGGATGCCGCCGGCGGCCGCGAACCGCTGCAGCGTGTCGGGTGCAATGAGCGGCGCGGCGCTGCGCGAGGGGGTGGGCGGCACGCCGCCGATGGTCAGGGTGCGCGGGGGCGCCTCCTTGCCGATGCGCTTGTACGGACTCACCTGCACCACGGCCACGGTCCACAGATAGTCGCCGCCGCCGCCCTGGCGCACCCCGGCCGTCTGGTTGAGATCCACGGTGACGCTGGTAGTGCGCACGGGTTCGGTCGCGCTGAAGTGGTCGGCCTGGCCCTCCTTCCAGATGCGCAGATCGAAGCCCTGGTTGCTGGTGAGCGCGGGGCCGTTCCATGACCAGCGGAAGGTGACGCGGCCGCTGGCGCTGCTGCCGCTGGCCGGGCTTTCGAGCACCGGCACCTGGAGCGGTGCGCTGGTGGGGGTGGGCGTGCGGGTGGGGGCCAGGGTCGAGGTGGGCTGGGGCGGCGCGACCAGGGTCACAGTGGGGTTGACCGTACCGATCACGATCGGGGGCAGGGTGGGCGAGGGGCTGGCCGCGGGCGGGGGCGCAGTGTCCGGCGTTGGCGTAGGCGCATCAGCCCGCGTCCCGCAGCCGGTCAGCAGCAGGGTCAGGGTGATGATGGTGACGAGGCAGCCCCGTGCGATCCGCGGTTGCGTGCTGGATTGCCAGACTGCCATACATCTGGGGCGATTGGGTGAGAGTGGCTTCATAGTTTTCTGGTATGACCTTTCTAGGGATGAGCCAGGAATTCCAAATGTGGTCGCTGAAGACATCTGGAATGGAGACTTTAGCCGGTTATTGGGCACTTGAGAACCCTGTGGCAGACCGGCTGAAGCCTCGATTCCGGGTACATTTGGAATTCCTGGGGATGAGCAGGCAAAGTTGACAGTTCGAGCGGCGAGCGTCATGGCCCCCATGAAATTCTCTCTTGCAGCCAGTCCCACTCACCCGCGTGGTAGCCCCCGCCCAAATCGAATAGTTTGCGTTCTGGACCGCCGCTTACCGGTACAATGAAGACGGCCCAGGCGCCCTCACGGTCCGAAACGAACGCGACGTAGTTTCCATCGGGCGACGCCGTGCCCAGACCATCACGCGCGGGATGGTTGGTCAATTGCCGTAGGTTGGCGCCATCGAAATTGACCAGGTACACGTCCCAGTTGCCGCTGCGATCAGACATGAACACGATCTGCGATTCGCGATTATCGGTTGGAATATCGCCCGGCTGATTGGTGGCAGCCAATGGATTACGCCCGCGGCCGTCAATCGTGTAAATACCGCAGACGCTGCCATCGCTCCAAGTATTGCAGCCATTGAAGGCAACACGCCAGTTTTTCAGATAGACTGGATAACGTCCAAAAAGCTCCTGTCCGTTGATCTTGAGAGAAGGCACGCTGTGGCGGTAGCCTGCATCGTCCTGCAAGTAAATTCGGTAACGTGAATCACCTTGCGATGTGGAATCGAAGACAATGCTGATCCCAGATGGAGACCAATGGGGGCGAGAGTCCTCGGTATATGCGCTGATGACACGCAGGTTGTTGCCGTCTCTGTCGGTGCGCACCAAGTTGTCGCCGTCGGCGCCTTCGGCGTTCGCCGCTAACTCGCCCTTGCCGTTGAAATCAGGCTGGCGCAGGTTGGGCAGATACGGGGTACGCGCACCATCAGACAATCGGTAGGCATAGGTGTCGAAATGATTGGTTTGTCCATTCCAGACCGCATAGGCTATGCGTCCAGCCGGCGAGGAAACAGGTTGCTTTGGCGGCGTGGCGGTTGCCAGCGCCACGGTCGGCAACGGTCGTTGGGGTGCTGGCGTCCTTGTTGGGGTAGCTGTCGCCGACGCTGTTGCAACAGGCGTTGGCGTTACTGTGGAGGTTGGCGATGGCAGCGGTCCGTCACCCAGGCGAAAAGAATCAACGACATAGGCCAGCAGAGAACGTAACGGTGGTTCACGTGAAATCTCGGCCGCGCTGACAATGACAAAACCGCGTCCCCGGTCATTCACAGCAACGAGATGGATCACCAGGTTGGCGCCCAGGACCTGCGCGTTGATCACCTTCTCATAGGCAGGGCGATCAGCGAGTGTACGAGTTTGGCCGCCCTGTTCGACGATGTTCTCGAACGTAGCACGCGCACGAACGATGTACTTCCGCGCCACATCTTCTGGCGTGTCGTCAGGTTGGGTGTCACTAACCTGCTGAACAAAGACGCGCGCCAGTTGTTCTACCCAGTCGAAATTGACGCCGGATCCGTCCAGGCTCTGCGTCCAATTCTCGGCCACGTACAAACTAAAACGACTGGATGGATCGAGATAGGGAACCAGCGACATCGGGATGGCCTCAGATGCGGCCGGCTCGAATGAGTAATTATCGAAGGTGAAACGAGCATCTGTAACGTCACTTGAAACGCCGTAAATCGCGATGTCGCCGCGACCATGGGCCATGTCAACGATTCTGGCTGCGGCCTGACCGTCAATCTCTGCCTGAATCTCGGATCCCAACACTGTAACCCCCAGGCGCACCACGCTGCCCCGGCGCGGCGCAGCGGTGCGCCGGATCAAGATGGTTGTTTCACCGTCGACGCGCTTGGAAAGTTCATAGCCTTGACCGGGCGCATAGTCGAGCTGATAGAAGTCTCGACTGCCCTTGCCACGAAAAAGGAAACCGGAGCGCGTGTCTTCGAAGCGTGGATCAGGCTCGACATCTACGGACACCTGAAAATTGCCTACACTGGTATTGCGCCAAAGCCAAACCATCGTATTGGCTGTGTGAATGGTTAGCCGATAGACGCCATCGTTGATCTGCCACAGACCGGAGTCGTCATCTCCCACATACCAGCCTGCGTTGATATGACTAAAATCCTCGCGCTGCGACGCCACCGGTTGCCAGTTGTAGGTGATTTTCGCTTGGTTCGATAGGCGAAAGATCGGCGGCAAGGTAGCTGGCAGCGCCAGGGTTGGAATATGGGTCGGAGTGGTCGGTGGCGTCTGGGGCGCGATGGTCAACACCTCGGCGATTGGCGGGGTGATGGTTGGCGGGGCAAGGGTTGACGGCGTAGATGTTTGTGCGTTCCTTTGCCGGGTCAGGGTCAATCCGACGATCACCAGGAGAATGGCGGCGACCAGACCAGTGGCTATACGAAGGAAAGGCGGGTTCTGTTGTTGGCGCGGCGCCCTGGGGGGTGCGGCTGCAGCGCTGACACCAATCGCGCCGGTTCTGGGCGGCGCAGCGGCGCGCACGTCCGAAGCGACAAACGCCGGTACGACAGGTGGGATTGCGTTTTGACCGTCAGATAGCGGCGGTGTTAGCCCATCAGCCGCGGGGATAGTCTGCTCTCCAGCGCCATACCTCTTGGGCGGTATCGGGTGTGTGGCTGTCTGCGCGACGCCAGGCTGTCCGCGGCGGCCAGGGTCGTCTGGCATAAGCGATCTGCTCTTGACGGCCGCTGGGATGTTGATACCCTTTGGTCCCGGCGAAACCTGGTCACGGGCGGCACGATCGAAATCGGCGGTCAGTTGGGCGCCGTTCTGGTAGCGATCACTCGGCCGCTTGGCTAATGTCTTGAGGATCACGGTCTCGATTGACTTGGGCAAGTCGGGACGCAACGTACGCGGCGGCGGAGGCGGGTCATGAGCATGTGCGTAAGCAGTGGCCATGGGCGTAGCGCGTACAAAAGGCATATGTCCTGTCAACAAACGATACACGACCACGCCCAGGGAGTAGATGTCGGTGCGGCCATCCACCGTCTGACCCAGGGCTTGCTCAGGCGCCATGTACTCTGGCGTACCGACTACAACGCCGCTGAGTGTCAATTTACTGCCCTCGCCAGCGCGCACCAGGCCAAAGTCCATCACCGTCGCGTGGCCGTCCGGCCCGATCATGATGTTGGAAGGCTTGATGTCGCGATGCACGATGCTCTGGCGATGGGCGTAGTCGAGGGCGCTGGCCACCTGGCGCACCACTTGGGCGATCATCGGGGCCGGCATCGAGCCGCGGCTGAGCAGCCAGTGATCGAGCGTGACCCCTTCCAGGTACTGCATGACGATGTAGTGCCAGGTTCCCTCTTGGCCGACGTCGTGAATCGTCACGATGTTGGGGTGATGCAGGCCAGCCGCCGTGATCGCTTCCTGTTGAAAACGACCGACGAACTGCGGGTCATAGGTGTATTCCAGGGGCAACACTTTGACCGCCACGGCCCGGCGCAGCATGACATCATAGCCGCGGTAGACGATGCCCATGCCGCCGCGGCCTATTTCGGCCTGTATTTCGTATTTGCCGCCGAGCTTTGCGCCAAGTAGTACGTCCACGAAGGGTCCTCTTCTGAAATGCTGAAATCAGCATTCAGGGTTCCTCATTCAGCGCTCCTCATTTATTACGTCAACTGCTTGAACACCATCTCCACATCTCCAAAGCGGACGATGTCGCCGTCGGTCAGTGTCTTGGGCTGCTGTACAGATTGACCGTTGACGAATGTCCCATTGGCGCTGTCCAAGTCGAACAAAACGAAATGATCGCCCTGCAGCCGGATACGTGCATGCTGGCGCGAGACAGTAGTATCGGGAAGAACAAGCGCGTTGCCCTGAGTTCGTCCGATGTCGGTCTCGGAACGCAAATCGAAACGTCTGGAAACGTCTTTCCGATCAATCAGGACCGCGGCGTGCTTGGGTTTGGATGTGCGTTCGAGGACGACTGTGCCGGCCCCGCCGGGGCCGCCAGGCGGAGCAGGTGCGGGCGGTGCAGCCGCAAAGGGAGATGGGCCGGCGCCAGCGTCGGGGTTGAAATAGGGAGTTGGACCCGCGCCAGCGCCGGGATTGAAATAGGGAGTTGAGCCTGCGCTGGGTGCTGCTGTCGGGCCAAAAGCGCTTCCCGAGGTTGCGCCGAATCCGCCCACTGGCGCATCGCCAACATTGGTCTTGGCAGAGCTAAACGACGCCGGAACGCCTGATGTGACGCCCTGGGGAACGGTGAATTCAGCGCCTTGCGGCGTCCATGAAACATCCTTCGCACGGTTCTGTCGGCGCAACCAGACAATCATCAGAACCGCCAGCACGAGGAACAACAAAACCGCAATCCCGACCAGAACTGCAGGCAAGGGATTGTTCCGAATGAAGGTCATCAGATTATCGAACATCTTTCTCTCCTTTGCCAACACAAACTCCTGATGCGAGTTTCATTGGCTTTCCCATCGTTCGTCGTTGTGTTTGTTGGGTATCGAACCGGGTTCTAGCGGGGTCCGATGTCCCACACTTGTACACGAATGTTCTTGCCAAGGGTCGTAGAAACAGAGACGCCAAGCGTCCAGGTACGCGAGTCTGGGGCTGGCGGTTCGATTTCTTGTTCCCAGGGGGTCGAGCCTTTGACCTCACTCATCACGTCAATGGCGATCTTGGGGTCAATACTACCACGGGAGTAAGATCCGGTCAACGGTAGAGCGCCGGCTTGCGATGTAATGACCAGCGCGTAACGACGGCTGCCGCTGAGTGAAACAGTAGGAAGAATGGCAATGCCCGTGTCATTCTCTACCGAACCGTTGGCGACAAGCGTTCGCTGCGGCAGCGCTGGCGTTCCCAGAGCCAGGGTAACGGTGGGTGACTCTGAGATGCCTGTGCCGGGTTGCGTAGACGGCGCGCCGGTACTGTTGGGCAAGACGACATCGGGCGAATTCTGGTCGGCTCGCATTCGATTAGCAATCAAAATGCCGGCAACAACGCCGAGCAGAATGATTGCGACCAACACCAGGATGATCGTGTTCCGTGAGTTCGAGCGTGACATTCTGACACCTCCAAGAAAGTGAATTCGGCATCGTCGCCGCTCAACCATCAGTCCAAGGACAGCGTTGCCACTGCCGTCGTTCGGGTCTGCACACACAGGTTGCGCCCATGATAGCAGTTTGCAGTCACCCACTGGTTGAGCGGCGACCAAGATCAGAAACGACGTTGCAAGACACGCAGTTCTGTAATCAGACTGCGTAGAATTCCGCCAAAGGGGCTCGACTCGGTGCACAGGTCAATCGGGATATCCTGTCGAAACGGAATCGTCGTATCAACGGGAATGACGATTCCGCCAGGTATTGGGACTTTAGTGTCTACAGGCACGACGGTATTGATCGGTACATTGATTACCGGCCCCCCTGGAAAAGCTTCGACGCGCAAAGTCGTGTTGAAGGGAATGTTGCCCTTGAATGGAATCACCAAGCCCGGCGGCATGGGAATTTCGCCCTGAAAGCGAATCGTCTGCGAAATCGGGAATACGATGGAAGGCGAATCGCCGCTACACATTCCCTCCAGTTGAGCGATGGCCTGATCCACACCGCTCTTGACTTGACCCTGCACCTGCAGGAGTTTGGCGATGATGATGATATTCAACAACAGTGAAATACCGGCAACAGCCAACGCCAGCCAGGAGATGCCGCGAGCTGGCTGACGCACGGTTGCAGCCACCGCCGGAAACGCAGCCGGCGTGATCTTAACAGGCGCCGACGTTACGTTTGCTGGCGCTGGCTGCGGTTGCGGTGTGATATGTTCCAGCCGGGCTTCAGCAGTGGGAAATGCCGGCGAAGCCAGAGCAGGTGTGGAGGATGTAGGGGGGACAACCGCCGCGGCACTGCTGTCGGGGGCGATCTGTGTCCGGGCCTGATTCGGCTCAGTCTCTTGAAGCGCCTCCGCCAGCCAGGCTGCTGTGGCGGCCGCGCCGGCATTCTCATTGACCTGCTCCGGCTGGCGCGGCAACGCGGCAACTGTCTCGGCGTCTGGCGGCGATCTTGGTCCGCCCCGTAAGACGGGCAAAGGTTGAGTGGGCGAATCTTCTTCATCGTGCAGTGTTGTGCTCATTTTTATTCCTTGCTAAGCGCTGCCGCGCCCGATATTTGGCTAGAACGAAATTCCCATATACGTTCGCTCCCTGAAGATTTGGTAGAGAAACGCCTGCAGATGTTCGAGCGGCACCAGACGTCTCTGACCGGGCATGAAAACACCGGCGCACTGCTCGCAATACAGGACGTTATCCCATCGTCCCTGGGCGCGCTGCCAGTCTTCGAGTTGCTGGTTGTAGAGACGTGCGAGGTAATTGCGCATCACCCAGGGCGGGATAGCCATCGCGGCCAGTATTGGCGTCAAGATCAGCACCGGTAACCACGACAATAGAGCCAGGGCGCCCCCGTAGCCCCCATAGTCGGAAAGGGCCCCAGACAATGAGCCGCCAAGCAGCGCCGATCCGACCAGGCTGAGAAACATCAGACCGGTGAGAATTGATATAACAACAGCCGAGACCGTCATCAGCTTGACCAGCGTGTTGCTTGGTTTCTGCGGCATCGCCAGTTGGGCGTTGGCTGCACTTGTGACGGAGGCCGTCTGGTGGCAGCCCGGACACGCGTTGGGGTTGCTGGCGGCCGCGGCTGCGTATGGCGCGTAGGTTTGAGCATCTTGGGGGCGCATCCGGCCACTCGCCTGCGCTACTTTGAACACTGTGCTGCCAATGCGGATTTGATCTCCTACATTGAGCGGCGTGACGCCGTTGATGCGCGTATTGTTGACGAACGTCCCATTGGTACTGTTTTCATCTCGAACACACAGCACCCCCTGATTCGGGAATACCACGGCATGGGTTCGCGAAGCTAGCGGTTCTTGAATCGGAATCGAGTTTTGCGAAGACCTCCCAATACTCAGCGGCCCTTCGACCGGGTATTCATGTCCTGCTGAGTCCTGAATGACCAAAGTTGAGCTCATTGCATCACCCTCCATGTTCGACATTCTTGAGATCGAGTCGTCTCTGTCCGCCCGCACAAGATCAACCATCTTTAGCGCAGCGCAGAGAGCGTGTCATTCCTGGTGCGTGCATAGAGACCGGAACGCGTCCAGGTCAAAGCGATCAGGGCGGCTGCCATGCTGCGTGTCTGGCGCCAGGTGCGCCATGCACGTTGTAGAACAATGGGCCAACGCCCAATTTCGTGGGCGGCCCAGCGGGCGCCGCGTTCGAGTTGTTGGACAGTCATTTGGGTGGGGACGAACAGCGCCTGTCCCAAATGATGCCGCCGATAATCCTCGGGATAAGATGTAAAGATGAGTCGGCCCTCCTTCTGTAAACGGAAGTGCAGATCGGTTCCTGGGTCTGGCACCAGAATCCCAAAATGGGCCAGATCAACCGACGCCTCCTTGACAAAACTGACGGTACGATCAAAGATGTCTGGCCCGTCGCCGTCATTGCCAAACATGAACGTACCAGCCACGATCAATTGGTGTGCATGGATTTGGGCGATTTTCTGTTCATAAGCATCTGGCCCGATACGTAGATTGACCCCCTTGCGCATCACACGCAGACTCTCCGTGCTGACCGATTCCAGACCGGTCATGATTGCAAAACATCCGGCGCGATGCAGCCAGAATAGTAACTCGTCATCATCGGCGATACTCAGAGAAGCCTGAACGGCAAAACGATGTCCCATCTTGCGTTCAGCGACGCCGCGAAACAGCGCTAAGGCCCAGTCTCTGTCAGAAATGATATTGTCATCGGTGAACAGAGTGGCCCAACTGCGGCGTAAGACGGCCAGTTCGGCCCAGACATCCTCGATAGGTCTCAGACGCAAGCGCCCCTGCTCGCGTTTCCAGATCGAACAGAACTCACAACGGTAGTGACAACCGCGTGAGGCCGAAATCAGATTGACCACGTAACGATGACGATACAAGTCGCGTCGCGGTAGAAGATGGCACGACGCCGCAGGTGCAATCCCCTCGTAACGCAGCGCAAGACGACCAGACTCGAAGTCCTCGATCAGGCGCGGCCAGCCTCCTTCTGCTTCACCAATGAAAACAACATCCGCATAACGCGCCACCTCATCGGGCAGCATGGTCGGGTGGGGGCCACCCAAGACGACCGGAATTCCCGCTCGCCGAAAGCGAGCCGCAAGTTCATACACACGCGGCGCAGTGGCCGTGATCGTGCTGATCCCAACCAGATCTGCGTCAACCGGCGCCGCTCCTGGGTTCATGACTTCGTCCCAGATCGTCACCTGCCAATCGGGTGGAGTCAGGGCAGCCACATAGGCCAGCGCCAATGGCTCCATCGAAAACGCACCTGCCACGTTCGGGACGCGTCCTCCGCCGGCATGTAGTGCAGGGTTGATCAAGAGTAAACGTTTCATGGCTAATGAGCGTTATGCAAACTGACGAAAGATGAACTGCGTCTGGCCAAACGTAACCATGTCTCCGTCGGCAAGAAAACACGTCCGATTGACGCGCTGCCCGTTCACATAGGTACCGTTGGCGCTCTGCAGGTCGAACAGGCAGTAGCCCTGCGGTTCCTGGCGTAAACAGGCATGTTGTCTGGAAACTAGCAGATCAGACACTTGCAGCGTGTTGCCGGCGGCGCGCCCGATGTAGATGATCGGCCAGGAGATATCGTATCTCACATGGGGGTTGCGCCGATCTATCAACACGGCAGCCCGCTGCGTGTTTGGTATCAGTCCTTCTGTGCGCGGCCATGTCACATATTGGCGAAGAACAGGCGGCGGTGTGGGCGTGTCCTCAATCATCGTGCGTACGAAACCGGCGCGGTCAGGGCTGACCGCCATGCGCCGCGCTCCCGTGGGCGTGTGCAACGTGCGCACTGCGGATGCCGAGAGTTTTCTGGATTCTGAAGGCGGTGACGTTCGCAGCGTGTGGGCGATCATCGCGATCACGACGCCTAACAACAGCACGATCAAAAACAACAGGAAGATCAGGATTGTATCGGTCTGTAACTCAATGGTCCTGACAATGACAGGGCCGATCAATTGGTGAATCGGCTTGGCCTGCGACAGCAGCGAGCCAAGAAGCAGCGAGATCATTGGAAACCTCCTTCGATCAGAGAATGTACCCACTTTCGAAACGTCACCGCCGAGATGCCTTGTCTTTTGATCACAATTAGACTGATGTTGTCTCCACCGCCGCGCTGATTGGCCAGATCGAGCAGCTTGACCACGGCCTCCCGAGCGGCATACTCCACCACGGTGTGACAAATCTCGCGGTCGGAGACGTAATTCGTCAGTCCGTCCGAACACATCAGTAAGACATCCCCAATCGCCAGACGTTCGATGGCATAGAGATCGGCATCGATGGTCCGGCGTTGTCCGAGTGCGCGTGTGATGATGTTGCGACGCGGATGGGAACGCGCTTGCGTCGGCGACAACCGGCCCAGTCGGATTTGTTCCTGTACCCACGTATGGTCGCGTGTCAACTGTCGGATTCCTTTTTCATGCACCAGATAGGCTCGGCTATCGCCCACGTGAGCAATGTACAGGTCCTGATGGCGCAGCACGACCGCCGTGGTTGTCGTCCCCATACGAGCCAGACCACTCGCCCTCTGCTGATTGGCCTCATACACCACACGGCCGGCTGCGCCGAGGGCATTTCTGAGTGCATTGGCCGTATCTGACGATGAAGCACGCAAATAGGCTGTTGTCACAGCGGCGACGGCCATCTGGCTGGCAACCTCGCCCGATGCATGTCCGCCCATACCGTCGGCCAGAACGAAGATTGCGCCTTTATCTGCCAGCAAGTCGCGATCATGGGCCACATACCAGCCAATGGCATCCTCTTGATTCTTCCGGATCTGGCCAAGATCGGAACCCAGTGAAATCTCGAACTGCACCCACGGCGAGAATGAGACATCGAACGATTCGATCTTTCTGGCTCGATTGCCATTGCTGGTCATCACGGTTTCACCCCTGGCCTAGCGCACGTCCTTGCGATACTGGAACACAAAAATCGCTCCCAGAATGACCGCCATGATCATGGTCATCGCACCCCACGCCTTCGCTGGCGCTGTGTCGAACATCTCCGCGGGCAACTGGCTTACAGCGTCGGGAATCTCCGGCATCTGCACAACGATTTGATCGCAGTTCTGGCCTGTTCTGGCTGCTTCTTCTCGCACACGCCGCTCGACTTCCGGGCGCACGGAGTTGGTCAGCCCTTCGCGCACCTGCAGGCGTACCTGCGGTTCCATCTGCGCACGCACCGATTCCCGAATCTGCGGACGTTTGCTTTCGACCTCTCTGGCGGCGCGCGTGCGCGCATTGCGCACATCCTGTTCAGTCACGAAGATTCCGCCCCGACGGCGCGCTTCGGCCTCCGCCTTGTTCTGCGCCGACTCGCTCTGTGCGCGTACGATGCGGTCGGTCTCCTGCTCCACCGCTGGGCCAAGCGCCTTTTGGGTTTCGGCCTCTAGCCGCTCGTTGACGATACGTTCGGTCTCCTCACGGATGGTTTGCTGTATCTGCAATTCACATGCCTGGCGCGCCTGCTGCTCTTGGGCGCTGAGATCGGGCTTGTGGCTCTCCATCTGGGTTTCTCCCGCCCTGTCTGCTTCGGTGATCGTTGCCAGAGCAGCCACAGCCCATTTGCTGGTTGCAATTTGCGACAGCGCTGGCGCATTCTTGACCAGATCAGGCATGAGAACGCCAGCGAAGATGAACTGGGGAATCAGAATCACGGGGATCAGGGCAACCGCCTGACCATCCGTACTCGACAGAGAAGACAACAGAAGCCCAAGCATGACCCCCGACACGCTGGCCAGCGTCAACGAGAGGTAGATCGCAGACCAGTCCCCGAGGGGCATCTCAGGCCAATCAGTGGACAACAGCGAGATGAGCAAATAGGTCGCCACCTGATACAGGCAGAAAAGAATGCCGACGAACACCTTGCTCAGAATATAGGGCGCAATCTGCAGATTGACCATACGCTCCCGCTTATAGACGGGGATTTCTTTGGTAAATTCGCGCGCAGAATTGACCGTACCAAAGAGCAGCACGATGATGACGACCAGGAAAATGGTGGTGAGCGCCTTCACAGGGTTGCCATCGTCCCGGTTGAAAATGGCCTGGTTGGCGTTGACGAACGACGTCAGACCAATGATCGGCGCCTGTAGCAGCAAAATGGCCAGGCTCTTGGGGTCACGACGCATGACCGACCAGTAACGAGCACTGAGAATGCCAAACTGGCGCAAAGCAGAGGCCTGCGGCCGTCTGCGTACGTCCGGATCGGTGCGTTTTGCCCCATGTCCGCTGCTCATCTGCTGCAGTGGTTCGACAACGTGTTTGCGGTAGTAAGGGGACTGGCGATAACGTTGCGCCCATTGGGCAGCAGCGGCCAGTTTTTGTTGCTCGGTCGCACTGGAACCAAGCGTCTTGTCTGGATCGAGCAAATCGTAGATGTCGTCGAACTCGAAATAGGGTTTGAGGCGTTTTTGCTGTTGGCTGCGATACTGCTCGAAGTAAGTCAGCGCCTCTTCAGTCTCGCCATAAAACGCCAGGTACCCCCCTTTGGTCAGAAAGATCACCAGGTCACATTGACTGACGTTCTTCGTCGCATGCGTAATCAGAATGATCGTGCGCCCATCGGCCGGATTGCTGGTCAGATCACGCAGAAGCTGCATCAATTCGGCCTCGGTGCCCGGATCGAGGCCAGAGGTTGCTTCGTCCAGGAAGAAGAGGCGCGGTTTGGTGAGCAGCTCGATACCAATGCTCACGCGTTTGCGTTGTCCTCCGCTCAGCTTATGAATGGGCAAACCCTTTTGTGCGCCCAGATCGAGCTCCTGCAATACTTCGGCAACACGGCGATGTCGTTCCTGTGGGCTGGTATCGGCAGGCATGCGCAACTGTGCGGCGTAATCGAGCGCTTCGAACACGGTCAGTTCACGATGCATGATGTCATCCTGGGGCACATACCCAAGCTCGGTGCGGAAGGCGTCGAAGTGATCGTACAGGCTCACGCCGTTGATGAGCACCCGTCCGCTAGACGCCGGGCGAAAGCCATTGATGGCGTCCAGCAGTGTAGATTTGCCGGCGCCGCTTGTGCCCACCAGAGCCACAAATTTGCAGGCAGGAATCGAGAGTGAAATGTCCTGCAGCAGATTCTTGTTGTGACCGATCTGCTTGTTGAGGCGATATAGATCAAGGCGCAGTCCATGCTGATCCTCAGCAGCCTGATGGAGCGCATTCCCAGTGAAGCGCAGCCTGACATTGGCCAGTTGAATCGTATCGCCGTCGTTGATCATCTTCTCGCGTTCGACGCGCTTACCGTTGACGAAGGTTCCATTGTCGCTGCGCAAATCGCGCAGACGATGGCGCATTCCCACCTTCTCGATGACGGCGTGATAGCGCGAGACTCGGTTGTCGGACAGTCTGATGTCGTTGTCTTCGGCCCGCCCAATGCGGATTGTGGAGCGTTGGCCCACCTCGATCATCTGTGTGTCTTGCACGACTGCCTGGCTTTGTTTGCGCCAAACGGCCATGTCCTGGCTGACGAACCCCAACAGGCGACACTGGAGCATGACCTGGTCGGCAATGAAGAAGGTATCGCCTGGTTCCAGTAGTTTTTCCTTGACGCGTTGATCACCAAAACGCAAGCCGTGCCGGCTGTCCCGGTCGCGCAGGAGCCAACCATTGGGCTGTCGCACGATTTCGGCGTGCTGTCGAGACACAGCCGCGTGATTGACAACCACATCGTTTTCGCTGCCGCGCCCAATCTGAACCGGCTGATCGTCCAGGGCCAGATGGATGAGTGTGCCTCCGCGCGGCCAGATGACAAGACCGGGCATCGGCCTGGCTTTGAGGTACACACGGTCCGGCATGGTCACAGCCGGCATGGCAAAATCTGGCGCAAGGAGATGCAACTCCAGTCGCCCCGCCAACATGATCTTTGCGCCCAATCCAACCGTCGCCGGCTGGCGCGGTTGCAGCGGCTGTGAACCGATGCGCGAGCCGTTGCGCGACCCCAAGTCGCACACCTGAATGACGCCATCACGGGCGATGATTTCCAGGTGATGGGTGGAAATGGCGGGGTCTTCGATCACGATATCGTTGTCGAGACCGCGCCCCAGCCGCAGATGGGGGCGGGTCAAAGGGAGCGTATCGCTGTGTCCGCCAATCCAGGCGCTGTGCAGCACCGCCCACACAACCGATTGTTGCATGATTTGAGTTTCTTCCATGGACGTTCTCTCTCTTCCGATCCACCAGATCCTATCTGACAGCCTGGCGAGCCAGATGTTGCACAAGACGTCGCTCGCCGGTTACGTCACGGGTCGTTTTCGGCTGACCAGGCGTATCGAAGTACGCAAGGTCAACATTGTGAGAGGTCAAACCCTGCGAGTTGTTGTCGTGAATCGTATGGCGCCCAGTGCTGGAGGGCGCTGCGGCGCCGCCAGCAATGAGTGTGAAGGTGTTGCCCGCGTAATGTCCGGGCGCTACATTGCCATAGCGAATCCAACGGTTCGAAACCACAACGCCACCTGGTCCCGCCTGTGCAGAAGAAAACTGGTACGGTTGCGAAACCGGCTCAAGCCATAGATGGTAATAGGTGAAGCTGACGCCGGTCACTTGCAGGTCGAAATATCCCGATGCGTTGGTGACGCCATTCAGCAAAAACCGCTCGAAATTCGTGGGATGATTCGACCCCCACAGTTGTACATAGTCATAGCCCCGAATTGGGCTTCCATTCGATAATTGCAGGCGTCCTTGAAACAACCAGTGGTTTGAAGATGTGGGGGTAGGCGTGGGCGTCGGCGTGCGCGTGGGCGTGCGCGTCGGCGTGCGCGTCGGCGTGCGCGTGGGCGTGCGCGTGGGCGTACGCGTGGGCGTACGCGTCGGCGTGCGCGTCGGCGTGCGCGTCGGCGTGCGCGTCGGCGTGCGTGTCGGCGTCGGAGTACGCGTCAACGTTGGAGTACGCGTTGGTGTCGGCGTACGCGTTGGCGTGTACTGGAAACGCACATGCGGCGCAA
>CAZOLV010000065.1:11006-31630 GCA_964580725.1 uncultured Anaerolineae bacterium | reverse complement strand
GCCACAGATGATGGAGCTTTTCAAATCTCAGATGACTTGTGGGTAATCACCAGCTCCCAGGCATTGACACCAGGGGCAACGTGTGTTAAGATAAGCCCAGACAGGCGACATCCGCAGTCTCCCGCATCTACCAACAATAGCGAAGCTGAATGATCAGCGCGAGAGAGCACCCAAGGTCACACGTTGGGTCGCCGAAGGGGCACTCCGACCAGCTTACCGGGGCAGGCGGGCAATCTCTCAGGCAAAAAGATCGCGCTGGGACAGCACTCTGGAGAGCCGGCGGCGGGGCCAAAATGGCCGCGCCGTCGCACCGACGGGGCAACTTTCCGCCATGCGCGGCGAAAATCTCTCAGGTGGCCAGGACAGAGGGAATCGGGCTGGTATCGCACGCGATAGCAGCCCGATTCCTTTTTGTCGTCCCCGGTCAGCGTATCGCCAAAAGAAAGGAGCGCCAGGATGAACCGAACCTTGTTGTACGAAACCCATGTGGCCGCGGGCGGGCGCATGGTAGACTTCGCCGGCTGGGAATTGCCGGTGCAGTATCCAACCGGCCCGCTGGAAGAACACCGGCGCGTGCGTGACGCCGCTGGCCTGTTCGACATTGACCACATGGGCCAGGTCGTTGTAACCGGGCCAGATGCCCTCGAATTCCTGCAGTACATCCAGGTCAGCGACGTCAGCACGATGGCGATCAGCGGCGCACGCTATAGCCTGATGTGCTACGCCGACGGCAGCGTCATTGACGACATCTTCATCTACCGCGTCGCATCCGAAACCTGGTGGGTGATCGTCAATGCCTCCAACCGCAAGAAAGATGTCGAATGGATGCAGGCGCACGCCGTTGGCATGAACGTCAGCGTGCGCGACATCTCCGACGAAACCTACATGCTGGCCCTGCAAGGCCCCAAGGCGCAGGCCATCCTGCAAAAACTGACCGACCTCGATCTGGCCGCAGTGCCCTTCCACACCTGCGCCCATGCCCGCGTCAACGGCGTCGAGGCGCTATTGGGCGCCACCGGCTACACGGGGGAGTACGGCTACGAACTCTTCTTCCCCGCGGCCCAGGCAACCGCCATGTGGACCGCCATTCTGACGGCGGGTCAGCCGGAAGGAATCCTGCCCTGCGGCCTGGCGGCGCGTGATTCCTTGCGCTTCGAACCGTGCCTGCCCCTCTACGGGCACGAAATCCATGCCCGCATTGATCCCATCAGCGCCCGTTTGGGTTGGGCCGTCAGCTTCAAGAAGGGAGACTTCATTGGCCGCGCCGCCCTACTCAAGATCAAGCTCGAAGGCCCGGCGCAGCGTCTGGTCGGCTTCGAGATGGTAGAACGCGGGGTGCCGCGCGCCGAATACCCCGTGGCGCTCGGCGGCCAGGTGGTGGGGGTCGTCACCACCGGCATGAAATCGCCGACGACCGACCGTTTCGTGGGGTTGGCCTACGTACCGGCGTCGCATGCGGCGTTGGGCAGCCAGATCGAAATTGTGATCCGAGACGCGCCCAAAAAGGCCGTCGTGGTCAAAACGCCCTTCTATACACCGGCCTATCGCCGCTGAGTCAGCCAATCGTCCAGTCCAACAGACCTGTCAGTCAAGATCAAGGAGATTACCATGAGCTACAAACTCGACCCCAAGGCCCGTTATGCCAAGTCCGATGAATGGGTGCGCCTGGAGAACGATGTCGCCGTCATTGGCATCAGCGATTACGCCCAGAATGCCCTTTCCGACGTGGTGTACATCGAACTGCCTGCTGTCGGCGCACGCTTTGCCCAGGGCGACCAGTGCGCCACCGTCGAATCGGTCAAGGCGGCGTCTGACATCTATGCACCTCTGAGCGGCGTCGTCATCGCCGTCAACCAGGCGCTGGAAAGCGCCCCGGAAATGGTCAACGCCGACCCGTTTGGCGACGCCTGGTTCTTTCAACTGAAGCCAGACGACGCCAGCGAGCTGGACAACCTGATGACGCCGGAGGCCTACGACGCGTACTGCGCCACGCGCACCCACTAACCGACAGGCGAATACGCAAGGAGGCGACGCCATGAACTTCAGTCCTGGCTACATCCCCAATACCGATGCCGACCGCCAGCGCATGTTGGCGGCGGTCGGCGTGGCCAGCGCCGACGATCTCTTTCACGATGTGCCCACCAGCCATCGCTTCCCACGGCTCGATCTACCGGCGCCCATCAGCGAATACGAAATCCTGCAAGAGCTCCAGTCGCTCGGCAACCAGAACGCCAACGCCGGCGCCATGCCCTGTTTCATGGGCGCCGGCGCCTACAATCACTTCGTCCCGTCCATCGTGGATGCCGTCATCAGCCGCAGCGAGTTTTACACCGCCTACACCCCCTATCAACCCGAAGTCAGTCAAGGCACGCTGCAGGCGATCTTCGAGTATCAAAGCATGATCTGCGCCCTGACCGGCATGGATGTTTCCAACGCCAGTCACTACGACGGCGCGACGGCCCTGGCCGAAGCGGTCATCATGGCGCTCAACATCGGGCGCCTCAAGCGCAAGAAGGTGCTGGTTTCGCACTACGTCAACCCGCAATATCGCGCCGTGGCCCGCACCTACGTGCAGGGCATGGGCGTCGTCTTCGCAGGTGACAGGCCGGGCGTTGATCTCGATCAGTTGCAAACGCAGCTCGACGCCAACACGGCGGCGGTCATCGTGCAAAATCCCGACTTCCTGGGCCGCCTGTACGACCCGGCGCGCCTGCGTCAGTTGGCCGCCGCCGCGCATGCCGCCGGCGCCGTGCTGATCGTCGTCGCCGACCCGATCAGCCTGGGGCTGGTGCAGGCGCCCGGCAGCTACGACGCCGACATCGTGTGTGGTGAAGGGCAGTCGTTGGGCAATTCGCTCAACTTTGGCGGCCCCTACCTGGGCTTCTTTGCCTGCAAGAACGAGCATGTGCGCCGCAGCGCCGGCCGCATCATCGGCGAGACGGTGGACGTGGACGGCGAGCGCGGCTTCGTCCTGACACTGAGCACGCGCGAGCAGCACATCCGGCGCGAAAAGGCGACATCGAACATTTGCACCAATCAAGGGCTTGTCGCCCTGGCGGCGGCTGTCTACATGTCCGCCCTGGGCAAAAACGGCCTGCGCCGGGTGGCCGAACTCTGCTATCACAAGGCGCACTACGCCGCACAGCGCATCGCTGCCGTGCCCGGCTTCCAGGTGCGCCAGGGCGCGCCGTTCTTCAAGGAATTCATCGTCAACTGCCCCTGGCCGGCCTCCAGCGTCAGCGGAATGCTGCTGCAGAGATACGGCATCATCGGCGGCTACGATCTGAGTCAAGACTATCCAGAGCTTGGCCGGGCCATGCTGGTCTGCGTGACCGAAACCGTGTCGCACAGCGACATCGAGCAGTTGGCCGCGGCGCTGGAGGAGATCAACCACAGCGCCAGGTTGGTCAAGATCGGTATTCCGCATAGCGCGCCTTTCCCCGATCTCGACATCGAAAGCGACCAGGTAGATGCGACCCAGGAGGTGATCTCATGACTCGTCCGAACACGACTGCGCAAACCGCCCGTTCACGCGTCGAGCCGTTCATCTTCGACCTCAGCTCACCCGGTCGCATCGGCGCCAGTCTGCCGGCGCTCGATGTGCCCTTGCAGGACTTACCGCCCGCCAGTTGGCTGCGCGACCCGGACGACCTGGGACTGCCCGAAGTCGCTGAAATTGACGTCATGCGTCATTTCGTGCGCCTTTCGCAGAAGAATCACTCCATAGACACCGGCTTCTATCCGCTTGGCTCCTGCACGATGAAGTACAACCCCAAGGTGCATGAGAAGGCGGCGCGGCTGCCCGGTTTCAGCACCGTGCATCCGCACATGGAGGCCAGAGACATCCAGGGCGCTCTGAAACTGATGTACGATCTGCAGGCCCATCTGGCGGAGATCAGCGGCTTTGCCGCCGTCAGCTTGCAGCCGGCGGCGGGCGCCCAGGGCGAACTGAGCGGCGTGCTGATGATGCGCAACTACCTCTACGACCGGGGCGAAACGCAGCGCACCAAGATCCTGGTGCCCGACTCGGCGCACGGCACCAACCCGGCATCCAGCGCCATGGCTGGCCTGCAGGCGGTCGAGATTCCAAGCGACGCCCGCGGCAATGTGGACTTGCACGCGCTCAAGGCGCAGTTGGAGCAAAACGGGCGTGAGATCATCGGCCTGATGCTGACCAACCCCAACACGCTTGGCCTGTTCGAAGAACACGTCCTCGAAGTCATTCGCATGGTGCACGAGGTGGGCGGCCTGGTCTATGGCGACGGCGCCAACTTCAACGCCATTCTGGGCATCGTCAAGCCAGGCGAACTGGGCTTCGACGTGATGCACTTCAACCTGCACAAGACCTTCACCACGCCGCACGGCGGCGGCGGGCCGGGCGCTGGTCCGGTCGGCTGCAGCGCCGCCCTGGCGCCCTATCTGCCTGGCCCCATCGTCGGCACACCGCCCGACGAGGATATCGGCGCAGAATACATGATGGTGTGGAGGATGCCGGAGCACAGCATCGGGCGCATCAAGAGCTTTGCGGGCAACTTCGCCATGCTGGTGCGCGCCTACACCTACATCCGCATGTTGGGCGAGGAAGGGCTGCGCGACGTCAGCCGCAACGCCGTGCTCAACGCCAACTACGTGCAGGCGCGCCTGAAGGGGCATTACCCGATTCCGCACAGCGACCGCACCTGTATGCACGAGTTCGTGGCGCAGGGCATCCTCGCCGAAGCGCCCACGATTCACACGATGGACATTGCCAAGCGCCTGATGGACTATGGTATTCACCCGCCCACCGTCTACTTCCCGCTCATCGTGCGCGAGGCGCTGATGATCGAACCGACCGAAACCGAAAGTAGAGAAACTCTGGACAACTTCGTGGAGACGCTGCTGCAAATCAAGCAGGAGGCCATCGAGGATCCGCAGTTGCTCAAGGATGCGCCGCACTTCACCCCCGTCGGCCGCCTGGACGAGGTGCGCGCCGCCCGCGAGCCAAAGCTCTGCGCCGCGCCCTTCACGCGCGAGTTGGCATGATCTGATGTGCGTGGCGCAATTCACCGGGTTGCGCCACGCACATCGCCCCTTCACGACGCCGATGCGCCCCCGCCGAACGCGTCCAGCGCCCCTTCTATCGCCCCTTCTATCGCCCCTTCTATCGCCCCTTCTATCGCACCTTCTATCGCACCTTCTATCGCCCCTTCTATCGCCCCTTCTAGCGTCAGCGTGGCCGCCAACGCGTTGATCTGTTCCTCGGCCAACATGGGCGCCGATTGCAGCAGGGCAGCGCGTTGCGTCGCCGCCTTGCGCCGCGTTTCGGGGCTGGCGTCCCGCTGACCCATCACGAACGTCAGCCAGGCGCCGGCGCTGAGCGGATCGTCGTGCGCCAGGACATGCGTCGCCGCCTCGCTGATGACGAGCAGCGTCAGATCGTCCATCCGGCTTTCCAGCGCCAGGCGCAGGGCGCGCTGATAGGTCGTGCGCACGTGCGCCGGCGCGCCCTGCCGCACATAGACAGAGGCCAGCTTGCGCATCCCCATCACACTCAGATAGGGGTAGCTGTGCGTCAAGCTGAGGTCAATACTCTCCTGCAGCAGCGTTTCGGCTTCGGCCAGATTGCCTGCCAGGGCCAGCGCGCTGCCCAGATTGTTCATCGTGTGCGCCAACATGCTCGGATCGCCATCGGCGCGCGCGGCCTGCAACCCTTCGCGCAGAAAAACCAGTGCCTGCGCCGCATCGCCCAGCCCAGTGCAGACCTCGCCCAGGTTGCCCAACACCCCCGCCATGCCCCAACGGTCGCCGGCGGCGCGGTACAGCGCCAGGCTGCGCTCGAACAACTGCAAGGCCTGCGCCAGTTCTCCGCGTCCAAACGCCGCTGCGCCCAGGAAAAGGTAGGGATAAGCCAGATCGGCGCCAGTTCCCACCCGCTCGAACAACGCCAACCCCTGTTCGATCAGGCGCTGCGCCTGGTCGAAGCGTGCCAGGCGAAAGTCCATCCAACCCTGGCGGATGCGCAGCGAGGCCAGCAGATGCGCCAGTTCGACGCGGGCCGGCTGCGCCGTCGCCGCCGCCTCGACCGCCGTCGCCGCCGTCTTGAAGATGGCGTATCCCTCCTCGAACAGGCTGCGCAAATCGTAGTAGACCAGCAGGCTTTCCATGCCCTGTTGCAGCACCCGCATGTCAACCTGCGTCACGCCCCACTGCCAGGCGCGCTCGATGTCCGCCAGCACGGCGCTGATCTCCGCCAGCGCCGCCGGCCCGCCGGCGCCTTTCAAGCGTTGTTCGCGCGCCTGTAGAAAAGCGGCGAAGTGGGTGGCGTGGCGCGCCTGGGCGGTTTGATGCAGACCGGGCCAGGCGCGCAACTTTTCGCACGCATATTCGCGCGTCACCCGGTGCAGATCATAGCGCCCATCGGCCGGCCGGCGCACCAATGACCTGGCCAGCAGCGCCCGCAGCGGCGCGGCATCGTCCAGGATCGCCTGCACAGCCGCCAAATCGAAACTACTGGCCAGAATCGCCAGTTGCATTAGCGCCATCTGCTCGGCGGGCGTCAGAAAGCCCCAGGCGTGATCGAAAACAGCGCGCAGGCTGCGATGCCGGGGCGGGGCATCCGGCCAACTGACGGCCAGAAAATCGCTGGCGCTGGTCAGTTGGTCGGCAATCTCGGCGCAGGTCAGCGCGTCGATTTGCGCCGCGGCCAGCTCCAGCCCAAGCGGCATCCCATCCAACAGCCGCGCAATGCGTACGATCGCCCGGCTATCGGCGGGTGTGGGGGCAAACTGCGGCTGCTGGCGGCGCGCACTCTGAACGAAGAGCTGCACAGCATCGGCGCGTTCTACCTCATCCGCCGCATGGCCGGCCGGCGCCGGCAAGCCGTCGAGCGGAAAGACCCATTCGCTGCGCAGATCGAGCCTCATGCGCGCCGTGATCAGGATTTTGACGCGCGGCGCATGCTGCAAAATCTGCATCAGCAGTTCCGGTGCCGCCGTCAGGTGTTCCAGCCCGTCGAACACCAGTAGCAGTTCGCGATTGCGCAGAAAATCGAGCAGGCGTTTGGTCTGATCGCCGCTGCCGCCGGGCGCCTGCAGGGCATCCAACAGCGCCAGCGACAGGTGGAGCGCCGTGGTGACGGCGGTCAGGTTGACGAAACAGACGCCATTGAGGAAATCGCCTCGTTGCAGCGTCCGTTCGGCCAGCGCCAGCGCCAACCGCGTCTTGCCGATGCCGCCCGGCCCCACGATCGTCAGCAGGCGGCAGGCAGGGTCGGCCAGACGTGCGCCGAGCGCATCCAGTTCGGCGCTGCGCCCGACCAACGGGGTCATTGGGGGCGGCAAGGGGGGCGTTGCGCCCATCACCCGGATGCGCTCGTACAGCGCCGTGACCTCCGACGCCGGCTCGACGCCCAAATCGGCGGCCAGCGTGCGCCGGCAGGCTTGATACTGGGCCAGCGCCGCCGAACGCTGCCCGCTGCGCGCCAACAGTTGCATGAGTTGGCAGTGGGCCTCCTCACGCCAGGGATCGAGCGCCAGCAGGCGGCGCACACAGGCGATGGCGGCGGCGGTCTCACGGCGTTGGGTGTGGAGATTGGCCAGGGTGTTCAGCGCCTGCAGGGCACGTTCGCGCAGCGTTTCACGCTGCCAGGTCAACCACTCGTCGAATTCGGGCGCCTCGCGCACATGAAAGCCTTCCAGAAAATCGCCGCGGTAGAGCGCAATGGCCTGCTGCAGATACCGCATCTGCCGGGCCGCGTTGTCATGGGGCGACCCCGACGCCTGTTGTGACGCCGCTTCGTCCGCCAAACGCAGGCAAGTCTCGAACTGCTCGCTGTCGAGCCAAAACGGCTGTGTGCGGTCACAAGAAACCGCCTCGCGTGTGATGACCAGATGGTCGGGCAGGAGATGGCGCAGGTTGGCCAACGACTGGCGCAGGTTGTTCCTGGCGTCGGTTTCGGACATTTCGCCCCAGAACATCTCCGCCAGGCGATCGCGCGCCAGCGACCGCCCCGCCAGCGTCAGAAAGGCCAGGAGTGCGGTTGTCTTGCTGGTGTTGAAGCCGGTGACGGGGACGCCGTCCAGCAAGACTTCGAATTTACCCAAGAAAGCTAAACGTAATTCCATCGGGTTTTCATCCCAAGAACATTAGCTCAGAAAACGCCAATTCACGATTTCTTTACGATGATGCGCTATTGTGCTGTCAAGAGGGGGAACCAACGATGCCACAGACTCGATCACCACACTACCGCGCCTTTTTGTTGCGCATCTGGCAGGAACGTATGGCCGAGACGGCGGTCTGGCGATTCAGCCTGGAAGATCCAACCAGCGGTCAGCGTCGCGGTTTTGCCAGTCTGGCTGCGCTGAACACCTTTTTGTCGCAGCAGATCGCAGGCAACGAACCGCCCGACCAGCCACCAGCGCAATGACTGACGTTGCCGCCGTCCGTCACGATACGGGCAGGATCGTCAAGATGATCGGGATGGTGGGCGTGCGATATGGCGTGTCATCGCGGACATGCAGTTGCGCCCGATACACGCCTGGCGGCAGGCTGGCGTCGAAGGTCACGTGCAGCGGCTGGCTGCGGCCCGGCCCAATCGTTCCCTGCAGGGCGCTGAGCGTCAACCAGGGAATTTCTCGCCAGGCGCAGGCGTTGCTCTCGCCCGATTCGATCTCATAGACCCGCTGCGTCGTCGTGTTGACCGCCCACAGGTGACCCTCACAGTCCATGTCCAGACCGGCTTGCGAGTACGCATCGAAGCCTGCCACGTTGAACCCGCCGACGACATCGAAATTGCGGCGCACGTCCAACACGTAGAGATCCAGCCCCATCGAGGCGTTGGCAATCACAAACAGGTGTCCCGTCATCGGGTTCAGAGCCAGCCCGGCAATGGCCAGGCCAGTGGCATACGAGCGCACAACGCGCCCCTCTCGGTCCACTTCGTACAGCATCTGTTCGTCCCACCCACCGGTGTAGAAGGCGCCGCTGCCCAGGTCGAAAGCGACGCCGCGCTGCGGCGCGCCAAACGCCGGGCAAATGCGTTGTCCCGTGCTGATCTGACGCGTCGGATCGAGTTCGTACAGGCAGTTGTCACCGCCCATGTTGACCTGCCAGAGATGGCTGGTCAACGGATCGAAGGCCATGTCGGCGGCAAAAGAACCAACCCAGCCCGAGACATCAATGCTATCTGGCGTCTGTTCGCCATTGGGCAGGAAGCGGTAGTCCCGGTTCGATCCGCCGAAGATACCGATGTTGCTCAGCCACAGATCCTCGGCTTCGATGTCGAAGCCGAGACCCCACGCATAGGGCAGGCGAGTGGGCCAACTGCGCAGCACGCGGCCGCCGGCCAGGATCTGCGTCGCCGGCGCTGAATTCGTAGAAGTCTCAGGGGGCGCAGCCGGCGCTTCGACGGCGCCGGCGGCGGCAGGCGGCGGCAGGTTGATCTGCTGCAGGCTGAAGGTCAAGCTGAGGGCGCCCGTGTTGCTCAGGCCCAGGGTCAGCGTCAGCGGCGTGCCCACCGTCGTGGTGACCGCGACGGCCGGCGGGATGATGTGCAGTTGGCCGGCCGAGAGGTGGAAATCTTGCGCCAGCGTCGCCCTGTCGGGGATGGGCAGGCAGGCCTGATCGGCGCCATAGCTGCCGGCCGCCGTGGCGGTGAAACAGGTCTCTGCGGCCTGCGCCGCAAAGAGCTGGTAGAAGCCATCGTCCAGATTGGGATCGTCCGGCGTCGTCAAGGTGTTGATGGCGCGCCCCGTCGCCTCGTTGCGCAGCACAGCGCTGGCAAGGCCGCGGCCGGTGTTGGCGTCGCGCACGGCGCCGGTCAGCAGGCTGCCGGGCATCGCCAGGCAGGGCAGTGAAACGGCCGGCGGCGTATTCTGGACATTCGCATCATCCACATACCAGCCCGGCAAAACTACCGATGAATCGGTATACAGGCGGAAGCGGAAGCGGAAGTTGGCTACACTGAACGAGGCGGGCAGATCAACGAAGGTTTCGATCCAGGCTGGCGCGACGGAGCCAGATACCGGGCCGTAGACGCGTGTCCAGGTTGCGCCGTCGTCGCTGCTGGCGCCGATGGCGGCGAAGTCGAACGACGGCTCGGTCAACAGCCACTGCTGCCAGGTCAGCCGTGCGGAACGTCCCGCCAGGCTCGAAAGATCAATGCGTGGTGAAACGATGAAGCCATCCTCACGGTCGCTGTAATTGCCGCTCAGGTTGGTGGCCCAAACATAACGGCCCGAACGAGCGCCGCCGGGGCCGCTGGTCGGCGCGCCCCATGCCCAACTGCTGGCGCCGCGCACCGAGATCTTGCTGAACCCGCCGTCGTTGGCTTCGAAATCCTGCTGGTAGTACGTCGTGGTGGGTGGCAGGGGGACGGCGCCGATGCCGATGTCGTCAATGTACCAACCGGGCGCGGTGACGTTGCCATCGCTGCGAAAGCTGAAACGCAGGCGGAAGTTGGCCACGGCATAGTCCGGCCCAAGCTGTGCCTGCTGCCCGGCCCAACTCAGGTCAACTGGGCCGGAGACTGCGCCATAGATCAGCGTCCAGGTAACGCCGCCGTCATTGCTGGCGGCCACCTCGGCCAGATCGTAACCGCGTTCCGAATCCAGGAACTGCTGCCAGGTGACGATGATGGCGGCGCCGGCGTGGGCGCTCAAGTCAATGTTGGGTGAGATCAGGGAACCTTCCTCGTCGTTTCGATAGGCGCCGGCGAGGTTGGTGGCCCATAGGTTGATGCCAGAAAAGGCGCGGCCTGGCCCGCTAGTGGGGCTGCCCCAGGCCCACGAAGTGGGGCCCTCGGTGGTGAAGCCGCCGTCGCCGGTTTCGAAATCTTCGAAATAGGCCAAGACACGCCGGTAGCCGGGCGCGGTGCATGAGTCATCGGTGGGAAGGGCGAAATCGAGCGCGGCGTTGGCCAGGGTGGGCGTCACGGTCTGGGTCACGCGCTCGTAGCCGTCGCTGACCGCGGCCATCACTTCGATCTGATGCGGCTGATCGCGCAGCAACGTTGCCTGATAGGCGCCGGTTTGGGGATCGGTGAAGACGGTGTGGGTCACGCCGGGCGCTGAGATCTGCAGCCGGGCGTAGAGCGGCATGCCCTGGCGCAGCCCGCCGTCGGTCACGCGGCCGCTGAGGAGCGTCGCCGGCAGCGGCGTCAGGGTCAGGTCTTGCACGGTCACAGCGCCGGCGGCGATAGTGACAGCGGCCAGGCCAGACGAATGGCCGGCGGCCGCGGCGTGCAGGCTGTAGCTGCCGGGCGGCAGGGCGTCGAACTGGTAGCGGCCGGCGCCGTCGGTCAGGGTGATGTAGCCGTGCAGATTGATCAACGCGCCGGCCAGCGGCTGGCCGCTGCCGGCGGCGGCGATCTGGCCGCGCAGCGCGCCCTGTGGCGGGCTGGTGCAGCCAGCAAAACGAAAGGCGCCGATGCGCGTCTGCCAGTCGGCGGCGGAGCTGGCGGCGTAGTATTCGTTGGTGTACCAGAAGGTGCAGTCGTCGGTGGGGTCAATGGACATCATGCTGTAGTCGCCCCAACGCGAGGCGTCGGAGAGTTGTGAGCCGCCTCCTTCGACGAACGAGGTCTCCAGACGCGGCAGGACGCCAGGCGGGTCTTCGGCGCGGCGGCCGATGTAGCGCACCGACGGGTAGAGGGTGGGACTGGAGGCGGAGTAGCCGATGGCCAGGTTGCCGCGGTTGTCCATGGCCAGGCTGGCCATCCAACGGTGCGCCGTACTACCGGTCCAATCGCCGGCGTAGGTGCTTTGCTGATGAATATCCCAAACGGCGCCGGTGTGACGCAGTTCGTACCAGCGGATGCCGGCGCGCCCGTTACCGGCATCCACCGTATGGTTGGCCAGCAGCGTGGCATGATCGCCAAAATTGCGGTAGACCAGGCGGTGCATCAGCCGATCGCCGATCGCATCCAGGTAGGCGTTGCCCGAGGCGTTGGGTTGGGGGATGCAGTCGCGGGTGAAACCGGTGCAGGGCAGCGGCGACCAGGGCGCGGTGGGCAGGATCTGGTTGGGCTGCCCGGCCTGCCCAAAGGTGGAGTTGGCCGGGGCCGTCCAATCCACGTGAAATTCCCACAGGCGCAAGGCATCCAGCGGCCCGATCCAACTGGCGTCGTCTACTTCGGCAAAGAGGCCAGGCGCGCCCAGGGGCGGCGGCGGCCCATCCAGGTCGGCGGGCAACATGCCGCCAAAATCGGGGTTGACGCTTTGCAGGTCGAAATGCACCAGGCGCGCCGGCTGGCCCTGTAACATCGCCAGCCGTTCGAAAGCCCAAACGCCGGCGCCGGCAAAGCTGCTGAGGGTGAACAGGTTGGCCGTCATGTAGTAGGCGTCTGGCCAAACGCCGAGTTTGGGGTAGTCGTTGAGTTTGCTGCGCTCGACCAGGAAGGCGTAGCGATGCCAGGCGCCCAGCGGATCACCGCTCTGCGAAATGGCGATGCACTGGTAGACGTTGCCAGGCAGGCTGTTTGGCCAGGCCATGTAGCTGAGCAGCCAGCGGTCGGCCAGGTGGTCGTAGAGCGCAATGGGGTCGCCGGAGTCGTGCCATTCGCAACCGGTGCCGAAGTTGCTGAAGAGGGTCGTCTCGGGCACCGGGCCGTAGAGCAGTTCGCCCGTTTTGCTGAAGATGGCAAACGAGACGTTGACGAACTGCACGTAGTGGTTGGGGCCGGCGTCGCCGTTGGTATCGGGCGGCAGCAGGGCGTTGACGTTGCTGATGCCGTCGAAGGAGAGGAGCGGCCCCGGCAGCCGTTCGCCAGCGCCGGCCGGCGCCAGATGTGCGGCCTGGGGCGCCGGCAGCCGGTTCTTGGCGTCGAATGCCGCTTTGGGCAGCGGACGCCCGCTCTGTTCGATGATTTTGTGCTTCGCCTGGGGGGAAGCCAGCGGGCTGATGCTGCGCAAGGGCGGGGAGGTGTCGTTATGCGCCGAAAAGGTGATTTCCGGCGTCAGGCGGGCCGCCGGCAGGGGTTGTGCGCCCTGAACGGCAGGCGGCGTCAGGCCGAGTAAAATCGCCGTCAACAGGCACATGGCGAGCCAGACAAAGGGTTGGCGCCCGGGCCGCTCAGGCGCTGGGCAGGACGCAGGCGACATGAAACGGGGTTCGGAATGACTTGACATTGGATTCTCCCAACTGGCTAGTTTTCCTGGAACGGAGCAGCGGTCGAGAAGGCTTTGGGGCGCCAGGCCCCAAGAGACGGGGAATCGAACGAGGCATCATGGACGGTGCAGCCAGGCCGTGCCAGCAGTGCTTGATGGATTGTACGAGAGAAGATCGGGAATGTCAAGGATCAAAAAAGAAGCGCCCGACGCCTGGGCAGGCGTCGGGCGCAAAAGGTGCACCGCGTGCGAGGATGTTAGCGGGCGGCGCGTTGGCGGAACGTCAGGCCGACGACCAGCAGCAGCACGAATGCCAGGGCAACCGGCAGCCACAGATTGCTGGCCGGCGTCCCGCGGTCGAGACTGCTCAGTTCGACGCCCGTCGGCGGCGTGGTCGGCGTCGGCGTGGGCGGCGCCGTGGTCGGCGTTGACGTCGGCGGTGCGGTGGTCGCCGTCGGCGTCGGGGTGACGCCGGTAGGCTGGCACGACTGCACCATCACGTCGTCGACGTCCCAACCGGGTCGGCTGACGGAGGTGTCCGAACCGAGGCGCATGCGGAACTGCGCCGTTTGCCCGGCCAGGCTGCTGACGTCGGCGATGGTGTTCATGTAGGTGGTGACGCCGCACCAGGCCTGCAGACCGGCCAACGGGTTGCTGAAACTGCTGGAAACAAGCCCCCGGTATGGGCCAACCAACAGGCTGGCGTTGGGCACCTGCGCCCAGGTGGCGCCGCCGTCGGTGCTGCTTTCCAGAATGCCGCCGTCGTAGCAAGCGGTCGTTCCGCTCGGCTCCAGGTTCGGCGCATGCCAGAACTTCACGGTGATTGGGTTTTGACCCGTGGGCAGCGCAACCGCCGGCGAGGCCAACCGCTGATCGGAGACGGTGGCTGGGTCGTTGGCGTGGTAGTGCGAAGCGCCGCTGTGCGGGTTGCTCGAGGCAATGGCCCAGGTGTTGCCCGTGCCGCTGGTCGTCCAACCGGCCGCCCCAGACTCGAAGCCGTACTGGTAGAGGATGTTCGGGGTGGTGCCGGCGCTGCAGTCGCCCGGCGCAGCCGCCGTGGTGAAGCTGAAGACTGCCGAGTAAGCGCCGGTGCCGCAGGCGTTGCTGGCCCAGACGCGCCAGTAGTACATCGTGTTGGTGTTCAGCGTCACGTTGGATGTCCAGCTCGTGCCGCTCAACCCGCTGGCCGAGGCGACGATGTTGGCGAAGCCGGCGTCGGTCGCCACCTGGATGTCATAGGACTGAGCCTGGCTGACAGCATCCCAGGTGAAGGTGGGCGTCGAGGAGACGTTGGTGGCGCCATTGGCGGGCGCCGTCAGGTTGGGCGCTCCCGGCGCAGCCGTGGCAACGTTGAGGCCAACGGTGTTGGTGTGCGTGCCACTGGCCGAAACGCCAACGACATTGACCGCGTAGCTGCCGGGAGCGACAGCACCCGTGTTGCCGATGGTCAGCGTGGTGGCGCCGGGCGGGGTCACGGGGTTGCTGCCGAAGGCGGACGTGGCGCCGGCGGGCACGCCCGTGGCGCTGAGAGTCACCGGTGTGACATAGCCCATCAGCGAACCAACATCCACATTGTAGACCGCATTGGCAGGTGCACAGATGGACTGGTTGGCCGGGGTGGTGTTCAGCGTGAAGTCAGGATTGAGGACGCAGTTGTAACAAACCAGGGCGAAGCTCTGATCGGTGAGATCCGTGTTGTAGAGAATGGCGTCGCCGGCGATGTTGGTGGCGTCCACGCGAATGGTCACGCTGCTGCCGTGACTCTGCAGGTAGACGTTTTCCAGGTTGTTCTTGATATCGGCGCTGCCGCCGGTGGTTGACCAACCGCTGCTGAAGACGTTGCCCTTGTAGGTGGTTGCGCCGTCAGTCACGGTGAGATCCAGGTTGTTGACCAGGGCCGGGTTGGCGCCGATGGCGCCGGGAGCGTCCGACCAGGCGATGGTGATCTTGACCGGCTTGGTGGGGTCGGACACGCCGACCATCGTCGTCCAGGATTCGCCGGTGTTGCCAAAAACGGTGGTTTGATCCTTGTAGACCATGTTGACGCCATTGGCAATGACGTTGCTCAAGTTGACGCGGCCCCAACCTTCGTTGAAGTTGGGAATATCGGCTGTGCCCATGTCGGTGGCGCCGTTGACCAACAGCGCCTTGGCCATGGCGGCGCTCGGATTGGCGCCGGCATTGAAGCTGCGCCACCACTCGGTGACCAGGGTGATGGAACCGGAGGTGTGGGGCGCCGCCATGCTGGTGCCGCTGCAGTAGGCGTAGTAGTTGTTGGTGCCGGAAATGGCGGTGGCGCAGGAGCCGCCGGTGTCGTTGCGGGCCGAGGCGATCTGCTCGCCCGGCGTCGTGATCGTCGGGACGATACGGCCATCAACGGAAGGGCCGCGGCTGCTGAAGCTGGAGATGTTGTTGATGCTGCCGACCCGATAGTTCTGGCTCGAAGCGACGATGATGAGGTTCTTGCCTTCCTTGGGCGCCGTCAGAGTGCTGGCGCCTGGGCCGGAGTTGCCAGCCGAGAAGACCTCGATGAACGGTTCGGCGATGGTCGTTGTGTCGAAGTTGCCATCGAGCACCATTTGGTCGTGCGTGCGCTCGGAGGCCTGATAGCCGTGATTGGTGCCTTCGCCGGTCGTCCAGGAGTTGTTGCCGCCGATGGCGTTGCCGAGAACGGCGCGCTTGCTGTGCTCCTGCCAACCACCCGCTGGCGGCCAGGCGGACGCCGAAAGCGAGTTCATGGCGAAGATGCTGTAGCCGGGCGCAACGCCAAGACCGTACTTGAAGCCTTGCGGATCGCTGAAGCCGGCCGCGGCGTCGCCGCCGATGATGCCGGTCACATGGGTGCCGTGGCCGCCGCCAGCGCAGTCGCTGCCGGGTTGTCCAGGGATGTTACATGAGCCAGGAAACTCGTATCCGCCGACGATGCGCCCGGCAAAGTCGGGATGATCGTAGTCCACGCCGGTGTCAATGGTGGCCCAGATCACGCCTGCGCCGTTGTAACCGATGGTGCTCAGCCAGGTGTTGTACCCGGTGAAGGGAACACCCGCACCGCTATAGTTGCCTGCCACGATCTGGCTCGACATTTCGTCGTCCAGTTGCGGTTGTGGGCTGGCATAGCTGAGCGAGAGCACGGTGGGCAGTTGGGCGGCAGCCGGTAACGCGCTGGCATCCAGCGTCACGATGGCGTCGTAGAACGCTTTGTCGGGCTGCGATGGGAAGTATTGAATCAGCCTGGCGCCGAGTTTTTGCAACTGGGCCAGGGTGTCCTGAACGCGGCCATCGTTGTAGAACGTGACGTCTACATTTTCGATGCGTCCCGTGCGGCCTTCGAGATCGCGATTGATCTTGTATGCCGGGTAGAAATCGCCGTACCAACGCACGAAGCTGTACGATTCGGTCTGTCGCAGTTGGTCTGTCGTTCCCCAGGTGAGGAAGGCGTCGAAGGGATAATACTGCAACGCCGGTAGACCAAGCTCGGACAGGCGGCTGAGCCATGCATCGTTCGTGGGGCCAACGAACTGCACCAGGCGCAGCGCGGGGCCGTCACCCATGACGCGCATGGCGTCGGGTAGAACTGGTAGCCCTTCATTGACTGGGTCGAACAGGTACTCGCGCACCTGCACCTTGCCGGCGTTTTCATCGGCGGTAAACGGGATGCCGCTGGCAGACAAAACGGTGAAATCGGCTTCGCTCAGCTCGAGCCAATGGAAACTGCCGTAGTGTACGGCAACTTTGGGGTTCAGGCCAAGCGTGGTGGCCTGCGTGACGAATTCGGCGGGCAAGCGCACGAAACGGCTGCCGCTCGCCGGCGTGGCCGGAACCGCTGCACCAGCCGGAAGGCTGGCCGCCAAGACGGCGATCAGCGCCAGAATACTCAGCCAGGAGACAATTCGGCGCGGCGTAGAGACGGATGGACGATCGTTCACGAGTGAATACTCCTTTGTGGGGCGACGCGCGGGGCCGCCTGGGTTGGTGTGGAGAATTGGGGTTCTTACGGATGAAGCGCCCGACGCCTGCTCAGGCGTCGGGCGCAAAAGGTGCACCGTATGCGAGGATATTAGCGGGCGGCGCGTTGGCGGAACGTCAGGCCGACGACCAGCAGCAGCACGAATGCCAGGGCAACCGGCAGCCACAGATTGCTGGCCGGCGTCCCGCGGTCGAGACTGCTCAGTTCGACGCCCGTCGGCGGCGTGGTCGGCGTCGGCGTGGGCGGCGCATTCGTCGGGGTCGGCGTCGGCGGCAAATTCGTCGGGGTCGGCGTTGGCGTCGGGCCAGGAGTGCCGCACTCGTTAAACTTGAAGGCGCCGATGCGCAGTTGCCAGCCAACCGAGCTGGTGGTTGGCACCCACTCGTTGACGTACCAGAAGGTGCAGTCGTCCACCGGGTCAACGTTCATCGAGGTGTAGTCGCCCCAGCGGCCGCTGCCGGTCTGCGAACCGGTGCCGTTGATGATCGAACCTTCGCCCTGCGGCATGGTGTTCAGCGGGTCGCTTGCCAGGCGGCCAGTGTACCACGAGCTGGGATAGGTGCTGGTGCCGTTGGAGGCGCTGTAGCCGAGCGCCATGTTGCCGGCGCTGTCCATGGCAATCGAGCCCATCCAGCGATGGATGGTGTCCTGAGTCCCAGGGGCGTAGGTACTGTCCTGATAGAGCACCGGCGAGCTGTTGGGGCTGCGGATTTCCCACCAGCGGATGCCGGCCATACTGGTGGTGGCTTCGACCGACTGGTTGGTGACCAGAGACTCATGGGTGCCGAAGTTGCGGTAGGCCAGGCGGTGCATGGGGCGCTGGCGGTAGGACAGGATGTCAATCTTGTTGGTTGTGCCGGGCTGCGGGATGCAGTTGCGCGACGTGGGTGTGCAGGGGAACATCGTGTCGTAGGACGCGATCGGGATCGTGTTGGCCAGGACGAAGGTGGAGTTGGGGGGGGTGGTGAAGTCCGCATGGAACTTCCAGAGCGTCAGGGCATCTTGCGGAGCGCCGTAGGGGCCGCCGTTGTCCATGGAACCCATGAAGTAGTTGGGCGAGCCAGCCGGCGGCAGCGTCGAACCGTCCATATCCGTGGGCAGCAGGCCGTCACCGATGTTGTAGGCGCCGCCAGCAGAGGCGGTGGTGACCAGGAAGGAGATCACCTGCGCCGCTGGGTTGCCGGAGATCAGGTCGCTGCGTTTGACGGCGTAGGCGCCGACGCCAGCAAAGGACGAACCAGCGAACTCACGCGTGCTGATGTACAGTGCATCCGGCCACCAGCCGTACTTGGGATAGTCGGGGAAGTTGCTGCCGGTGCTGAAGGCCCAGCGGTAGTAGCTACCGGTGGGGTCGGCCGTGGTCGAGACGGCGACGCAGTTGAAGTAGGTCGGGCCGGATGCCGTGAACTGGCTCAGCATCCAGCGGTCTGAGATCTGATCGTACACGACGACCGGGTCGCCAGAGTTATCGGTCTGGCAGTCGCCGCCGAAGCCGGCCCACAGCGTGTTGTTGAGGGCGGGGCCGTAGAGCGAGGTGCCTGACTTGTTGAAGATCTGGAAAGACAGGTTGCTCATGGCCACATAGTGGTTGGGGCCTACATCGCCCACCGGGTCGGGCGGGGAGACGCCGGAGGCGTTGGGCGGGCCATTGAAGCTGACGATTGGGGCGGGGATCAGGGATGGGCCGTAGCTGGTTTGCAGTGCGGCATCGGCATCCTGTGGTCCCAGGGCGCCTTCGAGACCGGTGGGGCGCTCAGGGATTTCGGTGAAGCCGTTGGGGTTGGCTTCCAGGGGAGTGATGGAACGCAGCGGAGGCGATACGTCGAAATGAACGGCCACACTGGCGCCGCGGAAAACGCCAGAGGGAACGTCTCCACCCTGGCGCGCCGGAGCGGCGACACCAGAGCCGGCCACAGACGGGATCATGACAGCAATCATGATCATGACCATGACGAACGAAGCGAGAAAACGACGGTTCATTACAGGTCTCTCCTTCAGTTGTTTGCCCCGAGAGGGCTGCGACGAGTTGAACAAGATACTGCCTAGCGGAGACGCAGAGACCGGGGGACGCAATTATAGCATCAAGCCAGCGGAATGAAAAATCGCGCCGGGGACAAGGGGACGAGGGGAGGGGGAGAGGGGGAGAGGGCGATGCACTGTTACGCGGGAAAGGCGGCGACGAAGAGGTATCCGCTGTGGGAGTAGAGCAGGAACAGGCGCTGCGGACCGGCTGTGACCAGGCGCGGGTCATCGGCGGGTGTGCTGTCCAGACGGGTCGCGGCTTGACGCAGCGTTCCGGCGGGGTCGAGCCGCGCCAACCAGACGCCGCCCGAACCGCCCCAGATCACGTCGCACTCGCCGCTGCTGCTGCAGGCCAGGTCGGGAATGGGCCAGTCGGATGCCCAGTCGGCGATGACCGTCGAGCCAAGCACGGCGCCGGCGGGCGTCAGGCGCGCCAGGCGCACACTGGTCTGTCCTGGGTCGGGCGCGGGTGGCGCATTGGGGTAATCCTGCCAGACGACCCACACCTGATCGGTGGCGGGGTTGTAGGCGGCACGCGGTTTTTCCTGGGCGCCCTCTGCCGCATAGACCATGGCGTTGGTTGTCGCCGTCGTGACGCCGCTGGCCAGAATCTGCTGATAGATGTCGAAGGCCTCTTGGTTGCCGGCGCCGTTGCGGTCATCACTCCAGAACAGGAAATGCTGTCCGGCATGGTAGGCGATCGTGGCGTACTGCTGATAACGCGGCGCCGGGTCGTGCGGCGGCGCCATGCCGGTCGTGACGACGAAGTTGGTCCCCTCCAAACGCAACGTGCCCCAGAGATAGCCCAACCACTGACCGAAAATTTCTTTGGCGGTTTCCGGTGGGCGCGGCGGGGTCATGCCGGCCCGGTAACGGTGATCGTGCCAGATGATGAGGAACTGATTGCTCTGCTCGTCGTAGCTGGCAACCGGCACCCACTGACAGTCTATGGCGTCGGCAATGACCAGCGGTGAGTCGAGCAGTTGGCCATCGGCGCTGATACGCTGCGCCTCGATGTCGTAGCAGGTGTCGTACCAGTTGCCGGCATTGGCCAGCGGGCTGACCTCCTGCCAAACCACCAGATATTCCTGCTGCTGCGGGTTGTAGAGCACGAACGGCCATTGCGCATCCTGCGCTGTGCGGCTGATTTCGATGTCCGCCGCGCCAAGCGGCGTGCCATCGGGCAAGACCAGGCGCCCGTAAATGTCGCCGTTGTTGTCCAGCCCGTAGCCCAACGTCCACTGACGACCGGGGTCGTTGCGCTTGTCCTGCCACACGACGAGAAAACGATCACGCTGGCTGTCATAGGCGGCATGGGGCTGAAAGCGCGCCCAGGCCGGCGTTCCCGGATTGATCGCGCGCGGCGTCGGGTCAGATGGCCACACGATCGTTGCTGTCGGCGTCGGCGTGACGGTTGGCGTCGGCGTGGGGGTGCGCGTCGGCGTGATGGTGGCTGTGGGGGTGCGCGTCGGCGTGATGGTGGCTGTGGGGGTGCGCGTCGGCGTGACCGTGGACGTGGGGGTGCGCGTCGGCGTGATGGTGGCTGTGGGGGT
>CAZOLV010000065.1:148-10906 GCA_964580725.1 uncultured Anaerolineae bacterium | reverse complement strand
GTGGGGGTGCGCGTCGGCGTGATGGCGGCTGTGGGGGTGCGCGTCGGCGTGACCGTTGGTCCGCCATCCAGCACGGAGATGAAGGGGAAATAGTAGATCGTGTTCATTGCCGGCGAAGCGAGGTTCAACGCCGTCGCCAGGGTGCCCAGGCCGACAATGGTCAGAAAGAGATGCCGCATATCAAAATCCAGATACTTGACGAATTGTATCATCTCAATCATTCAGGGCAAAGACCTGACAGGTTTCCCCTACTTATTGAGATGATACGACGAATTCAGTTCGCGGACGTTGGGCGGGCGTCCGGGAGTTCGAACGGTTCGATGACGCCAGCGCCGGGTGCGGCGTCGCTGAGGTAGATGTGCGGCGTCAGGCCGAGCCGGCGGGGCGCCTCGCACAGCAGCGCCTCGACCACCGCCGGGACGGCTTCGCTGGCGGCCAGGCTGACGATGCAGCCGCCAAAACCGGCGCCGGTCAGACGGGCGCCCAGACAGCCCGGCGCGGTGTGGGCAATCTCCACCAGCGCATCGAGGGCGGGGTGGCTGACGGCATAGAGATCGCGCAGACTGGCGTGAGAGGCATCCATGTAACGGCCAAAGGCGGCGACGTCGCCGCGACGCAGCGCCGCCACGCTCTGTAGGACTCGCGCATTTTCTTCGATGACGTGCTGGCAACGCTGTGCGACCAGCAACGGTAAGCTGGGCGCCTGGCGTTGAAACTGATCCGGGTTGACGTCGCGCAGCGCCCGCACGCCCAAGAGGCGTGCGCCCTCCTCACACTGGGCGCGGCGCTCGTTGTAAGCGCTGTCCACCAGGCCGCGACGCACCGTGCTGTCGGCAATGATGAACTGCACGCCGGGCGGCAAGGGGACAGGCTGGTAGTCCAGGCTGCGGCAGTCAATGAGCAGGGCGTGATTTCGCTGGCCCAGTGACGAGATGAACTGATCCATGATGCCGCACTTGACGCCAACGAACTCGTTCTCGGCGCGCTGGCCGATCTGCGCCGCCTGCACGCCATCGAGCGTCAGACCGCTGGCGACGCGGAAAGCGGCGACGGCGGCCAGTTCGGTTGCGGCGGACGAAGAGAGGCCGGAGCCGACCGGTACATCACCTTCCAGCACAGCGTCGAAACCGGCCAGGTGGAAGCCAGCGTCCTGCAAGGCCCAGGCTACGCCGCGCAGGTAGTTGCTCCAGGGAGCAGCGGCCGCGGGTTGCAGCGCGTCCAGGCTGAACCGATCACGCTGTTGGAAGTTGAGCGAGAAGATGCGCACTGCACGGTCGCGGCGCGGTGCGAGCGCCAGGCGCACATCGTGGGCAATGGCCATGGGCAGCACGAAGCCGTCGTTGTAGTCGGTGTGTTCGCCGATCAGGTTGACGCGGCCGGGCGCGCGCACCCAAGCCGCCGGCGCGGCGGCAAACTGCGTCTGGAAAGCGTCCAAGAGCGTCCGGTTGCGCTGCTGTGAAGACATGCCGTGCTCCCTGTCGAAACAGAATGGTGCGCTATTGTACGCCAGTCAGCGCAGACTGGCAAGAAGCGTGTCTGATTGTGAAAGTGACCGAGTTTCTGGTAGCTATTCTAGCGGGGTAACGGCATCTGCAAGACATCAACGATGACGCTCATCCACTGGTCAAGGACCAGGCTGTGGCCGAGGCCTGGGGGCAGGTTCAATGGGCCGGCTGCAGTAGGGTGAGTCGAACGCTGAGTGGACTGAGCTGGAACGAGGCCAGGTCAGGTAGATCACAAACGGGCTGGAGCAGATCAGCGAACCTTTCATCAAGACTGAGTGACGGCTGCTACAAAATCACGAGCAACGCCTTGTGCCCGGATGGTGATCTAACGGGGTTGCCGGTTTCCAGTACGAGCCAAACGTATCCCCATAGACGATCAGACCAATGGTCGAGAGGTTGCACCAAATCTGGAATTCCTGGTAACCACCCCGCCCGACGACAGCCGCACATCGCGAGAAGACGCGGATCAGAGGTTGAGCACCTCCGATCCGCGTCTTCCATCTGTGCGCTGTGCGCGATTCAACCATCGCCGCATGTGGCTGGCGCTCAGGGCTGCGCCCGCGACCGCTTAGGTCTCGTCAAAGAATAACTTCCCGTTCTGAGGTGGTGTGACAACTACCGGATCGCGTCAAGAAGGCGCATCGGTTTCCTCTGACCAACGATGATGTCGCGCAGTGTTTCGATGACTTTGCCGGTTCGGATAGCAACGTGCTGTGACTGTTCAACTTCGGGAAGCGCCGTCTGGAGTGGCAGCGGTTGTTCCCGCCAAAGGATATCCAGGAGCATAGAAGAAAGCGTCAACGAATATCGAACGAATCAACGAATGATCTGGCGCCGCGGCGAGACTGGATTCGTTCATTCGTTTCCTGCCCGATTACATGCGCGACAAGGTCGGGCTGCTGTATGTGCGGGACGTACAACAGGCGCTGGCCGGAGCCTTGATTCGTCTCGCGTCAGAAACATGACCGCCCTTCCTTCGTAGCTTGCACCCCTTCTCAGTGTTTTCTTGACAGATGCCTGGTTTCTCATTATGATGCCAGGCGCTGCGGGCGCGAGATGGGCGCCTGGAACCAGATGGGGCCGGACGCTATGCTGACGTCTGGTTCTCGATCAGACACGAGAGGAGCTTCACGGCATGACACGTGTTTTCGTCACCGGTATGGGGGCGTTTTCTGCAATCGGCAATGATGTGCCCACCTACTGGCAAAATCTCATTGCCGGCAAATCGGGCGCCGGCCCAATTACTCTGTTCGATGTCAGTGACCTGCCGGTGCGCATCGGCTGCGAGGTCAAAAACTTCGACCCCGGACAATACATGGAGCGCAAAACGGCGCGCCGCACGGCGCGCAGTATCCAAATGGCGGTCGCCGCTACCCGGCAGGCGCTGACCGACGCCCAGTTCGAGGTGACGCCCGCCAATAGCGAACGCGTGGCTGTGCTCCTCAACACCGGCGGCGGCGGTATCTCAGAAATGGAAACCGGGACGTTGGGTATGCTCGAAAAAGGACCGCGCTCGGTTGGCCCTTTCCTGGTACCCAACGTCATGACCAACGCCGTCGCCTGCGTCGTCTCCATTGAACTGGGCGTGCGCGGGCCTGTGATGACCTCGACGGCGGCCTGCGCCAGCGGCAACTATGCGCTGATCGAAGGCTACAACCTGATTCAGCGTGACGAGGCCGATGTCGTCATCGCCGGCGGCACCGAAGCGGCCATGTCGCGCCTGACCATGGCCGCCTTTGCGCGCATGGGGCCGCTTTCCTCCCGCAACGATGACCCCGAACATGCCTGCCGGCCGTTCGACAAAGAGCGTGACGGCTTCGTCTGCGGCGAAGGCGCCGGCGTTTTGATCCTGGAGAGCGAAGCGCACGCACAGGCACGCGGGGCGCAACTGCTGGCCGAAGTTCGCGGCGGTCGCATCACCGGCGACGGCTATCACATCACCGCACCCGAACCGAGCGGCGACGGCGCCGCACGCGCCATTCGCAACGCCGTCAAGGCGGCGGGCCTGCAACCCGAAGATATTGACCTGATCTACGCGCACGGCACCGGCACCGCGCTCAATGACGCCGTCGAAACGCTTGGAATCAAGAAAGCCCTGGGTGAACATGCCTATCACGTCGCCGTCACGGCGACCAAGTCCATGATCGGGCATACGCTTGGCGCCGCGGGCGCACTTTCGGCCATCGGCGCCGTGCTCAGCCTGAAACACGGCATCATCCCGGCCACCGCCAACTACAGCGTGCTCGATCCAGAGTGCGATCTCGACTATGTGCCGGGCGCGCCGCGCTATCAAACCGTCAACCATGCCCTGGTCAACGCCTTCGGCTTTGGCGGGCAAAACATCGTGGCTGTTCTCAGCCGAGTCTAGCGTCGCGGAAGCCGGCGCATGAGTTCAAGGGAACGCGATGCACTCATCCTTGATCGCAACCGGCTTCCCCGATGCACTGGCGCCGCTGCTGGGCGCTGAGCAGACCGCATTTGCGGCGTCTTTCGACGAACCGCCAGCGGTTGGGTTGCGCGTCAACACGCTCAAGCTCCCTGCAGCGGCGCTGCGCGTCCTGTTGGCGCCGCTCTGCCTGACGCCGGTGGCGTGGTGCCCCGCCGGCTTCAGCATAGATGACTCGACCGCCGCGCGGCCGGCCAGCCTGGGCAAATCGCCGCGCCATGCCGCGGGCCTCTACTACCTGCAAGACCCCAGCGCCATGGCGGTGGCCGAAGCGCTGGCGCCGGCGCCCGGCGCTCGTGTGCTTGACCTCTGCGCCGCACCGGGCGGCAAGGCGACACACCTGGCCGCCCTGATGCAAGATCAGGGCCTGCTGGTGGCCAACGAAACGACTCCCGCCCGCGCCGCCGCCCTGGCTGCCAACCTGGAACGTTGGGGGGCACGCCAGACCATCATCACCAACGAGACGCCCGCCCGCCTGGCGGCGCGCTGGCCCGGTTTTTTCGACGCCGTGCTGGTGGATGCGCCCTGCTCCGGCGAAGGCATGTTTCGCCGCCTGCTGGCGGACGGCGAGCGCATCGCCTGGAGCCTGGCGCAGACGGCCGGCTGTGCGCTGCGTCAAAACGGCATCCTGATGACCGCCGCCCAGATGGTGCGCCCCGGCGGCATTCTGGTCTACAGCACCTGCACTTTCAACCTGGATGAAAACGAACGGGTCGTTGCCCGCTTCCTGGACGAATGGCCCGATTTCGAACTGACACCCCTGCCGCTGGCGCCCGGTTGGACGCCGGGCCTGGGGCCTTTGGCAGGACAGGCGGGAATCGCCCGCCTCTGGCCACACCGCCTGCGCGGCGAGGGGCACTTCATCGCCCGCCTGCGCCGGCGCCCGCACGACTCAACGCCCCCGCCCGCCCCGGCCCGGTCTGAGGGGCGGCCAACACGCAAGAGGGATGCCGAACGCTATTCTCGTCAGGCGCGCCAGGCGTGGCAGGCATTTTGCGTCGAAAATCTGACGTCGGAGCTGCCAGGCGAGCTGGTGCAAACCGGCGCCTACCTCTACCAGACGCCGGCCGGCGCACCCGATCTGCAAGGGCTGCGGGTGCTGCGGCCCGGCTGGTGGTTGGGCGAGGCGCGCGGCGAGCGCCTGTTGCCGGCCCATGCGCTGGCCCTCGGCCTGCCCGCTTCGGCCATGCAGCGCAGCGTGTCGCTGCCGGCCGATGATCCGGCGCTGCTGGCCTACCTGCGCGGCGAGACGCTACAGGCGCCTGGCCCTCCCGGCTGGCTGGCGGTGTGCGCCGATGGCTTTCCGTTGGGTTGGGGCAAGCGCAGCGGCGCAACCATCAAGAATCATTATCCCAAAGGGTTGCGCAGCATGGGTTGACGCAGTTGTGTAACGTCACTCGAAATGGTTGTGTAACGCGGGATGACGCGGTTGCGCAGATGGGCTTAGCGTGATCTGAAGCGGCTGCGCAGGGAGATTTGGCACGATGACAGTGGCATTGAACAACCCCATTTTGTGGACTGTTCTCTTCGCCTGGTTGGCGGCGCAGATCGTCAAGGCGATCATCGAATTCAGACTGACCAGGCGCATCACCTGGCGCGTTCTCTTTGGGATGGGTGGTATGCCCAGTTCCCACTCGGCCACCGTCACCTCGTTGGCGATGGCGGTTGGCCTGCGCACCGGTTTCGACAGCGCCATCTTCGCCGTCACCGCCGTCCTGGCCGCCGTCGTGATGACCGACGCCGCCGGTGTGCGGCGCGCCGCCGGCCGTCATGCCAGCATCCTCAACTGGATCCTGGCCGACTTCGCCGACGACCCGGCGGACGACGAGCCGTCGAACAGCCAGCCTGCACTCCTCGGTATGAACGTCCCCTACCCGCTGCAAGAACTACTCGGACATACACCGGCCCAGGTTGTGGTCGGCGGGGCGCTCGGCGTCGTCGTCGCTGTGCTGCACAACCTGGTTGCGCCGTAAGAACCGGCCGATTCATGCGGCTCGCCTGGTTTGACAGCCCGCGCAGAGTGTGCTAGAATCGGCCCCGTTGTCTGGTGACAGGCAGCAATCATTCATCCTGACGAAAGGAAACACACGTCCATGAAGCGCATGAGCATCGCGATTGCAGTCGTTTATCGGGTTCGCGTCATCAGCGGTAGCGAGCTGAGCGTTTGCGCGCGACGTGCGTCCATTGTTGGGTTGACATAACAGAAATTCTGTCGTGTTTTCTCAAGCCGTGGGCGAGCGTCTCGCACCACGGCTTTTTTGTTGGCCGTTGCGCAAGCAATGGTCTCTGGCAAGCCGTGGGGACGACCCCGCGGCTTTTTTGTTGGCCGCCCGACAAGTTCTGCCTGTCTCCCCCGGACGCCGGCGCAGGCAGAACAGCAACCGGAATGAGCATCCAAAAAGTAGATCGTGTTCGGTAAGAGGAGAAGTTCCAGGTTATGAGTCTCGATATTGCTTTGCAAGTAGATGATGCCCTGAAGACCTTTGGCAAACAGAACGCCGGCCTGACCCTGCCCTTCCTGCGGCGTAACGGCGCCGCACATGGCGCCAATGGTCAGACCAACGGCAAACCGAAGCAGACCGTTGCGGTCAACCACGTCAGTTTCAATGTGGGACGCGGCGAGATCTTCGGTGTGCTCGGCCCCAACGGCAGCGGCAAATCCACTTTGATCCGCCTGATCGCCACGCTGCTCATTCCCGACGGCGGCCATGTGCGGGTCTTCGGGCATGATGTTGTCAAGGAACCGATGGCGGTGCAGCGCATGATGAACCGCGTGTCGGTGGAGGCCAGCTTCTTCAAGAAGCTGTCGCCGATGGAAAACCTGTTGTACGGCGCTCGCCTGTACGGCGTAGCGGCCAGCGACGCGCGCAGCCAGGCCAGGGCAATCCTCCTGCGTCTGGGCCTGGAGGAAAAGGCCATTTTCCAGCCGATGGAAGAGATGTCACGCGGCATGCAGCAGAAGGTCGCCATTGCGCGGGCGTTCCTGTCACACCCGATCCTGCTGCTGCTGGACGAGCCGACGACCGGCCTCGACCCACGCTCGAAGCGTGAGGTGCAGGCGTTCGTGCGCGAACTGCGTGATACGCACGATGCGACGATCCTGCTGACGACGCACGACATGATGGAAGCGGATACCCTCTGTGACCGCATCGCCATCATCGACGGCGGCAACATCGTGGCGCTCGACACGCCGGAGAATCTGAAGCAGTTGATCCCGCAAACCAACGGCCATCTGCCAAGTCTGGAGGAAGTCTTCCTGCAACTGACCGGCAAGCGGCTGGTGACGGAGGATCAAAGCGAATGACACATCATACATTCTGCGCCATTTGTCTGGCGCACACCTCCTGTGAAGGAGACGTGATCTTGAAGATGTGGGGTGTCTGCCCGCGGGCGCGTGATCGGGCAGGCCCCCCGTCGTCGTCGCCGCCGGCCGCGCCGCCGCTGGCCACGCGTACCGCGCCGTCCGTCGCTCCCGCCAATCAACCAACATGACGACAGTGCATGAGGGGAAGCATCGTGAATCACTCAGTGTTCGAAAGCGAAGAGATCTATCTGGCGGCGCCAGACCCGGAAGCTGACGCCGAAATCGAGGCGGGCTGGACGATGGACGCCGAATATCTACATCTGTTGGGTCTGGAGCCAGCCTACCCGCTGACAGCGGCGCAGGTGAAGCGCAGGTACGAGGATGCGCGCAAGGACGGCAGCCGCGACTCCTGGTTCGCCGTACGCCTGCGGGCCGATGACCGCTTGCTCGGCTTCATCCGGTTCATGGCGTTGTCATGGCCGCACCAACTGGCGCTGTTGAAGTTTGGCATCGGCAACCCTGCCGACCGGGGGCGCGGCTATGGGCATGCGATCTTGCGCCTGGCGCTGGCCTATGCGTTCGATGAGTTGGGGCTGCATCGCCTGGTCGCGCCGGCGCCAACCGATAACCTGGCGGCGCAGCGGCTGTTGACCCAGGCGGCCTTCAGCCTCGATGTGCGGATGCGGGACATGCTGCGACGCAACGGCCGGCGCAGCGATCTACTGCACTACGGACTGCTGCAACGTGAATGGCGTCAGGGGCAAGCTGATATGGGGGGCGTGGCGCGCAGCGCGCTGGAAACCCTCAGCGTGACGCCTGTGCCGCCGCTGCGCACGCCACACCTGTTCCACGGTGATCAGGTGCGGCTTGGAGTGGTCACGCCCGATCTGGCGGCGCCGCGGCTGGCCGCCTGGACGCGCCAGGCCGAATACCTGCGTATGCTCGATTCCGACCCGGCGCGGCCCAGCGACAGCAGTCTGTTCAGGGAAGATCTGGGTCGGGAGCAGACGCAAAACGCACAACGCAGGACGTTGGATGAATACTGGTTTCTGATCCATCGCCTGAGCGATGATCGCCCAATCGGGTTCGTCAGCGTCAACGGCATCGCCTGGACGCATGGCAACGGTTGGGTCAGCATTGGCATCGGCGAGATGGATTGTTGGGGACAAGGGTTCGGAACCGATGCAATGCGCGTCTTGCTGCGCTATGCGTTCGAGGAGCTCAACCTGCAGCGCCTGTCGCTGAACGTGTTCAGTTACAACGAGCGCGGCCGGCGGTCGTACCTGAAAACCGGGTTCACCACCGAAGGAATCGGGCGCGAGTCGCTCTTGCGCAACGGTCAGCGGTGGGACGAGTATTTCATGGGCATCCTGCGCGAGGAGTGGCAGGCCGCCGCGTCCGCCTGAATAGCAGGCGTTGGGACGCCAGTGTGCGCCCGGCGCCGGTCGTAGAAACGAAGAGGTCAATCATGTCTACATTGGCTTTCGAGGTCAAGGCGAGTTACGCCTTCATCGAGCGCAATTTCTTTATCGTCAAACGTTACTGGGGTTGGGAATTGGTCTGGCTGGTCTATTCCATCGTCAACTCCCTGTCGGTCAGCTACATCGGCTACGGCATGGAGCGGCTGGGCGGGCAAGGCATTGACAGCCAGTTCCTGGTCATCTATCTGGCAATCGGCACGTTGGTCTGGCGCTACCTTTCGACGGTCTTCTACTGGGTGACCGATGTGATCGGCATGGAGCGTTGGGAAGGGACGATCGAGTACACGTTGATGGCGCCGATTCAGCGCATCACGCACATGCTTGGTCAAACGGCCTTTTCAGTGGTCTACAGCCTGATCCACACGGCGGTGATCCTGGGGGCGACGCTGCTCTTCTTCGACATTCGCCTGGCCAACGCCAACCTGGGGGCTGCGACGGTGATGTTGATCATCGGCAGCGTTTCCTTCATCGGCATCAGCATCGTGGGGGCTGTGCTGCCGCTGCTCTTCCCGGAGCGCGGCTCGCAGATGACGCATGTCATCATCGCCTTGCTTCTGCTGATTTCCGGGGTATACTACCCAATCGAGGTGCTGCCGCAATGGCTGCAGACGGCTTCACGCTTCTCGCCGGCGACTTATGTGCTGGAAGGAGTGCGCGCCACGCTGCTCGACGGCGCTCCCGTCGGCGCACTGTGGCCGCAGATCTGGCCGCTGCTCATCATGGGTGCGATCACCATTCCGGCCGGCCTGCGCATCTTCCGCTGGGCAGAACGGTACGCCAAACGCACCGGCAAGCTGCATCGCAATGGATGACGCCAACCGGCCGCCTGCGTTCATGCCATCGGCTGGACTGCGCCTGATTGCGACGCCCGCACGTCGCAATCAGGCCGGTCAGGCGGCGGCCGGCGCCGCCAACTGGCGCTCGAACTGGCGCGAATTACGGAGAGACAATGTCAGGAACAAACGGAAGTGAAGCAGACAACTTGACAGCGGTCGTGTTCAAGAAGCAGTTGGGCGCTTATTCGCTGCGCCTGGGCGATCAGGTCATCACCTGCACCCTTTCCTCGAAACTGCGCAAACAGTTGATCTACCCTACGGCCGACCGTTCGTCGCTTGGACGCCGTAGCGTGCAGCAGGTCAAGAACATTCGCGAGGTTGATCCGGTTGCGGTGGGCGACCGGGTTCGCTTCACCATGGCCGGCGAGAACACAGGGGTGATCCAGGAGGTGCTGCCGCGGCGCAACCACTTTACACGGCCGGCGGCTGGCGGTAAAGAACAGGCGCAGGTGATCGCCGCCAATATTGACCAGATTGTGTTGATCTTTGCCGCCGCCCAACCGCGCCCCACCTGGCATCTGCTCGATCGCTATCTGGTCACAGCGGAAGCCGAGGGGCTGCCGGCGCTGATCTGCATCACTAAAGCCGATCTGATGGAAAGCGATCTACTGTTGTCGGACATCGGCGTCTACCGGCGCCTCGGCTATCCGATCATCATCACCAGCGTGCGCCAGGGGGTTGGCCTGGACGAGTTGCAGGCGGCGCTGCATGGCAAACTGTCGGTCTTCGTGGGCAAGTCGGGCGTGGGCAAGACCAGCCTGCTGAATGTACTGCAACCAGGGTTGGGTCTGCGCGTCGCTGAGATCAGCGAAAGCACGGGCAAGGGTCGCCACACGACGACGCACCTGGAGATTTTCGATCTCGACGCCGCTAGCCATGTGGTGGATACACCCGGCGTCAAAGAGTTTGGGCTATGGGGCCTGGACGATTACGAATTCGAACTGGACTATCTGTTCCCGGAGATGCGCCCTTTGCTCGACCAGTGTCAGTTTGGCAATAGCTGCGTTCATCTGAACGAGCCGGGATGCGCGATCAAGGCCGGTGTGCAGAGCGGGGCGATCGAGGAGGGGCGCTATCGGAGCTATGCGCTGATTATGAATGAGAGGAAGTAGGAAGTAGGAAGTAGGAAAGAGGAAGTAGGAAGTAGGAAAGAGGAAGTAGGAAGTAGGAAAGAGGAAGTAGGAAG
>CAZOLV010000064.1:0-31936 GCA_964580725.1 uncultured Anaerolineae bacterium | reverse complement strand
CCGGCTGTGTCGCGAGGGGGCGCCAGATGAATCTGGCGGTACAAGAAGCTCAGCCCACGCCCCCCTTCATTTCCCCCCAAATGGGGGGGCAGGGGGGCCGCCAACGGGACCTCAGCCTACAGAAACTCCTGCCCCGATCCCCATCCTGTCAATCCTGTTCATCCTGTCAAAAAACAGCCGGCTGTGTCGCGAGGGGGCGCCAGATGAATCTGGCGGTACAAGAAGCTCAGCCGGCGCCCCCCTTCATTTCCCCCCAAATGGGGGGGCAGGGGGGCCAGCGAAGCCCCATGACTTGGCAGGGTTGTCCAGACGCAATGGCGAGTTCCACGATCTCGACCCGTTTGATGATTCTCGCCGCCTCGGTGTATAATTGTCTTGAATCCAACGACTGGCGCTGTCAGTGGGCGGCGCAGAGACGAGAAAGCAAGGTTCGCAGTGAAAAGACTCATCGGTTTTGTCATCGGCGCTGGCCTGGGAATGGCTGCCGGCTATGTCGCCGGCCTCCTCTTGACGCCTGCTTCGGGCGAAGACCTGCAAACCCAGGTGCGCCAACGCATCGAACAGGCCAAAGAAGCGGGCAAAGAAGCCGCCGCAACGCGCGAGGCCGAACTCATGGCGCAGTTCAGCGCCGCCAAACGCACACCGCTGGCCTGAGCTTCGTCAGCGCAACGCCCCCACGCCCCACGCAGTCAGCGCTGGCACTGTGGGCAGAAGTGCGTCGAGCGCTGGCCGATCACAATGCGCTCGATCGTCGCACCGCAGCGTGGGCATGACTTACCGGTGCGACGAAACACCTGATGCCGCTCCTGGTTTTGTCCCGCAGCGCCGCCCGGACGGCGGTAGTTCTGCAGGCTGCTGCCCCGATCGAAGATAGCCTGCGCCAACACCTGGCGGGTCGCCGTGTGCAACCGGGCCACATCGTTCGGCAGCAGGTCGCGGCCAGGGCGACGCGGGTCAATGAAGGCCTTGAACAGGATTTCATCGGCGTAGATATTGCCAATGCCAGCCACGACGCGTTGATCGAGCAGCAAGCTCTTGATCGGCGCCTTGCGCCCCGCCAGGCGCGCCGCCAACTGCTGCGACGTGAAATCAGGGTTCAGCGGCTCCGGCCCCAACTCGCCCAATACTTCGGCCGGGTTCGAAGTCACATAAACCCGCCCGAACTTGCGCATATCACGGAAGATGAGCCGGCGACCCGAATCGAGCGTCAGCACCAGATGCGTATGTGCATCGAGCGGCGCCGCGGCATCCACCACATGCAGTTGACCTGTCATGCGCAGATGGATCAGCAGCGTGCGCCCCTGTGAGAGTGGAAAGAGGAGGAATTTTCCCCGGCGATCGGCGCCCATGATCTGCAGCCCAACCAGCGCCGCTTTCAGCTCGGCAGCGGGCGGTGTCGCGACCGTGCGCTCCCAACGCACCTCCACATCCACGATGCGCCGCCCCACCAGATCATGGCGCAAATCCCGTGCAATCGTCTCGACTTCAGGCAGTTCAGGCATAGCGTGTCCTTTGTTGATCGCTTTGAGCGCAGTATGCGCCCATTATAACCACGCCCTGGCTGCTTGACAAGCGCCGAACCTGTCCAACGACCCGACCAAACGACGCCAGCGCCTTGTGCGCATCCCCGGCGCAGCGTCAACGTCATTCTGCTCAGCAAGACGCACGCCGGGCCGGCCGATCTCGATCTCTGGCCCGTCCGTTCGAACCGGCGCAATCTCGAAACCCGACTCCCCGGCAGGAGTCAAGATGGTCTGGCAGTTTTCGTTCTACTCCTTTCTGATGTTCTTCAGCGTGGGTCTGGCCTCGCTCGTCCTGCGCGCGGTCTGGCTGCGACGGCACACCCCCGGCGCACTGGCGCTGTTCGGCGTCCTCGTCGCCGCTGCCGTCTGGTGCACCGCCGCTGGCATCGAAAGCGGCGTCACCACCGTCCGCGCCAAGATTTTCTGGTCGGTCATTGCCTACTTTGGCACCCACAGCATGCCCACCTTCTTCCTGCTCTTCTGCCTGGACTACACGCAGCAGTCATCCTGGATTCCGCGCCACCGCCGGCCCTGGCTGACCATCATCCCCGCGCTGACCATCCTGGCCGCCGCCACCAACGGCTGGCACCACCTGATCTGGACATCGTTCACCCCGGCCCCTTTCAACGGCATGATCTACGGGCATGGCGCCTGGTTCTGGCTCTCTGTCGTCTACAGCTATCTCGTGCTCTCGGTCGGCACTCTGGCCCTCATCCGAGCGCTCATTCGTTTCCCGGCCCTCTACCGGCGCCAAACCGCCGCCCTCATCCTCAGCACCGCCATCCCGTTTGCCAGCAATGCCGCCTATGTCTTTGGCTTGAACCCTCTGCCCGGCTTCGACCTGACCCCCTTCTCCTTCTCGCTCACCGCCATGTGCCTGGCCTGGGCCTTGACCCGCTTCCAACTGCTCGATCTGGCCCCGGTTGCCCGTGAAACCCTCATCGAACGTCTACATGACGCCGTGATCGTGCTCGACCAACAGGAGCGCATCGTGGACATCAACCCCGCCGCCCGCCAGATGTTCGGCATGATCGGCGCAGCCGGGGAGACCGCCGCCGTAACGCCCATCGGGCGGCCCTTCGAACAGGCCTTTTCAGCCTGGCCCGCCCTTGTCGCCGCCCTGGGCCAACCGGCGCCTGGCTCACAAGAACTGCTGCTCTCCTTGCGCGCAACAGATGCAGAGCCAGCGGCGGCGCCCGGCCCGCGCTGTTTGGACTTGCAGGCCATCGAACTCAGAGACCGGCGCGGGCGCGTCAACGGGCGTCTGCTGACGCTGCGCGACATCACCGCACGGCGGCAGGCCGATCAGGAACTGGCCAACACCAAGACGCTGCTCGAAGCCGCCATCGAGCAGACACCCATTCCGCTGGCTCTCGTCTCCGCCCCGGATGGCGTCGTTCGCATTGCCAACTCTGCCTCGCGCACCTTTCTGGATATGAGGCAGGGCGAATCGTTTCGCGGTCATTCGATCCTGACCGAACAACCGCCCTGGCAACTGCTCGACGACGCCGGCAACGAGATTGCGCCCGCAGAGGCGCCGCTGGCCCTGGCCTTGCAGGGTCAGGCGATCCACAACCGGGAGTACCGCGTGCGCACCGCAAACGGCCACACCCGTTGGGCATTGGTCAGCGCAGCGCCCATCCACAATCGGGCGGGAGAGACGATTGCCGCTTTCGCCGCCTTCCCAGATGTGACGCCGCTCAAGCAAACGTCGGCCGCCTTGGGCCAGGCGCGCGACGCCGCCGAGGCCGCCAATCGCGCCAAGAGCGCCTTCCTGGCCAACATGAGCCATGAAATCCGCACGCCGCTCAATGCCGTCATCGGCATGGCCAACCTGCTGGTGGGCACGCCGCTCAACGACGAGCAGCGCGAAATGGCCGCCGTGGTGCAAGCGAGCGGCGAGGCCCTGCTGGCGATCATTGATGAAATCCTCGATTTTTCCAAGATCGAAGCGGGCAATCTCGAACTGGAGGAGCAGCCCTTCAGCCTGGTCGAGTGCATCGAAGAGGCGTTCGATCTGCTGGCGACGACCGCCGCGGCCCGCAAGATCGAACTGGCCTACCTGACGACCGCCAACATCCCGACGCACATCATCGGCGACAAGACGCGCCTGCGCCAGGTTCTTCTCAACCTGATCGGCAACGCCATCAAATTTACAGAGCGCGGCGAAGTGACCGTCCTGGCCGATGGCCAGCCTGCCGGCGAACGGCTGCGGCTGCAGATCAACGTGCGCGACACCGGCATCGGCATCCCCCTGGACCGTCAGGACCGCCTTTTCCAGGCATTTTCACAAATTGACGCTTCGACCACCCGGCGCTTTGGCGGCACCGGCCTGGGATTGGCCATCAGCCAGCGGCTGTGCCAGTTGATGCAGGGTGGGATCAGCGTCCAGAGTGAGCCGGGCGTTGGCTCGACCTTCACAGCCAGCATCCTGGCAGCCGTTCCGCCCGGCGAAGCGCCCTCCACGGCGCGCGATGAGCGCCTGGCGGGCAAACGCATCCTGATCGTCAGCAGCAGCGCCGCTTTGCGCAGTTTCTTGCAGGATCAGACAACCTGGTGGGGCATGGAGGCGGTCACGTTGGAAAGCCGTGCGGCGACGCTGGCCTATCTCGCCGGGCAGCCGACGGCCGCATCAGCCGCAGGCGCCTTTGCCGCGGCCCTGCTCGACTTGCGCCTGAGCGATGGCGACGGACTGCAACTGGCGCACATGCTGCGTGCGCTCGATCCGCCGCTGGCCTGCCCCTTCGTCATCCTGGCCCCCATGGTGGACAGCTACATCGTGCACGCCGTGAGCGGGCTGGCGCAGACAACCTATCTGCCCAAACCGGTCAAATTCACGCGGCTGCGCACTCTGCTGACCACCTTGATCGGGCGCGGCGGCGCGCTGGCGCCCCCATCGGCCGCCAGCCCCGCCCAGCCGCGTGACGAAACATACTCCCGGCTGCGCGTGCTGTTGGCCGAGGATAACCTCGTCAACCAGAAAGTGGCGCGGTTCATCCTCGACCGCCTGGGAATCAAGGCCGACCTGGCGATGAACGGCGTGCAGGTGCTGGAAGCAGCGTTGCACAAGTCGTATGATCTGATTCTGATGGATGTGCAGATGCCAGAAATGGACGGCCTGGAGGCGACACAGCGGCTGCGCCAGATGTCTCTGCCCGGCGGACAGCCGATGATCGTCGCGATGACCGCCAGCGTGCTGCGTGAGGATCGCGACGCCTGTCTGGCGGCCGGCATGGATGGCTTCGTCGGCAAGCCGGCGACGCCGGGCCAGATCATCGCGATTCTGCAGAAGCTGCAAGAAAAGGCCGGCTGACCTTTATACGGCGTCCTCGTCTGTCTCGTCTTCGCCAAATGCCAGTTCGAGCGCCCGACTCGTCACTTGTGCATAGGTGCGCGTCAGGATGGCATTCATCTCGGCGGCCTCTTGCCCCAGGGGCGGCGCCCCCAGGCGCTTGAGCAGCAGCGCGCCCACCTCTGGCGCGGCAATGCTGACGGTGAAATGGTCGAGCGGCGCGCCCGCCTGCCAGAAAACGACCAGTTGTTCTTCCACGGGCAGACCATCGGCTGCGGGCATTTCGGCAGCGGTCGTTTGCCCGGCCGCGCCGCCGGCGCGCATGGCGCGCAGCGCCCCCAACACCTCTTCGCGCGTGCGACCGCGCAGGCGGAAGATCAGAAAAGGGTCTTCGTCGAACCGTTCGCCCAACAGATAATAGACCGCCGCAATGTGTTTGCAAGGGTTGGCCGCATCAGGGCAAGAGCAGGAGGTCGCCAGATCGTTGCGCCGTTCGGGAAAGAGCGGCGCCTGGGCGGCGGTGAACACCGTCTCGATGTTGGGCGGCATCTGGCCGTCCAGCAACTGGGCGGTGAAGATCGCTTCCTGCGCCAGCGCCAACAGCACGCGGTCCCACTCCTGCGCCGTCAACTGCATCACGTTGATGACCACGCGGTAGGGCGTGGGCCGTGACCCCTGCACACGTGCGCTGACCTTGCCCGGTTCGATGGTGATGTCCAGCACCTGTCCCTGGCGGGCGTAGGAACGGCCACGCGCCAGGCGGCCGCTGTCCACCAGGCGCTCCAGGGCGGCGATCCAGCGCCCCGCCCACCAGCTCTTGGCGAAGGCGCCGCTGCGATGCTGAGCGCGGATTCCGTCGGCGTGCAATGGGCGCGTCGGCGGATCATAGTCATCATTCCAGCCGCTGTAGCTGCGACGCCGTGGACTCATGCTCCCTCCTCATCCGCAACGGTCTCTTGCCGCAGGATCAACAGGTCGTGCAGTTGATCGGTGGACAGTTCAGTCAGCCACGATTCGCCTGCGCCAACGATCTGGTTGGCCAGGCCCTTCTTGCTTTCGATCAACTGTTCGATCTTTTCTTCCAACGTGCCGGCGCAGATGAACTTGTGCACCTGCACGTTGCGCCGCTGACCGATGCGGAAGGCCCGGTCGGTGGCTTGATCTTCCACCGCCGGGTTCCACCAGCGGTCGAAGTGAAACACATGATTGGCCTCGGTCAAATTTAGCCCTACACCGCCCGCCTTGAGCGAAAGGACGAAGACGCGCGGGCCGCGCGTGTGCTGGAAACGCGCCACGATCTCATCGCGCTGGCGCGCCGGTACGCCGCCGTGTAGATAGAGCGGTTCTTCGCCAAACGTCGCCGTCAAGTGCTGCACCAGCATCTCGCCCATCTCGGTGAATTGAGTGAAGATCAGCGCCCGGTCGGCGACCGCCAGCACTTCTTCCAGCATTTCCGACAGCCGGTTGAGCTTGCCCGAACGCCCGGTCAGGATGGTGGAGGTGCGGTCGCCCAGGAAGTGCGCCGGGTGGTTGCACACCTGTTTCAGCTTCATCAGCGTAGACAACACCAGCCCGCGCCGCTGCATCCCCTCGGACTCGGCGATTTGTCGCAGCGAATCCTGCACCACCGCCTCGTACAGCGTGGCCTGTTCGGCGGTCAGATTGCAGAAGACCTTCATCTCGTTCTTTTCAGGCAAGTCCTGAATGATGGTCGGGTCGGTCTTGAGACGGCGCAACAGCAGCGGCTGCACCAGTCCTTTGAGCTGCGTCGCCGGTTCGGCCTGATGATAACGTTCGATCGGCAGCGTGAATTTGCTGCGAAAGGCGCTCTGCGACCCCAAATAGCCGGGATTGAGAAATTCCATCAGCGACCAGAGTTCGGACAGGCGGTTCTCGACAGGGGTGCCGGTGAGGGCCAGGCGGTGTGTGGCCGTCAGGCTGCGCGCCGCTTGCGCCTGTTTGGTGGCTGCGTTCTTGATGTTTTGCGCCTCATCCAGGATGACGTCGCCCCAGGCAACCTGCTGCAGCAGTTCCCGGTCGCGCGCCAGCAGGCTGTAGCTACTGATGACGATGTGCGCCTGCTGGCTGGCGGCGCTGAAATCGGCGCCGGTCAGGCGGCCCGCGCCTTGATGCACATGCGTGCGCAGCGAGGGCGCAAACCGCGCAATTTCGCGCTGCCAGTTGCCAACGACCGAAGTGGGGCAGATCAAGAGCACGGGCGCCGGCCGTTCCTGCGTCTGGACGTGCAGCACCATGCCGATGGTTTGGATGGTCTTGCCCAGGCCCATATCGTCGGCCAGGCAGCCGTTCAGGCCGATGCGGCGCAAGAACACCAGCCAGGCCAGCCCGCGCGCCTGATAGGGACGCAGTGCGCCGACGAAACCGGGGGGCGCAGCCAGCGGCTGGATGCGGTCATGCTGTTTCAGGCTGGTCATGATCTCGTCCAGCCAGCCGTCCAGGGTGATGCCGGCGATGGGCAGCCCATCTGCGCCTTCCTGGCCACCGCCTTCGCTTAGGCGCAGGGCGTCGAGCAGGCTCAAGTCACCCTGGGCGCGGCGCTTTTCCCAAAAACGGATCGCGGCTTCCACCTGTTCCGGGCGGAATTCGACCCACTGTCCGCGCACTTGCACCAGGGGGCTTTTGAGCGCCGCCAGTTTTTGGAACTGTTCGAGCGTTAGTGGCTCGTCGCCCAGGGCCAACTGCCAGTCGTACTCCACCACTTTGTCGAAGGAGAGCAGGCCGCTCGATTCGGTGGCGGTCTGCTTCTTGCGCAGATTCAGGCGCACGCCCAGATTGGCGGCGCGCTTCTGCCACCACGGCGGCGTCAGGACGCCAAAGCCGCTTTGTTCGAGCAGGGGGGCCGCCTCGCGCAGAAAGCCGTAGGCGGCGGCGGTGTCGAGGGCGAGATGGGTGGGGCGAGCGTGGCGCAGGGTCTGTTCGAAGGGCGGAAAGAGGCGGGCGGCTTTGACCAGACCGCTGAGCAGTCGCTCTTGCGGCTGCACAAGGCGGCGGTTGAGCAGCATCAGGGCGCCGCCGGCTTCCTGCCACACCTGATCCGCCGGCACTTGCAGGCTTGGATCGTCGGTCGCTTGCAGCATGTAGCGAACGGTCCAGCTTGGATCGTTGGGCGCCGTCATGACGGCGGGCGTTTCAACCTGAAACGAGACGCGAAAACCAAGCGCCGCCGTCTGCTGCAGGTCTTCGAGCCAACGTGCGACCTGTTCTACCATACCGCTCAGTTGGAACGATGCGCCGCTGAGCTGCGGTTGGGCGCTGAAGAGGGCTTCGACCCAGGCGCGCGTTGGGCCGTTGCTCAGACGGCGCGCCAGCGACCGTTGCGTGGCGCCGGCCCACTCGCGAATCTGTTGATCTACCCAGGCCTTCAGCGCGGCGGAGAGGAGAGCCGCCGGGCCGATGCGCAGCGTCACACCGCCGCCGGATTGTGATTCGCCAGGGCGGGCGGGAGAGCGCAGGACACGGCAGGCGGGCGGCATGGCGTTGACCAGCCACTGGAAACGGGCCTGTTCGTCGGCATCTACCCAAACCGGCTGCCAGTGCGCCGTGATGGTGCGCGCCCGTTCTTCGAGCGCAGGGACGTAACGCTGGCGGGCCAGCAGCTCCAGGGCAAAGCGGGCGGCGCCCATCCAGAACTGTAGATCGGCGCCGATGAGCACGCCAGGCGGTGCATCGTCGGGCCAGGCGACGAGGGCGGCCAGCGCCGCAGAGGGCGCCAGCGCCAGCCCTTCGATCCGCCAGGCGCCCAGCGCCAGCTCGGCGCTGGGCTGGTCGGCGGCTGGCGCGCCGGAGATGGGCGCCCCGTCGCAAGTGGGCAGGCGGGCCAGGGCGCTGCTCTTCTTGGCGCTGGCCAGCAGGGGCGCCACGCTGCGCAGACGGGCGGGCGTCGCCTGCGCCGGGTGATCCTGAGGCCCGGCTGGCGTGGTTTTCGGGCGCCCACGGCGACGTCCCCGACTTTCGGTCGCCGTCTCGCCCCAGAAAAAGAACGTGTCCAGCCTCTCTGCGACCAACCACGATCCGTGTAAAATAAGCATATCCCTCGACTCTCGCTGCAATCGGCGGGGCGTCATCAGCGCCGAAAATGTCGCACAATCCTCTGGACTGTGCGGACCATGTGCGTGTATGCGCGCGACCACCGCAATCCAAAGGATTGGGGTATGGGGCTATTTTCAGATCAGCGCGGCCAGGGCCTGCTTGTCCACCTTGCCCGCATCGGTCATGGGCAGGGCGGGGAGAATGCGAAACTCGGCGGGGATCTTGTAGCGCGCAAGGCCCTGCCGACAGTGTAGGCGCAGTTCGTGCAATGTCAAATTGGGTCCGGGGCGCGGCACGACGAAGGCCAGGCCCAACTCGCCCATCACGGGGTCGGGGATGCCCAGACAGGCGCACAGGGCGACCTGGGGATGTTCGGCGATGTAGGCCTCGATTTCGGCGGGGTAGACGTTGAAGCCACCGGTGATGAGCATCTCCTTGCGCCGCCCCAGGATGCGCAGGTTGCCATGCGCATCGAGGCGGCCCAGGTCGCCGGTGTAGAGCCAGCCGTCGGGGGCGAGCGCTGTGTCGTTGTCGCCGTCAGCCTGAATGTAGCCCTGCATGACGCAGCCGCCGCGCAGGACAATTTCGCCCTCGGCAAAGCCGCCGGCGCCGATTTGCAGTGGGCGCTGCGTCGCGTCCACCAGGCGCAGTTCGAATTCGGGCGCCACCCGGCCCACGGATTGCAGCAGCGTCTCGACCGGCGCATCGAGCGGGGTGTAGGTGACCATGCCGGCGACTTCGGTCAGGCCGTAGCCGTGCACGGCGATTGGGGCCAACGAGGCCAGCCAGCGCATGGCGGCGGGGGGCGTCGGCGCGCCGGCCGTGATCGTCATGCGCAGCGAAGAGAGGTCGAACTGTTGCGTCAGCAACGATTCCATGACCCACATTGTGGGCACCTGCCCCAGGATCGTCACGCGCTCGCGGGCGACGAGCGCCAGGGTTTCGACGGGGTCGAAGGCTTCCATCATGATGAGCGTCGCGCCGGTCATCAGGGCGGCAATGCTGATCAATACGGAGCCGCTGACGTGATTCATGGGCAGGTGCAGGATGATGCGGTCGTCGTGACGGAAATCGAGATGGCGCACCTGGGCCTCGATGTTGCTGAGGATGTTGGCATGGCTCAGGCGTGCGCCTTTGGGAAAGCCGGTGGAGCCGCCGGTGAAAACGATCAGGGCGTCATCTGCGGCGCTCAAGTGCGCCTGGCGTGCGGCCAGGGCGGCCAGGGCAGCAGGGGAGGCGGGGACGCAGAGGTCGCGCCAACGCTGCGCCGTGGCGGGGACCGCTTCACCGATGATGACGATCTGGCGCACTGTGTCCAGGGCGGGGAGGAAGGGGTGCAGCCGTTGGGCGGCTTCGGCCTGCATCACGAGCAAGACTGGATTCGCCAGCCGGGCCAGCCTGCTGACCTCCAGCGGGGTGTGGCGGCTGTTGAAGCCGGCCAGGACGGCGCCGCAGCGCATGGCGGCCAGGTAGGTGATGATGTATTCCGGCCGGGTGGCGCACTGGATGCCGATGCGGTCGCCGGGCTGTATGCCGAGGGCGATGAAGGCGGCGGCGAGATTGGTCGCCTGTTCTTCGATGGCGCCCCAGGTCAGGCGCGTGTTTTGGAAGACGATGGCTTCTTTTTGTGGCCAGCGGGCAGCGACGGCGCTGAGAAGGGCGCTCAAGTGGGCTGGCGACGATTGCACTGACATGACTGTTTCCTTTGTCGTCGCTGACGTGACTCGCTGCGTCGCCTGGTCATCGAGGGGCTGCGCTGTGCGGGCGAGCGAGAGAAACGCCGCGCCGGGCATGGCGCCGGCGCGACTGCGGCGGTTCATACATTCCACTTCAGGCGTTCGATGAGCGATTTGTAGAAGTAGTTGCGGGCGCGCAGGCGTACGAAATAGGCGCTGTGGGCGCTGGAGGTAACAACGACGACATCTTCGGTGCGCAAATCAATCTCGAACTGTCCATCCACGGTGAGGATGGCCTGATGATCGGTGTGCACCTGCAGGCTGACGGTGGCGCCCCGCGCCAACACGATGGGGCGGTCGAAGCTGAGATGGGGCGCAATGGGAACCAGCAGGATGTTCTTGAGTTCGGGCGGCAGGATGGGGCCGCCGGCGGCAAGGGCGTAGCCGGTGCAGCCGGTGGCGGTGGCGACGATGACGCCGTCGGCGGCAAAGGTGGTGACGTAGCCCTCGTCGAGCGAGGCGGCGATGCGCACGATGCGGGCCAGGCTGCCGCGGCTGAGAACGACATCGTTGAGCGCCTCATAGTGGTGCAGGTGCGGGTTGTTGTTGGGGTCCTGTTGGACGGCGACGTCGAGCATCATGCGTTCTTCGAGCCAGTAGTCGCCCGCCAGGAGTTGGCGCAGCGGTTCCTGCCATTGATCGGGTTGGATTTCGGCCAGGAAGCCGACGCGACCGAGTTTGACGCCCAGAATCGGGATTTGGCTGCGAGCGCCCAGGCGGGCGGCGCGCAGGATGGTGCCGTCGCCGCCGAGGGTGATGAGCAGGTCGAGGTCTTGGATGTGAGCGCTGATTTCCTGCTCTTCCCAGGCGGAGAAGAGGGCGGGCTGGCAACACTCGTTCTGCAGGACGCCGGCGATCTGTTCGGCCAGGGGCAACGCATCCGGTTTGCGGGGGTGATGCATGATGCCGATGCGCCGCAAGGGACGTGCGCCGGGCGTTGGGCCGGGAGGTGAACCGGGAGTGAGATTCGAAGCGGTTTGACTCATGGTGGAGGCTCCGTTGGGGGCGTGTGCTGACGCCCACATGGGTGCTTACGACTGGTCGTATGAATGAAAAGCGGCGGCGACGCGGCGCCAGTCGTCGTCCTGCTGGCCGGGGAGGAAGGGGATGTAGTAGTTGACGCGATCAAGCAGGCCGGCGTAGCGCGCCTGGATGCGCGGCGCCAGTTCGTCGGGCGCGCCGGTGACGGCGAAGACGTCGAGCATGTCATCGCTGATGAGACTGGACATTTCCTGCCACTGCTGGCGGGCGGCCAACATGCCGAGCTTTTCGGCGGCGTCGAGCCAGCCGTGTACAGCCATGACGCTGTGATAGCTGGGCGTGGATGCGTAGAAGGCGATCTGGCTGCGCACGGATTGGCGTGCGGCTTCCATTTCGGCGGCGTTGCGGCCGCTGATGACGAAGATGGAACTGGAGAGGCTGATGTCCTCACGCTGGCGCCCGCTGCGGGCCAGGCCGATGGCGATGTTGGGCAGGGTTACTTCGCGCAGGTAGGCGACCGAGTGGAAGGGGTGCACGTGAAAGCCTTCGCACAGTTCGCCGGCCAGTTGGCAAAGACCCTTGTTGACGCCCGCGATGTAGATGGGGATGTGCGGGTGTTCGATGGGGCCAGGGTTGAAGAAGGGGGACATGAGGGTCAGTTTGTAGTATTCGCCGCGGAAGTTGAGGCGGGCGCCGGTTTGCCAGCAGTTCCAGAGGGCGCGCATACCCAGGATCATCTCGCGCAGGCGGGCGGTGGGCGAATCCCAAATCATGCCGAAGCGGCGCTCGATGTGCGCTTTGACCTGTGTGCCGAGGCCCAAAATGAAGCGCCCGCCGCAGAGCGTCTGCAGATCCCAGGCGGTGTAGGCCAGGGCGGCGGGGCTGCGGGCAAAGGCAACGGCGATGGCGGTGCCCAACTCGATGCGCTGCGTTTGCGTGGCGGCCAGGGCCAGCGGCAGGAAGGGGTCATGCTGCGTTTCGGCGGTCCACAGCCCGTCGAAGCCGAGCGTTTCGGCCATGCGGGTCGCCGATCCGGCGTCGCGCAGCCCTTGATCGTATGAAAGGACGATGTCAATCTTCATGAGCGCACTCCGCATCACTCCTGACGCTCGCTTCAGAGCACCCAGCGGGCGAGGCGGTCGGCGCGCTGGCGTTCGATGTCGGCGCGTTGCGCTTCCCAGCCGGGACGACCGAGCAGGGCGAAGGTGGCGATCTTGCCCGCTTCGACGCCAGGCTGATCGAAGGCCTGGACGTCGTAGAACTCGCCGGCAAAGGCGGTCTGCATTTCGAGCAGGTAGAACAACTGGCCAACGGTGAAGGCGTTGACGGTGGGCAGGGTGAAGGTGAGATTGGGCCGCTGTGCGGCGGTGAGGGCGAGCGCGGTCGCTTCGGCCTCAGCCTGCAGCAGTTCGGCGATGGTGCGCCCGCCCAGGTAGTCAATGGCGCTTTGACCGGTTTGCCAGGCGGGGATGGGCAGTATGTGCGGGAAACGCTCGACGCGCAAGAAGCTGAAGACTTTGTCGAACGGTCCTTCGATGTAGAGTTGAACTTGCGAGTGCTGATCGGTGGCGCCGAGCGCCTGGATGGGCGTCTGGCCGGTGTGAACGATCTGGCCGCGCCGGTCAAGGCGCTTGCCGAGGCTTTCGGCCCATAGCTGGCGATACCAGTCGGCGACGTCGCGCAAGCCCTGGGCGTAGGACATCATCACGCTGATGTGCTTGCCTTTGCGCACGTCGAGCAGATGGTGAGCCAGGGCCGAGAGCAGGGCGGGATTGCACCAGACGTCTGGGGTGAGGGTGCGTTGATCGGCAAAAGCGGCGCCGGCCAGCAGCTCGTCTATGGAGATGCCGACGACGGCGGCGGGCAGCAGTCCGACGGGGCAGAGGACGCTGAAGCGGCCGCCCACGCCATCGGGCACGGTGAAACTCTCCCAACCTTCCTGGGCCACCAGCGGGCGCAACGAGCCGGAACGGGCGTCGGTGGTGGCGACGATGTGCCGGTTGGCGCGCGCCGGGCCAAGCCGTTCGACGAGCAGTTGGCGCGCCCAGAGGAACTGCGACATGGTTTCGGCGGTGTTGCCCGATTTGGAAATGACATCGAAGCAGGTTTCGGCGGGGTCGAGAATGTCGAGCAGGGTCGTCAGCCAGTGGGGGTCAATGTTGTCGAGGACGTAGATGCGCGGGCCGCCGCGCTGAGCGTCGGATAGTTCGTTGTACCAGGGATGCAGCAGGGCGCTCTTGAGGGCGGTCATGCCGAGGGCACTGCCGCCGATGCCGAGAACGACGAAGTTCTTGAAGGTCTGGCGGGCGTGGGTGGCGAAGGCCTTGATGCGCTCGATCTCGCCGGCCTGGGTGTAGGGCAGGTCCATCCAGCGCAGGGAGTGCGGGCGCTGCGCCTGGACGGCGCCAGCGGCGGCGGCGGCCCTGGGGGCCGCTTCCTCGATGTCGGCGGCGGTCAGGCCGTGCGCCTCGCCGACGCGTTGGGCCAGCAGGTGATTGAAGTCCACCTGAATGCGCATTTCGTCTTGCCAGGTGGGGTCTTGGAAGAATTTGTCCATGATCGTTTTTTTCCTCGATTGAGTTGCGGTGGGCACTGGGTCTGTGCGCTTCTACGGCGCTGGCAGGGCGGTCAGGCGTTGTTGCACCTGGATGTTGTTTGGGTCGAGGGCCAGGGCGGTCTGCAGCGAGCGCCGGGCACCGGCGATGTCGCCTTGACGCTGTTGCAAGTCGGCCAGCAGCAGATGCGCCAGCAGCATGGTCGGTTCGACGGCCACCGCGGCCTGTAGATCGCCCATGGCGGCTGCGGCGTCGCCCAGGCGGGTGTGATAGGCGCTGCGGTTGACGGCCATGGTGGCGTGGACGCGCTGAATTTTGCGCGCCGGTTCATCGAGATGGCGGTTGGCGCTGATCGCGTCGGTGAAGGGGGCAATGTTCCAGGTGAGCGGCGGCAGGGGCGCGGGGTTGGCCAGGGGGGCGGGCCAGAGGCGCAACAGAATGTCGCCTGGCGTGGCCTGGTTGCTGAGTTCGATGCCAAACTGGCGCAGATGGTTGATGACGTCGGGCGTGGCGTAGATAGGGCGCTCGGCCCAGGCGCTGCGCAACAGGGCTTGCCAGAGGGCGGTGTAACGCGGGCTGATCTCGACATCTCCTGCGGGCAGCTCGTCCGCTTCGAACTGGCGCAGCTTGACGAGGAAGTTCTCTTCCTCGCCGGCGAAGGGGGTCAGCAGGCCGGGGGCGCGCAGGGCGAGCTGGCGGTGATACCAGGGCCGGTTCTGAAAGAGCTGCACGTCTATGACGGTGACGTCGGGACGCTGGTTTTCGACCCACTGCATGGTGAGCAGCGGGGCGTAGAGCTGCCAGTCGCCGGTGAGGAGCAGGGCGTTCGGCCCAACCTCGTGCAGGGCGTTTTGGGCGTAGACGGTGGGGTAGAGGTAATGGCGATGATCGGCGACGCGCCAGTTGAAGATGATGGTGATCAGGGGGAGAAGGAGGAGCAAGAGGGGGAGAAGCGGACTCCTGCGGGCCTGCGGCGCGGGGGCCGATTCCTGAACGCTGGCGGGCGCTTTCTTGGCTGCGGCGGCGGACGGTTTTCTGGCAGGAACGGGAGAGTTGGAGATCGCCTGGGGGGAGTTGGGAGCGGCGAGGCGGGCGCTGAGGGCGTGCCAGGCAGCGGCAAGCCAGAGGGTGGACATGACGAAGGTGGCGAGATAGTAGGCGTCGCGGTCATCGGCGATTTCGTAGACGACGGCGTAGGCGACGCCGAAGAAGACAACGAGCAGGCTGAAGATGGCGAGGGGGCGGTCACGTCGCCAGAGCGCCCACAGGCCGCCGAGCAGCAGCGGCACGGCGAGGGGGGTGAACTGCTGCGCCCAGAGGAGCAGCCCGGCGCCAAGTTCGTTGGCCATGCCGGCCAGTGTGCCGCCAAAGATGTTGACCTGATACTGTTTGCCGGTGATGTGCCACCAGAGACGCTGCCAGTTGTGCGGATCGCCCCAGTTGAGCAGCGGTTCCTGGGCGGCGCGCAGGGGGAGGTAGAGATGGATGAGTGCGCCGAGGCCGAGGGCCAGCGCACAGAGGGCGATGAGCCGCAGGTCGAGGCCGCGCCGGTTGCGCCAGAGCCAGAACAGGATGGCGGGGGCGAGCAGGCCAATGGTGAGGTTGTGGTTGCCGAGGGCAAGACCGTAAAGCAGGGCGGCGCCGAGCAGCCAACGGCCGGCGCGCAGGCGGTTTGGCTCTGCGGGCCATGTCTGGCGCCATTTCAGCAGCAGCCAACAGATGGCGACGACCAGGAAGGTGTGCAGGCTGTAGACTTCGGCGACGACGCTCCATGACCAGTGGGTGCGGGAAAAGGCGAAGGTCAGGGCGACGGCGGCGGGGATGCCGATTGCGCCGAGCGCCGCGGCGGCGTTGGCGTCGGAACGGCGGCCAGGTGCGGTCTCTGGCAGGAACGCCTGGCGCAGCATAACGAAGGTCATGCCAACCGCTGCGGCGCCCCAGACGGCGGACATGGCGTTGAGGCGTTGGGCGACGCTGCCGAGGGGCAGGAGATGGCTGAAGAGCCAGCCGAGCACGACCCAGAGGGGGAAGCCGGGGGCGTGGGCGATGCCGGGCAGCCAGGCGGCCAGGATCAGTTCGCCGCTGTCGGTGGGGGGGATGTCGGGCGCCAGGGTTGCCAGGTAGAGGAGCAGGGCAAGCAGGCCCAGGGCGGCGGCCACGAGAGCGGGACGGCGCGTGAGGGACCGAAGTCGTTCAGTCAACTGCATGGCTGTCATCGGCTGCGTCGGGGCTGGCGGCGCCCTCTTCGTCGCTGTCATATGCGGCGGTTTGTGCGGTAAGGATGGCCACGGCATCTTCGGCGAATTCGGGCGCAACGACGACGCGCACCAGGCCGAGGGGGGCGTTGGGGACGGGGAAGAGGCTGGTGCCCATGCTTTCGTACTGCAGGGCGGCCGGGACGCCGGCGCTGACCAGGATGCCGCGGATGACTTCGGCGTGCAGTTCGCCGGCGGCCTCCGCCACCACCACCATGTCGGCCGGACGCCGGCCTCTGCCCCTTCTGAACAACGAGTTGGTCATGCGTTGTGTTCTCCTTTGCTGCGTTTCGATGCAACAGGTGAATTATAGCATGAAGCGGGCAGAAGATGACAACCGGTGCGGGGCCTACGCAAACCGGCTGCGGCGCAGGTCGTTACAGTGGTTTGTAGGGTGGTATGTTTGCGAAGTCGCCCAGATCCCACTCGAACCGGCTGCGTCCACCTTAACTCTCGATGCCCGGTTGGTACAGGCAAAGGCCGTCTCGCAGTTCCTCTGCCGTCGCACCCAGGGGCGCATAAATGCACCGGTGGTGAGCCGATGGACGGAGAGCGCGTGAATCAGCCGCAGCGCCATGGGTCTATAAGCCGGCCGGGTAAAGGCTTGCTGGATGCGCGCCTCCAGTACCTGGCTGCAATCAATGACCGCCCGGATGTCCGGCACTGCATGGAACGACGGGTTCTCGCGCAGGGTTGTCCAGTAGCCATCGTAGGCGATGACTCCCGGCCGGTCAACTGGGACACCCTGGCCGAGCAGCCTTTTCATGGCCAGCGACAGGGTCTTGAGTACCTCGCGCTTCTCCACCGCGGTGACCCGCTCGAAGGTGTCAACGTAGTCGGGGTGCACCGGAAAGAGACGCACGAACTCATCCATCTGTTCGTTCATGCGGCCGTAGAACTTGGCGAACGGGGTGAGGTATTCTCGGATTCTCACCTGCTGCTCGGCGTTTTTCTTCAGCAGGCGCTCAGCCACCACAAATTTGACGTCTTTGCGGGCAATGAGGATCTGCTCGAAGCGGTCCTTCACCCGGCGGATGCTGTCGGCCACGAACGAAAAACGCGGGCTGCCGAAGATCGCTTCCTGGACGCCGGCGATAAAGCGGAAGCGCAGGTCCTTGCAAACTTCACCGATTTCGCGCAGGAAGTTGAGATCGAGGATGAGTTCTTGATCCTTGCGACTGCGCAGGTAATCGAGCAGCCCGTCCACCACCAAGAGCAGGCCGTGGTCGGGATACTCCTGTCTATTGCCCGACTTGTGCCAGGCGTAGACGCCGCCGGCAACCAGGTCAGCCAATTACACGAGGGTACTGCGCTGGCTGTCCACGTGAGCGACTGAAAGCACGCCTGCTGATGGCCACGCGCGATGGATGCACGTGCATGTAGAAGTAAGGGCTGTCAGTGGTGAGGGAACCAGATTCATCGAGGCCCGCATAGACGGTCGTTGGCGACGGTTGCGTTACAACGTTTGCCTCGTTCACTTCATATCTTTGATAAACTTTGATAAACTTTGATAAACTTTGATAAATTTTGATAAACGTAGCACATTGGGTAGCCCCACTCATGGGGGCTTGGCGCCCACAGCAGGTGCAGCGTGCTGATGTGCCCGTGACGAATGGACTTCTCCCGCGCTGATTCGCGGTTGGTGGCTTCGACCGGAAGGGCGCCTTCGATGAGACGTTTGCGCTGGCGCGGAATGCCCTTGAGCGCCGAATTCATTCGGATGGCGTCGGCCGAGCGACCCGCCGAGGCGTCATCTGGCGTCTACGAACTTCCGCCGCAGATAGCGCATGAAGGGTGCGGCATCGAGGGGAGCGCCGGTGGCGCGCTGCAGCAGCTCGTTGGCGGTAAATTTTCGGCCGTGACCATGAATGTTGCTGCGCAGCCAGCCGAGCAGGGCGTCGAAACGGCCCTGGCCAATCTCGTCCCACAGGGTGGGATGTTGGCGCACAGCGGCGTCGAAGAAGCTGGCGGCCATTAGATTGCCCAGGGTGTAGGTGGGGAAATAGCCGATGAGCGCCTGCGACCAGTGCACATCCTGCAACACGCCGTCGGCGTCGTTGGGTGGTGTGATGCCCAGATAGCTCTGCATGAGATCGTTCCACAGGGTGGGCAGATCGGCCACGCGCAGGCTACCATCCAGCAAACCGGTTTCCAACTCGAAACGCAGCATGATGTGCAGATTGTAGGTCACTTCGTCGGCGCCGATGCGGATCAGCGACGGCTCGACGCGATTGACGGTGTGGTAGAACTCGTCCAGGCTGACATCGCCCAGGGCGTCTGGGAAGGCGGCCTGCCACTGCGGATAGAAGAAGTTCCAGAAAGGACGGCTGCGGCCGACGATGTTTTCCCACAGGCGCGATTGCGATTCATGGACGCCAAGCGATGCGCCTTCGCCCAGGGGTGAACGCGCCAGCGCCGGGCTGATGCCTTGTTCGTACAGGGCGTGACCGGTTTCGTGCAGCGCGCTGAAAAGCAAATAGGAGAGATCGTCTTCCAACACGCGCGAGGTGATGCGCACATCATCGCGGCTGAAGCTGGTACAGAAGGGGTGCGGCGCCGCGTCGTGCCGCCCGCGCTCGAACTCGTAGCCGAACCACCGCATGATGTCGTAGACCAGGACGCGCTGCTGCTCCACGTCGTAGCGCCGGTGAAACAGCGCATCGCTGACCGGGGCGCCCTGATCCTGAATCTCGCACAGCAGCCCCACCAACTGCGGGCGCAATTCGGCAAAGATCGCCTTGACCTGATTCATCTTCATGTCCGGCTCATACAGGTCGAGCAGGGCATCGTAGGGATGTTCTTCGAAGCCCAGATAGTCGGCGCGCTGCCGCGCCAGGTCGAACATGCGCGTCAGGTTGGGCTGGAAAAGGCTGAAGTCAGAGGCGCGGCGCGCCTTGACCCAGGCGTTGTGCCCAAGCGCCGAGGCCTCGGCCAGTTCTGCCACGAAACTGGCCGGAATCTTGACGGCGTGATCGTAGTCGCGCTGCGTCACCCGCAGCAGACAGGCTTCGTCGCTGTCGCCGGGCAGTGCATCCCCCAAGGAGCGCAGGTCGGCCAGCAGGCGGCCTGTCTCCTCGGCGGTGAAAATTTCGTGCGCCAGGCGGTTCAGGGTGGCTAGTTGTTGGGCGCGGCTGGCGTCGCCCGCAGGCGGCATGTAGGTTTGCTGATCCCATCCAAGCAGGCCCGCTGCCCGTCCCAGATCATCCACTTGCGCCAGGCGGGCGCGTAGTTGCTGCAATTTCTCTTCCATGAATTGACCCTCATCTCGATCTTGCGATCTTGCGATCTTGCGGCCTTGCGGCCTCGAATGATTCTGATGCGACTTTGCGCGTCGCATGATTTCGACACTGCAATCAATCAATCAATGGGCTTGTCTAAACTGCGTTTCGTACAGGCTGGCGTACAGCCCGTTCTGCGCCAGCAGTTCCTGGTGCGTGCCCTGTTCCACCAGGCGTCCCTGGTCCATTACCAGAATCAGGTCGGCGGCCAGGATGGTGCTGAGACGGTGAGCAATGACCAGGCTGGTGCGCCCGCGCATCAGCGGCTGCAGCGCCTCCTGGATCAGCGCCTCGGAGTGTGAATCAAGATGACTGGTCGCTTCGTCCAGGATGAGCAGGCGCGGGTTCTTGAGCAGCACGCGCGCAATGGCCAGACGCTGCTTTTCGCCGCCGCTAAAACGGTAGCCGCGCTCGCCCACGATCGTGTCGTAGCCATCGGCCAGACCGGTGATGAAGTCGTGAATGTTGGCTGCCCGGCAGGCCGTTTCGATTTCGGCCATCGTAGCCTGGGGACGGGCATAGAGTAGATTGGCGCGCACGGTGTCATGGAATAGATAGGCCTCCTGCGTCACCATGCCAATGGCCTGCGCCAGCGTGGCGTTGGCCAGATCGCGCACATCGTAACCATCCAGCGTGATACGTCCGGCGGCCACATCGTACAGGCGCGGCAGCAGGTAGGTGACCGTCGTCTTGCCTGCGCCAGACGGACCGACCAGCGCCGCCAGTTGGCCGGGCTGAATCTCGAAACTGATGTCGTCCAGCGCCAGCAGGCGCGGCGTCAGGCTGGTCGCCGGCTGCTCCAGTTCCGGGGCGGCTGGCGCGTCCTGGGACGACGAAGCCCTCCGCTGGCGCAGCGGCGGCTGGGCAAGATCGCCGCGGGCTTCCATCTCCTCGACGGCGGCGGGAGGCGAACGCTCTGGTCGCGGCGCCGGCAGGCCCGCCCCCGGCGTGTAGGCAAAGGAGACATGTTCGAAACGCACATGCCCGCGCACCTCCGGCAAGCCGACGGCGTCGGAACGGTCTGCAATCTCGACGGGCAGATCGAGATACTCGAAAACGCGCTCGAAGCTGACCAGCGCCGTCTCGAATTCGACGCGCACGTTGACCAGGGCGGTGATGGGGCCGTAGAGATGACGGAGGTAGTTGACGAAGGCGACGATGGTGCCGATGGTGAAGGCGCCCTGCAGCGTCAGGTAGCCGCCCCACCAAAAGACGATCGCCGAGCCAATCGAACTGACGATGCCAAGCCCCAGAAAGAACCAACGGCCGATCAACGCGCGCCGGATGCCGATGGCGCGCACGTTGGCGTTGTGCCCGCCGAAGCGTCCAACTTCGTCAGCTTGACGCCCAAAGAGCTTGACCAACAGCGCGCCGTTGACGTTCAGGGTTTCGTTCATCAGCGTGCTCATATTGGCGTTGAATTCCATGGCCCGCCGCGCCGTTTCGCGCAATAACACTCCGACCCGCCGCGTCGGCAGCAGGAAAAGCGGAAAGATGGCGATGGCGACCAGGGTCAAGCGCCATTCCAGCGAAACCATGATGACAATGGTCGAAACAAGGCCGATCACGTTGGTCACGATGTTGACGAGGGTGCCGGTGACGGCGTTTTGCGCCCCGACCACGTCGTTGTTGAGACGCGACATCAGTTCGCCGGTCTTCGTGTTGGTGAAGAAGCGCAACGACTGCCGCTGCATGTGCGTGTAGAGTTCCTGGCGCAGATCGAAGATGATGCCTTCGCCCACGCTGGCGCTCAAGTAGCGCTGCCAAACGCTGACCAGGCCGTCGAGGACCGGAATGGCGATCATGCCCACGGCCAGCCAGTTCAGGCGCGTCAGGTCACGGGTGGGCAGGGCGACGTCAATCAGGTCGCGATAGAGCAGCGGCGGGATGAGTCCCATCGCCGAGGAGAGGGTGATGGTGACGAGCATGAGCAGCGCGTTGCGCCAGTAGGGTCGGGCATAGCGCGCCACGCGTCGCAGGAGGATAGAGGTGATCTTCGGTTTGTCTTGCGTTTCGTCGTAGTGCAAAAATGCACGCCAGTTGCCATGCGCCATGATCGCTCAGATCGCGCACACGAACGTCAGGACGAGTCCCGCCAACAGCAGCGACCCGCCGCAGCCCAGGCTGGAAAGAATCCCTTTCGAGCGCGTCTTCTTGGCCACTGCAAACCGTTGGCCGCACGTTGGACAACGTTCGCTGTCGTCCGGCACCGGTTGTCCGCAGTTGTAACATTCCATGAACGATCATCTCCTCGTTTGTCAATCACGGCGTCTCGTTCGGAGACACCAGCCTACAGCCGCCCTGCTCAGGATTCGCCGGCGCCCGCCTGCGGCAGCAGCAGCGCAAAGGCGCTGCCAACATTTTTCTCGCTCTGCACTTGAATCTCGCCGCCCAGGATTTGGGCCAAACCGCGGGCGATTGCCAAACCCAGCCCGGCGCCCTGCTGCTCGAACTGCGAACGGTTGATCTGCTGCAGCACATTGAACAGGCGCGACAACTCGTCGCTGGCAAGACCAACGCCTTGATCAATCACTTCGACGCGCACCTTCTCCCCCTCGCGCCTGGCCTCGATCCACACAGAATTGGCGCGGCCACGCGAAAACTTGATGGCATTGTCGAGCAGTCGCGTCACGATGTCGGCGGCATAGACCGGATTGGTGCGCACGATCAGCGCCGGCGGAACGTCCACCACCACCTTGATATGCGCTTCGGCCGCCTGACCCTCACGCGCTTTGACGGCGTTCTGCACCAACGTGCTCACGCTGACATCGCCCTGGTTGGTCGCCTGGGCGTCATCCATCTGATTGGTCTCCAGCCGCACCAGCAGCAAGAAATCCTCCACCAGGCGGTTGAGCCGGTCGCTGCCGCGGCGGATGCCGCGCAAGAACTCTTGGAACGAGTGCAGGTCAATGCCCGGCCCAGACATTTCCAGCAATTCGCTGTAGCCCTGGATGAAAGTCAACGGCGTGCGAAACTCGTGGCTCAGCGTGCGCACGATCGAGGCCTTGAGGTCATCAATGGCGGCGGCCGAAAAGCTCTCGAGCTGGCGCGACCGTTTCAGCTTGCCCATCACCGCCACCAGCAGGTCTTCAGAGTCGAACGGCTTGGTCAGGTAATCGTCGGCGCCCAACTGCTTGCCCAGGCGAATATCGGCCCGCTCGCCCTTGGCGGTCAGGAAAATGAACGGAATGGCGCTCCAGGCCCGGTTGGCCCGCACCGAATCGTAGAACTGGTAGCCATCCATCTGCGGCATCATGATGTCGGAGATGATCAGGTCGGGAACGCGCTGATTCATCGCCTGCAGGGCTTCCTCGCCGTCGCCGGCGGCCGTCACATCATAGCCGGCCAACTCCAGGATATCGCGCACGCCGTCGCGCATCGCCTCGTTGTCTTCGACCAATAGAATGCGTTGTTTGGAATTTGCCATCAGGAATCCTCAATCGCTCCAAATGATCTCGGCCACTGCCGGCGCATCCTCGATGATCGGCGCCCATGACACGGGCGCCTTGAGCGTGTTGTGTAGCGACGCCAGCAACTTCCCGTTGCGTTCGATCCCAAAGATCATCATCGGGGAGACCACGACCTGACGGAGGTCTGGGGCGACATGCGCCGGCTGCCATGCCGAAACATCGGTCCAACTGCGCCCAAAATCATGACTGGCGCTCAACGACGTGCTACCGCCGGCGGCTGTCAAGAGCGCCGCGCCCAGGCCGTTGGGCAGCAGAGAGAGCGCACGAGCCGGTCTTGCGTCGCTTTGCGCCCAGTTGGCGCCGCCATCGGCGCTGTGAAACAGGCCGTCGTGCGTCGCGACCAGCAGCAGGTCGGGCCGGGAGATCAACGCGACGACCCCGCTAAACGGTGCGTGGAGAGCAGACCAGGTTTCGCCCCCATCGCCCGAACGGTGCAAGGCGCCGTCGCCGCCGGTCAGGAGCAAGTCGTCCGCACGCATGGGGTGCGCCGTGACGCGCCAGGGGCGAGCGCCGCCCTGCGCCGCCGTCACAGTGAGCTGTTCCCAGGTCTCGCCGCCGTCAAGACTGCGGTAGAGCGCGCCGGGCGCCGTGGTGAGGTAGAGCCGGCGCGGGTTGGCGACGTCGCAGGCAATGCTGTACACGAAGGGGTTTTCCAGGCCGCGGCCCATGGGACGCCAGCTACCGCCACCATTGACGCTGCGGAACAGCCCGTGTCCATCGGCGCCGGCAAAGAGCACGTCGCGCTGATGGGGACTGCTCGCAATCGTCAGAAAGGAGCGTCCGCGCAGTTGCGTATGCCGCACCTGCCAGCGGTCGCTGCCTCCTGCGGGGTCTTCGTGTTGCATGATCCACACACCGTCGGCGGTGGCTGCGCACAATCGCATCGCGTTCTTCACCTCACCGCGATCTTGGCCAGGGCGATCCAAGTATAAACGAGCCTACCCTGTATGGCAAACCGCTTCAGGCCATCATTTTGCCGCCATCCACATGAATGGCTTGCCCCACGATATAGCTGGCAGCGTCGGATGCCAGGAACATGACCAACGGCGTGACGTCATCAATTTCGCCCAGGCGTTTGACCGGAATTTCGGTCATCCAGCGCGCCATCTGCTCCTGATTGTGACGCAGATGCTCCGACATCGGCGTGACGATGATGCCCGGACAGACAGCGTTGACACGCACGCCGTAGGCGGCAAACTCACGCGCCGCCTCTTTGGTAAAACCGACCTGTCCCGCCTTGCTGGCGGCATAGCCAGAGCGCAGCCAGAGCGGCTGTGCCTTGCCGGCGGTCGAGGCGATGTTGATGATCGCGCCGCACCCCTGCGCCTGCATCACACGCCCGGCGGCCTGCGTGCACAAGAAGGTTCCCTTGAGGTTGGTGTCGAGTGCCAGATCCCAATCGGCTTCGCTCATCGTCAAGATCGAGGCGACAGGCTCCACGCCGGCGTTGTTGACCAGAATGTCGAGCCGCCCCCAGCGCGCCGTCACAGTTTGGATCATCGTCTCGACAGCGGCCCGGTCGCGCACATCGGCGACCACAGTCAGGGCCGCGGCGCCGCCGGTCTGCAGTTCGATGGTGACGGCCTGCGCCAGTTCGGCGTCCAGATCATTGACGGCGACAGCGGCGCCGGCGGCAGCAAAAGCCAGCGCCAGGCCACGACCAATACCGCGCCCCGCTCCGGTGATAAGGCAAACCTGGCCTCGGAAGTCGAACATTGCCATCTCAGCCGGGCCTCAAGGGATGATGCCCAGGGTGCGCCCGGCGCGTGCAAAGGCGGCCAACGCCTCCTCGATATCTTCCGGCGTATGGGCAGCGGTGACGTTGGCGCGGATACGGCTCGTTCCCTCCGGCACCGCCGGCGGCAGCACACTCAGCGCAAAAATACCATCTTCCTGTAAGAGGTGGGTCATGGCCATTGCACGCTCGTCGGCGCCGACGATCACCGGGATGATGGGTGTCACCGTGCGGCCGGTATCGAAGCCAAGCGCCTTCAAGCCACCCAGAAAATGCTCCACGTTGCGCTGCAAGATCGCCTTGCGCTCGGCGGCCTCTTCGGCCAACACCTCGAAGGCGGCTTTGGCCGCAGCCGCCACGGGCGGCGGCAGGGCGGCCGAAAAGACGAAGGCCCGCGCAGCATGTTTCAGATAGGTAATCACCGCCTGATTGCTGGCGATGTAACCGCCGATCGCCGGAATCGTCTTGCTCAGGGTGCCCATCTTGATCTCGATGGCGCCCGGCATGTCGAAATGTTCTTCGACGCCGCGCCCGGTCTTGCCCAGTACGCCCAGGCTGTGCGCCTCGTCAATCATCAGGCGGGCGCCGTAGCGGCGACACAGTTCGACAATGGCGGGTAGATCAACAATGTCACCATCCATGCTGAAGACCGCATCGGCCACGACCAGCTTGCTCACACCCTCCGGCGCCTTGCGCAGTTGGCGAGCCAGGTCATCCATGTCGTTGTGGCGAAAACGCACGAACTCCGCCCGGCTCAGCAGGCATCCATCCACGATGCTGGCGTGATTCCACTTGTCGCAGAACACCCAATCGTTGCGTCCGGCCAGCGTCGAGATCGTGGCCAGATTCGTGGCGTAGCCGCTGGAAAAGGTGATGGCGTCGTCGGTTCCTTTGAACTCGGCAATCGTGCGTTCCAGTTCCTCGTGCAGCGTGAGCGTGCCGGCCAGAATGCGCACGCCGTGCGTCCCAGTGCCAAAACGATCGATCGCTGCCTGAGCCGCCGCATTGATCTTCGGGTGACCGAGCAGTCCCAGGTAGCTGTAGGAGGCAAACATCAGTTTCTTGCGCCCGCGCACCTGCACGCTGGCGCCGTCCAGTGCAGCCACTGGCTGCAAGAAGTAGTAGTGATCTTCTTCCTGGCCGCGACGCACGCGTTCGGCCATCTCCTCGATGCGCCACTGAATCGCATCATGTCCAGATGTGGGGACCGCTGTTTGGGTTGACTCGGCAACCAAAGGTTGTTGCATCTTCTCTCTCTCCTGCTCACGGCAAAGGTTGGCACAAGTGTAACACAGGAGAATTGCATTTACAAGATGCGCATACGCCTGCTATAATAACGCCATGCGACCTTCGACCGATGCCCTGTTACTGACGCTACTCGTCATCGCCCGTGTGCGCATTGACACGCTGGCGGAAGCGGCTGTCTTGCCGTTACGTTTTCAAGATACGGCTCGCCACCCCTGGCTCGGACGCCTGCTGCCAGAACCGGTTTGGCAGGCGTTTGGCGCACGCTACGCCGATCCGCTGACCCTGCTGCTGATCGCCATCAGCTTCGTGGCGCTGGCGCTCTACCTGGTTGCCGACGGCCTGCGCCCCTCGACGCCGGCCGCACGTTCCGCGCCGCGCGCAGTATGGACCCGGCGCACCAAATGGCTGCTGCTCAGCGTGCTGATCCTGGCGACTGTCATTGCGCCAGCGCTCAAGCTCATCTTGCTACGCCAGGGCAGCGGCCCGGCCAGCTACAGTCACGACGGCGGCGTCATTCAGACCGAAGCCGCAATTCAGTTCTTTCTGGAGGGCAAAAACCCGTATCAGGCCGATTACACGCAAACCCCCATGGCCGCCTGGGGTTTCGATGAGTACCGCACGGCGCTCTTTCATTATCCCTACCTGCCCTGGACGTTTGTCTTCTCCGCGCCCTGGTATCTGCTCAGTCAGACCTGGCTGGGCTGGTACGATCAGCGCATGGTTTATCTGCTGCTCTTCGTGGTCACATTGGCATTGGCGCCGGCTCTGGCGCGTCGCGCCGACGATGACTCGCCAGCGTTGATGCTGGTCGCCCTGCTGGCGCTCAACCCGATCATGGGCAGCGACATCATCTTCGGTCAAAATGACAGTTTCGTGTTGGCCTGGCTGTTGTTGGCGCTTTGGTCATGGCAGCGGGCCAGGGACGCCGCCGCGGCCTCGCCGCACCGCCGCTCCATCCTGCTGGCGCTGTCGTCCCTCTGCTTTGGGCTTGCCTGCGCCAGCAAGCCAACTGCCTGGTTCCTGGCACCCTTCTACGCCCTGCTGCTTCTGCAACCGGCGTCAGGCCTCACCTGGCGTGCGGACCTGCTGCGCCTGATGAGGCGGCTACTGCCCGCCCTGGTCGTCTTGACCGTGTTGATTTTGCCCTACGCCGCGTGGGACATCGACGCGCTGATTGACGACGTCTGGCGCTGGTCGAACGGCACAGCGGCGCAGGCCTATCAAATTTGGGGATGGGGCGCCAGCAACTTCGTCCTGGCCTTCGGTTGGGTGCGCGACCGCTTTGCCTACTGGCCCTTCTGGATCGCACAGATGGCGGTTGCGCTGCCGGCGTTGATCTGGCTGGCGCGGCGCCAATGGCTGGACAACACCCTGGCCGGCGCCAGTTGGCGTTACGGCCTGTTCCTCTTTCTCTTCTTTCTCGTCTCGCGCTTCCTCAACGAGAACTACCTGGGATTCATCCTGGCCTTTTGGGCGCTCGGTTACTTTGGCGCAGCCGAAGACCCGCAGCCCGGCGCCGGCTGAGTCTACGGCTGCATCTTCACGGAATCGCCTGTGCCGTCAACTGAGCGCCCAACTGCAACAGGCGCGTCTGGTCGTCAGCGTCCAGAGCTGACCTGGTTCCCAGGCCGTACAGGCGCAGTGTCCACCCGTCCGCCGTTGCGATGCGGCTGATGCCCACGCCCAACGTGCTGTACTTATCCACCAGCGCCATCAAAGTTGCCGCCTGCTCCCCGCTCATCGCCATGCTCGATCCGCTGCCGTCCGCCGTGTTGCGTGTGATCAAATGCCATGACTGATCGGGGTAACGGTGAACGCACAGTTCGCGCGCGTCCTTGCTGCCGCACAGGAAAACCGTCTGCCGGTCGCGTAGCGGCGCCGGCGCATCGAGACTGACGTGCGCCAGGTCTTTGGACAACCGGTAGGTTGCCGTAAAACGCTGGCGTCCCTGATACTCGATCTGCGCCTCCCAACCGGCGCGGGCGCCAGAGCAGCCGGGGCGTGGGAATGCCTGGCAGTCGTCGAAACTCACTTCGTCGAAATGCTGTAAGGGCGTCGCCTGATAGAACCGTTGCACCAGCCCCAGACGCAGCGCCAAGTCGCCCGATGTCAACTGTTCGGCAGGGCTGGGCGGGTGGTTCGTCCACGGATAGGGCGTTGGCGGTGGCTCTGGCGTGATGAAGACCTGTTTGGGGGTGCGGTAGACAAAGCGGAACGCATCAACCGTCACGTTGCCCCAGTATTGGCCGCCGACGCTCAACGTGCTGTTGGTCTGCATGTAGTACGTCCCCAACGGCACCCAACGCCCGGCGTCTTCCTTCAGATTGACGCTGGCCTGCGGCACAGCATAGACGAACCCCGAACCGTAGGAGTAGACCATGATGGTCGTTTGCCAGACCTGATCGTGATTGGGATCGCCGCAACCCCAGGCGTAGATGTCATACGAACCGGCCTGCGGCAGATTGGGATTGATGTAGGCGATGTTGCCATAGCCAGGCGGCGCCCAATGGCAGCCGCCCTTGAAGGAGCGCCCTCCGTCGCCCGCATACCAGGCGCCGCTGTAACGGAATACGCTGTCGCCGTCATCCACGATCACCTCGATGCTCGGAATCGGCGCTGCAGTCGCCGTGGGCACAGCGGTCGGCTTGACCGTGGCGGTTGGCGTTGGCGTCGCCGTACTCGTGGGCGATGGCGTATCGGTGGGCAACGGCGTTGGCGTATCCGCGGGCGTGGGCGAGTTCGTTGACACTGGCGTAGAAGGCAGTGCGCCGGCCGTCAGCGCGCCGGTTTGTGCATCCAGGCGCCATGCGTCGTTTTGGGCGTCGAACAGGCTGAGCGTTGCGGGCGTTTCCCAGGTCAGGTTGGTCAAGCGGGGCATGGCAGCATCGAACAGGACGGTCTGGTTCAGGCTGGCCGCATCCACCCGGACGACAATCGAGTTGCCCGCGGCGCCTGGATCGCAGGGCGAAGGCGCCTGCAAGTAGGCCAACGCCTGCCCATCGGGCGCCCAGGCCAGCGCGCTAAGCGAACCGGTCGGCTCGATGAGCGGGCGACGGCCCAGTTCGCCCTGCTCGGTACCCCAGAGCGCTAGCTGGCCGTCTTGCCAGGTTGCCAGCCGTCCACCGTCGGGCGATCGCAGCCCGCCGCCCAGGTCGAGGACGGCGCGGAAAGTCACATCCAGGCGCTTGAAGGGGCGCAGCCAGAAACCGCAGCCATCGGACGTCCCCTCGCGGGCTGTGGTGTAGTAGAAGAAACGGGCATTCGATGACCAAAAAAGCCCCTGCAAACCATAGGCGCCCAATCCACCGCAAGAGATGAGCTGGCTGTCCAGCACAACAGGGTCAACGCCGCCAGAACGAGCCAGACTCAGTGTTTCATAGGCATGTTCGCCGCCATCCCCAGTAGGAACGCAGCCGTACTGCGTCAGTTCGACCTGCCATTGCCGATCGGGGGAGGCGAAGGATGTACGCTGAGGCTGTGCGCCGGCCTGCACCGCAGCGATGATGACCGCGGTTGGGTCGAGCGTTGGCTCGGCTGTGGGCGGCGCAGAAGGCACCGCCGTAGGGGCGACAGTTGGGGGGGCTGGCGATGGGGGCGTAGAGTTGCAGCCGGCCAGCGCCAGCAGCAGCAGGACGAGGATGAGGGTGACAAAACGCATCTTGAACGGCCTCTCACGTGTCGAACGGATCAGTACTGCCTTCACCGGCAGAGAAAAAAGCGATCCAGAACCGGCGCGACGCCGGCCTGGGTCTTTGATATGCCACGCAACGCCCTGGCGGCGCCTGCGCAACAGCGCGCCTGGTCACAGCGGACAGGTGTGCCGCTTGATGCAGCAGGCGTGGGGGGCATCTGGCGCGTCAATTCGTGACTGAGACGAAGAGGGTATAGTCAACAGTTCCCGTATCGGCTGGGGCGCCAACGCAAATCGTATAATCCTGTGTCAGCGGCAGGCGTCCGCTAAACGATGACCCGCCAACCTCGATCCGTTTGAGAGGGCTGCCATCGGCGCCAACCAGGGAGAAGCTGGCCGTGTTGCCCGCCGACGCAACCTGGATGGTCATGAGCTGGTTTGCCCGTGCGTTCAAGACGTAGCATTGGTAACGCAAATTGGATGTGCTGCCGGTGAGCGTGGCCGAGACGCCGCCCGGCGGGAACTGGATGCGGGTTGGTGGCGGCGGGGCGCTCAGGGGCGGAATCGAAATGTCCAGGCTGAAACTGGCGCTGCCCAACACGACGGCGACGCAGATCAGATAGTCCGTGGTGGCCGGCAGTGGGCCTGTCCAACTGCGCGCCTCGTTCTCCAACCGCTTGAGTGGGAAACCGCCGATCGCGCCAATGTCCACGGCGCTGACGAGAAAGTTGGCGGCGTTGCCCGCAGAGGTAATGCTGACTGTCATCTCTTGCCCGGCCAGGGCTTTCAAAACGTAGCAGACTTGATTGGGCGCCGTCACCGAGCCGTTCAGCGTAACCGCAGTGGCGCCGCTCGGAAATTGCACACGTGTCGGCGCCGGGGCCGGCATAGTCGTCACGGCAGGCGTCGGCGCCGGTGTGGCAGTCAAGGGCGGCAGGCTCAACGTCAAGGAGTAGGTGGTCGAACCGCTGGCGACGGCGACGCAGATCAGATAATCGCCGCTGGCCGGTAGAACGCCGCTCCAGGAGCGGTCTTCGTTCTCCAGTCGCTTGAGCGGAACGCCGCCGTTGACGCCGGCGTTGACTGCCTTGACCAGGAAATTGGCGGCCTGGCCGGGCGAGGTCAATGTGACCGACATCTGCTGGCCCGCCTGGGCGCTGGCCACGTAACAGAAGCGATTAGGAAACGTCGCCGTCCCGGTCACAGTCGCCGCAACGCCGCCGCTTGGGAAGCGGATGCGCGTCGGGTTGGTCTCACTGCCGGTGGCCGGCGCCGGCACTCGCAGGCGCTGACCAGCATAGATGCGGTTGGGGTTCTTGATGCCGTTCAGTTTCATCAGCGCGGCGACTGTCGTGTCGAAGCGGCGGGCGATGCTCGACAGAGTGTCGCCGCGCCGTACGACATAGATGATGGTATCGGCCCGCTCGCCAATGGCGGCGTTTGCGCTCATCGGCGCGGCGGCCGCGCGACCGCTGAACCACAGTACACTGATTGCCAACACGAAAAGCGCCAGGCTGGCGCGCACCCAATCTCGCCTCTCACCTGCAAACGGTTTCATCGTTGTCCTCCTCGACGAACTGCCAGTGTGTCAATACGGCTACTCCTGTCAATGTACCAATGCGCAGCCCTGGATCATTATGCGTTCCCAAAGACTCAGTCGGTCATTGGGAGGTCCTCCGCGGCTGTCGCTACTCGGGCGCCGGACACTGACAACCGATTCAAGACTCGAACCGGCTTCGCAGGCAAGACGCCACGCACAGATGTAAGCGCCCGGCAGCGATGGATGGGCAGCGAAGTTCGAGCGCCGTGAGGCGGCATCACTGCTCTGGCGGCACCCGCAGTGCAGCCGATAGATAGATCTGGCGCCAGGCCTCGAGCGAACCAGCGGTGCGCAGGGCGCGCTGCAACAGGCGCAGGACAATCACATCCTTGATCCCACGCACCTCCGGCATGACGCCCAGTCCTTCCTCGCCAAAGCGCAACTCCAGGCCCAGTTCGATGCCGCTGAGCACACCCTCGCGTTCACCCTGTTCCAGGCCGATCCGAACGCCTTGCTGAACGCCTTGCTGAATTCCTTCCTGAACGCCATGCTGGAAACCCTCTTGAATGCCTTCCTGCCGACCTTCCTGCCGACCTTCTTGCCGACCTTCTTGCAGACCCTCCTGCAGACCCTGCTCCCTGC
>CAZOLV010000063.1:13084-32100 GCA_964580725.1 uncultured Anaerolineae bacterium | reverse complement strand
GCGATTCATCGCCCGGCGGTCGCCGGCGGGCGGCAACGTTGCCCGGATGCGACACGTCCGCTGCCCGACAAGCCCCGTTCACGGGGCGCCGCCCAGCCCGCCTGACGGTCACTTCAGCGGCGCAAGGCACTGCAGGTCAGCGCACGCAGAAGCGGCCGCGGCCAGGCTGACCGTCGAACTGGCCGTTGGTGACGATGACGGCGCCGCGGCTGATGGTGACGACGGGGTAGCCGGTCAGTTCGACGCCTTCGTACTGGCTGTAGGGAATAGCCGAATGCAGGTCAGCGGCGCGCAGGGTAACGCGACGCGTGGGGTCGAACAGGACGATGTCGGCGTCGGCGCCGGGGACGAGATCGCCTTTGTTGGCCAGGCCGAAGACACGGGCGGGCGTTGTGCAGCAGAGGTCTACCCAATGTTGGCGGGTGAGGCGCCCGCGCCCAACGCCAAAGGTGTGCATGAGCGCCAGGCGTGTTTCGATGCCAGAGATGCCGCCGGCGGTGCGGGTGAAATCGGCGGCGCCGGCCTGTTTCTGCTCGTCGGGATGGGGGCAATGGTCGGTGGAGACCACTGTCAGCGTATTGCGACCGATGGCGTCCCAGAGCGCATCCTGCTGCGTATGCTGGCGAATGGGCGGCTGGCAGATCATGCGCAGTGCCTCGGATAGGGGGCGCGTATAGATGGAGTCGTCCAGGATCAGGTAGTGCGGGCAGGTTTCGCCGAAGGCCTCTTGCCCCTGTGCGTGGGCCAGGGCCAGGGCCAGGGCAGCCTCGGTGCAGGAGATGTGAAAGATCAGCACACGGGCGCCAGCCAGCCGCGCCAACGCCAGGACGCGCTGCACCGCCTCGCCTTCGGTGACCGCCGGCCGGCTGAGGGGATGCCAGTACGGCGCAATCTGGCCAGCCTTCACGAAACGGCGCGTCAGCGTCTGGATCACTGGCCAGTTTTCGGCATGAACCACCGCCAATCCATCCACCGACGCCACGGCTTCCAGCGCCTGCAACAGCGCATCGTCGGGCAGGTAGTAGCCGGGATAGGCAGTGTAGAGTTTGAACGAGTAGCAACCCGCCTTGCGCACGGCGATGACTTCGCTGTGCCAGGCGGGACGGGCGGCGATCAACGGCCCGGTCAGCGTCATGTGCAGGCCATAATCAATGACCACCCGCCCATCGGCCTCGGCGCGGCGCTCTGCCAATGCCTCCAGCAGCGGTTGGTCGGGCCGGGGGTCAACGAAATCAACGATGCTGGTGACGCCGCCAAAGGCCGCGGCCAACGTGCCCTGATAGAAATCGTCGGCGGTGCGACCATACGACGTGCGCAGGCTGAGGTGGACGTGCCCATCCACGGCGCCAGGCAACACCCACAGCCCGTCGGCGTCCAACGTGCGCCGGCCTGACAGCCGCTGGCCGATCGCGGCGATCTTCTCACCCGCCACCGCGACATCGGCGCTGAACTCATGGCTGGCGGTGATGATCCGCCCGCCGCGCACGACCAAATCGTAGGACATACGCCTAACCTCGCTACTCCACGCGCAGGTTCTCCCAACCGACCAGGCGCGCCAGATCGGCCTGCAGGCCCTGATCGCACGTCACCGGATCGTTGGGAAAATCGAGCTGCAGGCGACGCGCCGTTTGGGGGACGAGGACCACGACATGATCCTGACTGTCGGGGCGGCGGCGCTGCTGCATGATGTTATAGATGCGACCCAGATGCTGCGTGGCGTCCTCGGTCGTCACGGTGTGTGCCAGCGTGATGTAGAGCGTGCGCGGGCGCGGCGGGGGCGCGGCGTAGGGCATGATGGGTGCCTCGTGCACGCCCAAGAATAACGGTTCGGCGGCTACCGCCGGGGTTGGCATGACCGCCGCCGGGGTTGGCATGACCGCCGCCGGGGTTGGCATGACCGCCGCCGGCGCGGCGGCGTGCACCAACATCGGCGCCGGTGCCTGGGCGCCGCCGTTCCAGTTTTCTTCGCTCTCGTCCTCGTCATCGTCGAGCGCGGCGCTGAATTGCGCGTCGTCATCGTCATCGTCGCCGCCAAAATGATACCAGGCGCCGGAAATCGGCCCTGCGCCGCCTGTGCGCGTCACTGACGCCGGAGCCGCCCATTCGGCGCCGCTCGGCCCAAACTGGGCGCTGTAGACCTTGCCATTGCCATTCTGACCGACGCTGCGCACAGCGCCGCGCACGAAAGCGCCCTCTTGCTCGATGTGAGCCAGATCCACGTGATCCTGCACGGCGTCTACCAACACGCTGACGCGGCTGGCGTCGCGGCTGTCAACCTTGCCGCGCACCAGAATGACTTTCTCAGCAGTCAGAAACGGGCGAGCTTCAGCGTAGACGCGGGGAAAGACCGTCAGTTCCACCGAACCGCTCAAGTCCTCCATTGTGCAGAAGGCCATCGGCTCGCCCTTCTTGGTGACAATCTGCTTGACTTCGGTCAACATACCGACGAGCAACACCGGTTGGCCAGCCAGGGAGACATCCACGCTGCCGCACTGGCACGTCACCAGGTTGCTGATGTCCACGCCCAGTTGCAGCACCGGATGCGAGGAGGCGTAGACGCCGAGCAGTTCTTTTTCCCAGTTCAGCCGTTCACGCACCGGCGCCGGGTCGGCTTTTGGCAGGCGGATCGAGGTGACGCCGCCGGCCGCGCCGGCGGTTTTGGCGCCCAACAGATCGAACAGGCTCATCTGGCCCACATCTTTGGCCTCATGCGCAGCGGTGCTTTCGGCCATCATCGCCTCGACGCCGGCCAGCAGTTGGGCGCGCTCACCAAATTCATCGAGCGCGCCGGCCTTGATGAGGCATTCGAGCGGCCGACGGGTGACCTTGCGCAGATCGACGCGTTGGCAGAAATCGCCGAGCGACCGGAAGGGGCTGTTGTCCTGCTGCCGTGCCGCCAGGATCGTCTCGACGGGGCCTTCGCCGACGTTCTTGATGGCGGCCAGGCCAAAGCGGATGGCTGCGCCGGGTGGCGTCGGAAAGCGAAAGGCCAGATGGGCGTCTGGCCCCGGTGCGGCCAGATCTGCAGGACGCTGTTGGATGGTGAAATCGAGGCCGCTGTGATTGAGCGACGGAGGCAGCACTTCGATGCCCATGCGCCGGCATTCGATGATGAAGTTGGTCACCTTGTCGCTTTTGTCGCGCTCGACCAGGAGCTGAGCAGCCATGAACTCCAAAGGATAGTGCGCCTTGAGATAGGCGGTTTGCACGCAAATGACGGCATAGTCGGCGGCGTGCGCACGATTGAAGCCGTAACGGGCAAAGCCCTCCAACGCATCCCAAATCTGGTCGGACTCGGCGCGCGTCAGGCCGGAAGTGCGCGCCGCCCCCTGGGCAAACTTTGTACGCTCCTTTTCGATGACGTCCGCCTTCTTCTTGGAAATCGCCCGTCGCACCAGATCGGACTCGCCCGCCGTGTAACCGGCAACCAACGTCAAGAGCTGAATGATCTGCTCCTGATAGATGCACACGCCGTAGGTCTCGCCCAGGATCGGCTCCAGGGCAGGATGGACGTAGTGCGGCTGTTTACGGCCATGCAGACAGGCAATGTACTCGGGGATGTAGTCCATGGGGCCGGGGCGGTAGAGCGAGATGGCGGCGACGATGTTGTTGAACTCGTGCGGCTGCATTTCGACGAGCATACGGCGCATGCCCGCCCCTTCGACCTGGAACACGCCGGCCACTTCGCCACTGGCCAGCAGTTGGTAGGAGGCGGGGTCGTCAAGCGGAATTGTGTCGAGCGCGTAGTGCACGCCGTGACGTTCGGCGATCAGCCGCGTCGCCTCACGCATGACGCTGAGCGTGGAAAGACCGAGGAAGTCAACCTTGAGCAGCCCGATGGATTCCAGCACAGGAAACTCGTACTGCGTCACCATGCTGGTGATGGCCGATTTTTGCGGGCGCATCAGCGGCGCGTAGTGGATCAACGGTTTGTCGGCCACGATCACCGCGGCGGCGTGAATCGAGGCGTGACGCGCCACGCCTTCGATCAGGCTGGCGGTGTCGAGCAGTTGTTTGACCTGCGGTGACGCCTCATAGCTTTGCTTCAGATCGGGGATTTGTGCCAACGCATCCTTGATGCTGACCGGCTTGCCGGGGATGTTGGGGATCATCTTGGCCACGCGGTCCACTTCGGTCAGTGGGATTTCTAACACGCGTCCCACATCGCGCACGGCGGCGCGCGCCTTCATGCGGCCAAACGTGACGATTTGCGCCACCCGATCCTCGCCGTAGCGTTCGATGGTGTAACGGATCATCTCTTCACGCTGGTCGTCGGGGAAGTCGAGATCGAAATCGGGCATGGTGACGCGGCCCGGATTGAGGAAACGCTCGAAGATCAGGTTGTTGGGCAGCGGGTCGAGGTTGGTGATGCCGGTGACATAGGCGATGACCGAGCCGGCGCCAGAACCGCGCACGTTGTACCAGATACCGCGTTGCCTGGCGTAGCGACAGAGGTCGCTGACGATCAGGAAGTAGACGTCGAAGCCCATCTCGTGGATGACCTTCAGTTCGTGCTCGAAGCGTTGCCGCACAGTGGGATCGTCGGCGCGCACGCCGTACCGCTGGCGCAGGCCCTCTTCCGCTAGCTGGCGCAGATAGCTCTGGTAGTCGCGTCCCTCCGGCGTCGGGAAGGGCGGCAGATGGTACTGCTTGTCTTCCACATCCACATTGCACATCTCGGCGATCCGCAACGAATTGGAGAGGGCGCCAGGGTAAGCGCCAAAGATGGCGTCCATCTCGGCTGCGCTGCGCACGTAGTACGAACCGTCGCTCATGCGCATGCGATCTTTGGCCGTCATGGCGGTTGTGGTCTGGATGCAGAGCAGGACATCGTGCGGGCTGGCGTCCGCGGCCCTGACGTAGTGCACGTCGTTGGTGGCCACGAGCGGTAGATCATACTCCCGACTGAATTCGATCAGTTGGCGGTTGACACGATCCAGTTCGGGGATGCTGTGTTCTTGCAGCTCCAGATAGAAGCGCCCCGGCCCAAACACGTCACGATACCAGTGCACACGCTCCACCGCTTCGCGCGTTTGACCGTGGTTGAGTAGTTTGGGAATCTCGGCGGCCAGGCAGCCGCTAGTGCAGATCAGCCCCTGTGCGTGCTTTTCGAGGAACGGTTTGTCAACACGTGGGCGATAGTAGTAGCCTTCGAGCTGCGCATGGCTGCAGATGGCGAGCAGGTTGCGATAGCCGGCGTCGTCGGTCGCCAGCAGCAGGAGGTGATGACGATCCTTGTCCAGCACGGCGTCGCGCCCTTGCATGGGCCGCCCGTGTTTGGTCAGGTAAGCCTCGACGCCGACGATGGGCTTGATGCCCTCTTTCTTGCAGGCGCGAAAGAAATCCACGACGCCGTGCATCGTGCCATGATCGGTCAGGGCCAGGGCGCGCTGGCCCAGGCTGGCGGCCTGCTTGACCAGGTCATTGACCCGGCCCAGGCCGTCGAGCAGCGAGAATTCGGAGTGGACGTGCAGATGAACGAACTCGGGCGTCATGGATCAGCCTCACAGATGCGTCGGTGTGATGGCTGAACTATACACCAGACGCCCGAATTCTTCAATATTTGGCCACAACCGCGCCAGGGCTGGCGTCAGGCGGCGACCAGGCGATAGATGACGCCGCGCATCAGATCGGCCAGGTAAAGCTCGCCATCCTCATCCTGACCGAAGGAGCTGAGGAACAGTTCGCTGTCGAAAACGCGCACCGGAGACGGCGCCGCGCCGCCGGCGGGCGTCAACGCCCAAACTTCGCCGCTGCAATAGTCGCCGTAGAAGTAGACGCCATCCAGCGCAGGAATCTGGCTGCCACGATAGACGTAGCCGCCGGTGATGGAACAGGCGCCGCTGTTGTGGTCATATTCGGCAACCGGCATGACCAGGCCCTGGCGCTGGCAGCCGGCTTGCGCAAAACAGTGCATGCCTTCCATGATTGACCAGCCGAAGTTGAGGCCGCCGTCAGGATAGCCCTTCTGCTCAGCCATGACCAGGTTGACTTCTTCGTACTCATTTTGACCAACATCGGCAATCCACAAGTCGCCGGTGGCCCGGTCGAAGCTGTAGCGCCAGGGGTTGCGCAGCCCAATGGCCCAGATTTCCGGGGCGACCTGCTTGCCGTTCCAGGTCTTGTTCAGCCAGGGGTTGTCGGGCGGAATCTGGTAGGGGCGCGTCACGTCAGACGTGACGTCGAGGCGCAGCATCTTGCCCAAGAACGCCCGCGGGTTTTGACCGTTGCGATAGAGATCGTTGGCGGCGCCGCCGTCGCCCGTTCCAATCCACAGGTAGCCGTCAGGCCCAAAGGCCAGCATGCCGCCGTTGTGATTGTCGGCGGGCTGCTCGATGGATAAGATGCGAAAGACGCTGGCGGGATCAGCCAGGTTGGGGTTGTCGCTGACGGTGTACCGCTCGATGGTGGTGTTGTCACGGCGATCGGTGTAGTTGACGAAGAAGTGGCGGCTGCTGGCAAAGTCGGGCGCAAAAGCCAGGCCGAGCAGTCCCTGCTCGCTGCCCCCGCTGCCGACGCGGCTGCTGATGTCGAGGAATGGCTGCGACTGGAGCTTTTGATTGTGCCAGATGCGAATGACGCCGCGCTTTTCGACGATGAACAGGCGGCCGCTGCCATCCCCGGCGTGCGTGACGAACACTGGCTCGTCCACCCCGGTGATGAGCGGCGCCAACCCCAGGTTCGAGCCGTCGAACTGGCCCAGGATCGTTGGTTTGGGCAGGTTGGCGGCGGCGGTGGGCGCAGGGATGGCGGTTTCAGGTGGCGCTGCCGGCGCGCTCGTCGGCGTGGAGGGCGGGGCCGCAGTGGGAGCGGCGGTTGTGCTGGTGGGCGCAGGCTGCGTCGCCGCCGGCGGGGGCGCCGGCGTGTTGGTGGGAGCCTGGGTGGGCGCGCTGCCGCCGCAGGCGCTGAGCGCCAGGGTCAGCGCGCTGAGAAGCAGGAAGGGGGCGCATCGTCGCAGGAACTGGAGAAGGTAAGACATGAAAGACTCCTGTCGTCCGTTGAAAATGGGGGGATGTGGTAGAATAGGGGGGACGAGCCGGGGGTCGTGTGCGCCCGTCACCGATGGGCAGGCGCGTGCATCCAATAGATTCTGGGGGTGCGCAGGGCGGCCCTGGACGCCCGGCGCCGCAAAACCGACAACAAAGGAGAAAGCGATGGCATTCATCAACGCAGATGTTGCGAAACAGGTGCGCCGAGCCTTCGACGCGTTGGACGCGCCGGTGAGGCTGTTGGTGTTTACGCAGGGTGAAGGCGGGGCCGTGGAGTGTCACTTCTGCCAGGAAAACCGCGAGTTGATCGAAGAGGTAGCCGCTCTGTCGGACAAGATCACCGTGGAGGTGCGCGATTTGGTGGGCGACGCCCCGTTGGCCGAGCAGTATCGAGTCAACAAGATTCCGGCGCTGGTCGTGCTGCGTGACGGTCCGACGCCCACCGATTACGGCATCCGTTTCTACGGCATCCCCTCCGGTTATGAATTCGGTACGCTGATCGAGACGATCGTGCTGGTCAGTCATGGTAAAGCTGAGTTGAGGCCAAAGACGTTGGCCGAGTTGGAGCGGTTGACGGAGCCGGTGGACATCCAGGTCTTCGTCACCCCGACTTGACCGTACTGCCCGCGAGCCGTGTTGCTCGCTTTCCAGTTGGCCGTGACCAGCAATCTGATCAGTGCGGCGATGGTCGAGGCGTCGGAATTTCCGCACCTGTCGAACAAGTACCAGGTGTACGGCGTGCCGCGCACTGTCATCAACGAGGTGGTGCACATCGAAGGCGCCCTGCCGGAGGCGCAGATGGTCAGCCGCATGATGACAGTACAAAACGAACTTGAGATGGCCGAGTTGGTCGCACGCTGGCAGCGTGAATGGGAATGACGGCTAACGGCCGGCCAGACGACAAAACGGGCGACGCATGAACCCCCCTCCGCTTCCTCCGCTATCTATCTACCCAATCTATTCATGCGCCGCCCGTTTGATTTATGCGTTACGGGCGGTTCTGCGCGCCATAGACGATGAGCGCCTGCGCCGGGCCGTAGGTCAGCCACACGACGCTGCCGACGAGGAAGAAGGAAAGCCCATTGAAGAGCTGTGCGGCCAGAATCAGGTCGCTGGTGAGGAAGAGCGCGCCGCCCAACGCCAGGGGGATGAAGGAACGCGCTTGCAGCGCCAGCCCGGTCGCCATGCCGGCGGTGCTGGCCAGCAGCAGGGCGTAGGGCAGGGCGGCAAAGTGCAGCGTGGACGCCTGCTGGCCGCGGAAGACGACGAAATACCAACCGGCGAGGCCGATGAGCAGCCAGACGAGCAGGGCGGCCCAGCGCGGCCCGCTGGCGGTCAGACCGAGTGCCTGGCCCAGTTTCCAGAAGGCGGCGATGTAGGCGACATGACCGAGGCCGAAGGCGCCCATGCCCCAGAGCACGTGCGGCGAGGCCGGCAGCAGTTTGGCCATGAAGAGATCGCCCAGAAAGCCAAACGTCATGCCGACGGCGATGAGCAGGGCGATGTCCTTGTGCTCGGCGGCGGCCAGCCACCAGCTCCAGGCGGCGATCACCAGAACGGCGGACGAGGTCATGCGCATCCAGGTGGGGATGCGCTGCGACTGGGCGGCGTCGGGCGGGCCGATCACAAAACCGCCAAACAGCAGAATGGCCCACAGCGCCAACAAGGCAAAAAGCCAGGTGCGCAGCGGGCCGGCAACAGCGAAGTTCATGTGTGAAGTTCTCCTTTCAACCAAGCCAACCCTTCTGAAATAATCGCATGCAATGGCTACATGCGTTCACGCAACGGCGACGCTGTTGCGGCCGTCCGCCTTGGCGCGGTAGAGCGCCGTATCGGCGGCGCGCAGGACGGCTTCACCGGACAAACCGTGGTCTGGATAGATGGCAATGCCTGCCGACAGGGTGATGGAGCCGATCATCTGGCGGAAGTATTCGACTTGCAACTGCGTGATGCCGGCGCAGATCTGGTCGGCGCGCTGCATGAGGATGGTGAGCGGCGCTTCCGGCAGGATGAGGGTAAACTCCTCGCCGCCGTAGCGGCAGGCGATGTCTTCGGCGCGGGTGTGTGACTGCAAGTAGCTGCCGATGGCGCGCAGAATGGCGTCGCCGGCCTGATGGCCATAGGCGTCGTTGAACTGCTTGAAGTGGTCAATGTCGAACATGATGACACCGAGCGTGGCGTTGCGCCGTGCGGCCCGGCGGACTTCGCGGGCCAGGGTTTCTTCGAGATAGCGGCGGTTGAAGAGGCCGGTGAGGGGGTCTCGAATCGCCTGGCTGCGCAGCGATTCACGCAGGCGCAGATTGGCCAGCGCCAGCGCCGCATGATCGGCCAGTGTCATAGCCAATTTGGCGCAGGCGCCCTCCAGGCGAGGGGCATCGTCAGGCCCGCACGGCGACGCGCCATCTGCGGCTGACGCCTGCATCTCGATGTGCAGCACGCCAAGCGTTTCGTTGTGCGCCAACAGCGGTGCGCAGATGTAGGTGCGCGCACCCGCACGGCTGATGTGACGGCACGGTAGGCCGCCGCGCTGGTCTTCGACGACATAGACGCGGCCGCGGCGCAGCGCCCAACAGGCGTCGGCGGTGAAGATGCGTTCGGCGGTGGGCAGAGCACCCCAGGTGACCGCCGCTTCGAACAGGCCGTACTGCGGTTCGTGGATGTACAGCGCACCGGCGGGCGTATCGAACAAGGCCTGGGTAAAGCGCGCGATCACGTCATACGCCTCTTCGATGGTCAGGCTGACTTGCAACATGTCGCCCATCTCGTTGAGCAGGCTGATCTCACGCGTGCGCTGCTGGAGCTGCGTCACCCACTGCGTCAGCATGTCGTTGGCCTGACGCAACGACTCTTCGGTGCGCTGGCGTTCGGTGGCAAATGCGACCTGGTTGGCAATCGTTTCGGCCAGTTTGACTTCGGCGACGTCGAAGCTGTGGGGTTGATCGTAGTAGACCATGAATTTGCCCAGTAACCGGCCCTGATAGCGCAGGGGAATGAAGGCCAGGCCGTGAATTCCTTCGCGCTGGAACAGTTCGCGCCAGGTGTGCAGCATTGGCTCATTCCAGGCGTCTGGCACCAGAATGGGCTGCGGATCGGTTTCGTGCGGCGGCCAGGGCGAATGCCCTTCGACGACGCTGCGATACTCGGCCGAGATGCCGGCCCAGGCGCTGAAACGCATGATGCGTTCGGCGTCGTACAACAGGAGCGCCGCCCGGCGCACCCCCAGAATCTGTTGGATGCCTTGCAGAGCCTCCTGATAGATGTCTTCCAGCGTGCCGGAACGGCTGACAACATCGGTGATACGATGAATGGTTTGGATTTGGGAAAGGCGCAAGGAAACAAGCTCGCCGTTGGCGAGCGCATTCGAATTGCCGCCCGCAACGACGGCGGATGCCAATGGACGGCCGCGACGCCCATCGGTGTCCGCCGTTGTTGCGGATGTGATGCAGTGGTGTTCCAACAAGGTCATATCAACCCTCACTTGATCTTTCGAGAGTCGCCGCTGCCTTGATCTTTGCATAGCCGACTTAGCCGGCTTAGCCGACTTCTCTGTCGCGTGATTATAGGAATGTTCTTCGGTTCAGGCCATCACCCAAAACAACTACTGGCCGCCTGCGTCGTTCAGGGTCAGGCTGGTGGGGCTGTCCAGCGCCAGGATGGCGGCGCGCACGGCGGGCGGCAGCGGCGCTTTGCGGTTGCTGCGATAGTCGAAGGAGACAACCACCCCTTCTCCTTCGGCCGCAACCAGGTTGGCGCGCTGGCTGATCAGCCTGTGCTGCACAGTGAAACGGTCTGCGCCCAGGGTCGTCACGCGCACTCCCACGGTGACGGTATCGGGATAAGTCAGGGGAAAGCGAAAGCGGCAGTTGATTGCTGCCAGGATCGGGCCGACGCCAGGCTCACGCGTATGGCCATCTCCCGATACCGTGAAGAAGCCGACCTGCGCCAGATAGCGCGCCCGCCCATTCTCGAAATAGCGGAAGTAGATGATATTGTTGACGTGTCCCAGGGCATCCATCTCGCCCCACTGCACGGGGAAGGTCACGGTAACAGCAAATCCGGCCAGTAGCGGTGAAATCATCGGCGCCGCCGGCCGGAGCCGGCCAGATTGACGAGCGCCAGCAGGATCACCGCGCCGACCAGGGCCGTGACGATGCTGGGCAGACTGAAGAGGTCATTGGAGGCGTTACGGTCGAGCAGCCAGCCGCCGATGAAGGCGCCGGCGACGCCGATCACAACGTTGCGTACAAGGCCCTGACTGCGACGACTGCCGCCCATCACCAGGTTGGCAAGCCAACCGACGACGGCGCCGAAAACGATCCACAAAATAATGTTGGTCATGGTCTTTTCTCCTGGATGAATTACAGCATCACGTGCTGATCGGTTCGTCTGAATCGCCCAGTTCTGCCAGCAGCGTCGTCAAGATGCGACGCGCCGTGCGCGCCGCCTTGCCCCGGTGGCTGATTGCGTTCTTGAGTTCGGGCGAGGCCTCGGCCAGTGTCATGTCGCTCTGTTGGATGATAAAAACCGGGTCGTAGCCAAACCCGTTGCGGCCGCGCGGCGCCTGGGCAATGCTGCCCTCGATGACGCCCGCGGCGGTGAAGGCGTCGCCATCCGGTAGCGCCAGTGCCACCACGCAGCGAAAGCGCGCCGTGCGATCGGCCGGCGGCGTCGCCTCCAGCCGCTGCAGCAGGTACGCCGTGCGCTCTTCATCGCTCGACCGGCCGCCAAAACGGGCCGAGAAGATGCCAGGCTCGCCGTTCAGCGCATCCACTTCCAGCCCGGAGTCATCGGCCCAGGTCCAGAGGCCCGTCATTTCGGCGTAGCCCAACGCCTTCAGTACCGCATTTTCGGCAAAGCTCTCGCCGCTCTCTTCGATCTCCGTCGTGATCCCCAACTCGTCCAACCAGGTCACTTCCAGTGGCAAATCGGCCAACAGCTCCCGATATTCGCGCACCTTGCCCCGATTATGAGTCGCCACCAGCAGCTTTCGCATTCCCCAACTCCCCCAATCGTCCTACAAGCTGACTTTGACCAGAAGCCTATCCTATCATATAATCGCATCGCTTGCAAGCTGTGCCTCGTGAATGATGCCCGTGATAGGCCCCCGTGATAGGCCCCCGTGATAGGCCCCCGTGAATGATCGAAACGAGAAGAAGGACGGAATGACCAATCATCCTTTGCATCTGTTTTCTGGCGTCGCCAATCGCCCACTGGCCGAAAGCATTGCTCTCTGTTTGGGCCAGCCGTTGGGCGCCTGCAAAACGATGTACATGCCAGATTCCGAAGTGCATGTGGAAATTTGTCAAGCGATTCGCGGCGAGGACATTTTCTTCATCCAGCCCTGCTCGCCGCCGGTCAACGACCATTTGATGGAGCTGCTGCTCTACGTAGACGCTTTTCGCCGCGCATCGGCGCACAGCATCACCGTGGTCATCCCCTATTTTCCCTACAGCCGGCAGGAGCGCATGGCCCGCGGGCGAGAAGCGATCAGCGCCCGCGTCGTCGCCCGCATGTTGCAAACACTCGGCGTGACGCGCGTGGTCTACGTTGACATCCACGCCGAAGCCACGCAGGGCTTCTTTGACATCCCCGTTGACCCGCTCTCGGCGCGTAAGGTGTTCATTGACTACTTCGAGGAAAAGCAGCTAGAAAACCCGATCATCGTGGCGCCCGATGTCGGACGCGCCAAACTGGCCGGACGGTACGCCGAAGCGATGCACCTGCCCCTGGCGCTGATGCACAAACGCCGCCTTTCGCCCAACGAGGTCGAAAACTCGCACGTTGTTGGCGATCTGCGCGACAAAACGCCGATCGTCATTGACGATATGATCGCCGGCGGCAGCATCCTGACACAGCTCAATGCGCTGGTCGAGGCAGGCGCCCGGCCAGAAATTTACCTGGCCATCACCCATGCGCTGCTCCTGCCCACAGCCATGCAGCGGCTCAACGATCCCATCGTCAAGGAACTGGTCGTGACCGATACGATCCACATTCCGCCGGCCAAGATGCACTCCAAACTGGCCGTGTGCTCCATAGCACCGCTGCTGGCCGACGCCATCGAGCGCATCCATGCGGCGCGCACGATCAGCCCGTTGCTCAAGATCACGCCCGAAGAATGGAAATCGTAGCGGCAGAGAGATACTGCGCTGATGCCCATGCGCAATGAATGCTCAAAATCGCGCCCGAAGAATGGAAATCGTAGCGGCGGGACGAACAGATCGGCGGGAAGCAGAACGACCCAAGTTGCAGGAACGAGATTGTGTATGAAAGGAGAATCATCTGGTGTTTGGAAAAGAGAAACGGCCTGAGCCGGATGCCATCGAGGCCTTGATTGGCGCGCGAGCGACGTTGACAGGACAACTGCGCTGCGATGGCAGCGTGCGCATCGACGGAGTCGTCGAAGGAGGCAGCATCACGACGCCCGCCAATGTCATCATCACCGCCAGCGCCCGCGTCATGGCCGATATTCAGGCCAAAGTCGTCTCGGTTTCGGGCGCCTACAAGGGCACCATCACCGCCGAGCGTGTCGAACTGCTGGAAGGCGGCCGCATTTGGGGCGTCGTCAGGGTCGCCTCCTTCCTGCTGGACGAGGGCGGCTACCTGCGCGGCGAACTGGTCATGCAGGGCGATGAACCGCAGCAGCCATTCCTGATCCCTCCGCCCGGCGGCCCCAAACCCCAGATTCCCGTGGTCGAAGCCAACGGCAGCGCCCAACCCTGAGCGCAGCCGACACGCAACCTACCTGCATAGCTCGTCATTCGCACAGACACACAACAAAAGGCACGCAATGATCGAAATCGAACAAATCGCCCTGCACCTGATCGCCATGCCGCTCGTGACGCCGTTCGAAACCAGTTTCGGGCGCCAAACCGTGCGCAAGGCCATCATCGTCGAACTGCGCAGCCCGCATGGCGTCGGTTGGGGAGAGTGCGTGGCTGGCGACGCCCCCGCCTATTCCTACGAAACGGTCGAAACCGCCTGGTCTTTGCTCAGCCAACATCTGGCGCCGCTGGTTCTCAGCCGGCCGTTGACCACGCTGGAACAACTACACGGCCGCTGGGCCTGGGTGCGCGGTCACAACATGGCGCGTGCCGCCATCGAACAGGCCGCCGCCGCCCTGCTGGCGGCCGCCGCCGGCCAATCGCTGGCTTCGTTCATCGGAGCGCAGCGCACCGCCGCCCCGGTTGGGGTCAGCATCGGAATCCAGAGTTCGCCAGAAGCGCTCGTAGAGACGACGGCGGGCTACCTGGCCCAGGGCTATGGCCGCATCAAGCTCAAAATCAAGCCGGGCAAAGACCTGCCCTTCGTGCACGCCGTGCGCACCGCCTTCCCCAACATTCTGCTGCAAGTGGACGCCAATTCCGCCTATTCCCTGGCCGACGCCGATCTTCTGCGCCAGCTCGACGAGTTCGATCTGCTCTTGATCGAACAGCCGCTCGATCACGACGACATCTACGAACACAGCCTGCTGCAGCGCCAACTCAAGACCCCCATCTGCCTGGACGAAAGCATCCACACGCTGCTCCATGCCCGCGCCGCGCTGGAACTGCGTAGCTGCGGCATCATCAACATCAAGGTCGGACGCGTGGGCGGCCTGCTGCCCGCTCGCCAGATTCACGATCTCTGCCAGGCGCATGGCGTACCGGTCTGGTGCGGCGGCATGTTGGAAACAGGCGTCGGGCGCGCCGCCAATCTGGCGCTGGCGGCGCTGCCAAACTTCCGCCTGCCCGGCGATATTTCGGCCAGCAACCGCTATTACTATGAAGACATCGCCGAGCCAACCTTCAGCTTGAACCCCGACAGCACGATCACCGTGCCGGCCGCGCCTGGCCTGGGCGTGACGGTGTTGCGCGAACGACTGGCGCGGGTGACGCTGCACAGCGTCACCCTGACGGCCACCTGAGACCGGGAAGATCAACATGCAAAGACTACTGCAAGAACTGACGGCGCAGCAGGACCGCCTCATCGCCGATCTGCTGGCCTGGTGTGCGTTGGAATCCCCATCGAGCGACGCAGCCGCCACCACCCGCATGGCGCACACCGTCGCCGCTCGCCTGTCCGCATCTGGCGCCGCCGTGGAGGTCATCCCCGGCCAGGTGAACGGCAACATGGTCAAAGCGACCTGGGCGGGCGGCGCCGGGCGACCTATCCTGCTGCTGACCCATCACGACACCGTACACCCCATCGGCAGCGTCGCCATCAACCGGCCGCGCGTGGAGGATGGCCGCGTCTACGGGCCAGGCGGCTACGACATGAAAGGTGGAATTCTACTGGCGGCGGCGGCCATCGAGGCGATTCAGCGCAGCGGCCGCACCCCGCCCCGCCCGGTGATTCTGCTCAGCAGCGCCGATGAGGAGTTGTCGAGCACCGACTCGCGCCCGCTGATCGAGGCGCTGGCGCGTGAATCGGAGGCGGTGTTGGTGCTGGAGCCGGCCTTTGTCAACGGCGAACTGAAGACGGCGCGCAAAGGGGTCGGCACCTTCGTGCTGCGCGCCCAGGGACGCGCCGCACACGCCGGCGGCGCACACGAACTGGGCATCAACGCCATTGTCGAAATCGCTCATCACATCCAGACCCTGACGGCGCTGACCGACTACGAGCGCGGCGTCACCGTCAATGTCGGCATGATCCGCGGCGGAACGGCAGTCAACACGGTGCCCGCCTTTGCCGAAATTCAGGTGGATGCGCGCGTGGCGCACCCGGAAGATGCCGCCTGGGTCAACGCCCAGGTCTACGCGCTGCGCCCACACCTGTCCGGCGCATCCCTCCACATTCAGGGCGGGGTGGATCGGCCGCCCATGCAACGCCTGCCGGGAACCGTGCGCCTGTTCGAACTGGCGCGCCGCCTGGGCCAAGAGATCGGTCTGCAACTGGTGGAGCGCGCCGTGGGCGGCGCCAGCGATGGCAATTTCACCGCCGCCCTGGGCATCCCCACGCTGGATGGCCTGGGCGTGTGCGGTGACGGCGCCCACACCGATGAGGAATACGTCACGATCGCACAGCTGGCCCCGCGCGGCGCCGTGTTGGGTGGGTTGCTGCTGAACGCCTGAACGCACATCGAAGCGCGTCATACATCCGCATCGAACTCGACCGCCTGCAACGCGGCGCTGCCCGGCGTCGTCACGAGTTGACGTACGCGCAAATCGGCGCTGTCCAGCCAATCGTTGCAGGCGGCCGCCAGAGCAGTCCCTTCTTCATACAACGTCAGGGCGGTCTCCAACGGTACGTCACCCTGTTCGAGCTGGCGCACAACCTCATCCAGCCGTCGAAACGCTTCCTCGAATGTCATCTGTCGTCACCTCTGCTTCGAAAACGCCATCCGACACCTGCACACGCAGCCGTGCGCCAGGCGTTGCCTGTTCCATGCGCCGCAGCACGGCGCCCGTCTCCTTGCGCTGTACGATGGCATAACCACGCGCCAACACCCGTTGCGGGCTGAGCGCCTCGATACGGGCCTGTTGCGCCGCCGTTCGTTCGCGCGCCACCGCCAACCGCTGCTCGATGCGCGCCTGCGCCCGCCACACCAGTTCATCGAGACGCTGCCGCCGGTAGGCAATCTGCTGTTGGGGCGACACCTGCGCCAGCAGACGCTGATGCGCCTGTAGAGCGCGCCGGGCGCCGGTCACACGCGCCTGCATCTGCGTCGCCAGGCGCTCGGTCAACGTTTCGATCTGGGCGCGCACCTCGCGCTGATCGGGCGTCGCCAGCGCCGCCGCCGCCGTCGGCGTGGGCGCCCGCACATCGGCCACAAAATCGGCGATCGTAAAATCTACCTCGTGTCCCACTCCGCTGATGACCGGAACGACACTGGCCGCAATGGCCCGCGCCACCCGCTCGTCATTGAACGCCCACAGTTCTTCCAGCGCGCCGCCGCCGCGCGCCGCCAGGATGACATCAATCGGCTCGACCGTCGCTGACCAGTGGTTGAGCCGTTGCAGCGCCGCTTCGATCTGGGCCGGGGCCTCGCTGCCCTGCACCAACGTGGGCGCCAGCAGCACATCCACCAATGGAAAGCGGCTGCGCAGCGTGCGCAGAATGTCGCGCAGCGCCGCCGCATCCGCCGACGTGACGATGCCGATGCGCTGTGGCCAGGCGGGCAGCGGGCGCTTGCGCGCTTCATCGAAAAGCCCTTCGACGGCCAGCCGCGCCTTGAGCGCCTCGAAAGCCTGATGTAGTTGCCCAACGCCCGCCGGATGCAACAGATCAACCACCAGTTGCAGCCGGCCCTGCGCTGGGTAGATGTCCACCTTGCCGTGGGCTTGCACCAGGTCGCCATGCGCCGGCAGTGTGCGCAGATACATCGCCTGCCCGCGCCACATGACACACTCGATCGCCGCCGCGCCGTCTTTGAGCTTGAAATAGCAATGCCCCGACGACGCCGTCATGAACTGCGAAACTTCGCCCTGCACCCACACATCCTGCAGGGCGTAGTTGTTCAGCACTGTATTCTTGATCTGGCCAATGAGCTGGCTGATGGTGATGGCGTTTGGCATAGCGTGACGTTCGACCTCAGCCCAGGCGACGAACTTGCAGGCGCATACCCTGGCTGCCGATCACTTCCACCTGCGTTCCGGCCGGCGCTGCACCCTCTGCCAGCTCGGCCTGCCACAGCTCGCCGTTGACGAGCACCTGGCCCCGCGGCTCCAGTGCCACGCGCACCTCGGCGCGCATCCCCACCAGCGCCTCCATGCCGGTGGTCGGGCGTCGCTGCTGCGCCCGCAGGGCCTTGGTCAGGGCGAAGATAAAGAAGGCCGCCGTGGCCAGCGCCAACCCAATGATCGTTGGCCAGGGAACGTTCGTGTAAGGTGTGTTGAACAAGATGCCTGCTCCCACAATGAACGACGCCACGGCGCCCGCGCTCAGGACGCCGTGCGTCGGCGATTTGATGTCCAGGATGAACAGGGCGAAGGCCAGCACGATGAAGCCCAGGCCCACCCAGTTCGCCTCCAGCGCGCCCAGACCGTAAAAGGCCAGCAGCAGGGCAACGACGCCGACGATGCCCGCCACGTAGCCGCCGGGGCTGGAAAGTTCGTACAGCAGGGCGTTGAGTCCCAGGGTCAGCAGGATGGCGGCAATGGCCGGATTGGTCGCTGCGTTCAGCAGGTCCTCCAGGATGCCCAACGGCATCTCGATGATCTCGGCATCCTTCGTCGTGAGCGTGCGCTCTTCGCCATTGACCGCCACGCTGAAGCCATTCATCTGCGCCAGCAGGTCGTTCAGGTCGCGTGCGATGAAGTCAATCACGCCGAGGGTCTTGGCTTCGTCGGCGGTTGCGGCGCGTGCCTGCTCCACCGCCTGGCGCGCAAATTCGACCGCCTGTTCGCCGCGGCGCCGCGAAAGATTTTCGGCGTCGGCGGCCAGGATATTGACGATCTTGCTCTTGATCGTGTCATCCAGTTCAGCGCCGCCATCGCCCACCGGGCTGGCTGCGCCGATGCTGCTGCCGGGCGCCATGGCGGCCACATGCGCCGCCAGCGTGATCAGCGTCCCCGCCGAGCCGGCGTGTGCGCCGCTTGGACTGACATAGACGACAACCGGCGTATCGGCGCGCAGGATCAACTGCACGATGTTCTGCATCACATCCACGCTGCCGCCCGGCGTATCGAGCTGCAGAATGACGGCCTCGGCGCCCGTCAACTGCGCCTGTGTCAGGCTGCGTGCCAGGTAGCTGTACAGAATGGGGGTCACGGGTCCGCTGAAGGTCAGCGCCTGCACACTGCGCCCCTGCGCCTGCGCCCCATCGTGCGGCCCCACAATCGTCAGCGCGATCAGCAAGGCGTAAACCACCCCCATCGCACCTCTGCGTCGCATCGAATCGAACATAATCATCTCCACTATTTTCTATTTTCTATTTTCTATTTTCTATTTTCTATTTTCTATTTGCTATTCTCTATTTTCTATTTGCTATTCTCTATTTTCTATTTGCTCTCTGCTCTCTGCTCTCTGCTCTCTGCTATTTGCTCTCTGCTATTTGCTCTCTGCTCTCTGCTCTCTGCTCTCTGCTCTCTGCTCTCTGCTCTCTGCTCT
>CAZOLV010000063.1:0-12984 GCA_964580725.1 uncultured Anaerolineae bacterium | reverse complement strand
TCTGCTCTCTGCTCTCTGCTCTCTGCTCTCTGCTCTCTGCTCTCTGCTCTCTGCTCTCTGCTATTTTCTATTTTCTATCTGCTATCTGCTATTTGCTATTTGCTATTTGCTATTTTCTATCATTATACCGCACCGGCAAGCCAAAAGCCAACAGACTGGCACAACCCCTACTTCTACCCGCCCCTCTCCCCCTCTTTCCCTCATTCCACCAATCGTGTGCTATAATTGTCCCATGCCGCTCGAACTCTTCCTGGGTGATATCCTACGCCTGCGTAAGCCGCATCCCTGCGGCAGTTACGAATGGGAAGTCGTGCGCCTGGGCGCAGATATTGGCATTCGCTGCCTGACCTGCCAGCACAAGGTGCTGCTCGAACGGCGCGTCTTGGAAAAACGCATCAAGCATTTCGTCAAGCGCGGCCCCGCCCCGCCGCCAGAAAGGACGCCAACTTCAGGGAACCTATGACGAACCTTGCAGAAATTCAGCAAGCATTGCAGCGCGCCGGTCTCGATGGCTGGCTGCTGTACGACTTTCGTGGAATCAACCCCATCGCCCGTCAAGTCGCCGCCTTGCCCGCCGAAGGGGTCTTCAGTCGCCGTTGGGCCTATTGGATTCCGGCCCGCGGCCGGCCCACCTGGCTGGTGCACCGCATCGAAGCCGGCTCCTTCGAGGGTTTGGAGCAGCGGGTCTTCACCTATGTCACCTGGCAAGAGCTGACCCGTGGCCTGCAAGACCTCTTTGGCCACGCCCTGCGCATCGCCATGGAGTATTCGCCCGACTGTGCCATCCCCTACGTGGCCCGCGTTGACGGCGGCACCCTGGAACTGATCCGCAGCCTGGGGGTCGAAGTGGTCTCCTCCGCTGATCTGGTGCAACTGGTGCAAGCGCGCTGGACGCCCTCACAGTTGGCACAGCACCGCCGCGCCGCCCACATGCTCGCCCAAATCAAGGATGAGTGCTTTGCCTGGCTGACCGCCGAACTGAACGCCGGCCGCACGCCCGGCGAGGTGGATGGGCAACAGTTCGTCATGCAGCGTTTCGCTGAGCTGGGCCTGGTGACAGATCACCCGCCCATTGTCGCCTTCGACGCACACAGCGGCGATCCGCACTACGCGCCCACCCCCGCCCGCCAGTTCTTCCTCAAGCCGGGCAAATTCGTCCTGCTCGACCTGTGGGCCAAACTTGCCGAGCCGGATGCCGTGTTTGCCGACATCACCTGGGTCGCCTTCGCCGGCGCCGAGGTTCCGGCGCCGCACCGCCACATCTTCGACATCGTGGCCCAGGCGCGTGACGCCGCCGTGACCTTCATTCAGCAGCGGTTGCGCGCCAGCCAGCCGGTCTTCGGTTACGAGGCCGACGATGCCGCGCGCCGCGTCATCCAACAGGCCGGCCACGGCGCAGCCTTCTTCCACCGCACCGGTCACAGCATAGACACCAATGGGCATGGCAACGGCGTCAATCTGGACAACCTGGAAACGCACGACGAACGCCGCTTGATCCCAGGTATCGGCTTTTCCATCGAACCAGGCATCTATCTGGCCGAGTTTGGCGTGCGCAGCGAAATCAACATGTTCGTGCTGGACGATCACACAGCCGAGGTGACGACGCAGCCGGTGCAGCGCAGCGTCACCCCGCTGCTCAACGCGTGACGGAGATGCCCGGCATCCGGTATTCGTCGTAGTTACCGTCGCCAAAGACGATGCGCAAACGCAGATCATAGCGGCCAGGCGCATAGCGCCCCGTGTCCCACAGGGCCAGCGTGTTGCGCTCGATTGGCTGGCTGCTGGAAGCCAGCCACAGCCATTCATCCGAGCCGGCGCCAGCCACGTGCAGATCGTAGCGTGTGAAACCGGGGCCGCTCGCCGTTCCCCAAATGCGCACCTGATCCCTGACCAACTGCTCGGTGCGCGGCCCGTAGATGCCCATCCCTTCCAAAATCGGGGTTGGCGTGGGAACCGGCGTCGGCAGCGGCGTATCGTTGATCGTCTCGAAACCGCCGATCAACAGTTCTTGCGTCGAACCATCGCGCAGCTTGACCCGTACACGCAGGGCATACACGCCATCGTCCCAACGACGGGTGTCCCACACGCCCAATACGCCGTTGCGCACGATTCCGGAGGCGCTGCGCAGCAGGTCGAAACCCTCGCCATTGTCCAGCCCCAGGTGCAACTGATAGCTCACCTGCCCGCTGATCGCCGCCGTGCCGCGCACAGTCACCAGGCCCCGTAGCCCGGCGCCAGCCGCCGGTTCGGTGATGGTCAGCACGGTCGAAGCGCCGATGGAAGGGGTTGGCGCCGTCGCTATTGGCGTTGGCGTGGCCGTTGGGGTTGGTTGCGCCGGAGCGTCGGTCGGCAAAGTCGTCGCCGTCAGTGTGGCCAAAGCCGCCGCCGTCGCCGTTGCGTGCACCTGCGCCTGGTTGACGAGATAGACGCCATTGCTGAAACTGTCGCGATAGTCGCCGGTCTGCGTCACCACGCGCAGATGTAGAGTGTAGCGGCCATCGGGGTAGGGCAGGGTAAACCACTCGAACAAGGGGCCGTCGAACACCGCCTGGTAGACCGTCGTCAGCCAGATGCGCTGCGTGAATGGGCCTTCGGGGATCAGATACAGTTCGTAACGCTGGAAATTGTCGCCGCTGGCCGTTCCCCGGATCATGGCAGTGCCCGCGACCGCATCGCCCGCACGCGGCCAGGTGATGCCGGTCTCAGCGGCGGCCGGGCGCACCGCTGTCAGCGCCAGAAAACCACACAGACAGGCGGTCACGCCGCCTATCCACCACCAAGAGACTCGTTTCCACGATCGCTTCATGGTCGAAATTATACCACGTGCAGCGCGTATTGTCTCAATGATTCGAGGCAAAGACCTGTCAGGTTCATACCTGACGATTGTCAGTGTCAAACAGCATGAACCCGGCTAGACTGAGAATCAGCGCTGTGCTAAAATCACGCAGCGGCAGCCTGGGCAATCATCGGTGATCTGTCGAAGAGCCGAGCGCCAGGCTTCGAACAAGCAGTCAAAAAAAAGGACAAGACGAACTATGCTGACGCAAGACTATATCGAACTCGATCAAACATACGGCGCACACAACTACAAGCCGCTCGACGTTGTCATTGCCCAGGGGCAAGGCGTTTGGGTCACCGACGTGGAGGGCAACCGCTACCTGGATTGCCTCAGCGCCTACTCCGCCGTCAACCAGGGTCACTGTCACCCTCGCATCGTGCAGGCGCTGACCGAACAGGCGCAGCGGTTGACGCTGACCTCGCGTGCCTTTCGCAACGATCAGATGGGGCCGTTTCTGAAAGAGTTGTGCAGCCTGACCGGCTACGAGACGGCGTTGCTGATGAACAGCGGCGCCGAGGCGGTGGAAACCGCCGTCAAACTGGCGCGCAAATGGGGCTATCAGCAGCGCCAGGTGCCCGAAAACGAAGCCGAAATCATCGTTTGCAGCGACAATTTTCACGGCCGCACGATCAGCATCATCAGCTTTTCCACCGAACCGCAGTATCGGGCCGGTTTTGGCCCCTTCACCCCCGGCTTCAAGGTGATTCCCTTCGGCGACATCTCCAGCCTGCGGGCGGCCTTCGATGGTAGAGATAGAGACAGAACCGTCGCCTTCCTGGTCGAACCGATCCAGGGCGAGAGCGGCATTCACATCCCCGATCCGGGTTATCTCTCCTGGGCCAAGGCGCTGTGCGAAGAACACGACGTCCTGTTCGTGGCCGACGAAATTCAGTCGGGCTTGGGACGCAGCGGCAAGCTCTTCGCCTGCGATTATGAAAACGTCAAGCCAGATGTGATGATCATCGGCAAAGCCCTCTCTGGCGGCTGCTACCCCGTGTCGGCAGTATTGGCCTCGGCCAGCCTGATGAGCGTCTTCAGCCCAGGCGATCACGGCAGCACCTACGGCGGCAATCCCCTGGCCTGCGCCGTGGCGCGCACTGCGCTCCAGGTGCTGGTCGAAGAAGGGTTGATCGAAAACTCGGCCCGTTTGGGCGCCTATTTCCAGCAGAAACTGCGCGCCATCGCAAGCCCCTTCGTGCAAGAGGTGCGCGGCAGGGGGCTGTTCATCGGCGTCGAGCTAAAACATGAGGCCGGCGGCGCACGGCGCTTTTGCGAAGCGTTGATGCGCCAGGGCATTCTCTGCAAAGAAACCCATCAGCACGTCATTCGCCTGGCGCCGCCCCTGGTCATCACCCAAGAGGAGATTGACTGGGCGCTGGAACGCCTCGCCCCGGTGCTCATGGGACAGTTCGAGGGCGCACCCGCGCTCGCCTGAATCGTTCGACGAGGCCCCCAGTGCATCTTGGTTTTCCAGTCGCCGTGCAGGGACGTCGTGGGCTGCGTGCGTATGACAGCCGCTCGCCCACGACGGTCGCCGGGCCAGGCCCGCACCTCAGCGTCAGCCTGGCCTATTTGCGCGACGTGCTGCGCTATCTGGGCCAGATGCACATTCATTTTTATCGCCTCTCCAGCCGCCTGGCGCCGCATCTCGCCTTTCCACAGTTTCCCCAACTGACGGCGCAGCTCGATCAATGCCAGGCCGAGCTGGCGCACACCGCCGCCCTGCTGCGCCAACAGCGCGTACGCGTGACGATGCACGCCAACGTCTCGGCCGTCCTGACCAGCGCCGACGCCGCCCTCATCTCCGCCAGCCTGGCGCAGTTGACCGCCTGCTCCGATCTGTTGGATCGTCTGGAAGCCGGGCCGGCGGGCGTCGTGATTGTGCACGCAGGCGGCGTTTATGGCGACAAGGCGGCCGCCAGTGACCGCTTCTGCCGCGCTTTCGACCGCTTGCCCGCGCCTGTGCAGGCGCGCATCGCCCTGGAAAACGACGATGACCGTTTTAGTCTGAACGACGTTTTCTGGATCCATCGTCGCACCGGCGTGCGGCTGGTGTTCGACCGCCTGCATCACCTGGTGTACAATCCCGATGGCCTGGACGAATTCGAGGCGTTGGGGCTGGCGCTGAGCAGTTGGCCGCGCGGCGTCCGTCCCAAGGTGCATTTTGCCTCGCCACGCACCGCCTTCGATATCTTGACCGCCGCCGACGGCGCTGGCCGCCGGCGTCTGCTGCGCCCGCCGCGTTGGACGCAGCACGCTGATTACATCAATCCGTTCGAATTCAGCGATTGGCTGCGGCGCGTGCGGGCGTGCAGGCTGCCCGATTTCGACATCATGCTGGAAGCCCGCGCCCGCGATCTCGCTCTGCTGCGCCTGCGCGCCGATCTGCAACGCTATGCGCCTGCGTTGTGCGAAGACTGACGGCGCAACCGGCGTCCAATCGGCCCACACGATCCTCGCAGAGCCGTGAACGCACGCATTGACGGGAGGTGTTCGATGTCCACGATTGCACAACTTGCCCTGTTCCGGCCGCCGGAGGCGCCCGGTCAGCAGCGCGTCCTGGTGGCGGTGCTCCCCTCGCCCGCCGACTTGCGGCGCGTGGTGCAGGAGGGGTGGTATCGCATTCCGGTTGCGCGTGCGCCGCAGCAGATGGCGGCGGATTATCTGGCCTTTTACCAGACCGGCGCATTCGAGATGAACGAACGCTGGCAGGTTGCCGTCATCAGCGCCGTGCGGCGGGTGGGTGTGGCGCAGCGCCGTGAGCTGTTGCCGGCCGAACCGCACCACCCGCGCGCCGAGGAGTTGTACTACCGCATCGAGTTGGAGCAGTTGCAACGGTTGGCGAGGCCGGTGGTCAGCCGGCGTTTGCGACGCATCACCTTCATCTCCACCACTCTGGCGCGCCTGCTCAACGCACGCGAGATCAACGATCTATGGGACAAGGGGCCGGCGCAGGATCGCCTGTGGCAGGCGCTGCTGGCGGCCGGGCTGGAAGCTGAGCGCCAGGCGCCCTGGGACGAGGCGGCCGAAGACGAGGATGAGATCAGCCTGGACGAACTGCGCGGCGTGGCCGAGTCGCCAGAGCGGCCCTTGATTGACTTCGCCCTGACCGGCGCCGCCGGGCGCGTAGCGGTCATCTGCCTGACGGAGAGTGAAGAGGCGCCGCGCCGCGTGCGCGAACTGCCGATCGCACGCTACGCCCTGGTCGCCGCCGGCTGGATTCCCATCGTCCTGGAGACTGAATGTATCTGGCGGCAGCCCAACGCCTGCCTGCAAGAAATCAACGCCGCGCTGCTGGGCGACAGCGCACGTAATTCGGCGGGAGTGGAGATTGACCGCAATCCTGGTACAATCACTCTGGATCTATGAAAAAGAGACAGGGCAAAAGAGATATTCGGTGACAACCAGCGCTGGCGCCAAGATGCAACCCTATTTCGATGTTCCGCCTGCCAGCGCCCTTCACGTATACCACGTCACAGGGCAGGGAGAAGAATTCCAGCCGGTGTTGATTCGTCTGTGGACCCCTTCTGTCCTGGCTCGCGAATTGGAGCGGTTGGCCGGAGGACTTTCGACCGAGAAGCTGGAGGCCGTGATCAGCCGGTCGAACACGCGCTGACGCGGCGTGCGTTCACATGACGATGCGCCTGTGCCTGTCGCAGAGGCAAAGCCCATCGCCTTGACCAGGGGCGCCTATGAGTTCCTGGAGAGCGCCTTTCCAAACGCCGTCAGTGATGCGCATCGGATCGAACTTCTTATCGCTGCATCGAACTTCTTATCGCTGCTCTGAACAACTGATGCGTTCCCCGCTTCTAATCCCACATCTCCTCTATCGCTTGCACATCCAACAGGTCAATGCGGCCGTCGGCGTTGAGGTCGAAGATGGCGTCGTAGCCTGGGTCGCTGCTGGTGAGATTCCAGTGGGCGGCGACTGACTGTAGATCCACGACATCGGCGACGCCATCGCCGGTCAGATCGCCGTCTATGGCGGGGGTGAGCGCCAGACGGCCCAGTTTATCCCACTGCGCCAAATGGAAGTCGGGCGGCCATGCCGCGGCTGCAACGCGCCCAACGCCCAGGGTGTCGCTGAACGGCTGGCTGAAGGCCACCGCAAAGGGGTTGTCGTGGCGCGGCGTCAGTTGCACATCGGCGGCATCGCTCGCCGCCAGCGGCAGTGCCAACTCGAAGATGCGCATCCCGCTGACCTGGCTGACGGCGCCGCGGCCATGCTGCGTCTGATCCAACAGCAGGCGCCCATCTAGCCAATGCCAGTCCTGCCAACCATCCGCACCCAACGACCTGACATCGCCGCCGCCAAACCAGAGCCAAAGCGCATCGTCCGCCGTCAGTTCGACGCTGCTGATCTGCGCCGCAACCAGCAGCCGTTCGCCCGCGCCCGGCGACGCCATCAGCCAGAGGTCCATGACGCCCTGCTGCGGCGTTTGCGTCAGGTAGGCCAGCGGGATTTGGACATGGGCGGCGGCGTCCCATTCGCCTGGCAACATCACCCCGTCTATGGCCGGAATCTGGCCGGCCAGGCGGGCGGCGCGCAGGGGCGCAAAGGGCAACAGATGGCGCAGCGCGCCGGCGACATCTACCTTGCCCGCTCCGAACGCTTCCGTCGCCGAGGTGCCGGTAAAACCGTCGCGCCGTGCGCCGGCGCGCAACGCCTCCTCGATCTGCGTCGCCGTCAGATCGGGGCGCGCCTGGCGCAGCAGCGCCAAGGCCCCGCCGACGTGTGGCGCGGCGCCACTGGTGCCGCTGAACCAGCGGTACTGTCCCCATTGCCCCGTTTGCGTGCGATCCAGCGCCGTGGCAATGTCGTAGTTGCTCGGCGCCGTCACATCGAGCACCGGTTGACCGTCTATGCGCGGCCCCTGCCCGCTGAAGTGGCTCAGATCACCCGCCGCGACGGCGTCCAGCCCACCGTCGAAGCCGCGCGTGCTGTAGGAACCGACGACAACGCCAGCGTCGGCGGTGGCCGGCCAGATGACGCTGAAGGCCGGGTTGCGCGGCGTCGTCCATTCCATGCCGCCCAACCAGGCGGTGCGGTTGTCCTGCACAAAGGCGCTGATCCCAATCGCCGCCGTGTTGGTGTTGGTGATCGTCAGCGTGAACGCTCCGCTGGCGATGGGTGTGCGCGTCACGTGAAAGTCCAAACGCCCCGTGCCCCGGCTCGACCGCAGGCGGGCGCCGGCGATGAAGTGACCATCGGCGGTCAAGAGGCTGTTGGCGTCGCCAAGCAGGGTGAATGTTTCGCCGGCGGGCGTCGTTAGAGTGGCCTGCAGGGCGGCGGGATCGCCAGGCCAGACCAGGGTCATGTCCGAGGCTGTAGCGCCGTTGCCGGTTGGATGAAACAGCGGCAGGACGGCGCCGGCGCCGGCGCTGACGGTCACGAAGGTGTGTTTGTGGCCGCGGTTGATGTTGCCGGCGGGCAGTACTTGCACGACGCCCTGCCGCTGCGCCTCGGCGATGAGCAGTTCATGGTTGGACGAACCGTCGAAGAACTCTTGGCTGATGTGCGTGTACTCGTGAATCACGATGTCGGCCCCGTTGGAGATGGCCCAGAACATGGCAGTGGAAAGGGTGTTGCCGCTGAGATAGGGGTCGGCCAGGAGCAGTTCGGCATCAGGGGCAATGCCGGTGTAGCGGCTGATGTGGGGCCAGCCGCCGGCCAGGATGCCAAGCACCGACGTGCCGTGGGTATAGACATCGGGCGCCGTCTGGCTGAGATCAACGCCGCGCTGGCGGGTCACCCCGCCGACGTCCAACACGCGCGCCACCTTGCTGGTTCCCAGAGAGATCAAGTTCTCGCCAGAATCGAGCTGGCGGTTGCCGTTGGTATCCTTGACCAGGAAGACGCGTTCGCCCAACGACGGCGTGGAATCGTCGAAACCGGCGCCGTAGTCGCGCTGGCCGTTGGTGTTGGCGTCGTTGAAGAGCCAATCGGTGTCGCTGACAAAGAGGCCGTCGTTGGCGCCCGGCACGTCGTAGGGGCGCGGATAGCCGTCGAACTGCACGGAGGTGGCATCCACGACGGCAAGCCATTCGCCGGCGTCTGGTTCGCCGTTGCCGTTCAAGTCTACCATGTCAAGGCCAGGCTCGAAAACGCCGTTGCTGTTGCGGTCGAGCCAGGCGAATTCGCCGCCATCGGCGCGGAAGAGGAGCGGATGGAAGACATCTACGCCGGTGTCAATGTTGGCGATCGTCACGCCGGCCCCGGTCAAATCGGCCGGCAGGACGGGAAAGAAGGGCGCGGCGGCGGTGTGCATCTCTGGCGTGCTGATGTCGAGCGGCGGTATCAGGTCAGCGGCGGCGTCGGCGTCAATTTGGACAATGCCAGGCAACGCCAGCAGGCGGTCGAAGTTGTCCCAACGCACGCTGAGGGGAACGATGAAGGTTGTCGCAGCAGCGCAACTGCCGGCGGGAGCGTTGGGGCGCTGCGCCAGGCAAAGACCCTGGACGGTGAAGGGTGAGAGTTCTCCCAACTGGCGCAGGGCATCGAGATCGGCGGCGATGGGGGCCTGCGCAAAGCGCACGGTGAGCGGGACGGCGGCGGCTAGCGGGCCGGACAAGCGCCCGGTTGAGGCCAGCGTGCGCAGCCAGCGCAGGCGCCCGCTGACCGAGGGCGGGCAAGAGGCGCCGGTGTGCAGGGTGCAGACGGGGGGCGGTTGGGCGGCGGGCGGGGCATTGGGGCTGGCGTCCGTGTGACCAGCCCAGGTGGGTAGGATCGGCAGGCAGAGGCCCGCCAACAAGCTCAGAATGAGCGCAGTTCTCGAAGTTCCCACAGAGCAACGCTTTCTACGTGATAAGTTTGGGGAAAGAAATCGAGCGGCTGTACGGTGCGCAGCCGGTAGCCGGCCTGCGTGAGCAAGGCGGCGTCGCGAGCCAGGGTGGCGGGGTCGCAGGAGACGTAGACAAGGCGGGGGGCGGCAAGACGGGCCAGTTGCGCCACGACCGCCTGGCCCAGACCAGTGCGCGGCGGGTCAACGATGACGCCGTCGTAGGGGCCGGGAAGCGTGGGGAGCAGCGTCGCAGCGTCGCCGGGGTGCAGGGCGACATTGGACAAGTCGCGAGCGTTCCAGGCGAAATCGGCGCAGGCGCTGGGAGCAGCTTCGATGGCATCCACCTGTTGGCACAACGGCGCCAGCGTCAGGGCAAACAGGCCGACGCCCGCATAGGCGTCGAGCAGGCGATGGTGTGGGGCGGGGTCCAGATAATCGAGGGCCAGGTCGAGCAAGGCCTCGGCGCCGGCGGTGTTGACCTGAAAGAAACTGCCGGCGGAAATGCGCCAGCGGCGCTGATGGACGATTTCTTCGATGGCAGCCTGACCGACGAGCGCCTCGGCCTGGCCATTGGTGTGCAGCAGAGCAACGGCGGCCGGCTGATCGAGCGCCAGTTCGGGCGGCTGATCGTCGTGCGTTTCCAGCACGAGCAGTGTTTGACCGGTGCGCACCCCCACGCGCAGGGCGCAGCGCCGTAGCGCGCCCACGCGCTGTTCCGTTGCGCCGGGCGGCGCCTGGCCAAGCTCCCAGCGTTGACCCTTGTAGGCGGGCGCAGAGGAGTCGCTGTCGTCCGCGTCCCAATCGCCGGTTGTGGCGCCCGCCCATAAGGCAGCGTGTAGGGCGTCGAGCGCCGGCTGCAGGAGCAAACACTCGTCCACGGCGATCGGGTCATGGCTCTGGATGCGCTGCAAGGCGGGGCGGCCATCGGGCAGGATGCTGAATTGCACGTGGTTGCGATAGCGCCAGGCGGGGTCTTCGACATCTTCCAGGGCCACGGCCCAGGCCTCGGCGACCGGCGGAGTGGGCAGGCGGCCCAGGCGCTGCAACTGATCGTACACGATGCCATGTTTGAGTTCGACCTGGCGGGCGTAGGCGATGTGTTGCCATTGGCAGCCGCCGCACTGGCCGGGACCAAAGAAGGGGCAGGGCGGCTCGATCCGATCGGGGCTGGGCGTCAGCACGGCGAGCAGGCGCGCCCGTGCCCAGTTGGCCTTTTGTTCGACGATCTCGACGCGCACCCGTTCGCCGGGAATGGCGAAAGGGACGAAGATCACCTTGCCGGCGTGACGACCGATGGCTTCGCCCCCGTGCGCCATGCCGGTCAGCTCAAGTTCCAGGATGGTAGTCACGGGCGGCTCACACGGGGCAAGAAGCGGTACTGCCAGGGGAATGCGGCAAAATCGAGGGCCAGGTCGCCGCCGGCGACGACAATGACGCCCTGGGTGTCGCTGCCCAAAATAGCGTAGGCGGGCGAGAGGGCGACGGTGAGGCTGTAGCTGGCGGGCGAGAGGTTGAAGAAGCGATAAGCGCCGGCGACGTCGGTGGTCGCTGTCGCCACGACGAACGATCCCTGGCGCAAGGTCAGCACGGCGCCGGCGACGCCCGGTTCCCCTGGTTGGCGCGCCAGATCGCGATTGAGATCGCTGAAAACGACGCCGTGCAGCGCCCCCACAGCCGGCGTGGGGCTAGGAGTGGCAGTCGGCGTGACGGTGGGGGTGGCCGTGGCGGTGGGGGTGGCCGTGGCCGTCGGCGTTGGCGTGGCGGTCGGGGTGAGCGTGGGGGTGCGCGTAGGCGTATGGGTCGGTGTGACGGTCGGCGTCGGCGTCCAGACGGGGGTGGGCGTGGGGGTGCTGTTGCCCGGCGAGAGGCGGATGCGCCAGGGTGCGGCGCTGAAGTAGTGCGTGACGCGGCCACCGGCGGGGGTGAGGAGTTGTACGCTCTGGCTGCCGTTGCTCAAGTTGTTCTTTTCGAGAACATAGGCGCCGCTGGTGGGCAGACCGAGCCGGGCCACGTCGAAGGTCAGTTCGGCGCCGCCCTCTTCGGTGATGACGCCGCTGATCCAACGGGCGCTACTGTCGTAGATGAGATCGGCGGCGGTCCAATGGGGGCCGCCATACTGGGTGATGGTCAGCCACCAGGCGCTGCCGCTGTCATCGCGGCGCAGGGCAATGGCGGGCGGATTGGTGGGCCGGGTCAGCCCGCTGAGAAAGTCGAAGGCCCAGGTTGCATTCCAGGGGCTTGGATCGCCGTCGTGATCGCCGTTGTACCAGTGAAGTTCGAGATGAGCGGGGTTGGTGGCCTGTACGGCGTCAGCGATGGCCTGCGCATGATACGGCAAGACCTTCGTATCGGCGCTGCCGTGCACGATGGCCAGCGGCAGGCGCTTGAAACTGAGTGCCACATTCTTGGGGGCGCGGCGTGCGTACTCGAACGGCTGGCTGGCCGGCGTGCCATAGGTCTCGGTTTCGATGACAGCGCGGCGCCAGTCTTCGGTTTCGAAGTACCAATCGCTGAGCGACGAGAAGGCGGAGTATTCGACGACGCCGGCAAAGGTGTCCTGAAAGCGGGATGCGCCCAAGAGTGCGGTCTGTGCGCCCATGGAAAAGCCGATGAGGTAGATGCGGTTGGGGTCAACGGCGTAGTGCGACTGCATGTAGGCGACGACATCGGCCAGATCGTACTGAGCGGCGCGAGCGCCCAGGGAGTGACCGCCGCCCGAAGCGGGGTTTTCGCCGTGCAGTTCGGGCGAGGCGAGCAGCCAGCCGCGCTGATTGGCCTCGGCGCCGTAGGCATAGATGGGCTGCCAGCGCAGGTTGAGTTCGTTGCCGTAACCATGAACGCCAATGAGGAGGGGACGCGGCGTGCCGTCGTAGCTGGCCGGGATCTGGGCGATGGCGCGCGGGTAGCTTGGATAGAGGGGATAGCTGCTGGTGTAGACGAAATCCTGATAGGTGGCGCCCACGACATCGCCGCTGATTTCGAGCAGACCGCTGGCGACGCTGTAGCTGTCGTTGGGGTCGGCGTCGTTGACGATGCGGACGGTGTTCAGCCCGTTGTTGACCAGGGTCAGGTTGGCGATGGGGAAGGTGGTGGTGACGCCGGTGCGCGAGCAGTAACCGGCGCCGGCGGTCCAATCGGGAATGGTTCCGATCTTGACATTGTTCAGGTAGATACTGTGGCCGGGGCGGGCGTTGTTGATGTCCAGTTTGAGGCTGGCGCTGGCGGGCGTCCCGCTGTAGGCCAGGAGGACGTTGGCCTGGGCCTCGTGGATGGAGGCGTCCACGGCCATGCAGCCGCTGAGCTGGCTGGACTGGACAATGGTGTGCGGTTGGTCGGGCAGTGTATGGGCGACGCCGGTGCGTG
>CAZOLV010000062.1:0-32155 GCA_964580725.1 uncultured Anaerolineae bacterium | reverse complement strand
GACACGGGGACTTCCTGCTGATCACGGCCGGCATGGAGACCCGCTTGCAGGCGCCACTTATCGGGGGCATGCAGTACGGCCAGATCCCGCGTGTCGAGCGCGTGCCTTCGCTGGATGACGAGCTGCCGCTGGTGGTGCGCCTGGCCGACCTGCAGCGCGATCCGCGCGGCCGGCCGGGGCGGGAACTGGGCGAGGCGGACTATCGGGCCATCGAGCAGGCGCTGGCCGACGGCATATCGGTGGGTGCGCTGGCCGCGCGCTTCGGCATCGGCAGCGAGCGGGCCAGGCGGCTGCACGCGGCCTACTGGGAGCAGAACGGCGATGAGGAGGGTGACCTGTGAGCAATGGCGCGCGCGTGCTGGCGATCATGGCAGTGGCGGCCGTGCTGGCGCTGATCGGCGGGGTGATCTACGCCCTGTGGTTGATCGGCGCAGAGACGGCGCGGGCCCTGGCCTTTCTGCTGCTCGGTGGCGGGTTGCTCGTCGGCCTGGTGTGGGCCGCACAGTTCCCGCTACGCGCCTGGCGCAGCAACCAGCAGCCGGAGCGCCACATCTATCACGACCGGGTGCGGGAGATCCATCACGTGCCCGTGCCCGATCCCAGGATGACGCCAGCGTTGCCCACGTTGCCGGCGGCCCGGTCGCTTGAAAGTCCGCCGGCCTACCCGGAACTCCTGCGCGCTGCGTTCCTGGCTGGCGTATATGGCAGCCAGATCAGCGCACCGGGCGCTTCGACCGAGCTTGCGCCGTGGGACGCTGGGGATGACTGGGAAGAGCGGACAGATGAATGAGGCTGGGAAAGCCGCGTCGATCATGACAATCTGCGCGACGTACGTAGCTGCGGCGCCGCGTTACAACCGCCGATATCCCCCTGGTCCAAAAACGTGAACAACAAGCCGCCCCGATGGGGTCTTATGCACCCCATATGGGCCGGTTTTTTGTTTTTCGGTGAGATGAATGTTGCGATACCTGACATCTCTGTGCAGCAGTGCCGCCGGCGTCTCTTGCCTGGCCCGCGGCCAGTCGTATGCCTGAGACACTGCGCGGCACGATCTGCGCGCTGACCTTTCGCAACGACGAGACCGGCTATACGGTGGCCCAGTTCGAGCCGGATGGCGCCCCGGCCATGACGATTGTCGGCGTGATGCCGCGCCTCGCGGCCGGCGAGGCGGTGGAGCTGCTCGGCGACTGGGTGGACCACCCGCGCTACGGCCGACAGCTCAAAGTCGCGCAAGTGCGACCGGCCGCGATCACCAGTCTGGCCGGCCTGGAGCGTTACCTCGACGGTGGGCTGATCGAGGGCGTCGGCCCGGCCATCGCGGGGCGCATCGTCGCGCACTTCGGCGTGGCCACGGCGCATGTGCTCGACCATACACCTGAGCGGCTGCGGGAGGTCGCCGGCGTCGGCGCAGCCCGCGCGGAAGCGATCACCCAGCAGCTCGCCCAGACGGTCCACCGGCTGCTCGAAGTCCAGCCGCAGGACGGCCTGCTGAGCTTCATCCGGAACGAGACTAACCCGCTCGACGCCGACCTGGTCATCGTGGACGAGGCCTCCATGCTCGACCTGGTGCTGGCCTACAGCCTGGTGCGGGCCATCCGGCCGGGCGCGTACCTGGTGCTGGTCGGCGACGTGGATCGGTTGCCGAGTGTCGGCCCTGGCACCGTGCTGCGCGATGTGATCGCGGCCATCGAGGGCGGCCTGCCCGACGCGGCGCTGATCCGGCTCGACGCCATCTTCCGCCAGGCGGCCGGGAGCTACATCGTGGACAACGCCCACCGCGTCGTACGCGGCCAGGCGCCGGTCACCGACGATCCTGAGGCCACCGACTTCTTCCTGGCCCGAACGGACGACCCGGCCCGTGCGGCCGAGCTGATCGAGCAGTTGGTGTGCGAGCGCATCCCGGCGCGCTTCGGCTTCAGTTCGGACGACATCCAGGTGCTCAGCCCGATGCACCGCGGGGAGGCCGGCGTGGCGGCCTTGAACGCCCGCCTGCAGGACGCGCTGAACCCGCAGTGGGGCGATCTTGGCGAGCTAAAGGTTGGCGAGCGCGTCTTGCGTGAGGGTGACCGCGTCATGCAAACGGTCAACGACTACGGCAGGGATGTGTTCAACGGGGACGTCGGCCGGGTGCTGGCCGTCAGTACCGCGGAGAAGCGGCTATCCGTGGACTTCGACGGGAACGTGGTCAGCTATGAGGTATTCGAGCTGGACGAGTTGGCCCTGGCGTACGCGCTTACGATCCACAAGTCGCAAGGGAGCGAGTTCCCGGCCGTGGTGGTGCCGGTATTGAACAGCCATCACATCATGTTGCAGCGCAATTTGTTGTACACGGCGATTTCCCGCGCGCGGCAGTTGGTGGTGATGGTTGGCGATCCAAAGGCGATTGCGGTGGCGGTGAGGAACGACAAAGTGCGGCGAAGATATACGGCGCTGGCGTGGAGATTGGGACAGGTTGTATTCGGTCTGTGCCGATGAATTGCATGTCTATCAACGATCTATCAACGTAATTGTTGATAGATCGTTGATAGACACAAACTGGACCTATGATGCCAAGGTGTAGCGCACCCAACGATTCTCACCCTGGCGTTGCAGGATACTTGCCGCCAGCATCTTTTGCAGGACATAGTTGACCCGCCGCGCATCTGCGCCGAGGAGATCGCGGCATTCGGCATTATTGATGCTGCGGTGCTCCCTCAAGTAAGCGATGATCCGTTCCTCGTCGGAGAGCGGCATTGGCCCGGTCTCCGTCTTCGCCGCCGAACTCAGCGTGTAGTACGCCCACCGCCGCGTACTGTGCTGTTCGACCAGGCCGGATTGCACGAGGCCACGCAGCTCCCGGCTTGCCGTAACCGAGTCCACGTGGTTGAGCCGCTGGTAGTCGCTGTTGGTGAGCTGCTCGTTGTAGCGCAAGTAGACCAGGGTCAGCCGTTGGCGGTCAGTGAGGAGCCGCTCGGCGAACCGGTTCAGCCAGGCGATCGCCTCGGGTCCCATCAGCGTGTGGCTGCGGAAGGTCACCAGGAACGATGCGCGGCGATCCTGGAAACGTGGTGGCTCCAGGTTCAACCGCCGCATGGCGTCGATCATGGCCCGGATGCCGCTGCCACGATTTTCGACCAGGTGCGCATCCTCCATCAAGCGCATCAAGACGCGATTGCGCGTCGACTGCTCCTCTTCCAGGGTCTCCTCAGTGACCGTGCCATACAAGCCGCCAGGGCTCTGCACCTCCAGCCGGTCAGCGAAGAGCCGCAATTGGATGTAACTGCCGCGCACGTAGGGGCTGTAGTCGCGATGCGCCACTGCGTTGACGACCGCCTCGCGTACCGCTTCTTCGGGATATTCTGGGATGTCGCGGCGTAGGAGGCCCTCGATCAGGCTACTTTTGCGGATGCTGGCCATCACGTAGTTGACCGCGGCCTCGACCATGTCGGGAATCGGCCCCTCAAACTTGCGGTTGTCCAGGAAGCGTTCACCGCGGGGGGTCTTCTCGGCCTCATCGGTGCCATAATAGTGCAGAAAGGTGATGACCAGTTGCGGTTCGAAGGTCTGAGGATAGGCGCCGAACATCAGCAGGCCGGCCAGGGTGGGGCGCAGGGTGCCATCCACGTCGCGAATAATGCACAATTGCTTCAGCACCTCTTCCAACGGCCGGTTCAGGTAGGGCGCGTCCAGGCGGGCGCGGCGCAACTGCCGGATGTACTCTTCCAGCCGCTCCCGATCCAGATCGGCGATCGTGGCCTCAATGACCGGTTCCTCATCGAAGGTCGGCTGAGCGCGGGCAGTCAGGTAGCTGAAGACTTCATAACTGCTCATCTGACGGTTGGTGTTGCCGACCCGGATATAGGCGCCGCTCTGCAGGCCGGCCGCCTTGTAGAAACACGGTTTTTGCTCGACGGGGATCTCGAAAACCTCGATGGCCAACACGGACTTGCCGTCTATTTCCGCCAGGGTGAACTCCGGACGCAGGGTCGGCTCCAACTGTTCGGCCGCCACGTGGCTGATCTCTTCTATGGCCCGCTGCGCGTCCCCCACGCCAACCACCTCGAAGGCGCGGTTTTCGTCCAGGCCGAGCAGGATGACCCCGCCGCCCGTGCGGTTCGCAAAGGCCGAGAGCGACTCGAAGAGCCGTTGGGGCGTGCCGCGCTGGGCCGCCTTGACCTCGATGTCTCCCAACTCGCTCTAGAAGCGCTGGACCGACCATATCAGTTCGAGTAGTTCCTCGTGTGTCATGCAGCGTTGCTCCGATCCTGCTTCTTGGCAGGATGACGGGCGTGAAGCCCACTAATCGTTAGGTGGCCGGCTTCATTGCCTAATTGCGGCCATTATATGGGCAGGGTGCTGTTCGTGCAACCTGTCGCGAAACAAAACTTGTAGTCGGTCAAGGACCTCGCATCAACCCGGACCGGAGACCGGCGTGTCGGCGGAAACTAAATCAGGATGCGGAGGTAGGCCCATTGGCCGTCAGGTTACTTGACCAGCTTCGCCAGCGCCGCCAGATCCTCGGCGTTGCTGATCAGGATGCCTCGTTCCGCGGCGAACGTCAATGCATCGGGGGTGAAGCCGGCCTGTGAGACGCACCACGGACGCGCCTGGAGGCTGGCCGCCGCGATCAGGAGCTGTTCCAACTCGCTGCGGCCGACCCGCTTCTGCCGCCACTTGACCTCAACCGCCCACCGTTCGCCGTTCTCGGCCAGCGCGTCGATCTCAGTCTGGCCATCGGGCGAGCGGTAGGGCTCGATGCGAGTGAAGGCCGGCACGAGAATCGGGTCAGTCTGGCCCAGGTAGGCGCCTGGCACAGTCCGTCCTGCCAGCTTGCGCAGCAACTCCCGCACCTCGCTCTCCTTGGCGCAGCCCAGTTGGGTCGAGGCGCGCGCGAACCGCTCAGCCAGATCCGCCACCAGCGCCTTGAGTTCTTCCTGGCGCGGGAACCCCTCGATCGCGACCCCCTTCGTGGTCTGCGCCACCCAATAGCGGAACACCGGATCGGCGTAGAAATAGCGCCCTTGATGCTCCACTAACAGATCCACCTCCATCAAGCGCCTGAGGTAGTCGCGTGCAGCCGACGCCTGGCGCCGCACGCGGCTGGCGACCTCCGAGAGCGCCAGGCCATCTTCGATCGCCAGGATCTGGAGCAGCGCCTTGAGCACGCCATAGCCGCGCGCCTTCTGAAGCGAGATGTCGTACAGGTAGCGGCAGTAGCCATAGATCTGGCCGCGGTTCTCCAGCGCTTCCAACACGAACGCCTGACTGACCAACTCGGGCGAAACCGCTTCGGCGCCGGCCGCAGCCGCACCTGCAGCCAACTCGCGCACGCGTTCAGCCAGCGCAGTGACATAGAAGGGGTGACCGAAGGTGTAGGTGTGAACCGCCGCCTGCGCCGCGGGCGACAGCCGGCCGACCAGCTTCTCGGTGAGCGCCTGTGTATCTTCCGGCGCGAAGGGGTGCAGCTCCAGCGCACGAAACTGGAGGAACAGGGGCGACTGGTGATCCTGCACGATGTGTTCGGTCGCGCTGACGGCTGACCCGGTAATGATATAAGCAACCCGGGTTTGGCGCTGCAGCGCCGCGCGAAAGTGCTTGAGCGGATCCCCGACACCGGGAAAACTGCCCAGGGTGAGCAACTCGGGGAACTCATCCAGGAAATACATGAGCGGCCGACCAAGCGCTTCAGCCAGGCGTTCGGGGAAGTCGAAAGCGATGTTGAGTAGAGTAGTATAGTCAACCTTTTGCTTGCCCATCTCGTTGATGAGCGCGGCTGCGGTGCGCGTAACCACCGACAGACTCCCCGCATTGGTCTGCATCAGGTCGGTGGCACTAAGGTAGGGATCGGCTGGGCCCTCCCCATGAGCGACCGCCCAGAAGCAGGAGAGCCCAACATAGCGCTGCGTAAAGAGCTCCGGTGAACTGGCGAGGTCCTGCAGGTCGAGGTAGACGGGGATCACCTTGCCGCTCGCGTGCAGTCGGCGCATCTGTTCCTGGCAGACCAGCGTCTTCCCGATACGACGCAGGCCGAAAAGCGCCACGTGGCGCGGCCGGCCCACCAGCAGGTCATCGGCGACCAGCGCCAGGGTGCTCAGCTCGCTGACGCGATTGGTGAAGTATGGGGGTGTGCTGTAGATACCGGTCATACGAAGACCTCCACGTTAAGCCAAATGGCTTATAAGGCATTTGACTTAACGAGTATGCCACAAACCATCAAATCGCGTCAAGTCGGCGCACGGGCAGAGCGATATGCCTCCGGGTGAGTCACCTGTCAAGAGGAACGAGGAGCGTTGGATCTCGGTCGACGATGTTGCCATCTCGCGGCCTGGGGCATGTCCGGCCACGCTCCAGATCCGGCACAGATGCGGCCGCGCCAGATATACGACGTTTGACTTCCATTATTTCCTTTATCTTCCTTTATTTACACTAAAATGGAATTCATGATATTATCGTCACATCGCAGCCATAAGGTGGAGTGACGCAGTGATGGTGATGGATAGCGGCGCGCCGACGTTATTCGCCGGGATCCCAGATGACAAGGCGCGCGTGCTCCTTTTGGCATTGCAGTCGCTTGAGGGAGCGCTCGCCGCTGTGCAGCAACCACCGCCACGCGTCCTCGGCGAACTCAAGGATGAGTTAGCCGAGGCCTCTGGCCACGCTGACTACGCGCGGAGCGATCACGCTCTCACGACCGGACAGGCGGCAAAGGTGTTGGGCTGCTCCTCGCGCAATGTGCGCCTGTTGGCTGGCCGAGGGGCAATTCGTTTATTGCGCACTGGCAACCGTGGTCGAGGCAACACAAGCTACTTCGATGCGGAGTCCGTGCGCCAATGCGCCGAGGCGCGACGTCGGCCGCATGACAGCGAAAGACAAAGCGAGTAGATGCAATGATGGGTCCAATATGCGCTGCTGATCAGAGCCTTGATGTCACGGGGGCAGATTTGGAGGTGGGCCTTGATTGAACTTTCGGCCCCTGCGCGCCGCACTCTGGCGGCCGTCGAGCCCGGTCTGTTGGCGATCGGCTATCAAGAGCAGCTGATGCGCCGCGACTACACCTTCGCCGATATGTTCGCGACCAACAAGGAATCTCGAACCATCAAGTTGGCTGCGTTCGCCCAGGAACCCGTTTCGTATCGCAGCGCTTGTCTGGGTGTGACCGTGACCCCTCAGCGCTGCTTCGACGATCCGCGCGAAATAGCCTTATTCCGCTCCCTCGGCGCTCCCCAAATATTCTCAATCAACTGCGATACGGGCGACGTGCTTCGATGGAGCATGCCCGCATCGTCGCCTCCCCAGGTGATCGAGCGTTTTTCGGGTGAGCATCTCGGTAGTGCGATTCTCGCACGCGAGGCCGAGTGGGGACCGGACACTGTGCTCCGTGCCAAGTCCATTGGTCGGCGTCGCTAATACGTCCAGCTCGATTTCTTTGATGCTGGTCTGTTGCCCCGCATCAATGAGATCACCCAGCTGGATGTTTTTGTCAAACGAAAAGTAGGCCAAATGATGATCGAAAAGAGAGCCAGTCGTGCTACTGGGGTGTAGCGATTGATAATTGAAAACACCGGTGGTCCACTCCAAGTGCGCCTGCAACTCATCTAGGTCGCGGGACGAAATCAGCAGTGCTCCGCTATTCACCAATGTCCACAAAGCTTCGCCAAAGGATAATTGCCATGTGATCCACGCGATCGATTGCTTGACCTGTGGCTCAACAGGCACGGAATCGTCCAGGATCAACCGTCGCGGAGGAGCGGCCTCAAAATCCGCCAGGAGTTGAGTCAACATCGTGCGCGGCTGAGGATCGAAGTGCTTGAGGATATATGCTCGCGCACTGGCGATTTCAGCCTTGGTCACAGTAACGCCGGACGCGATGGCAGATTGTACCTCTGTTTGGTCGATCACTGCGATATCTCCGTGAAGTTGCACCGTCTGTAGGCGAATCGACCTGGGCCGACCAACCCACAATCATTTCATTGTTGGAAAGCCAGGAGTCCGCATATGGCGCCTGTGGCAGCTTTCATTGGCCTGGCTCTGTCAACTTTCCCAACACCTTCTCTGCCTCCTCCCGCACGACCATCGACGGCGCCCGGTCAATGAACGCCTTCAGCGCCGCGATCACCGTCCCCCGCCGATCCTTTGCAGCACCACTCGCGTCATCCGGCTGGAGCGCTTGTCCTCGTGTCAAGTTCGACGCTTTCCTTCCCGTCGCAGCATCACTAGGTCATCATCCAACCCGTGTCGCAAGATCTTCAGCCTTGGTGCAAGTGATGCCAGCCTTTCAGGCGAAATGGGTATCAGTTGGAACGGGAACAGGCTGGGCCCCTCAAGCACGTCTCTGAGCGGAGCCGCGCCGTTGGCTCGCGCCCACAACGCTGCCTCGGTCAGCCAGGCAACTAGCTTAGGATCATTGACAGCATGAGGGGGCGCAGCGCGATAGACGCCCGGCGCTCCGGTCTCCTGCAGGACTCCCCAATCCAGGTAGGATCGTAGAACGTACCGGGCACGGCGCGCCACCGTCTCCCGTTCGCCGTATTGCTCTCGGATCCGCCGTTGAACCTGAGCCGCGGCGGCTGAGCCTTGGAGCTTGAGGAGACGCCCCACTTGAGTGGCCACGCTAGACCAAAATGGGTAAGCGGCCATGAGCATTCCCCAATGAATGGGAGCGTGTTCGCGGGGTGAAAAGCGCGTCAGTAACTCTAAGCCATCGGCGTGCAAAGGGGCGATTTCGGATTGAGGATTCCCCCAGACCTTCTGCAGTATGGTAATGGTCTTGTCCAACGATCCCCGAACGACCACTGCCGATGATCTGAAGAAACCTCTCAGATCTTCCTGTAGTGTGACTTTGATGGTGGGATCATCATTCCCGGCCAAAACCAGCGAAGCGGTACGTTCCAGCCATGCGAGCCTGACGAGACGATCCAAACCGACCTGTTGAACTCGACGCGAAGCGCTGCTCATTCGTTGTTCCTTGTAATCTGCACCAGCGGCACGATGATCTCCTCAATTGAGGCGCCGCCGTGGCATATGGTCCGTTGCTTCTCTTGAACAAATGCTTTGCGAGCTGGGGCCAGCAATGCCAGGTAGTCCTCCGGCAGCCCAATCGGCGTCCATTCCAACGTCTCTGGAAAGCGTTCTTTCATCTTGCCTCTGAGAGTCTGGTCAGAGTATATCCGGACCCTTTCACCGCGTAAGTCTGCCAGAACGCCTTCGGTCGGCCGACCGCATCCCTCCGCCTCGATATTCCCGTGATCCGATGTCAGGTAGACACGGAAACCTCGATCCAGAAGCAGATCCAGGAGCGTGTGTAGATAGGCTTGCAGGGACCATTGGCGCACCTGGTTATGCATTCCGGAGGTGCCCAACTCCATGCCGTGCATGATCTTGTCGACCTTGTCAACGACCAATCCGGCGATCCTGACTTTGGGATGCGATAGCGTTTCAGACACACCCTCAAGACTTCCTTCGCCGAGTCCTTTGAGGTATATGACTTCGTTTGGCGTGAGCCCCTGGTCGGCCCAGAACTGCAGCCACAGGGCCGGCTCCTTATCGGTGGACTGGATGCTGCCGGGGAAAAAGATGGGAGGTTTACCGGCAAAGGTTGCCTGGCGAGATACCGATGTGAGCGATGGGATCCAGGCGAATACCACTTGTTCTCTGAAGCAAAACCTCGGTTGTCTGGAGGTGAGCGCGTCACGAACGACCAGCCATTGGTCCAAGGAGAGCCCATCCATGACAACCAGCGCGACCTTGGCAGCACGTTTCTCGGCCATCTGGCGGGACAAGAACCGGGGCAGGTGGTGCAGCATGACCGGAGGAAGCGGCGGCAGATTGATGAGTCCAGCGTAACGCTTTGCCAGCCAAGCGGCCAGTTGGCTGTCTACCCGTGCTTGCAGACTCTTGATGCTCTGTGCGGTTTTGTCTGGGAGACCTTCGTGCGATTGGCTCGCCAGGACGACCTGCTCCGCCCAGCCGCGCGCAAAACGGAACCAATCGCCATACCGTGCATCCTCAGTAGGAAGAGATGCCGTCAGGCTTTCGATGAGCTTGCTCAGCCGGTACAGCCGGTCAGCGGAGGGGTCAGTGCGGAGACCGACGCCTGCCCATGTCTTGGTGAGAACGTCTGCCTGCTTATGGGCAACGGCGCGCAGCCGTCCCTCCAGGAACAAGCTGTTAATGTAGACCCGGACGTCGTGGTGGTCGAACGGCAGGTCCACAGGCCCAGCAATGGCCAAGCCGTAGGGCTTTTTGTCCTCCCGAGGGCCGACCGACCCTTTGGCCGCCTCGCGGTCCAGGAAGATCGGCCAACGCTCTTGGAGGAAGGCGAAAAACGCCTCACGATCGGCGAGCAGTGTCTCAAGCGGCCAATCGTCAAAGGTGCTGTTCTGACGTTGAAGTTGGATAAAACGTTCATCGAGGATGCGGGGGATGCGTTGGCCTTGATAGTGACGCCGCAAGAGCACGCGCAACAGGTCTGCTGGCTGCTTGATGAGCTCTGGCGCAATTCCGAAGACGTGCCGCAGCACGAACTCCTTGGTGGCATTATCGCCCAAAGTTCCGGGCGCGTGTTGTTTCTGAGCTTGAAACAGTGCATCCAGGTCACCGCGATCCAGGGCAGTCACGACGGGATAGCTGAGATTCGGGAATATGTCGCCAAGGCTGAAGGAGAGCTTCCGCCCGGCCTGCAGTAGGTCATAGGGAAGAGAGCCGAGATCGCTGGCCGGGGAGCGCAGCACGACCACGAGGTCTGTGTGCTCGCCCCGGTCCCAGTGGGAGCGGAACTTCGATTCGTAGGCATAGCGGAACGCAATATGGTCTTCAAACGGGATGAGCTCGAATCCCCGCTCCCGGATGCCTTCGAGAATCCCTTCTTCCAGCAAGAGCCCGTCCGGGTCGGCCACCAGGGTCAGGCGGGCCACCTTCGGGGTGAACTCCTTCAGAACTTGATCGCGCCAGCTACTCATGGCCGCCCTCCACCCGCAGTACGAGCAGCGGGACCATCTCGGGGTGCGCATGGTCCTTCTTGTCGAGCTGCTCATGGAAAGTCCGCTCCTCCCGGGCCAGGAGGTTCAGACGGTAGGTGCGCACCTGGGCCAGGCCGATACGTTCGATCGCTCTGCGACGGGCGGCAAAGGCGTAGTCAGCCTTCTCGCGCTCGTGCGCGAGGCGGTTCCGGTGCTCTTGCACGAGCGCGTCGTACATTGGTCTGCCGTATTCCTCCGCTGTTTTTTGCAGCCCTGCGAAGGCGGCCTGCGAGGCTTGCAGATCAAGGACGGAACGGATCAGCGGACCAACCGCCAGGAGCTGGTCCCAGATGTGCCTGGCTGTCGGCACGAAGACCCTGCCGCTATCGGCCAGAAACAGCGGCATGATCCGGCGGCGGTTCCAGCCGGCCGGCTCGTCGGAGGTGGATGCCGAGGCGATGGCGATCCGCCACAGCGACCAGCCCTGAACCTCAGCGGAGACCCCAGGGATCGCCACGACCGGCACCGGCTGGCCGGGCGCACAGCGCGGGATCCGCATGGCCAGACCGCGCACCCTCGGCTCTTCGAGCGTGAGATGCCGGGCGGCCGGGAGCTGTTCTGCTTCCTTGCCGGCGAAGACCACGTTCTTGAAGGTCAGGCCGTCGGGCCAGGTGAGATCCCAGCCCTGGTTTCGCCTCTCGGCCTGGTTGCCGCGGGATTTCAAGTAACTCACGGTCATCCGCTCGACCCAATGTGGCAAGGGGTGGGTCAGCAGCCGTTGGGCCTCGCCGGGCTCCAGGTCCTGGGTGGCGCCGAGGACGGAGGCTGTCGAACGCGCCACGCGCGCCTGTTCCTGCAAGCGGGCGATCACGCCCTCCACGGAGTCCTCGATCTTGTCGGGGTTGAGGATCGCCTCGACATACATGTCGTCGAACAGCCGGCCGGCCTGGGCTGAGTCGAGGACGTCGCCGGTCTTGTCGATGCCGAACTCCTCAAAGATGATGGCGAGCTTCTCTTCCAGCACCTCGCGGACACGATGCTCGACTGAGCCCTCGAAGACGAAGTTGACCGCGCGAACTGCATGGGGCTGGCCGATACGGTCTACCCGGCCGATCCGTTGCTCCAGCCGCATCGGGTTCCAGGGGATGTCGTAGTTGATCACGACATGGCAGAATTGCAGGTTCAGGCCCTCGCCGCCCGCGTCGGTGGAGATGAGAATCCGCGCTTCCCGGGCGAACGCTTCCTGCACCCGCACGCGCGCTTCCATGTCCAGGGAGCCGTTCAGGCACACCACCGAGAAGCCGCGCTCGGTCAGGAATCGCCGCAGCATCTCCTGGGTGGGCACGAACTCGGTGAACACCAGCGCCTTGAGCTCCGGAGCGCCTTCCTCCGACTGGAGGCGGTAGAGCCAGTCGAGCAGCGCTTCGGCCTTGGCGTCCGGACCTGCCTGCTCGCAGCGGGCCGCGGCTTCCAGCAGCAGCTTCACTTCCGTGCGTTCGTTCTTGAGTGCCCGCAGGTGCGTGCGTAGCAGCGCGTCGAGCTGCTCCTGACCATCCAAGTCCGCCCATTCCTCGTCGGAGGTGAGCGGGAACAAGCTCAGTTGTTCCTCGGGCGCGGCGAGCGCCTCGAGGCGCCTTTCCAGTGTGGTGCGGATGGCGCTGGTGCTGGAAACCACCAGGCGCTGCATCAGGATCATCAGGAAGCCGATGGTGCTGCGCTTCTCCTGCACGGCCTGGTTATAGCCCTCGCGCACGTACTCCGTGACGGCATCGTAGAGAGCCTTCTGCGTGCGGTGGCGCGCTTCCCAGCGCACAGGGCCAAGCTGCGTACGCCGGGGCTTGAATAGCGGTTTGCCTTCGGCGTCGATCGCGCGGCGCTTCTCGGTACGGATGACGTACGGTTGGACCCGCTCGCGGGTGACGCTGCCGCTATCCGGGAACTCCTGGGCGTCTAGCAGGGAGATCAGCCGGTGAAAGGCGTCGGTCTTGCCCTGGTGCGGGGTGGCTGACAGCAGCAGGAGGTAGGGCGCCGCCTCGGATAGCCCCTGGCCCAGTTTGAAACGGGCCACCTGGTCGGTGCTGCCGCCGAGGCGGTGCGCTTCGTCCACGATGACCATGTCCCACCCGGCGGAGATCAGGTCTTCGAACCGTTCGCGATTGTGCTCCCCCACCTGGGCCGCGCTCCACCCGCGGCGCTTGTCGAGGGGCTTGACCGAATCCATCGGCACAACGACCTGGCTGAACATCCGCCAGGGATTGGCCGCCAGTATCTCCGGATCGTGGCCGCTCCTCTCCTCGTGTCCTGGCGCCGCTGCGGGGGCGATCCGCTGCAATGATTTGATGTCTTCAGGGAGCACGAGCTGGAACGCTTCGCCGAAATGGAGACGCATCTCACTGACCCACTGCGTCACCAGTCCTTTCGGCGCGATGACCAGGATCCGCTTCACCAGCCCGCGCAGCTTGAGCTCCCGCATGATGAGGCCGGCTTCGATGGTCTTGCCCAGGCCGACCTCGTCCGCCAACAGGTAACGAACTCGATCGTTGGCGATGGCACGGGACAGCGCCCGGATCTGGTGCGGCAAGGGGATGACGGCGGATTCGATGGGCGCGAGCAGTACGTCCTGCGTCAGGGTATCGGCTACCCGCGCGGCCGCAGCGATGTAAGCAATGGCGTCAGGCGAACCGGCGCCCGCGTCCGCCAGCGGCTTGAGCCGGGAAGCCGGGATGCGGACCACCGCATCGCTGCCGGGCAGCCACACACGGCAGGTCGTCTCACCCCAGAGCGTTTGGGTTTCGATGACCTGGCAGAGCTGGCCGTGGTCGGGGCTGAAGTACCATGCGCCATCGCTCAAATGCTGTATCTCCTCTTCCATTGGCCAACGGGCTTGGACTGAATCTGACTCAGAAACCTATTCAGCCCGTTCATGCCGCGGCCATCGCGATCAACCAAATCCTTCCTTTGTATCCGGTCATGGATCAGCGCGTAGCACTCGGCAAAGAACTTCTTCGCTTCTGCGGGGTAGGAGTCGCGATAACCATTGACGATTTCCAGGAACTTCTTGGCGCAATACACGACAAGGTCCGAGAGTTGGACCATCGGGTTCTTCTTCGAGTCGACCGGATAGCTAAACTCGACGATCCACTTGACTCGACGACTCGCTGGCCCGCCAAACCGCCGCTCTTGCGTGATGCGCTCAATATCGGCCTGAAACTGCTCCTTCGCATCGATGATGAGCATACCTCGTGCTGACCGGCCAAGGTTGTTCTTCACGAACCAATTGATGTAAGTGATCAAGTAGTCGTATGCCAGAAGATAAGGAGTCTTGGTATCATACGGCATTGCAGCACAACAGGAACAGGCATTCAGCTTCGCTTTGTCGACTGCAAACAGGTGGATATCATGGCTACGATCTACCACTAGGCCGAGAATACTCTTGGCAAGATTGTTCCGACGATCCCTCGCATGACCAGAGAATGGGCCGTCGCCGTTCGGGGACAGAAGTTGGTCGGTATGTAATTCGAAGTTCTGCGGAAGTGCCCCGTCGAAATATCCTTCGAGAATCGTTCCCAGTGACTCCTGCGTTTTATTCCAGCCCTCATCTCGCACACTGATGCCCCCCAGCACGAAAATCGGCTGGTCTTGGTTTTTGAGATCGCTGCCAGTACAACCAGCTTCGTCCAGATAGTAGAAATGCATCGCTCATTCTACTCCCGCGCGCGTCACCGCTTGGTCGTACCACATGAGCAGCTTCGGGTCTTCCTGGAGCACGTCATCGGGTATCCTTTGGGCCACGGCAATGATCGTGCCATAGTCCCTCTCCTGCCATGCCTTCTTGAAGCCGGCGCGCACTGCCTCCAGGCGGAATACCTTCAGGCGCTTCTGGGCGGACGTCCGATACTCCTCGAACTCCCTGAGCAGTGCCTTCTCCCGCAGTTTCTCCAGGTCGCCGGCCTTGTTCGGGTCGGGCACGTACCAGCGGTCCTTACCCTTCGCGCGCAGCGTCTCGTCATCCTTGGGCAAGTTACGCAGTTCTCTGAAGTTAGTGGAGAGGTAGCTGTGGATCTGGGTCGGCACCTCGCCCCGGCCGTCGTAGCGCAGGAAGTTCTGTTCCAGCATCTGGGACAGCTCCAGCGCTACCTCGTGTTTCTGCCAGCCGCCAAGTTCCCTGAGGAACTGCGGGTGGATCTCCTGGAAGGTCTGGGGCTTCTTGAGCAACTGCTGCCTAAGCCACTGGATGGCCGACGCCTCGTCGGAAACAAAAAGTTGAAGTTGGAGGACCTCGCGCACAGTCATGCGCTTCCTGTCGTACTCGGCGACCTGGTCGGAGAGGAAGTACATCCCATCACGCGCCGGGAAACGTTGCTCCAGCCCTGCGTAGAACTCTGCCGCAGACAACGGCACGGTGACGCCGCGCTGGACGTGGAAGGCCACCATGCGGTCGAAGAGCAGGTAGTTCTGCCGCTCGACGATGACCTCGGCTTGGCCGTCCTTGGAGACGAAGACCGGAAGCTGCCTAAAGTGAGTGCGGACAAAATCCCAGGCACCTTCCTCCGTGCCGGCTTCTAGCCTGAAGCGATCCTCAAGTCCACCATTCGGCTTGTAAGCAGAAATAACTAGATCTTGCCTCACGGCGTTAGCACCGCTTATCTGCTTCTTTGTCTTGCTCCCCTTATCGAGGACCCGAACATCTGCCACCACAAAGCCGGCCTTGCCAAGAGCTTCCTGAATCGCACTCCACACACTATTGCGAGAGTTATGGAACTCCACAGTCATCCATCGTCCAGGTTTCAAGCACTCGTGCATTCCGCTAAAACAACTCTGCATCAGTGCTAAGTACTCAGGTAAGCCTTTCCCTTGAATCCTGCTGATAATCGCTTCTTGATCAGTGTTTGTGTGAACACGCAACCACGATTCCCATAGAAAGCTCAATTCTGAATAGGGCAGATTGTCCCCAAATGGCGGGTCAACAAAAATGTAATCAACCGAATCGGGGGGAAGTTGCTTTGAGATAAACGATGTTGATTGAGTCGAGATCGCGACGGACCCAGACACCAATGTCTGAGCTTTTGCCGCAACGAGTTTCTTTATTTTGTTGCGGTAGGCTATAAAGGGATTCGATTCGCAGATTTGGCTTCCGACATATAGGGTTCCGCTCATTGGATTATAGGGGAACGACACGCCTGGGCGATAGCGATTCATCTTGCTGATATTGACCAGTTGGCTCGTGAATAGCAGACGGAGGAGTCTAGGAATACCCGACTTCTCGAATCTATTCTCGAGTTCTGACAAGGCCCACAAAGTGCGCTCGAAGTAGAAGTGATGAGCATGTGTGATCCCCTCATGATATCCACGCTGGAGATCTCCCCACTCAGAAGCGCGGAACATCAGTTCTGGAGTAGGCACGAAGTGAGGTGGGATATCCTTTTCGAGCGCATGTAAGGTTTCAAGATCGTTTGCATCAGGGCTCTTTTGATACGAGCGCCTCCCGACGTGGTATTCGATAAGGACAGGAACTCTTTTGGGCCTCTTGATGTTCCTGCCTAGCCATTTGTCGTAATGGGTTTCAGTCCTCCTCTGCAAGCCACGCTTTGTCAGTTCTGCAGAGCAATAAGGACAGGGAAATATTGAAGATACTTTTCCAGATTCTTCGTCGACGGCGGAATCGAAGAAGACGACCTCATTTGAACACTGAGGACAGATAAAGACATCGGACCAGACGGTGAAGTCAATAAGCCCCTTTGTCTTGCCGTCCGAGTGCGTCGTCTCCCACATCCATTTGAGTTCAGCCTCGACCTCCATTAGTATCCTGGTGGCTTCTCTTTCAAACTGCCCGACATCGATTGGGAGGTTGTAGTTGTTTGCGATGAAGGTAGCCGCCGGTGACAAATCACAGAGGATTGCCTTTCGCTCACCCCATTTGGGCAAAGCTGCCTCGGTGTTTTCAGACTCCACCATCGAGCGAAAATCGCTCGGCGGTGCCCCACAGGCCTGTGCTGCGACACCTGTCATCCCAGTCCCGCAGAAGCCATCCAACACAAGGTCTCCCGGTTCAGTGTAATGCAGGATGTATCGCATGATGGCCCTATGCGGGACCTTGGTATGGTAGGAGTGGGCGTTGTAGATCGGGTCGTTTTTGCCCTCGCTGACGTCCGTGGCAAACGGCTCGCGGCTATACGGCACGTTTGGATCATAGGGCTTACCGTAATGCTTGATGAAATCCCTCATGAACGGATTCGGACACGCGGTGTAGTACGGCGGGTCGGACAGCGCCAGGATGTCCTCGTCCGAGCCGATGGGGAAGCCCTCGATCTTGCGAAACTCCGGATCCTTCAGTTTCTCTCGCAGGATGTCGAGGAAATGCTTGCGCCTTTCCTCATCGTTGGCGAACGATAGGCCCAGGCATTCTACTGGACGGTTGCGCTCCTCCTCGATCTGTTCCTGATACGATTTCTCGAACAGGTGCCCTTGCTCGTCCGGGAAGAGCCTCTGAGTCATGATATCCTTTTGTCCCATGGTGTCCCCTTGGGCTGCCGATTCCTGTCTTGTGCTCTACGAACGACTTGGGCTGCTGCCTGTGAGCCTGTACTTCTGCAAGCGGCTTTGTGGCTTGTCCGGGAGGGTATACGCGATCCGGCCCTGGTCCATCAACCCCGAAATGGCCTTCTTGAGCGCGCCAGACACGGAACGATGACCGAGCGCCTCGGCAATCTGGCTCCGCGAGAGTGGCTCGGCCTTCAGCAGCATCAGAATTCTGGTTTGCAGGTCTGACTCTGGCCTCGACTCTGGCCCCGCTGCCGGGCCAGAGTCGGCTGTCTTCTCGCTCTGGGCATAGCGGTCACGGATCTGGTCCGCCAGCGCATAGAGCACCCCTGGTTTCAACGATTTCAGCAGCACGTTGCCCACCAGGTGCTCCAACTCCTGGCGGGCATTCGCACTGCTCAGCCCCGTGATGGCCTTCGCGTCAGTCAGGGAAACCCGGCCATGTCTACAGGCATGGGCCAGCAGAACGGCGCCGTGCTCGTTCAAGGAGACGCCAAGCTCCTTCTGAAACCGTCTTTGGCTGTCGCTGAGGAGCTTTTCCCGCAAGAGGGTGAGTTCGAAGGACTTGTCGGCCTTGCTGTTGACGACCTGGGGCAAGACGTTGCCGAGCTGACGCCAGTTTCTGAAGATGGCCCGGATTCCCGTGCCGGCCTGGTCGCTCAACCCGATCCTGCGAAAAGCCGCGACGATGGTCGGATTCCGTAACTCCTTGGCGCCAGGCTCGAGGAGCTGCTCGATGGAGCCGAAAGCATCGCCGGGATTCCAAAAGCGGGTCCGGTCCCGGAAGATCTGAATCTGGGCATGGCGTCCCGTATCCCCGTAATCCTGGTGGATCAGCAAGTTGATCGCGGCTTCCCGGAAGCTGATATAATCCGGCGGCTCGTCATGCCGGCGGAGTGTTGCCGCGTCGATATCAAAGGGCCTATCCGCGTGTTTCATGTAACGGTCGACAACCGCCAGCCAGGACTGGATGATGTTGTCTTCCACCACGATGCGATCATCCCAACGGCGGTCCGGGCTCCAGTCGTTGTATCGTTCGTGGATGATCTGAAAATCGACCACCGGTCGCGGCAGGAACCTTCGAACATGACGTCCCTTGCCAAAGAGGAGGAGCGCGCCGCGCGTCACGGCGAGGCGGCCGGCTGCCTCCACCAGGAAGCCCCACTCGCGCAAGAACTCCCGATCATCAAGCATTTCATGCCTGCCCGGCTGCATCTCGTTGAATCTCCGGCGATACCAGGCCAGCGCGCGATCGTCACAAAAATCGTTGGGGTCAAGGTCCTCTACGAGCGAGCTGTCAAAGGGACTCTCACCGGCATCTCTCAAGAAGCGTTCGATCTCTTTTGGGGTGCATTTTTCGTCACCCCCGCCACGACGGATATAGGACTGACGAGGATCACCCTTCAAATAGGCGGGCTTCTGGCTGCGAGGTAGCTCGGGAATATAGAAGGCCAAGACCACGTTCCCGTCGATGTTGTGAATCTCCCCCTTAACATCGATGGCCCTGCTGAGCTTGTCGACAGCCCTGAGGCAGCTCAAGAAATCATTCTGGACCTTATCTACAGCCTCAACTCCGGAAACAACAAATGCTTCCTTGTCTTGCGAGACGCCAAATACCAGCCAGCCGCCAGCCGTGTTTGCGAAGGCGGAAACGGTCAGATAAGCATCGTCCGGCACGCCGCGCTGGGCACGTTTGAACTCAACGTCATCCCACTCATACCCGCGAAGGCGCTCGATCAGTTCTTCTTTGGTCATGATATCACTCCAACACGATTCGGACCTTCGCCGGCTCTTTGCCCTTGGTGAGTCCATCCAGGTACTCGTCGAATCGCTTCTTCATCTCGGCCGGAACGACTGGGGAGCCGCCCGCCAGCAGCGCAGTGCGCAGGTCCGCAGTCTTGACCGAGACCTTCGTGAGACCGGAGAGCACCTCCTGCATGGCGCCAATGAAGTCATGGCTCAGGTCCTCCGGCAGGGCGCGTTGCTTGATGAAGCCGTCCACCAGCCTGCGCGGTTCAGGTCTGAGCAGGGACAGATTGCCCACGGTGGTTGGGTCTTCCAGATCGGCCAGCAGCGTCTGGGTCCAATTCTCAATCAGGGTATCGAGCTCGCTATCCAGGGCATCGAGCCGCGCTGCGGCGGAGGCCGCAGCCGTTTCCACAGCCGGTTTGTAGCTGCAGTGCGGACAAATCGGCGAAGCCTCCAGGTCCTGTTCGGTGAGCGCGAAGCAACTTCTCAGGCCAGCGAGTCGGTTCTGGAAGTCGGTCAGATGTTGGCGTGGCATCAGGTCGATGGTGGACAGTCTTTGCAAGTCCTTGAGTCGTTCATCACCGATGAGTTGTGCCTTGCGCTTATCCTCATTCACGCCGAGGCGCGCCCTGGCATGCATGCTGAGATACGCGGTCAGGTATGCCTTTTTTAGATCGCTGAGCCGGCGCTGGGTCTGTTGGCGGAATGCCGGCGCGCCCCGCTGCGTGGGGTCGGTGATCGTGGCGACTACGTCACCTTGCGCGGCCTTCATGCTGTCGGCCCAGGCGTGATCGCTGGGTAAGACCGCTTCGGCGGTGGAAAGGTACGCTGCAGTGGCGCCCAGGTCATCCACCAGTTTCCGTAGCGCCTCGAACTCTCTCAGCGCCTTCAGGCCATCTTCATAGCTTTGCACCTCTGGCGCGCTATAGCGGAAGTTCTTGAGCTTGCCCGGCGAATCGTAGGCCTGCAGCGATTCGAGGAAGCTCTTCGTGCTCGTCAGTTTGGTGCGCAACCTCTGTGTCTCATCCTCGGCCAACAGGCTGCGACCCCAGAAGAACAGGCCGGTCTGCAGGGTCTGCTGCGCCAGCACGATGTCCTCAACGGCCTTGATAACCGTTGCCTGCAGTTCCTGAACCGACGCCGTGTCACCCTGCGTGACCAGTTGGCCCTTGCCTGGCGTGAGTCCCACCAACTCGAACAGCGCCTTGAGCGCCGGCAGATTCCACTCCTTGGGCCGCTCGATGTGCTTGAACTGCGCCAACTCATCCACCCCGGTTCCGGCCAGTAGCAGCAGCCCGGTGGCGTCGAACTTCTTGCCCGGGATGGCCAAAACCAACTCGCCGGCGTATACCAGCGCTGCGAGCACGACCACCGTCCACTCAGGTTCGAGCCGCAGCGTCTGAGGGGCCAGGTACTCGACACTGTAGACGTCCTGGATCAGCTCGGAGCGATTGACAACCTGGCCGGGTCCCTTCTTTTTGGCGATCTCCAGAATGTGGTTGGCGTACTTCGATCGGTACGGATCGAGCCGCTCGCCGTCGAGCAGCTCCAGTGCATCGAGCACTGCGACCGCCTGTTTGGTGCGGCTCTGGCCGGCGATCGCGCGCAGGGCATCCTGTGCAGCCTGCGCCCGACTTGCCCCGGTAATGAGCACCGAGAAGAATGGATACTCCGGCGCCTGATCCTGGAAACAGGTCCCCAGACAGATGCCGGCAATCGTATTCACCAGATCGCGGAAGTTGACGCGTTCGGCAGCGCTCCCGCCGGAAAGCTCGCGGATCGACCTGCCCTTGGCCCACTCAGTAAGAGGTTTGGTGCGTCCCTGGTAGGTCGCCTCGAAAGCTGTCGTCATGCTCTTCTGCAACCACTGCACAAGCCCGCGCAAGAAAGTGGATGCTTTCGACTCGTAGGTGGCCTTGGCGTGCCCTGAGGCGGTCGAGGCCAGGTCTAGAGCCGCAGCATAGTTCTTGAGCGCCGTCCGGAACGCATCGTCCGCTTTCGTCAGGCGCAGGAACAGCTCGTCCGACTTCTTCTCGTCCTTGAAGTGCGGCGCGTCGAAGGGTTGGATGAAGTACAGATAGAAGTCCCGGGGCGGCACCACGGTGGAACGCTCGTTGGGTGCGCCGAAGAAGAGGTAGCCCTGCCGCGCGGCTCTGTGTTCAAGCCATTCAAGCTCATGCTGCCAGATTTTGTAGCCGGTGACGTAGGTCTGGTCTGTGCATTCCATGACCCGTTTCAAGGCCTCGTAGTAGTAGCGATCAAGCTGCGACGAATCAAGAACCTCAGCCCGCTTCTCGATCAGGGCGTCGAAGTCGTCCGTCTTCTTGAGGTCCAAGTAGTATTGATGGTTGTCCAGGTTGGTGGAGATGAACTGTCCGGCGACCGTTCGGTGGATTTCGCGCAGCACGGTCTCCACCTGGGAGAGTAGATCGTCGGCCGGCACCCCACCCAACTCCTCGATGCCCGGCTGGTAGAGGCAAAGGCCATCCCGCAGTTCCTCTGCCGTCGCACCCAGGGGCGTATAGATGTCGCCGGTGGTGAGCCGATGGACGGAAAGCCCGTAAATCAGCCGCAGCGCCATATCTCTGTACGCCGGACGGGTGAAGGCCAGCCGGATGCGGGATTCGAGCACCTGGCTGCAGTCGATGACCGCCCTGATGTCGGGTACCGCCCGAAATGACGGGTTCTCGCGTAGGGTGGTCCAGTAACTATCGTAGGCGATGACCCCTGGTCGGTCAACCGGGACATCCTGGCCGAGCAGCCTCTTCATAGCCAGCGACAAGGTCTTGAGCACCTCGCGCTTCTCCACCGCAGTGACCCGCTCGAAGGTGTCAATGTAGTCGGGGTGCACCGGAAAGAGACGCACGAACTCATCCATCTGCTCGTTCATGCGGCCGTAGAACTTGGCGAACGGCGTGAGGTACTCCCGGATTCTAACTTGCTGCTCAGCGTTCTTCTTCAGCAGGCGCTCCGCCACCACGAACTTGACATCCTTGCGGGCGATGAGGATTTGCTCGAAGCGGTCCTTCACCCGGTGGATGCTGTCGGCCACGAACGAAAAACGAGGGCTGTCGAAGATCGCTTCCTGGACGCCGGCGATAAAGCGGAATCGTAGGTCCTTGCAGACCTCGCCGATCTCACGCAGGAAGTTAAGGTCGAGGATGAGTTCGTGATCTTTGCGACTGCGTAGGTAATCGAGTAGCTCGTCCACCACCAAGAGCAGGCCGTGGTCGGGATACTCCTGGTGAAACGCCGCCATCATTTCCTCGAAGGCGCGTTTATTGTTATGTACCTTGTCCGCGGGCGGGAAGGCATAGGACACACCCATCGCGGCCAGATGCTCCTCAAGTTCTGCCACAAGGATGTCGCGCAGCGACATGGTGGTGGCGCCGATCTCGGTGCGTACGACCTTGAAACGGCCGCCGATCTTGCTCGCAGCACTCGCCACGCTCTTGTCGTTCAGGTGGTTCAGCAGGTCGCCGTTCTCCGCCAGCGCAGAGATCACAGACATCAAGTGCGACTTACCGGTGCCGTAGTTACCGACGACCAGCAGCCCCTTGTTATCCATGGGCTGGTCGAACTGAAGCTGAGGAACGACCAGATTGGCCAACTTCTCGGCCATCTCTTCGGAGATGACGTAGGTCCTAACAAGCTGCCAGGCAGCGGCGGCCTCGTCGGCATCCCGCAGTTGAACCACGGATTCGATAGGCTCGAATTGGATCAGGTCTCCGTATTTCATTGCGTCCGCCTCGCTGCTCTTTCGATGCTTGTCTTCATGCCATGGCCTCCGGTGTGACTGCTAAGAAATCACGTTTGGGGTATCGCTTGTACTCGGGGTGACCCGGCGTCGCGTAGACCAAGTGCTCGTTATCGACGGAGCCGTTCCATGCGGCAACCACCGTCTTATTCCGCGAGAGCCCCTGGAGCAGCCGCAGAGGGTCTTGCTTGAGCGAGATATCAAACAGCACTTCGATGTTGTCGAGTAAGATCACGTCGGACTGGGTCGTATTGACTATTTCGGACAGCAGACGAGGCAACTGCAGCGCCCGCTGGCGTTCGGTGAGTACGAGCATACGACGAGACAGCTCGAGGTTGACGTTTAGCAGAGGCATGCTAATACGATCCCTCACGCCTTGCAGCGCTATCGTTTTGCCCGCACCTGTCGGTGCAACAACCAGTACGAGCTGGTAGTAGAGTTCAGATGCATGATAGATTTGGTGCACGATTCGGTCTGCCAGGGGTTCTGCCATGGCGTCACTCCCTGCACTTCGCTCCTTGGAATAGAAGGTCCATGCCCGATGGAGAATTGAAACACACAAAAGCGGCCGCGGTCCCTTGTGCGCTGGAACCGCGGCCTCATTTGCTCATCACAAACAACGGTGCTAAGATGGCGGCAGCGATGCCTCGTCCTGGGACCAACAGGATGCGGGCGTGAAGCCGACCAGATATTGTCTGGTCGGCTTCACTGCTTAATTGCGTCTATTATACCGGGATAGCGCCGTTCGCGCAATTTGGCGCGGAAACGCGCCCCGAAATGGTTGCCGAACCGGAGCGCCTCGTCACAGGAGAATGAGGGGCGTCGCCACCACACAACACATACCAGGAGGCACACGCGATGATTCGTTGCACACGTAACCGGCTTCTGATCCTGGTCGCCGCCTTCACGCTGACCGGCTGCATGTCGCTTGCGCCCAGGATGGCCGGCCCTCAGTTCACAGGGGAGATCGTAGCAAGCGCGGCCATTGCCGGCAGCGCTCCGGCGACCGAGGTGATGATCACTCCGACACGCGTAGCTTCGGCTACCGCTACACCCACAGCGTCACCGACGTACACCATGTCTTCGACAGCATCCATTCAGCCGACGGCGACGCCAAGCGCGACCGCCTCGGGGAGCCCGACGCCGCCGGCGCCGACATCCACGCGGACACCCACCTTGACCTCCACGCCAGCCGCCACGGTCACGCCGGAGCCGCCGGCCGCGCCCTCGCCTCAACCCGTCACACAGGCCGACCTGGTGGTCCTCGGGCCGGAGACCCGGTATCCGGTGCGCGCCCGGGTTGTGCGCGGGTGGGACTACGAACTGGTAGACACCGCGACTGGCTACGACTTCCTGGTGCACCGGGACGTCTTCGGGATGCTGGCGCACCAGCTCGACGCCGAGCGGGTGACGCGCTATCACCGGCCCAGCTTCTTCAGCTTCACCCCAGACGGGATGTTCCGGATCTACCTGGTGGACTGGGCGCCGCATCCCAACGCCGAGTGCGCGGCGCGCGGCTACGGGATGACGGCGCTGGTGGACTTCGGCGGCGATCTCGATCAACGCCTTGTTGATGAGCACGGCGACGGAATTCAGATCGCTGGCGTGCGCTTCCAATCCCAACCGCTGCGCTTCCAGCGGGATCGAGTCGCCGCCGGCAAAGGGATCGAGCAGGGGCGGCGGGTTGCCGTCCGTGGCCTTCAGGATCTCGGCCCGTGCGCGGCCAAGCACTTCCTCGTTGTGCACGTTCTCCCACTTCACCAGCTCCTCGATGAGCCGGAAAAGGCGCTGGCGCTCGGCATGCTGGATGGCCTCGGTGGGAAACTGCTCGGGGTGGCTGGACGGGTCATCCACGATGGACGCGAAGATCACCGCACGGCATGCGGCCAACGGCCGTCGCGCCCACCACAGGTGCGGCGTGCTCGGGTGGCCGTGTCGGATGGACTTCTCCCGCGCCGACTCCTTGTTGATGGCTTCGAGGGGCAGGGCGACTTCGATGAGTTTGCGCTTGTGGGCCATGTTTTCCTGGAGCCAGACCTGCTCACTCTGGCTCGTCAAAAGGATGGCTTGGCGTCGGAGGAGTTGTCGAACGAATCGTGATTTCCGTAATCAGCCTGTTCATCTCGCGCCAGCATTTGTCAAACGAATCGGCGCGGCGCGCGATCGTCAGATCAAAGACCGCTGCCAGCGCCGGTTGATCCAGGGTCTCCACGCAACGGCCAGGCCATTGCCAATCTCAACACCCTGACCTACATCCTCATCAACCTGCGCCTCTTGCAGCGCATCCGTCAGCGCCGCCCAGCCCCTGATTGACCTGGCAAGCGCCCCCAACCTCCGGCTCAAAAAAAGCGTAATCAGTCATCTGCACTGATTACGCTTTTCGCCATCACAACGTAATCAGTCACGGCGGTTACAGCCTTCCTTCTCAATTCTCAGCCCTCGGCTCGAAAAAGCGTAATCAGTCACCTTCACTGATTACGCTTTTTCGTATTCAGTGCGTAATCAGTGCGTAATCAGTCAGGACTCGTCCAACCCTCCTGAGAGCCATCGAGGCGTTCCTGGCAGAACTGCTGGCCCGGGCTGACGAGCTGGGACTACCCGGCGAAATCGAGCGCGACGCCGCAGAATTCCAGAGCCTGGTGGCTGATGTTTTGCACGGCGGGGCCCTGTTTGCCGTTGAGGAGATGCAGGATCTCAGTGACTTCCTGCATGATCTGACGCTGGCGCTGCCTTATCTGCCGGCGGAGGGCGCCGGCGAGGGATCAACCGGCGTTTCCGATGCCGACCGGTTCGCCGAGCAGGTCGGTCTGACTGTGACGGCCAGCGGCCTAGCGGCCGACTTGGACGCCGCGCTCCTTGACGGCCGGTGTGCGCTGGCGCTGGCCAGCCACGAGCCGAGCTTCTCCCCCGGCGCGCCTGTGTCGCACTTCGATTTCGATGGGCCGGCGCACATGGGCTTATGATCTCTGGCGTTGGAGACGCGAGCAGGTTCTCAGTGCATTGCCATAGTCCCTGAGCAGTAACCTGATGAGTAACCTGAGGAGTAGTCTGGGCAATCCGAAGTTATCCGGCTCCCAGGAGTATTAGAAGTTCGGTCTGAACCTTAGGAGTAGTATGAGGAGTAACCTTAGAAGTCGCGCCTGCTAACGTCGTCGAGGTTGTCTTCGCACAGGCAATACTTGCTCAAGCTGAACGATGAGGGGCGGAAGATCGTTCTGAAGAATGGCCCAGACGATGTCGAGGTCAACGTCGAAGTAGCCGTGGATCAGGCGGTTGCGTGCGCCGGTGATCTGGCGCCATGGGATGGCCGGCAGACCCGCCTGCACTGGCTCGGAAACGTGTGCTGCGGCTTCGCCCACGATCTCCAATAGTCGGACGATGGCGAGCGAGAGCATCTCGTCCATTTCGAGATCTGTGCGCTCCCGGCCCTGAATGAAGCGCCTGGCTCGTTGGGCCGCATCCAGCATGTGGCGCAGCCGGATAAGATCATCCTTGGGGATAGCGGACATCGGCTGCTCTCTCCACCTCGCGCCGGAAATAGGGACTCAGGAAAGCCGGCGTGTGCAGCTCAACCTCGCGCTTGAGAAGTGCTGAAAGCTCGTCCTGCATGGCAAAGAAGGCCAGCCCCGGCACGTGACCCGGCTCGAACTCCACCAGCACATCCACATCGCTGTCCGGCCGGAAGTCCTCGCGCAGCACGGAGCCAAACAACGCCAGCTTGCGGACCGCGTGACGCCTGCAGAAGTCAGCAATGGCGTCCTGCGGCACGTCAATCTTTGGTTTTGCGGGCTTGGGCCGGTATAGCTGTCTGGTCATCTCGCCTGTTCCTGTCTCTTGGCCTCACGCATGTTCACACTGACCACAGTATACTCGGTTCCGGCTGAGTCTGCAAAGGCCGAGTCGATCAGAAGGGCCATACTTGCCTGGCCTCTGTGGCAAAGGGCGAACGCTGCCAGCGGCGCAGGCCCAATAGCTTGCGCCAATAGGTGAAGGTCGGGGCCGACAGCTGGCGCTCACCGTGCAGCCGGACGTACTCGCGAATGTGTTTGCGGCCGTAGGCAGCCATCAGCCAGCGGATCTCCTCCCACGTGCCGTACTCGAGCGTGCGCTGGATGATCAGATCGGCGTCCTGCTCACGGTCGAGCCGGCGCGGATCATATTCCTGGAAATACGGCCACAAGCCGTTGGGGATGCTGGCGCTGGTCATGCGATTCACCGATGGTCATGCTAGAGTTGAGACAACGAAGCCGTTGTCTTGTGTATTATACCATCGCTCGATGATGCGCCCAAGCCCGGCGGCACGGAAGTTCCTTCGGTGGTCACAGAGCCGGAGGCGCGCCCCTTTGCCTGGCAGGAAAGAGAGGCATTCTACTCTTCCTCGTTCATGCCGGTCCAATAGCGATACATCGCCAACCACTCGGCGCTGGCGGGATCGGGCGCAATGAAGTTCAGGTCGGCCAGTCCGACGCTGTACTCGCGGCCGCCCTTGCGGACGCGGGCCACGATGCCCTTGCGCAGGCTGCTGCGTCGGTCGTCCAGGCCGATGACCTCGACCCGTTCGCCCATCACCTCCGCTTGCAGCGGGAAGTTCAGGTTGTCGTCCAGCGTGCAGAGCACGCCGCTGAACTCTTCTTCCTCATCATAACAGTCCACCGTCGCCTGTTCAAGCAGCGCTTCGAGCCTCTTTTCGTCCATTGCGTATCCCTCTCACTCCCGCATCTCGGCCTTGAACCACGCTGCCAGCGCCTGATCCAGGTCCCGCAACGCGTGGTCCAGGGTGGTGTAGCTGGCTTTGCCTTCCCAGATCATGCCGCCGATGTCCAGCGCTCGCACCATCGAACGGCTGAAGTCACCCTGCCCGATCTCGATCCAGCCGAAATCGCGCACCCAACGGGCGACATGCGGGTAGCTGGTCTCGGCCGGTGAGTCGGCCAGATTCACCGCGTTTTTCACGGCTCACCTCTGTACGTGGACGACCACCCAAACAGCGCCCGCCATTTCTGCGACGGGTTGAAGCGGAAGACCCAGCTCGAGCGCTCCTCCCGCACGTAGAAGGTGCCGAAGTTGCGCAGCGAGACGCACTCACCGTGCTTCAGGGCCTGGTAGATCTCCTCCAGCGTCGCGTCAATGATCTCTTCGACTGCGCCGGCGTTTCCCTGGGCGCGCGCCGCGACACGGGCCACGAGCTCAGGCTTCTCGATGCGTTGCTCCGTCACAGTCTGCCTCTTCGTCTTGTCACTCTACTCCCGCCCATCGCGCCAACACGCGCGCCACCTGGCCTTCGACCTCATCCCGCGCCAGCCAACGTTCGTACCCCTGGCTGAGCAGTTCATCATAGGTCGTTTCGGCGTGACGCACGTGCGCGACGACCGCCAGGCGCACGGCCTCGGCGTCCAGTCGTTTCGCCGATGCGCTGCGGCCCACCCGATCGCTGTACTTGCGGCAGGCGTGCTCCGCAATGACTCGCTCGCGGCCTTTGGGACACGCTGGATACAGCTCGCGCATGGCTGCGGCGAAGCGCGCTACGTATTCGTGATCTTCTTCCGCGCGGCGCTCGGCCTCGCGCTCGCGACGTCGCTCGCGTGCATCGGCATCGGCCAGGCATTCCTGCTCGGCCAGGGCGAGCGCAGCCTCCTCCACCAGCAAACCCTGCCGCTCATAGCGTTCGCGGGCGCGGCTCCATTCCAGAACAACGGCCGAAAGAGTCGAGCGCTTCCTGGCGCGCCGCGTAAGTGCCGCGTCGCCGGCCGGCAGGAAGACCAGGTGATCCAGGTCGGCGCACGCCAGGCAGAGCGCGCCGCGCTCGCGATCGAGCATGATCCACGCGTGGCGACCGAGCGCCTCGCCGCATTCGCCGCAGGTGACGTCGCGACGGGCGATGAAGACAGTGAGGTCAGAGGTGGATCTGGCTTCCATTCCGACTGCCTATTCGTCTTCTCCCAACTCGATCAGGTCATACTGTGTGCGGCGGACGCCGATATCGTTCTCAACCAGTAGCTTCACCAACTGCTCGCCGTTCATCAACGCCACCGGCACGGCGTTGGCGCGCTCGGCTTCTTCCTGTGCGCCCTTGCTAAAGTCGCTGGTGGTGATGATCAGGCCTTGTTCGTGGGTGCCGAGGCTGCCGCGCACTTGCTGTACGATCGGCGCCTGGACGTTGCGTCGCCAGCGTTTGACCTGTACGGCCATGCGCGTGCGGATCACGTCACCCACAACCAGGGTTCCACGCACGTCAATTCCACCATCGCCGCTCGCCGGAGTCAACGTAACATCCTCGAAGCCCAGCGCCGCGAGGAGTTCGACCATCAGCCCTTCGAAATCATTCGGTTGCATGTCAAACAGTTGTGCATGCAGCTTCTTGCGCACCGCGTCGTTGTGCTGCTCGATCTGAAAGGCCAGCCCGCCCGCCACCCATTTCGTCAGGCCAACATAGCCCTTCCCGTGCATAACGAAACGGGGTGGCTCGCCCAGGCGACTCCTGCGCTTGTTTTCAGTCAGGACTTGCGCATACAGGGTGGCTTCAGGCGTCTGCCCTTTGGTGTTGACCAGGCCCAGTTCGAGGATTTTCTCGGTGATGGTCCTGTAGTGCATGGGCTTGTTGTGGCCGAGTTGCTCCAACACAGCCTCGGCTGCATCGGCGAATGAGAGTTTGACAGGCGGCTTGGGCGCAAGAGTCTGCCCCGGCTTGGCCTCGTTAGTAGCGCTATCAAGCTGCGCGTCCTTTGTGGGTGGCGTTTTTCCTTTTGCGCCCCTTGGCTTCACTTCACGCAGGCCCCAGGCGCGCAGAGCGAAGATGCCGGCGGCCGTGCGCTGGAAGTGGGACTGGGCGCCGCCGCGCTGGATATCCACCGCTAAGCGGGCGTTGATCGTGGCCTCGGGCGTGTGACCTTCTGTCTGCCACAGGCCCTGTTCCAGGATGCGCCGCGTGATCTCGCGGTAGTGCAATGGCTCATTGGCTTGGGTCAGCGTAGTCTCAACCGCGGTAAGGGCATCCATTGGTAGAACCTCCGAGAGCGCAGAATTTCAATCGCTGAGGACGCAGCGGTTCACTTCATGGCGAGTAGCGCCGCCTCGTATTTCTTGGCCTGTGCTTCCGGCAGATCGCCGTTCAATTGAACCAGGATGTTTTCTCGGACATATGTCCACGAAAAGAGCATTGCCGATTGCTTGCCAAGGTTATCGTAGAACGCCTTCGCACGCTGCAAGTCCGCCTTGTCGTCAATCGCAAGAACGCGTCCGCCGCAGTCGGCGCACAACGAAGGGATCAAGAATCGCATGCCTTGTCCAACATACGGCGCCATGCCGTAGTCTTCTTTGGTCATCGGTCCGGAGCTCTCGGCGTCCAACCCCGCTGCTTTGAAAGCAGTGATGACCTGCTCAGGCGCGAAGCGTTTGGCCTGAGGCGCAGACGGTGTAGGGCGAGGTGTTGGGGTGGCCGCCGGTGTGTCGGTCGGTGCAGATGTTGCAGTGACGATCACGGTCTGGGGAACAACACGCGTGGCCTCCACCTGCCGGGTTACTTCGGCGAGGCGCGTCACCTCCACGATCCTCGTCACCTCGGTTTGCCGGGTGACTTCAGCAACTCGCGTAACCTCGACCCGTTCTGGCGTCGCCGGCGCGCTACAACCGATCAAACCTGCTGCGAGCAGAGCTACTGTTGCACCAGCCAAGAGAGAGCGTTTCATCATCCCTCCGAACGACCTCACCCAAAGTCAAACTCCTCCAGTTTCCGTTTCCGCTCCCGCCACTCCGGCAGGACGCGGTCAAGCAACTGGTAGAAGGCTTTGCCGTGATGATGCTCCCGCAGATGGCAAAGCTCGTGATAGATCACATAGTCAATCAGCTCCTCGGGCACCAGGATCAGCTTGATGTTGAGTGTGATCCTGTCATCTGGGTCGCAGTTGCCCCAGCGCGAGCGCATCTCCCGCACCGCGAGCTGCGGGTACGGCAGGCCCAGGTGCTGAACCTTAGGATAGCACGCTGCCAGGCGCGCGGCGAAGACATCCTCGGCGCGGGCGCGATACCAGGCGTCGAGCAGAACCTTGACGTGCTGGCGGTCGGCGGGATCGGCCACCACCACCTCAAGCGTGTTGCGCGTCTGCTGCACGGTTGGCTCGCTCTCCGGACTTGCGTTCACCCTCAGCCGGTACTGCCGCCCCAGGTAACGATGGCTCTCGCCGCTCACGTACTGCCGCGGGGGCAGGTGGGGCAGGTAGCGGACCAGCTCGCGCTGCTGTTTCCGGATCCACGCGGCCCGTTTCTTGACGACTGCCTCGATCTCCTCCAACGCCGTGCCCAGCGGCGCACGCACGCCTACCGTCAGATCGGGGCGCACGGTGATGCCCAGCGTCTTGCGCGGGGCGAACGCCAGATTGTAGCCGATGGTCACGCTGCCGAATTGGACGGCGTATTCTTGCGTTGAACTCATCGCAATGTATCCCGCTGCCGCGCCACGTAGATCACGCTGTCCAGGATCACGTCGCGGTCGCCGTCGGTCAGGGCCAGGCGCCTGCTGCGCTCGATCTCGTCGAGATAGTCCTCCATCGCCAGCCGCATGCGGTTCTGGACGTCGGGGTTCTGCGTCCAATCGCGCACCTTGTTGGCTTCGATGATCCCTTCGCAGCGGATCGCCATCTCGGCCGCCAGCGCGTCGGCGTTCGGGGCCTGGCCGGGCGTGGCCGCGACATACTGGATCAGCGGCTCGCGGATGACGCCGTAGTAGGCCGGGGCGTCACGGAAGCGGCGCACCTCGGCCGGCAGAGCATCATCCCGTCCGGAACGCAGCGCCGCTACGGCCTCCGTGGCCCGGCGCAGATACTCCGCCTCGTCAATACGACCCTGTCGGTATGCCTCGATGGCCTCGTCAATCAGCTTGGAAAACTTCTTGTAGAACGCCGGATCGCGCTCCATGCGCTCGGCGATGGTGCGCTGCGCCTGGTGCGCGATGGTGTCGGCCTGGGCGGCCGGCGTGGCGAGCTGCGCCACCGCGGCGTCGAACGCTTCCACGTCGAAGATGTTGACCTGCGGGGTGACCACCGTGACGTCGCTCGACCGGATGTGGGTGTCGAGCAGCTTGCCCACCTTGCGCTCGTAGTCGCGGTAGTCCACGGTTTCGGCGTAGCGCTGCTTGACCGCCAGCCGCAGGCCGTGGAAGAAGCGCAGGTCGCGCTGG
>CAZOLV010000061.1:20755-32238 GCA_964580725.1 uncultured Anaerolineae bacterium | reverse complement strand
GGGGAGAGGGCGATCGGGGATTAAGGGGGGGAAGGTGTGATGGGATTGCGAGGTTTGGCGCAGCGTCTGGCTGACCAACGCGTGGTGGTGATGGGCGATTTGTGCCTGGACGAGTACCTGATCGGGGCGGCGACGCGCTTGAGCCGCGAGGCGCCGGTGCCGGTTGTCGAGCTGCGCCAACGGCTGCGCGTGCCGGGTGGAGCGGCCAACCCGGCGCACAACATCGTCGCCCTCGGTGGTCACGCGGCGGTTGCCGGCATCGTTGGCGCCGATGCGGCGGGCGCAGCCCTGCTGCAACAATTGCAGGAGCTGGGCATCGAGACGAGCGGCGTCGTTGCCGACCCCGCACGCCCCACGACGTGCAAGACGCGCATCGTGGCCCAGGGTAGCCTGCGCTTTCCACAGCACATCGCACGGGTTGATCTTCTCGACCGGCGCCCGCTCGACTCGTTGTTACAGGAGCGCCTGGCCGCTCAGGTTGCACAGGCGCTGCCGGGCGCCACGGCGCTGCTCGTGTCCGATTACCGCAACGGAGTCGTCACACCGGAACTGATCGCCCGCGTGCGTGCGTCGGCGCAACGGCAGGGGGCGCTGACGACGGTAGATTCGCAGGGCGACCTGGGTCAGTTTGCCGGGTTCGATCTGGTGCGTTGCAACGCGGCCGAGGCCGAGGCGCAGGTCGGTTTTGCGCTGCGCAGTGACGCAGACTACGAGCGGGCGCTGGCGCTGCTGCAACAAAAGCTGGCGCCACGTGCACTGATCGTCACCCGCGGCGGCGAGGGGGTCAGCCTGCTGGCACAGGGAGAAGCGCCGCAGCATCTGCCGGCCTGGAACCGCGAAGAGGTTTTCGATGTCACGGGCGCGGGCGATACGGTCATCGCCGTGCTGACGCTGGCGCTGGCCGCGGGGGGCAGTCTGCACGACGCCGCCCAGCTTGCCATGGCCGCGGCGGGGGTCGTCGTGCGGCGGCTGGGCAACGCCGTGGTTACACCGGCGGAGCTGGAGGCCATTCTACAAGAGCGCAGAGGGGGCGCTGCAACAACGCATGGGTAGAGTCGTCACAAGCGCCGCAGCGCAGACGCAGCGGCAGGCCTGGCAAGAGGCCGGGCTGCGGGTTGTCTTCACGAACGGGCATTTCGATCTGCTGCATCTGGGGCACGTGGATTACCTGGTGCGGGCGCGGGCGCTGGGCGATGCGCTGATCGTCGGCGTGAACGGGGACGATTCGACGCGGGCGCTCAAAGGCCCGCAGCGTCCGCTGGTGACGGCGACAGAGCGGGCGGCGTTGTTGGCGGCCCTTGCGTGCGTTGACCTGGCAGTGATCTTCGAAGACCTGACTGCCGAGGCGCTGGCGGCGACGCTGCGACCAGACGTGTATGTCAAGGGCGGCGATTGGGACCCAGGAGCGCCGCAGACCGGCGCGCCCGCGGCAGTGCGCCGCGGGCCGCCTGAAGCGGCGGTCGTACAGGCCTATGGCGGGCAGGTGCGCTTTCTGCCCTACCTGGCCGATCATTCTACCAGCGCACTGATTGCACGCATCGTCGAGCGTTTCTGTGCGCCGGCCGCCGGCGCCGGAGTCGAGAGGGCATGAGCGAAACAACACCGACAACGGCGGGCAACAGCGTCGCGCGGTCGGCGGGCATCCTGGCCTTTGGCAATGTGTTGAGCCGGATGCTTGGGCTGATTCGAGAAACGATCATCTCGTACTACTTCGGGTCGGCCGGCGAGCTGAGCGCATTTCGTCTGGCGGCGCGCGTCCCCACGATGATCTACGATTTGTTGGTGGGCGGTCTGCTCAGCGCGGCGCTGGTGCCCGTTTTCAGTGACTATGCGCGCCCAGAACGGCGCGCCGAGCTGTGGGAGGTGGTCAGCGCCGTGCTGACTGCCATCGGCCTGGGCATGGCCGTGGTGTTCCTGGCGCTGCAAGGCCTGGCGCCCTACATCGCCCGTCTGATCGGCGCCGGTTTCGATGCGCACCTGTTGGCGGTCATCACCGCTGCGCTGCGCATCATGGCGCCGGCGGTCGTCTGCTTTGGTCTGGCCGGCGTGTTGACCGGGGTGCTCTATGCGCTCAAGTCGTTTTCCTATGCGGCATTGGGCGCAGCTATCTTCAACCTGGGCGTGGTGGTATGTGCGCCGCTGCTGACGCCGCAGATCGGCATTTACAGCCTGCCGGTGGGCATCACCATCGGCAGTCTGGGGCAGATGCTGCTGCTGTTGCCTGGCCTGCGGGCGGCAAAGGCCCGGCTGCGGTTGGCCTGGGGGCATCCGGCGCTGCGCCAGATCATGCGCCTCTACCTGCCGGTCAGCGTCAGCCTGCTGGTCGGTCAGTTTCAGGTGCTGGTGGACGCCAATCTCACCTCACGCACGGGCGAGCAAAGCGCCGCCTGGATGCAGTACGCCACGACGCTGGTTCAGTTTCCGCTCGGTTTGGTGCCGGTGGCGGTTTCGCTGGCGGCTCTACCAACCCTGGCCAGCCATGCGGCGGCGGGCGAATGGGAGGCCTATCGGGGCACGCTGGCGCGCGGTTTGCGCCTGGTGCTCGTCCTCCTGATTCCGGCCATTGCGGCGCTTTTCGTGCTGGCCGAGCCGATCATCCGCCTGCTGTTCGAGCACGGCAGTTTCGTCGCCGCCGATACGCTGTGGACGGCGCGGGCGCTGCGGCTTTACCTGCTCGGTCTTGGCTTTGCCGGGGTAGATTTTTTGTTCAACTACGCCTTCTACGCCCGCCAGGACACGCGCACGCCCGCCATTGTCGGCATTGCGGCGGTTGGCGTTTATCTGGTGGCGGCGCTCAGCCTGCTGCAGCCGTTGGGTTTTCTGGGATTGGTGCTGGCCGATTCGGCCAAGCACATCAGTCACGCCGTCATCATGTTGATCCTGTTGATGCGCTTCAGCGGCGGGCTGCGTGCGCAGGGCATTGTGCGCACCGGGGGCAAGGCGCTGTTGGCCGCCGTCATGATGAGCCTGGCGCTGTGGCTGCTGCCAGGATCGCTGGGCAATCTGGCCAACGAGGGGCTGGTGGGCAAAGCGTTGCTGGTCGGCGCTGCGGCGGGCGTGGGTGCGCTGGTCTATGGCGTCTCACTGTGGCTGCTGCGGGTCGAGGAGGCGGGGATCATTGCCGGTCTGGCGCTGCGCCGCTTGAGACTTTGACGCTCATCCCGGCGTCGGGTATAATCGCAGCGTTACGATCTGAAATCATTCGATGTGGGGAGAGATAGGCATGGCAAAGAAACAACGAGTCGTACAGCGTGCGCCGCGCAGCGCCTCGCCAATGCGTTATTCACAGGGCATGGCGCCGCTCAAATCGGGGGCGGGGGGCAATGGTGGATCAGCCGAAGCGGCGCGTGCGGCCAGTGGGCGCAGTTCAGCCGGTCGCCGGCCGGCTGGCGTCAAGAATAGCACGCCGGTGGACTACGCCAGGGAGTATGCGCACGTCTTCGGCGACCTGCGCCGCGTCGGAATTCTGGCCGCTGCGTTGTTTGGCGTCATCATTGCCTTGAGTTTCGTGATCCGCTAAGGACACCTGCGGCGCGCTGATCGCAAGGCCTGCGCCGCCGCCAGGACGCTCCATGCGGCTCGCTGAATGGGGTGCATGCAAAAAAACCGGGTTTTCGTCGAGAAAACCCGGTTTTTTGTTCGGAATGAGTCCAGCAGGAATCGAACCTGCGACCCGCTGATTAAAAGTCAGCTGCTCTGCCTATTGAGCTATGGACCCGACAAGCCCGATTATAACACCGGCCTCGCGCCGTGTCAAAACGAATTGGCGGATAGTGGGCAGGGGGCAGGGCGATCGTCATCACCGCTCTTATCGCAGCCGCCTGGATGATGCAGCGGCGACGCCCGGTCGTCGCCAACCGTCAAGATTGAGCCGGCGGCATGCACAACACAAGTTTCCAACATAAAGAAGACCTTCAGAGTTCTAAGAACCCCGAAGGTCTTCTCTTGCAAAGCCCTAAAAGATCGTCGCGACTTTAGGGTTCGTCATGCCGTTCGCTTACGCGGGCATCATCTCAAGATCGTGCAGATGAGCTTCGATGCCCTGCAACACGCCGACGCGGTTGCCATGCGCTCGCTCGTACTGTGCGATCACAGTCAACTTGGCTGGGTCGAGCGTCTCGAGCTGTGCAGTGATCTGCTCCACCGTCATGTCGTCGTAGTCAGGAATCGGCATCGCTTCGATGCGTCGGTTCAGTTCGCGCAACACCGTGCTGCGCTTGCCCGCCAGAGACTCGAAGTCGCGAATCGCATGCAGTTCCGAGATGGTCATGTCCGCCAGACGGTTGAGCACTTCCCTGGCGTTCAGCTTGCTGTAGTCCGCAATCGGCAGGTTGCGCTCAGCGGCCTCTTGCAGCTCTGTCGCCTGCTCCTTGACCTTCGCCTCGATCTGTTCCACCTGGCCGGCCAGATTTTGCATCTTGTCACGCGTCGGGAACTCCAGCCGATCCACCACCGCCTTCATGCGGTGCTCGATCTCCGCCTCGACATCCTCGACGCGCTTGCGGCCCTGCTTCCAATAGCGGCGCGCTTCCTTCAGCGCCTCGTCTTCGACCTTCTGGCCACGCTCCGCCGACTTGTCGAGGAACTCGTTCGTCCACTTGAGCAAATCAGCCACGGTATCTTGCGTTGTCCCCGCCGCGCCCAACGTCACCAACAGCGCCTTGTGACCGTCCTTGCGCAGCTCCTCCACCCAATCCTTGACGGTGTCCTGCGCAGTATGCAGCCGGCTTTCCGCCTGCTTCCGTACATTCTCAAAAAGTGTCGCCTCTGCCATTTTGGCCTCCCTTTTTCTTGCATCCGCCCGTGCAGCGCCGCACCGGCGCCTGCACCGCGGTTTGTTCTTGATATCTCGAGTTCTGTGACGCACTGCGTCATGAGCTATCATATCACACATCCCCTCATCTGTCAAGCCCCCATCGCCCCCAGTTTTCCCATCCTCCCCGCGATCCGGCGCTTCCAGATCGGGTCGAAATAGGGTCGAAATAGGGTCAAGGCCCCAAACCCTACCAAACCCTGAAGGTTTCAGAAACCTATAGGATTTTTCCCCGGATGACGGGTCATGAGGGTACCGCTGGAATTACCGGCCACAGATGGCCGGCCCTCGGCTTCGACAGGCTCAGCCGACAGGCTCAGCCGACGGAATCAGCCGACGGCATCCGACTGCCCTCTGACCCTCACTGCCCGCTCTTGACTTTCCCCCCATCTACGCTACAATTCTGCCATGAGCGATCTCTTCTTTGCTCGCGTCCAGCCAGATGAACTGAAAATCACCGAAACCTACAGCTTCGAACAGACGCTCGACCGCGCCTTGCTGATGCCGGCCGCGCAAAGCACAAGCGGTCAGATCAGCGCGCAGGTCAGTTACGATGGTGATCAGTCGTTCACGCGCCAGGCCCTGGCCGATGTGCGCCGTCAATGGTGGCTCTGGCAGGCGCGCACCAAACCCCAAGCGCCTCCATCGCTCCTGCGCCGCACAGCGGCGCGGCTCGTCCAGCCGGCGCGCGCCTGGCAGCAGCGTCTGGCCCAATTGGTCCGGCGCGGCGCCAAATCACCCAAACCCGCCGCCCGCGTCGCGCCCGCGTCTTCTACAGTCCCCAGCCAGGCGTTGATCGGGCACCTGCTGCTCGAAGCGTATGATCGCACCGATCTCAAAGCGCGCTATGACCTCTACGACCGCTTCGGCGCCATTGCCCTGCCGCTGCCCATCCAGACCCAAACCCTAGAAGCAACCAACCAGATGATCGCCGATGACGCCAAATCGGTTCTCACCGCTGACTACCAGCCGCAGGCGCTGAGCGTGGCCCCGCTGCGCCTGGCCGTGCAGATCAGCGACAGTTGGGAAAATCAGTGGCCAGGCGCTGGCGCAACCCCACAGCAACTGCACACGTTCTTCGCCAGCTTCAGTGACGCCAGCCAGGCCTTCACCACGCAGAACCACCTGCGCTTCTCTTTGCGCGTCGAACTCAACCTGCCCAGCGCCAGCCTTCCCGCCGGAACCGCCGTCAGCGTCAAGCAAGTCTGGTTGGCCTGGCCTGGGCCTCTCTCCACCAATCACGAAGCCGCCTACTTGATCGCAGGCGAAGCAACCTCGTCCGCCGCTCCGGTGGACAACCCGCTGCTCAAATACAACCCGTTGGAACAGCGCCTGGAATGGGGCGGCATGCCTCTACAACCGGCGACGGCACCCACACGCCCCGATCTGACCACCCTGGTCAGCGAGCCATTGCACCTCATCGTCAAGCGTCCGGCCGATCTCTACCAGATCGAAACGCTCGACGGCCAACTCGAAATCGAGCTGCCGGACCTCCTCCTTTCTGGGCTAGGGCTGCGCTACTACGACAGCGTGGGTCGCCGCCACAACGGCATCGCCATGCAGAAGAAAACCCGGCTCGTCGTGCGTTTCAAGCTCGTCCTGGCCGACCTCTTTGCGCAGCGGCAGACCCCTCTGCTGCGCCGCGTCTTTGCGCCGGCCGTCACCCTGCGCGCCTTCCGGCCACGTGACCTGTTCCTGCACCTGGCCGATCTCGGTTTCTCCGTAACAGACACGCCCGACGTGGTCGCCCAGGGGCGCCACAGCCACGACTGGCGGGTGATCTTCCGCGTCCAGCCGATGGCCCGTCCCCAGGCGCTGCAAGCCTGGGTCATGGTGCGCGGCCAACCTGGCGCGACAACGATCGGTGGTCTGTTGACCCGCGCCGACAGCCAGGATGCCATCATTCAAATGGGCGCCCTGAGCAGCGGCAGTCAAGTCGGAACGGCGCTGGCGCTGAGCGATCTACAGGCGGCGCTCATCTCATTCTTCGAACCGGGCCATGCCCCGCGCCCGGAGGCTGACATCGCAACCGGCGCCGCCTCTGGCGGCGGCGCGCTCATCCCGCTGACCGCCAGCACGCCCCCCGCGCCAGCGCCCGCGGCGCAGGCGTCCGCTCCAGCGCCCGCGGCGCAGGCGTCCGCTCCAGCGCCTGTTGGCAAAGTCGAAGCGACGATCAAGCCACAGGCCGCGTTGGCGCGCTGTGACCGCTGCGGCAGCCCTGACGTGGCGGCGGTTTGTCACGAGTGTCGCAGGCCGGTGTGCCAGGCGCATGGCAGCCTGGCGCCCCGCTGGTTGGCGCGGCTGCTCTTCCACCGCTTCGCCGGCCTCGGCCTGGAGAATACCCCCTGTGGCCCTGACCCGTTGATCTGCCCCGACTGCCGCGGCAAGCTCTGGACGCCCGGCGCCTGGCTGATCCTGATCGGCAGCCTGCTGGCGCTGCTGGCGGTTGGAATACTGGCCGTACAACTTCTTCTGCAGTATCAGATCGTCCAAAGGCTGGTCGCATGGCTCTCCCTGGCGGACGAAGCCGCCGCGATCAGGGCGCTGGCGCCCCAGCGCAACTACATTGTGGGTACGGTCGGGCTGGGTCTTCTTGTGTCATTGGCCGGCTATGCGTATCGCGGCCGGCGGCCCTTCCTGCCGTTGATCTGGACGCCGCAGCCAGGCCAGGTTGTGGAAACGCTGACCGGCAAGATCGAGCTGAAGGCGCAGGCCGAACGTGTGCGCCTGCAGACGGCGGCCACGGCGTGCAGCGGAGAGATCAAGCTGCCCGGTCAACTCAAGGCGTCGGAGCGCAAGCGCCTCGAAGCGTACCGTGACCGCTTCAAGCTGCCCAAGCCATCCGCCGACGCCGCCGAGCCTGTCCAGAGCGACCTGGAGTTTCGAGCCGGCTATGCGCTGCTCAAGGGGCGATTTGGGGGCGTCTTCAAGCCACCGCTGATTCACGCCGAAGCTGACGGGCGTCTTCTGCGCCTGCTTGGCCAGGTGCGAGAGCACGCCCTGTTCAGCGGCGGCAAGACGCGCAGCGCGGCGCGGTGGGATGTAGAGGCCAGTTACGATGTCGCTGCGCCTGACAAGTTTCCCGTGCGTCTGTTTCCGCATTTGGTGGAGACGCGCGACCAGCGCACCGTGGAGCTGGAACTGCAATGGGACGATGGCAAGGGGCTGAGCGAGGCGCAGATCGAGCTGTTGCGCATTGACCTGCCGGCCAGTTGGGGCAAAGTGGTGGACGCCAGCGACCCGGCGCTGGTCAGCCGCACGGAGAGCAACCCTGCCACAGGGCTGTGGCCGTTAGAATGGAACGAGCCGCCGCTCAGCAGCCAGGAACAACAGGCGCGCCGGCGCTTCTTCAGAATGCAGTTCGAGCGCAACATCGAAGCCGATGCCGTGTTGCGCGGTCAGGTCATCATGACCTGGAGGGGGGCGCTTTCGGGGCTGCAGGGGGTCGGCATCTTCTTCCCGCTTGGCCGCACCGATACACGTGCGGCGCTTGGCGTTCAGAGCCGGGTCAGCGCCGATTTCGAGCTGAGTCTGGCTGGCCTGCGCTTCCAGGATGTGCGCATCATGCTCGATCCACAGCGCCTGGCCGACCGGGATCGCACCGAGCTGATCGCATCGCGCGAGATCCGGCCCGATCAGACGCTGGCAGCAACGCTGACGCGCGCCTTGCTGGAAAAGGGCTATCTGGTGCTCGGCGTGATGGAAGAAACGCCGCGCTTCGATCTTGCCAACGGCGCGCTGCTGCGGCAATGGAGCATCTTTGGGCGCACCTACAGCGGCGTTGTGGCAGTAGATTTTCACCTGATCATCAGCGGCAGCGAGAGCAGCCAGGCGGTCAGCGCCGCCGTCAAGCTGACGGCGCATGGCCTTCATACACAGCCCGCCGCCGAGCGGCTCATCGAGCGCACCTGGAAACAGCTCTTTGCGCTGGCGCGCCAGACATTCGCGACGCGCACGGTCAAGGTCGTATCGCCAGCCAACGTCACCCGCCTTCCCGCTCAGCGGCGCAGTCGCAGCGCCGCCGAGATGCTGCTGAGCGTGTTATTGGCGGAAGGAGCGTTGTCGAGCCAGTTGGATGAAGCGATCGAAGGCGAGGTGGTGGAGTCGTCGCAGTTGCTGTCGGCGCCAACACAGGGCGGTGCGTCCGCACAGCCAGCCACCGATCATGGACGGGAGGAGCAGTCATGACGGTGTTGGAGTGCGCCGTCTGCGGCGCGCACGAGGGCCAGAATGAGAAGGTTCTTGACGTCTGCTGCCATCACTGCGGGCGGCCGCTGTGCGACGACCATCGCATCCTGGTTCTGGATGAGCAGTTTGCCAATCGCCCGGCGCCCATGCCGCGCACCGCTTTTCACTGCCCAGATTGCCGCGACGCACACCATGCGCATAGTGATGTCGTGCGCCTGGCGTCGCCGGCAAATGCGTTGGCCCGGCTGCGCAAGCTGAAGCGACCCAAGTGGCTGAAATGGCCTTTCAAGCGCAAGGCCGCGCCCCCACGGCGCTGACCAATGACAAACAACTTCGATGCGTGCAACAAAGAGTCAGCAAGCCTATGCCAAATGTCACACCTGCAACGGATCGTTATGGTCCCACCTACCGTCAGAACGAGCTGCGCCTGATCGCAGGCCTGGTGCAGCGCGGCGAATCGCTTGGCTTTGTCGGGATCGCGGGCAGCGGCAAGTCCAATCTGCTCAACTGTCTGCGTGACCAGCAGCGCCTCACCGCGTATTTCGGCGCGGCGGCGGAGCAGGTGCGCTTCGCTTTCGTGGACGCCACCACCTGGCAAAAAACGCCGGCCAGCCTCTGGACGCTGATGAGCAGCAGCATCGAAACGGCGGCGGCGCAATGGGGGCCTCCGGCGGCGGAGGGCGGCGCCATTCCCTTTGCGGAAGACGAACGCCTGTTGCAGCGGCTGCGGGCGCGTCTGCGCCAGGCCTGTCAGGAAAAACAGCAGCAGGTGGTCTTCGTGCTGGACGATTTCGACAGCGCCCTCGAGGTCGGGCCGCTGGCCATGCTGGAACAGCTCAGCGCACTGCGCAGCGAGGGCAACCGGGGACGGCTGAGCTATCTCATCTTCACCAAGCGCCTGCCCCATGTGCTCGGCCGCCGGCACGGGCTGGAGAACGGCAGCAAGTTCTACGATCTGTTTCGACACCACATCTACGCGCTGGAACCGTATGGCCCGGAGGATGCACGGTACATGCTGGCGTACCTCAACGAGAAAGCCGGCAAGCCGCTGAACGCCAAGGATCAGGCAGCGATCCTGGGGCTGGTGGGGGGTCACAGCGGCCTGCTGAAGATCGTGTTCAACCTTTGGAGTCAGGGCAAGGCGCCGATCGGTGATCTGGACATCTACTTTGCCGGCCAACCCGACGTACAACAGGAGTGCGAACGTATCCTGATCGGGCTGCACCCGGTGGAGCGCGAGGCCGCCATCGCGACGGCCAAAGGACAGCCCGCAGCGGCCGAAATCATGGATCACCTGGCGCGCCGCGGCCTGCTCGTCAATAATGCCTGGTTCAGCCGCGTCATGGCCGCCTACATGCGCCGCCAGCCGTAGGGCAGCCAGTTTGCAGAGGTGCTCTGCGTCCGGCGCAGTGAGTTCGACAGGAGATGTGACATGGGCGTTGGTCAGATTTTCATGATTTTTTTCATCCTCGCAGTGATAGCTTTCATTTTTGCAGCAGCCAGAAAACTGATAGAATGGGTTGAAGTACAAGAAGGCAAGCAAGTAGTCATCTACAGGTTGGGCAAGTTTTCCAGAATCGCAGGGCCGGGTTCCGTGTGGGTCTTGCGTGGTGTCGAGAAAGTCAGTCAGACCTTCGACGTGCGCCAACAGCCCAAGAGGTCACCACTCAATGGGATCATGGTCAACGGGCAACCGATGGGATTGACCTTCTCGTTTTGGATCGCATTCGATCCAGTCACCGTTTCGGGCGGCAGCCAGGCCGAACAACGTCGTATGACCCAATACAACGAGCAAGAACGTTGGGATCAGGCGAGAACCATCTTGCGCAGTCGCCTTGTCAGCGAGTTGAGCCGTTTGGCGCAAGAAGAGCCGCCGCTGCCGGGATCGGGTTTTGCCGGGCAACTGGCGCCAATCCTTCCGGGCAGCGCACAGAACAATACCCTGATGAAACGGTTGAGGGCCGACCTGGCAACAGATTTGCGCCCTCTGGGATTCATCTTGAACAATGCACGGCCGTTTCAGATCGTTGATCTGGAGCCGCCCGAATCGCTGCGCAAGGGCTTCGACCGCAATCGCAGCATGACCTTCCTGCGCGCCCAATTTCCCAATCTGGACGACCAGAGTCTGGCGCAATACTGTGCGGCGTTGGAGGGTGGGGATTATTCGAGTTTGCAGCGGGTGATCGTGGAGGGTGCGGGGGGGCAGCCGGTACAGATCGAAAAGCGGCAGCGCGACGCCAGGGGAGACGAGACGCGCATCAAAGCGACAGTGGCCCCGCCATCCGCCGCCAAGACAGCCGCGCCGGAGGAGGGCAGCCAACCGGCCGTCGCAGCGCCATCCGCGCCAGAAACGCTCAGCGCCAGCGACCTGAAGGTGCTCAAACGCATCTCCACTTCGACCGACCATCTGCGGGCGGCCTGAGGTAGATCTGCGGGCGGCCTGAGGTAGATCTGCGGGCGGCCTGAGGTAGATCTGCGGGCG